>CBDAPE010000017.1:0-763390 GCA_965198325.1 Alphaproteobacteria bacterium | reverse complement strand
GCGTCGGCCTGTTGAGGGCACGCCGCGTCGCACGTGGGGCCCGCCCATGGACTACGGGGACAAGCCCGCAGCCGCCAAGCGGTCCCTTCTTACACCGCCACGGTGGTCCCTTTTTGCTCCGCCATTGACATTAATGCTTTACCGAAAAGGCTCACGTTTTGAGTGATGTTCGGTAAAGGCGGTTGCGGGCCCTCGGTTTGAGCCTGCGTCCGCTTCGCCAAATTGTCCGCTTGGGGTCATAAGCGGTCGTTCTCAGCCACGCAATGGATGGTCCGCTTTTAGCCATAAGCGGACGTACTGACGCCAAGATTTCACTGATTAATTGGACTCTCAAATTTTCGCCGTGAGCCTCGATAGCGAATATCGGTCACAATCGTCGATCGCGGGCTCCCAGTTTGCCGCTAAACGTGAAAACGGCCCGACAGTGACTTACGGCCTGTATTTATCGCGGTCGAGCGGTGGGCGTACCCCATCCCCGGTAAACGATATTACGGTGACGAGTTCGATCGAGTGGCCGCCGCCCAACCCCTGGCAACCGATCGCCGCCCGTGTCGGTTTGCCCCGCTCGCCGTAGAGGTCCACCAGGAGATCGGCCGCACCGTTGATGACCAGGGGCTGATCGGAAAAATCCGGTGTGGAATTCACGTAACCGATGAGCTGTACGAAGCGGTCGACCCGGTCGAGGTCGCCGAGGGCGTAGCGAATTGCGCCGAGAAGGCAGTACGCGGCGTAGCGCGCCGCTTCATGCCCCTGCTCGACCGTTAGGTCCCTCCCCAATACGCCTGTAAGGTAGGGTTTGTTGTCTTTGTACGGCAGGTACCCGCAAAGATAGAGCAGGTTCTGCACCGGCAGGTGCGAGACATACTGCGCCCTGGAGGGATTGACCCTCCACAGGGTTTCGAGATCAGGCAACGCGAGCCCGCGGGCACGTACTGTTTCCTCGATCGACATGAATCCAAGTCCTCCCTTCGTTAAACCGTCCGCTTTGGGTCAGATGCTGACGTGTCCGCAATTAGCCAATTCCGGACGTTCATCGAGACACCTGTCGCTCACACTGAAAGGCTGTAAACGACCCGTTCCCGGCCTTGAACGCAATGACTGCTTCGAATTCGCGCCTGTAAAAAGCCGTCGTTTAACGATCGAATTCGACCGCGTTGTTCACTGTACCGGCTGAATTTCATCGTTGGACGGCCCTTCGAAAAACTCCAGCAGCGCCGTCGTGAACTCGTCGGGCGCATCCTGTTGCAGCCAATGGGAGGCACCATCGATCGGTTTGAAGACGGCGCCGGGAATCTCTCGAGCAAGTTGCCTGCCGTCTTCCGATTTCTGCCACGGGCCATCCATCCCCCACAGGATCATTGTCGGGGCAGAGATTTCTCCGTGGCGGTCGACGAGTGCCATGCTCTGGTTGGCATTGAGCGCAGAAGCATTTCGAAGCAGGCTCAGCTTGCCCTCTTCGCTGGCCCAAGGAGCAATGATACCCTGCCGGAACTCGGGCGTGAGCCGGTTGTCGTCCGAGAGACCTGCCGCCAAAGTCTCTTCGAGCGCCTGTACCAAATCCGCGACCGGGCGATGCTTCCAACGCAAAGGATGGCCAAAGTCGAGCATGTCGTCGTCAAAACGGTCGTAACAGACCGAATTACAGATAACCAGTCGATCGACCCGTTCCCGATGCTCGATGGCGAGGATAAGGGCGACCGCGCCTCCCGTTTCGTGACCCACCACGTCCACGCGCTCAAGTTGAAGGGCGTCCAGAAGGGCGGTAATCATGCGCGCCTGGTCTTGGAAGGAGCGGTCAAAGCGGTCTCGCCGATCCGACCAGCCATGGCCCAGAAAGTCCGGTGCAAGGACCCGATAGCCCGAATTCTCAAGTGGCGGGATTATCGAATGGTAGAGGTATCCCCAAGTCGGTATCCCGTGCATCAACAGGATCGTGCCGCGTTGAGCATCGCCGACGTCGATATAGCGAATCGTGACGGCGATATGGGCTACCGTACCCGCGGGCAGGACGATTTCCTGCTGCGCAGACCTGAACTCCTCCCACATGTTCCAACGGTCCAATTCCGGTTTCATAGTCCTCTCAGCCGATGCCCTCGCCGAACCGCAATTCTATGGACGATCTCCGGGATTACAGTCCTGAATTTGGTCCACCTTAGTCTCGAACGTCCCTGGCAATCAATGCGATGTCCGCTAAGGGTCAAGTGCGGACATCGACGAATTGCCGCTGCTTAGCTGGTGGTCAAGCTGCCCGCTGCCAAGCAGCCGCCTGCGCAAGACGGCGTTCTACCGCCCCCGGCTGGGGCTGCCGGAAAGTCTGGGGTGAGGGGTGGTCGGCGGGGATTTTGCCCAACGTCCGTTTGCAGCCAAGAGCGGACCCAAGAAGGAGTTCTGGACGTCCGAAATCTTCCAAAATAGGCTGTATGGAAGGATTCCCTCTCAACGCCTAAGCCCCGAAATTCCCTCTCAAACCTGCTTCATGTCCGGTTCAATACACGGAACCGGGGGACGAACTCCCTTCCGTCGTAATGTGGAGGTCTTGAGTATGGTCGCCGTAATACGAGCCTGCGCACTCCATGCCGACGAACTTTACCCGTAAATGCCAGGTCCCTGCCCTTGCCGGCACGCCAACAATATTACCGTCTTCGAAAGTCAGCCCCGGCGGCAGCCCACCCGTGACGATTTCGACACGCTCAAAATTCCAGCCTCCTCCTACGCAGTGGGCCTTGGGCTTCCACTCAACCGGCAAGCCAACATATCCGTGCAATTCCCCCGTGCACCAGTCAGCGTCGTAACATTCGTAGCCCATGTCACCGTACCAGCCGGGACCATCATGTTCCCAAGCTTGGGCTCGAGGGACCATTGGCCCATAGCCGGACAGGGCGATAAAAATTGAAATTGCGACAGCCACCCCTATCCGACCATGAATCCGCGCGGTTTTCCCGAAATACATGTGCTTACTCCCCGTCAGTAGAAACTAAATTGCACGGCCCGCTTCCGCTCCGAAATCAAAATTATCCGCCTAGGACAAGCCAAGATAATAAAAGGCTCTCCTCGCGCATCGGTGCCTACATGATTGCCTAAGTCAAGGCTGCTTCCGTAAGGAAATTTGCTGGGCGAGCGCCGCGCCCGCGAATTCCGACCTCGTCATTCCAGCCGCTGCCTCTCACTCTTCGTCCCGGCCGAGCTCTGCCTCCTCCTCTTCGATCTTGGGCATGAGGCTAAAGCTCGCGAGCTCAATTTCCTTCTCCTTGAGTCGCTCCTTGTCGTCTTCGATCTCGGTCTCGATCCGGGTAATTTCCGCGGTGTTCGAAGGAGTGAGCTGCGCTTCCTCGAGCCTAACTTCATTCTCATCGACGCGTTGCATGATCTTTTGTCCCTCTTCGATAACGGCCGCTATTTCCGGCGTTCGGGCTGCTTGAGGGATGCTTTGGATTTGTCGATCGAATCTCGTCCGCACATCCATCCCCTAGAGTTCGAGGGGTTTCGGGCACTCGATCGAGGAGACCCCGGCGATCCCGCAGGCCTGGCCTATCGCGTCGTTTTCGTCGGCCGCGAACGCCGCGCCCGGTTCGTCGGCGCCCTGATCCGTGGTAGCGGCGAGTTGCCGCGCCAGCACGAATTCGCGCGCCGCCGCCTCCGGCTGGCCCATCCGCCGGTAATAATCGCCCATCTGGACGTGCAGACCGGCGTCGTTGGGCGCCGCCTGGAGGGCCTTCGTCAATACGTCATGAATGGCCTTCGGATCGCCGATCTCGACCAGCCGCTCGGCGACGTGACTATAGAGTTCCCGACTGTCGGGCCTGAACCGGATTGCCTCCCAATAGGCGGCCATGGCGCCGGCCGAATCGCCGTTTACGAAGAGCGTTTCGCCCAGAAGCACCTGGTTGTAGACGGACGCCGGGTCGAGCCGGACCAGCGCCCGTGCCGCCATCTCGCGCACCGCCGCGCCATTCGGCAACGAGGCGGCGGCCTGGTAAGTCTCGTTCAGCAGGCCCTCGAGCATCGATGTCAGCTCCGGATCTCCCCGTGCCGCGCCGACCGCCTCCGCATACAGAGCACGCGCTTCCGCGACCGTGCCGTTTAGGACGAGCGTCCAGGCATATCTGTCGAGGCTCAATACGAGGTCCCCGCGGAACACGGCCTCATCCGGCGCCAGTTCGACGGCCTGGCGATTGGCCTCGAGAGCCTCGGCGTAGCGCCCTTGTTTGAGCAGGGCGTAGCCCAGCCGGGCGTGGCCCCAAGGATCGCCGGGGTTGGTCCGGAGGTATTCGCGGAGATAGGACTCGGCGTCGGCCCAACGCCCTTCGTAGAGCATGAGCCTGCCTAACTCCGAGGCCTCGTCCCCTGCCTGCCTGCGGATCTCTTCCTCGGCCTCTGCCTGTCTACGGCGCTCTTCTTCAGCCTCAGCCTCGGCCTCGGCCTCGGCCTCGGCCTGCCTGCGGCGCTCTTCCTCGGCCTCTGCCTCAGCCTGCCTGAGGCGCTCTTCCTCGGCGGCGTAAGAAGCCTGGGCGAGGCGCTCGCGGGCCGCTGCGAGATTTTCCATTATGACCGGATCATACGGACTGTATTCCAGAGCCATCTCGAAATAAGCAATGGCCTCGGACCAGTTGCCGCGGCGAAAGGCGGCGATTCCGAAGTCGTTCGCCTCGTGCATAGAGATTTCATTTTGTTGCTGCAGTTCCTGCAGCGTCGGCCCTGATGGGGAACTGGGCGTCGAGATCGAGCCGCCACCGCCGCCCGAGCCACCGGACCCGTCGCCACAGGTGCCTGAAGCCTCTACGCAACCGCTCGGCCCAATATCCTGGGCGCGGGCGGGGCTCTCGCCGATTGATACCAGTGTCGCGGCAAGCGCGACGTAGCGACCAATCCGCCAAATCTTCGGCACGCCGGCACAATTCAAAACAAGATCCAAGAATCGCAGGACCACACGAGTCTCCATCATTCGTTCCCCCGACTGCTGGACGGGAGTCAGATACAAATGGCCCGTTGGTGAGTCCAGATTATCCCAGCCAACACTTCCCCGACAATTCAGATTCCGCAGCCGACTGCATCCGGACGTGCCCGTTTGGCAAGCGGCGATGCCTCACCTTCGGTCGGAATCAGGGTTTTCGGTTTGAGCCACCCCCTTTGTCCCAATTCAGGTGGTTTTCTCCGCAAATCGGCTACACTGCTCCTCTTCGCCGCGATCGATCCAGCAGTCAAACTGGAGCCGGTCTTGGCCGCAGATCAGCGGTTAACCGCAGGATTTTTCGGAACAGATTTGTTAGCACCGCCACCTCCGTCAATTTGAACGTGACGCATCGTCCATGGCTCGCGACTTTCGCGTCGATTTGATCGGTTTCGTGCGCTGTCTGGTCAAGACCCAGTGCTCGATCTCTCTCAGCAGAGTCACTGGCTGATTTGGGTCAACAGGCGACATGGGTTGGCCGACCGGTGACCGGGTAGGTCTGCAAAGGCACAAAACCAAGCTTCGGTGCAGGCCGCACAGTGCGCTCGGTTACAGACCGTTGGCGCCACAGACCGTTTCGCCTCATCGCAGCGGTCCGCCTTTCGCTCCTGGCGGCTACGGGCCGATCGCCGCTCGTCAAACAGCGAACATGATCTAGGGTCCGGACTCATTACAGCCACCAGATGACGGCGGCGGCAAGGGCGATTGCTGCGATGAAGTTTTTGATGTTGCGGTCGAAGCGGGTGGCTATACGGCGCCAGTCCTTGAGGCGGCAAAACATGCGCTCGATGATGTTGCGCTGCCTGTAGACGGTCTTGTCATAATGGTATTGGACCTTGCGGTTCTTGCGCGGTGGGATGACGGCCGTGGTTCCGCGTTCTGCCAGCCAGTCGCGCAGGGCTTTGCTGTCATCGCCCTTGTCGGCGACGAGTTCGGCGGCGGGCGGCATGGCTTCGATACAGCGCTGGGCGAGCTTGCAATCATGGACGTTTCCTGGTGTCAGGAGCAGGACGAGGGGCCTGCCTTTCGCATCGCAGACAGCGTGGAGCTTGGTGTTGCGGCCCCCCTTGGTGCGGCCGATGCCATGGGCCAAGGCCCCCCTTTTCCGCCGCCGGCGCAGCGATGAACCTTGATGCAGGTTGAATCGATGAACAGCCGGTCGGGGGCGTCTTCGCCGCCCGCCAGCGCGCTGAATATCCGTTCCCAGATGCCGCGCTCCGCCCAGCGTACAAAGCGGTTGTAGAGCGTCTTCTTCGGTCCGTAGACCTCACGCGGACAGTCGGCCCAGCGCCCGCCATTCCTCAGGGCATGGACGATCCCGCTCAGCACCCGGCGATCGTCAACGCGCGCCATGCCGCGCGTATCCGTGCCAGCCCCGCTTTGGGAATCGGCAAAAGCGAAGCGATCCGAGCCCATTGCGCATCCGAAAACCAAAAGAAATCCGACATTTCCATCGCCTCCTCGCTGGAGACAATGAATCATGCCAGCCCCGCTTTGGGAATCCCCTTAATGGGTCCGGACCCTAAACTGACAAGTGGTCCTAACCGTGGGGACCGGTGGCCATCTCGACCTGCACGATTACGCGAAGCGAGTGGAACTCCTGGACCCTGGGACAGACCGAGGCGTAGGGCAAGCGAGTTTAGGACAATAAGCAGGCGCTTTGGACGACCTCATAACGGTGACTGATCATGAAGCCGGATTGGACGCCCTGAGAACTCTGGAGGACGGAGGAAAACCGAGGTGGGGCCATGAGCGGAGGAATGAAGGCGATCGTCCCGGTTTTGGCCGTTTTGTTAGCCGCGATTCCGGCCCCTTCCCTCGCCCAATACCTGCCCGAACCCGAGCCGGTCCCCGACGGGGTCTCGGCGTCCGAGGCCCAATCCCTCGAGGCGCACTACTGGGTGATCGAGGATCTCGCCGCGGCGCTCGAACCCCTGATCGAACAGCACGAGAGCCAGTGCGCCTCGGTCGACACGCAGGATAGCACGCTGATGGCCGAGTGCGCCGAGAGCGAAGCGTTCCTGTCCGATAACATCGACTATTATTTCACCACGCTCGACGACTACCGGAGCCGGCGAACGGCTGCGCTTCAAGCGGCCGCGCGGGTGGAGTCCGCGGCAGCCCTCGACCACGAGGCCACCTTCCGTGCCCGGCTCGACCCCGAAACGATAGGCGCCTGACCAGCCACCGGTTGTTCGCGGCCTTCAATCTGCTGTTCGAGGCGCGGCTTGCGGCGCGGGGCGATAGCTCGTCCCAGGCGCTCGACGAAGAGGTCGACCGGCTCTATACCGAGATCACGCCCGTCTGGGCGGAGCCGATCCCGCCCGGCGGTTACACGCCCGAAGAGGACGCAAAGCTGTCCCGCCATCAGCTTTTCGAAGCCTACAACCTTATCCTGGAGCAGCGCGTCGCCGAGCGCGGCGAGTCATCGCCCCAAGCCATCGACGAGGAGGCCGAGAGGCTCCTGAGCGAGATTTCTCCCCCCTGGTACAACGAGCGCCGGGGCGGGTTCGAGGCGATGAAGGCGCTCGATCCTCCCGGCGATACGGACCTTTCCTTGCCGCCCAGCACCGCAACAATTCATCAGCAGGCGCTCGACCTGCAGGACGATGAGGACTTTGCCTTTCTGTTTGGCGATGAACTCCCTCCCGGGCGGGACGCGGGCGACGGAGGCCAGGGGCCGGAGGATATTTGCGGCGGCGATCCGATCGGCTGCGTGCTCATCCGATGGCCGCCCTTCTCCGAGCCCTTGGAGAACGACCCCTGCGGGGGCGATCCCTTGGGATGCGTCGTGATCCGCGTTCCCTCATGGGGCCAAGAGTCGGACGACGGCTCCGGGGGAACCTCCGCGCCGGACGCGTCCCATCACGTTCTGCTCTATCCCGACCTCGAAGACGACTCGCTCGCGATCGATCCGCAAGAGTTTCTCGCTTCTTGCGGCGGGAGCTATATGGAATGCGTCCGCCGCTGGCCCGACCCCGAAACCAAGACCGACTACGTTCTCTCCTCGCTTCACTACGCCAATGTTCTGGCCGCGGACGTGGGCTTGAACGACGAGGAAAAGTGGGAGTTCAGCCTCGCCTACCTGGCCGCCCAAGCGCGCAAGGACCCGGCCAATCAGGCCGCCCACGACGCGCTCAACTACGTCCAGGGCCTCCACGCCGGCGCCACCGCCGGGTCGTAAGCGCGGGCTCGCGACCGGCTTGCGCGTTCAGTGGCCGAGCTTTATTACGACTACGAGCCTATCCTGCAGGGCCTGATCCCCGGCGTGCGCCTGCGCAAGACGGCGTTCTACCGCCCCCGGCTGGGTGGAGTGACCCCCTAAAAGTGGTCCAGATTTATTGAAGAGTTTGGCGCATTTTGCCCCCTCGAAAGGAGGACGAAATGAGCCGTAAACGCTACACCTCAGAACGGATTATCAGCATGTTGCGCGAAGCCGAGGTGGCTTTGGCGCAGGGCCAGTCGGTTGGTCAAGCTTGTCGCACGCTCGGCGTATCGGAGCAGAGTTACTATCGCTGGCGCAAGGAATATGGCGGCCTTCGTACTGACCAGGCCAAGCGTCTGAAGGACCTGGAGAAGGAGAATGGCCGTCTCCGCAAGGCGATCTCGGATCTGACGTTGGATAAGCTGATCTTGAAAGAGGCGCTTGAGGGAAATTGCTAAGCCCCGCCCGTCGCCGGCAGTGTGTTGATCATCTCCAGGCCGAACTGGGGATCTCCGAGCGACGGGCCTGTGCTGTTGCAGGCCAACATCGCTCAACCCAGCGCAAGAGACCCCGTGGTCGGGATGATGAAGAGGCCCTCACGGCCGCGATCATCCGCTTGGCCAGCCAGTATGGCAGATATGGCGATCGGCGGATCACTGCCTTGCTCAGGACCGAAGGTTGGCACGTGAACGCCAAGCGGGTCCAGCGCATCTGGCGGCGGGAGGGGCTGAAGCTCCCACAGAAGCAACCGAAACGGGGCAGGCTGTGGCTCAACGACGGATCCTGCATCCGTCTGCGGCCGTGCTGGCCCAATCACGTCTGGTCCTATGACTTCGTCATGGATCGAACACACGATGGGAGGACGTTCCGCATGCTCACCGTGATCGATGAGTTCACCAGGCGGTGCATGGCCGTTGTCGTCGAGCGAAGATTGAACTCGGACAATGTCCTCCATTGTCTGACCGAGCTCTTCGTCCAACATGGCCCGCCGGATCATATCCGTTCCGACAACGGCTCAGAGTTTACCGCTCATGCCGTCCGCGACTGGCTCGGCAGGATCGGCGTCAAGACCCTCTATATCGAGCCCGGGTCACCTTGGGAGAACGGATACAACGAGAGCTTCAACTCAAAGCTCCGGGACGAAATCCTGAACACGGAGATCTTCTCTACACTGAAGCAGGCCAAAGTGCTGATCGAACGATGGCGCCATCACTATAATACCATCCGGCCGCATAGCTCGCTCGGATACAGACCGCCGGCCCCAGAAACCATCTTGCCAAACGTTGAGGGGCCAACCTACCCTGTTGAGGGGCTACGGGCGGCCCATCAACTTAACCCGCGCCAAACTCTAACTTAAGCGCTGGACCACTAATCGGGGGCAGGCCACTACCATGTTGGTGATGTCATCAACGCCAACAGAAAGGAGAAGGCGTCCATAGACGTCAACTTGCCGCCTGAGAGGCCTGGATTGCAGGTTCTTCAGTTCCTGTCCAGTTAGTCAGACAACGCCTTGGGCGACCCGTTTCCTCAAGACCGGCCGGGTTTCAAAAAACATCGAGAAACCACTGGACCTGACGCCGCGACAGAGCGTCACTGTGCTTGCGCGGCGACGAACCGGATTCCTTCGACCGCCGGCCCGGACCTGACCTCCAGACAGTCCGGGCTTTGGGCGGTGACAGCGCCTGCATCGGGCAGGCGCGCGCAACGGAAGGAACCCGCCATGGCAAATTCAACCGAAACCCGAACGCCCTCCTCCCCTCGTAGCGGCGCCGAACCGGACCGATCGACCCGGCTTCCCGGCCGCAAACGCGGCGACAACCTGCCCGCCCGTCCGCCGCACCCTGGAGCGAGGGCGTCCCTCATGACCGTTCTCTCCAGATCTCTCGATGTGGCTGCCCAACTCCGGGCGCTGGAGCCCATGGACGGCGCGGGTCTGCGTGCCGAGTGGCGAAGGCTCTATCGCTCGACACCCCCGAAGCGGGTCTCCCGCGAGCTTTTGATCCTGGGTGTTGCCTGGAAGATCCAGGAGCGGGCCCAGGGGGAGGGTTCAGCGCCGCCACGAAACGCAGGCTCGCGGCCCTCACGCGATCCCTCGCACAAGACGGCGACATCGCGCGCGCGCGCGTTACCCGGGCGAAGCCGGGCAGCAGGCTGATCCGGGAATGGGGGGGCCGGACCCACAGTGTGGCGGTTAGCGAAGACGGGTTCGAGTGGAACGGCAAGACCTGGCGCTCGCTCTCGGCCATCGCCCGCGAGATCACCGGCGCCCATTGGTCGGGTCCGCGCTTCTTCGGGGTCACCGGACGATCGCCTGCGCGGGCCGGGGCGCCGGTTACGGGTCATGACGACGACTAGCCCGAAGGAGGGCCGGAAGGGACGCCCCGGCGTCCGGTGTGCGATATACACCCGCAAGTCCCACGAAGAAGGGCTGGAGCAGGACTTCAACTCCCTCGACGCCCAGCGGGAGGCCTGCGAAGCCTATGTTGCGAGTCAGAAGCACGAGGGCTGGACCTGCCTGCCCGGGATTTACGATGACGGCGGGGTCTCGGGGGCGACCCTGGAGCGCCCCGCCCTCAAACGCCTTCTCGCGGACATGGAAACCGGCGGGATCGATGCGGTCGTCGTCTACAAGGTCGATCGCCTGACGCGCACCCTCGGCGACTTCGCCAGGATCGTCGAGGTTTTCGACCGGAAGGAGGTCTCCTTCGTCTCGATCACCCAACAGTTCAACACCACGACCTCGATGGGGCGGCTGACCCTCAACATGCTGCTCTCGTTTGCCCAGTTCGAGCGTGAGGTGACGAGCGAACGGATCCGCGACAAGATAGCGGCTTCGAAGAAGAGGGGCCTCTGGATGGGGGGTCTGTCACCACTGGGCTACGACGTTCGGGACCGAAAGCTGGTTGTCAACGAACAGGAAGCCGGGACGGTCCGGGACATCTTCCGCCACTACCTCGAGACGGGTTCGGTCTCCGCGTTGCAGGACAGGCTCGAGAGGGACGGCGTCGCCGGCAAGGTTCGGATCGATCGCTACGGCCGCGAGACGGGCGGCAAGCCCCTGGCCCGCGGCGCGCTCTATCACCTTCTGCAGAACCGCATCTACTGCGGCGAAATCGTGCACAAGGAACAGAGCTATCCCGGTGAACACGACGCGATCATCGACGAGACACTCTGGAAGCAGGTGCAACGGAAGCTCGCGACAAACCGGACCGAGCGAACGAGTGGCGCAAACGCGGCCGAGCCGAGCCTCCTGGCCGGTCTGGTCTACGACGGCACGGGCCAGCGAATGACCCCGAGCCATGCCAACAAGCAGGGAACCCGATACCGCTACTATGTCTCCAAAAGCCTCGTCACAGGGCGGCGCGGGAGCGCATCCCGCGGCCGGCGCGTGCCCGCGCGCGAACTCGAAGGCCTGATCGAAGATCGGTTGCGCCGCTTCCTCGCAAGCCGGGCGGAGATATTCGGGGCTGTCGACGGCCTCGGGGAGGATGCCGGGCGTGCGGCCGAGGTCGTGGCCAGGGCGAATGAGATGGCCGGGCGCTGGCCGAGCCTGGCGGCTCCGGAAAGGCGCACCATCCTCAACGCGATCGTCCACCGTGTCGAGTTGAGGACGGATACCGTCGAGCTTCAGCTGCTGCCCTCTGCCCTGGGGGCTCTCCTGGAGGAGGGATCGGCCCGGTCCGGACCGGGACAGCGGGCGAAGGGCGACGGACCGCCCTTCACCTTTTCCATCCCCGCCCGGCTCAGGCGCACCGGCCGGGATATCCGGTTCATTGTCGAGGGGGCCGAAAACGAGTGCAGGACCGTGCCCGACCGCAGCCTGCATCGCCTTCTCGCGCAGGCTCACCGGTATCGGGCAATGGTCATGCACGGTGGCGACAGGACGATGCGCGAGCTTGCCGCCGAGGCGGGGGTCACCAGTTCATATTTTAGCCGGATCCTGCGGCTCGGCTTCCTCGCGCCGAAGATCGTCGGCTGCATACTCGACGATCGTCATCCCATCGGGCTGACGGCAAAGCGGCTCGCCAACGAGGTGCGGCTTCCGGCCGGCTGGGACGACCAGCACGGTTCGATCCTCTGCGAGGGGACGGAGGGACGAACCGGCGCGCCGACCGGCCGGCCTTCCGCCCCGGGCTGAACCCCGCGCCACGCTCACGGACCGGGCATCGGTCCAGCGCATCCTCGACGACGGCGAGGTGGAGGAGTGCGAATGCTTCCGGCGCCGATCTCAAGCCCTCGATCGCCCGCATTTCTTCTACCGTAACCAGCCGGTAAATCGCCGTTTCACGCCCCGTTACCAGGAGTGCCAGGACTTTACATTGGGCCCGTCGCCCGGGAACACGAGCCTGCCGGCGGTCGATATGAAGACGCCGCAACCCCGGGAATAGCCGGCGCCGCGGCCTCCGGGAACGGCAACATCATCTTGAGCGAGCGCGCCTTCGCGTCGGCATGAAGGGCGATCTTGTCGTACCACCGAAACCGCGTTAGGAGACTTTTGCCATCTCAGGCTGTCCGTTGTCGCACCGCTCGGGTCTCTGCGCTCGGCAGAGCGCTGACCGAAGCCCGTAACCTCCGGATAAATAGCGGAGATTCAGGCTCGCCGAATTGGCATTTACACCACTGATATCAATGGCTTGAGCGGTGGTTGTCGAAATAGAAATCGAACATGAAGTTCACGTATTCGGTGCGCAGCACCCGGGCGGCGATGGGCGCAAGCGGCGAGTCGAGGGCGAGCGCCCGAAAATCTTCATTCTGGAGCCACATGAACGTGCCGACCGCAAAGCGGCCCGGCGTGCCTTCCGGATTGAGATTCTCATCGGTCGGACCGGGCTCGTCGAGGATCCGGTCGAACGCGTGGCGGATGCGCTCGATCCAGTCCATGTCGATGACGTTCCGCAGACAGATCACGCCTTTTTCCCAAAAGGTCCGAACGTCCTCATCCGAGACCTCGCGCAGGGGTAATCTGTTCATGCCGGTCCCCGGCACCTCCTCGTCATCGACTCAACTTCGCTTAATGCCCACAGGCTTCTGGGTCTTCTTGGTGTCGCCCTCGACATAGAGTTCTCGGGCCTGCATCACCTTGCCCCGCTTGCCTTCGAGAAGGACGTGGGGATCGTTGGTCTCATACCAGCCGAGATAGGGTGGATGCAGATTGTAGCCGATCAGGCGCTGAAGCTTTTCGGAAAAATGCTTCGCCACCGGCGGCGGGCAAGCCAGATATTGGTTTTCCTCCGAACGAAGCCAGCCCAGCGAATAGCCCAGGACCATTCCCGTCCGATAGTCGTCCGTAAAGTTTTCGGCGCCGCCGTGATAGATCGATCCTAGGTAGATCACAACCGAGCCCTTGGGCATTACCGCCTGATGAACCTCCGAGCGCCGGGGCACCCGCCGGTCATTCCACTTGTGACTGCCCGGAACTACCTGGGTCGCGCCGTTCTCTTTAGTAAAATCGGTGATGGCCCAGACCGTGCTCACGACGCTTTCCGGTCCCGGATGCTTCATGGGGTAGATCGAATCGTCGCGGTGGAGCGGCTGGAGAGACTCGCCTTTTGCGATCGAGACGCAATGGGTCGTGGCCAGCCGGTAGTTCTGGCAGCGGTCGAGCAGCATGGCGTCGACCGTTTTGAGTATCAGGGGATGAATCGCGAGTTTCTCGCCGACCGTCTTCGACTTCGCAACCAGGCTCGAGGTTCGCTTCGTCCGCACCCCCATATACTCGCCCTCGCCGAACGGCGTCTTGTCGAGATAGGGCCTCAGGTCGGCGGCCACCTGGTCCATCGCCTTGCCCGGGACCAGCTTGCGGATGATGACCACGCCGTTACGCTTGAGCGCATAGACGATCTTTTCGGGCGTTGCATCCTTCTTATCGAAATAGACGACCCTCGGGCCGCCGCGCTTGCTCGACGGCGCGTATTTCGCCCGCCGCTTCGGCGCCTTGTGTTGATGGGCATCGACGGTAGTGTCAGTGACGACGGCCATCGAAACTCCTGATCCGCCGCTGGCGTAAGAGGTTGCGCTAGGCGCCGGTCCGCTTTATCCGCCCCACCTGGAGCGTCTTTTGGCTATCGCCGTCGGCGGTTAGCTCGCCCGCCGCGGTCACCGTCGGCCTTTCGCCCTCGAGCAGGATATGCGGGTCATTCATTTCGTACCAGCCGAGGAACGGCGGGTGGAGGTCGTAGCCGATCAACCGCTGAAGCTTCTCGGGCAATGATTTCGCAATCTCAGGCGGACAGGTGAGATACTGATTTTCTTCCTGGCGCAGCCAACCCATCGAATAGCCCAAAATGATGGCGGAGCGATACTCGTCTGTGAAGTTCTCGGCGCCACCGTGATACATCGAGCCCATATAGAAGATCGCTGACCCCTTGGGCATGACGGCCTGGACGATCTCATGCCGTTTTGCGCGCCGCCGGTCGTCCCATTTGTGGCTGCCGGGAACCGCCTGGGTCGCACCGTTTTCCTCCGTCATGTCGGTTCCCGCCCAGACTGTCGTTATGACGGATTCCGGGCTCGGATGCTTGAAAGGGTAGATCGAGTCGTCTCGATGGAGCGGCTGGAGGGATTCGCTCGGGCCGATGGAAACGCACTGCGTCGGTGAGAGCGTATAGTTGTGACAGCGGTCGAGCAGCATTTTGTCCATCACCCCCAACACGAGCGGGTGAACCGCCATTTTTTCGCCCAGCGTCTTCGACTTGGCAACAAGGCCGGAGGTCCGCTTGGTGTGCAGGCCAACGAACTCGCCCTCGCCGTGGGGCGTCTTGTCCAGATAGGGTTGGAGCTCGCTCATCACCTGGTCCATGACCTTGTTCGAGACCAGATTGCGCACGATGCAGCAGCTGTTGCGCCGCAGCGCCCGGACGATCTTGTCGACGGCCGCATCCTTCTTGTCGAAGTAGATCATCTTGGGCACACCGCGCCCCTTCGCCGGCGCGTATCTCGCGCGTCGTTTAGGCACCGCATCTCCCTCAGCGGCAGCTTTTACGGATTGAGCGGCAACTGCCATAGACAGTCCTCCTCAGTGAAGTAGATGGTGAGTTCAATTTGCGGGCCACAGAGTGCCAGACCTCACCAAAACCTGTCAAACCCCAAGCCTTGCGCGCCGGGCGCTGCCCCGGACCCCCGGGTTCATCATGCTGCCTGAACGACCCGGGTTGTAGTCGACGGCTAGCCCGCGTCTCTTATCATGGTCCCGTTCATCTTAGGCTCGTTCGTCGAGAATATTGTCAAACTCGACGGCAACCATCCCCTGGCAGGCAAAGACTTGACCTTTGCCATGGAACTGGTCGATATCGTCTGACGCAGGCTCTGCTGCCCGAAGGACGATTTGGTCGGCCCGGATGGATCTTTCCTTGACAATGGCCGAGTGGCGCTTTCGTACGCGCTGCCTCAACCGCGGCCTCTTTACCAGCGCGACGTTGCGCCGCCGGCACAGTTACGACGGGTTTATGGCGAGCGTCAAACAGTCGGGTACCCACTGGGTCAAGTACATGCTGGGAATGACGCTTGCCCGCATCCACGACCTTCCAGAACCTGCCCACATTCAGGATGATTCAATCGTCGGCCATCCCAAGGCCCCGCCGCGTTACGCCGGCATTCCGCGCATCGTCAACTCCCATTCCATGCCCCATTACCTTCAACGCTCGGCACTCGCCAACCGCCTGCTGAGGATGCCGCCAACCCTCGTGCGCGTGCGCGACCTGCGCGACGCGCTGGTGGCCCGGCTACGAAAAATGGAAAGACGACTATCGCGTCGATTTTTCGACCTACCTGCGCGGCGACGTCAGCGGCAAGTCCTACGACACCGACATCTGGGAACAGCTCCGGTTCCTCAACGGCTGGGGTGCTGTGGTCGCGGGCGATCCGGCCCACACCGCCGTTTTGCACTATGAAGACCTGCTCGCCGACACGGCGGGCGAGCTGGCGTGGGTCTGCGAATTCTTCGGGATCGACGGGGTCACGCCCGATCTGCTTGCCACGGTCGTTGCCGACGCCACGAAGGAAAAGATGGCCGAGCGGCCCAACCCCGCAATCGCACGTCCCGCCGTTCGGCTCGATAGCCGCGCCGCCAGCGCGTGGTACGACGATGCCGATCAGCTCTTCATCGCCAGGCTCTGTCGGCGGCATTTGCAATTCGATTTCGGATACGACTACAGCTGACCCCACGGCCAGGAATCGCTTTCAACCCTCGAAATACTGGGCTGCGAGGATTGCCGCCTGCGTGCGATTGCTGACGTTCAAGCTCTTAAGGATCGACGACACGTTAATGCGCACCGTGCCCTCTGCAAGGCCGAGCGCCCGCGCAATATTGGCGTTCGATTTTCCGTCGACGAGTTGGATCAGCACCTCGCGTTGACGCCGAGTGAGCCGATTTAGCCGCTCAACTTGTTCCGGCTCAAGCCGGCTCCCGACCGATTCTCTAATTACGCCGTCTTGGGCTAGTGCCTCGCGCGGCAGCCAGAGCCGTCCGTCGAGCACGGCGTCCAACACCTCGAGAATCTCGGGGCCGGTCACCGATTTGGCGATTAATCCCATGGCGCCGCGGTCGATCATGCGCATGGCGTTCATCCGATTTGCATCGGCGCCGGTCACGACGATCGGCAACGACTCGTTGACCGACATCATACGTTTCAGGCCAGCGCCGCCGTTCATGCCCGGGCTCGCCAGGTCGATAAGCAGAACGTCGATCGCCGGGTCAGTATCCAGAATAGTCACCGCACCATCCACGCTGTCCGTCTCGATCAACTCGATATCGGGGCGCAGCTCGGATAGCACCTGCCTCAGCCCAATCCTAAATATGGAGTGGGTGTCGGCGACGAGAATCCGCATCCTGGGTTCGATCCGCTTGATTTCCCTAGCCAAAACCGTGCTCATGATGCCGCGAGTGTAAATGCGAACCGCACGACAGCACTATGACAACGATCACATCGGGGAGCCGCAGGCCAGGCGGAGCACCGGGTTGAACGATCTGTGAGAGCGCTCACAAGGTCCCGCGGCGATTTCGTCGTAGACTGGCGTGTCAAGGGATTTCGGGTTTCGACGCAAGGAGTAGCGTTATGTCACTGATAATCTTCGATATTATCGGACATCTTTCATTCGGATTGAGCGCGTTGTCCTTTCTGATGCGCGATATTCTCCTGCTTCGGGTGCTGGCCATTATTTCGGGCATCCTCGGCATCGGCTACAATTATTTCATTCCCGAGGGCCCCCTCTGGCTGGTCATTTCCTGGCTCTTCGTTTTCCTGCTGATCAATCTCGGACGCATCGTGATGCTCTATCTAGAGCGGCGCAGCGTGTCGTTCACTGATGAGGAGCGCGAGCTCTACCAGACGCTGTTCAGCAAGTTCGTACCCGTGGAATTCATGAAAGTAATCCGGCTTGCTGAGTGGCATGACGGCCGCGAGGGCGACGTGTTGGCCACCGAAAATCGACCACTCGACGACCTTAAGCTGATTTATAATGGTGAGGTCGCCGTCGAGCAGAGCGGGCGCGAGACCGCGACGGCAAAAGACGGGACCTTTATCGGCGAAATGTCATACATTCACGGAGGCGATGCGACTGCAACGGTCCGGGTGGCTCGACCGACCCGCTACGTGTCGTGGCCGAAAGAGAATTTACGCAAGCTACTCAGACGCAACCCGACCATGGACGTCGCCATGGGAACGGTGTTCAACGTCGACCTGGCCCAGAAGCTTGCGGCGCAAACCTCGACCGGAAGCCCGTCGGCGGGCTAGATTGGGCAGTCGCACCGGCGAGGCGGCTTAGGAGGAGAGACACGGATGTCGATCATTCTGTTGCGCGGCGGCCACGTCGTGACCGATCCCGCGACGCTGTCGGAAGACGGCGTGATCGCAGACGGGGCCGTCGTCGTGGAAGACGGCGAGGTCAAGGCCACCGGCGATTACCCCGCGATGCACGCGCGTTACCCCGATGCCGACGAAATCGGCTCCGAGCGGCATCTCGTCCTTCCCGGCTTGATCAATGCGCATCATCATGGCGCAGGAGTCATGGCGCCCCATTTCGGCCTCGCCGACGATTATTTGGAGGCCTGGTTGCCGGATAACTGGCGCATGCCGCCGCTCGACGCCTATCTTGATACGCTCTACGCGACCATGCGAATGATCCGCTCGGGCGTGACCTGCGTGCTGCACATGGCCTACCCCCGCGACTGGTGGGACAGCGGCGAGGAAAGCCGCGATACGCTCCGGGCCTATGCCGATTCCGGCATGCGCGTCGCTTACGCCCTTTCGACCGCGGACCGGAATACGTTCGTCTATCAGAACGACGCCGATTTCATCGCCAGTTTGCCCGAGCACCTCTCGACGCGGATTAACGCCTTGTTCGACGACCTCGACAGCGCGGACGGCGCCGATTACTTCGAACTCGTCGAGGAACATCGCGAACAATATGCCGACAATTCCCGGATTCGGCTCCTGTTCTCGCCGAGCGGTCCCGAATGGTGCAGCGACGAACTGCTTGAGCAGATGGGCGCGGCTGCCGAACGGCTCGACACCGGGTTTCATTTTCATCTGCTCGAATCACCGCTCCAGCGCGCCTTCGCGCAACGCTTCTACGACACCGGCATGATCGAACACCTGGACAGCCTCGGCCTCCTCGGTCCTCGAACCTCGCTGGCCCACGGAACCTGGTTGTCCCAAGCCGACATCGCGCTGTGCGCAGAACGGGGTGTTGCCGTCTGCCATAACGCGAGCTCCAATCTGCGGCTGCGGGTCGGAATCGCACCAGTGCCGGCAATGCTCGACGCTGGCCTGACTGTCGCAATCGGCATGGATAGCAACACGCTGGCGAACGACGAGGACATGTTGGCGGAGCTTCGTCTCGTGCGTAGCCTTCATCGGATGCCCCGGGGCCTGCGCTTTTGGCGCTGCCCCGATGCCCATGACGTGTTCCGCATGGCTACGCTCTCCGGCGCCCGGGCGACCGGCTTCGGCGACACGATCGGCCGGCTGACCGTGGGCGCACAGGCTGACGCGGTTCTGATCGACTATGACCGGATGACGGCACCCTACATCGCCCCGGGCAGCGACCCGATCGAGGCACTGCTGCAGCTTGGCCAGGCAAATCACGTGGATACGGTCATGATTGCCGGCCGGGTGATCTTGGCCAGCGGCCGGTTCACGACGCTCGACGAAGAGGCGATTGCCGCGGAACTCGGCTCTATCGCCGCCGCAGATCCACCGGATCGCGTCATACGCTTCAATGCCCTGATGGCCGATCTTCGACCCCATGTCGCGGCGTTTTACGAAGACTGGTTCGACGATTTCGACGGACTCGAACCATTCGATACGCCCAACAGCCGGCTCTAGATCGCTGCTCGACCTACGGAGGCTCCACCATGATTCGCCGCTCCACTGCACTTGCGCTTGCCGCCTTGCTTCTGGCACCGAGCCTTGCCGCCGCCCAGCTCGGCTCCGACTATTACTATCACGCACCGACGATTACCGAACGCTATGTCTCCAGCACGGCGCCGCTCGTCGAGGCCGATGCCAAGCGTCGGCAGAAGTTCGTAGCCGGAATCGTCGGCGGACTGTTAACCCGCCCTCACCCGCTGTCCTTTGCGATCTTCGCGATCGGGGATCGGACCGAGGAGCTGGTCATCGTCAGCCGGCAGGAGGGTCAGCTCGATGCGCCTTGCCGGGCCCGGGCCATGCTCGAGGTCATGACGGTGATCGCCCGTGCGTCGCGCACCGTCGGCTCGTTCGGGCTCGACGAGTCCGTCACTTTCCTCGATATCGCCAACATGCTGGGGTTCTCCGGGGTCACGATCTCCGACGGCGCGGACTACACGCATCATTTCTCGATCGCGTCCCCGGATCAGCTCTCGGCGCGGGACTAGCATGACGGTTCGTCGGACGTCATGACCCCGACCCTCATCGAGCTCCGCGACGCACTGGGCGCCCATGGGTTGATCTTGCGTGGCGGATTTCATCCCGTCCCTGCCGACGACGTACCGCCGCTGACCGGCGGTCGCGTGGTCCGAACCCTGATGCTCGCGGGTCACGGTGGGCCCGCGATGTGGCTGGCCTTCCAGGCGAGCAGCCCTGCCGGCACACACCCTCTCGACGGCTGGTCGCGCGAGGTGCTGGGCGGCATCGCCCGAAAGTTCGACGGCGGCGCTCTGCTTCCGGGCGACGGGCCACCCTATCTCCCCTTCCAGCGCTGGGCGATCAAGGCCGACGCCGTCTCCCCCTCGCCGATCGGGGTCCTCATCCATCCTGACTTCGGTCTCTGGCACGGCTATAGGGGCGCACTAATCTTCGCCGAAACGCTCGCTCTTCCCCCGGCCGATGAACGGCCCAGCCCGTGCGAGACCTGCACCGATCGGCCCTGCCTCTCGACCTGCCCGGTCGGCGCGTTTTCAACGTCGGGCTACGACGTGCCCCGCTGCGTCGATTATCTCGACACGCCCGCCGGGGTCGATTGCCTCGAGATCGGTTGCCGGGCGCGCCGGGCTTGCCCGATTGGACGTGATGCGACCTATACGCGCGAGCAGGCCGCCTTCCACATGGCCGCGTTCCACCGGACCAACCGCAAGGCTCCCTGATTCCGGTCTCGCCGTCGTCCGGGCCGTGCGTTAAATTGCGGCGAGAGATTGATCGGGAGGCTTTCATGGCCAACTACAAGATCGCCCTGATTCCCGGTGACGGAATCGGGCAGGAAGTCGTGACCGAAGCCGTCCGTGTGCTCGAGGCGGCGGGCCGCGCCTACGACATCGGCTTCGAGTGGCAGAGCTTTCCGTGGAGCTGCGAGACCTACGCACAAACCGGACAGATGATGCCCGACGATGGCGTCGAGCAACTTCGCCCCTTCGATGCAATCTTCCTGGGCGCCGTCGGCTACCCCGGCGTGCCGGATCATGTCTCGCTCTGGGGCCTGCTGATACCGCTTCGACGGAGCTTCAATCAATATGTCAATCTGCGTCCGATCCGTTTGCTGCCGGGCGTCACATCACCGCTCGCGAATCGTGATACCGGCTCGATCGACTTCATCATCGTGCGCGAGAACAGCGAGGGCGAATATTCCCAGATTGGCGGTCGGATATTTCAGAATACGCCTCGCGAAACCGTCATTCAGGAAGCGGTCTTTACTCGCACGGGGGTCGATCGCATCCTGCGCTACGCCTTCGAGCTCGCCATGCGGCGTCCCCGTCGGAAGGTTTCGTCCGCCACCAAATCGAACGGCATCATCCACTCCATGCCATTCTGGGACGAACGGTTTTCCGCGGTCGGGACGGACTACCCCGAGATCGAAACCGACCAGTTTCACATCGACATCCTCTCGGCGCATTTCGTCCAGAATCCCGACTGGTTCGACGTCGTGGTCGCGAGCAATCTGTTCGGCGACATTCTCTCGGACCTCGGCGCCGCCGTGGTCGGCGGCATGGGCCTCGCGCCCGCCGCCAACATCAATCCCGAACGCGAGCATCCTTCGATGTTCGAGCCAGTCCACGGCTCAGCCCCCGATATCGCCGGCCAGGGCATAGCCAATCCGATCGCACAAATCTGGACCGGCGCGATGATGCTCGACCATCTGGGCCACCCGGAAGCTGCCCGTGCCATCGAGCAGGCCGTCGAGCAGGTGCTGAAGGATGACGACGTGCGGACTCCCGACCTGGGCGGGGCTGCCACGACGTCCGAGTTGGGCGCCGCAATCGAACAGGCGATTGCTGCGCCCGGAGACGTTGGGTGACGCTTCCACAGCTGTCCGGCCGCGGTTCCGGCCGCCAGCCGATGTTCAACATTCCGCCGTTGGTGGGCGCGCTAATTGGCGCGTGCTGCGCCATCTACGTGGTCATGCTTCTGCTGCCCGTCTCGGCCGAAACCTGGGTGCTGCTCCACCTGGCATTCATTCCCTTGCGCTACCTGCCGGGCGGTTTCGGCTGGGAATCGGTTGCCGGCCCCGTGACCCACCAGTTCCTACACGGCGGCGTGCTCCACCTGTTGATCAACATGGTCATGCTCGCTGCATTCGGCGCAGGCGTCGAACGCGCCTTGGGACGGGCTCGCACGCTGGCGCTCTTTTTGCTTTGCGGCGTAGCCGGGGCGTTTACCCATTTCGCTTTCTACCCGGACTCGTTCGCACCCGTGGTCGGCGCCTCGGGCTCGATCAGCGGTTTGTTCGGAGCCGTGCTCAGGCTCATGGGCGCCCGTCCGCTCGACCGTGGCGGCATCCGGCTGCTCCCCGTCGCAATCATCTGGATTGGCTTCGCGGTGCTGGTCGGTGTGACCGGCGCACCGGGCGCCGAGGGCATCCAGATCGCCTGGGCGGCCCATGTTGGCGGCTTCGTCGCCGGACTCGTCCTGCCACCCTTGTTTGTCGTCCGCCGGTCGGGCCGCCGCTTTCGGCCTTAACGCGAGACGATATCCGCCTTGGTGGTCCCGACGATAGCGAGAAGCTCCTGCTGCTCCGCGGCGGGAACGTTGAAATCGTTCAGGACCGCAACGAAGACAGCAGCCATCTCGGCCCACTCGGCATTGGTAATGCCGAGGTGGGCGTGGGATTCCAGAATTGACCGACCGGTGTAGCTTTCGGGACCGCCTGTCGCCCAGGCCACCATCGACGTCACCTGATACTTCAGCCCGGCTTTCGGCACGGTGGCACGGGCGTCCGATATCGCCGAATTGGCGTTCAGGGTGTCGTTGACGAGAAGGCGTTCGATAAACTCATTCACCACAGTCGCAATGAGAACGGCGGCGCAATAATCCCTCACTGAAGCGGCCGGTTGATCCGGCTGTGGCGGACCAAAATGGGACCGTCTATAGCCTTCTGTCAGGGTTGCTCTGACAGGAAGGCGGGGGGATGTATCGGGTGGATTTGTACGCGCGGGTTCGGCGGGCGTGTCGTGTCGAGGGAATGAGCACCCGCGAGGCCTCGCGGGTGTTCGGGCTGGACCGCAAGACGGTCCGCAAGATGCTGTCGTTCTCGGTGCCGCCGGGGTCTCGCCGCGGCAAGCCGCCACGGCGGCCGAAGCGGGGTCCGTTCACGGGGATCATCGATCGGATTCTGGAAGACGATCGGACCAGCCACCACAAGCAACGGCCCACGGCGAAGCGGATCTTCGACCGTCTCCGGGACGAGTACGGCTTTACGGGCGGCTACACCATCGTGAAGGACTATGTCCGTGAGCGGCGGCTTCGGTCGCGCGAGATGTTCGTGCCGCTCGTCCATTCCCCCGGCCCCGCCCAGGCGGACTTCGGCGAGGCGATGGCGGTGATCGGCGGCGTGGCGTGCAAGGTCCACTTCCTTGCCTTCGATCTTCCCCACAGTGATGCCTGCTTCGTGAAGGCCTACCCGGCGGAGACGACCGAGGCGTTCTGCGCTGGCCACAACGCGGCGGTTGCGTTCTTCGGCGGCGTCCCCCGATCCATCCTGTACGACAACACCAAGCTGGCAGTCGCCCGGATACTGGGCGATGGCAAGCGGCAGCGAACGCGCGTCTTCACGGACCTTCAATCCCCCTATCTGTTCGAGGACAGGTTCGGCCGGCCGGGCAAGGGCAACGACAAAGGCAAGGTCGAGGGACTGGTCGGCTTCATCCGGCGGACCTTCCGGGTCCCCGTCCCGCGGGCCGAGAGCTTCGAGGCGCTGAACGATGCTCTCGCGGGACAGTGCCGCCGGCGCCAGGCGGCGCGGCTGCGGGGTCACAAGGAGACCATCGGCGAGCGCCTCGCACGGGACCGGGAAGCCTTCTTGCCTCTCCCCCCGGCACCATACGATGCCTGCGACAAGCGTCCCGGAAGGGCGAGCTCACTGTCGCTGGTGCGTTACCGCGGCCACGACTACTCGGTGCCCGTAGCATACGGGCACCGCGAGGTGCTGATCCGCGGCTATGTCGACGAGGTGATGATCTCTTGCGGCGCCGAAGTGATCGCCCGGCACCGCCGGTCCTATGACAGCGCGGACCTGATCTTCGACCCGCTGCATTACCTGCCCTTGACCGAGCAGAAGATCGGCGCCCTCGACCAGGCCGCGCCGTTGGCGGGCTGGGACCTGCCCGATAGCTTCATCACCCTGCGACGCCTCCTCGAAGCTCGCATGGGCAAGGCAGGCAAGCGCGAGTACGTCCAGGTGCTCCGTCTGCTGGAGAGCTTCCGGCTCGAGGAGCTGACGGCAGCGGTCGGCGACGCGCTCAGGCTCGGCGCCATCGGCTTCGATGCCGTCAAGCACCTGGTGCTGTGCCGCATCGAGCGGCGGCCGCCCCGGCTCAACCTCGAGGTCTATCCGTACCTGCCGCGCGCCCGGGTCGCGACCACGTCTGCCAAGTCGTACATGAGCCTGCTGCCGGGGCTCCGTGCATGACCGACGCACCACAGCTGCTGCTCGCCCACCACCTCAAGACGCTCAAGCTTCCGACCTTCCTGCGAGAGTACGACAAGATCGCCCGGCAGTGCGCCTCTGAAGGCGTCGACCACGTTCGCTATCTCTTGCGTCTGGCCGAGCTCGAGCTGATCGACCGCGAGCGCCGCATGGTCGAGCGGCGCATCAAGGCGGCGCGCTTCCCCGTGATCAAGAGCCTCGATAGCTTCGATTTCAAGGTCATCCCTTCGCTCAACAAGGCGCTGGTCCTGGAGCTCGCCCGCTGCGCGTACATCGAGCGCCGCGAGAACCTCATCGCGCTCGGCAACAGCGGCACCGGCAAGACCCACATCGCCCTCGGTCTCGGCTTGGCGGCCTGCCAGAAGGGCCTCTCGGTCGGCTTCATCACCGCCGCGCTGGTCCACGAGCTCATCGAGGCCCGCGATGACAAGCAGCTGCTGAGGTTCCAGAAGAAGCTCGCCACCTACAAGCTTCTGATCATCGACGAGCTCGGCTTCGTGCCGCTGTCCAAGACCGGTGCCGAGCTCCTGTTCGAGGTGTTCAGCCAGCGCTACGAGCGCGGCTCGACCCTGGTCACCACCAATCTGCCGTTCGACGAATGGACCGAGGTGTTCGGCTCCGAGCGGCTTACCGGCGCTCTCCTCGACCGCCTCACCCACCACGTCAACATCCTCGAGATGAATGGCGAGAGCTACAGGCTCAACCAGAGCCGCAGGCGTCAAACCCCGACGGCGAACTGAACCGACCACCCAACCCTCGCTTGACCCCATGGGCCCACAGGTCCCTCCCGCGCGCGCCGCCGCGTCGGCCTGTTGAGGGCACGCCGCGTCGCACGCGGGGCCCGCCCATGTGGACTACGGGGACAAGCCCGCAGCCGCCAAGCGGTCCCTTCTTACACCGCCACGGTGGTCCCTTTTTGCTCCGCCATTGACACCGCAATTACGTAAACACCGCCGAGCCGGTCGTAAAGGGACGCCTTCGCCTCGTCGCCGGCCAGGGCATTCGCTCCCGGCAACGCCAGGAATCCAACGATCACCGCACATCCCAGACCCGCACGAATATTCTTCCACATATCTCTATCCTCCCAGTTTCCTTTCCACATGAAATGCCTTGTTTAAATATCTGATTAAATTCATAAATATTAAGGCAATGTGGCTTAGGCCACACACTTGGATATCCTCTGCACCTATCCGGATTTCGGATGGTGATCTTCCACGAGTTGGACTTGAGGATGATCCCTTCCAGGGTCTCGCACGTCTTCAACTCCGCCTTGAGCGCCGTCTCGTTCTCGAATCTGGGGTCTTGACAGGCATCGCTTGTCAGTTAATACGATCAAGCATTAAATTGAATGATTGATTGATAAGAATGTCAAGCGAAAGCCCCAAACTCGACCTGTATCGGCAGTTCGCCGTCGTAGCGCGAGCCATCGGCAATGCCAATCGCCTCAACCTGCTCGAGCTTCTGGCGCAACGCGAGCGCCACGTCGAAGCCCTGGCCGGCCTAAGCGACCTCTCGGTGGCGAACGCATCGCAACATCTCCAGCATTTGCGTCACGCCGGTCTTGTCGTCTCACGCAAATCGGGCAAGCAGGTGGTCTATCGCCTCCAAGACGACTCTGTTCTCGCCCTTCTTGCCGCGCTTCGCTCGGTTGCCGAGGAAAACGTCGCCGAGGCCCACCGGGTGATCGCCGACTATTTCGAGGCGCGTGACGGCCTGGAGCCGATCACTCGCGAAGAGTTGGTCGCCCGGATGCGGCGTGGCCTCGTAACCCTGCTCGACGTGCGGCCGGAAGACGAGTTCGCCACCGGACACCTCCCCCACGCCCTGAACATTCCGCTCAAGGATCTTCGTAAACGGCTCGACGAGTTGCCGCTGAATCAGGAGGTCATCGCCTACTGCCGGGGCGCGTACTGCGTCTTCTCGTTCGAGGCGGTTGCCTCGTTACGCAAGCGTGGATTCAAGGCCCGCCGGCTGGAGGATGGCTACCCTGAATGGCGGGCAGCCGGATTGCCGGTCGAGGGTGGACTGGAGACAGGCTAACCGCAAGGCTCCCCTGCTTCTTGTCGAGTTCGTTTAGGCCGTATGGGAGACGGCGTCGAGGCGCCCCTGTCGCGGGCCGCAGTGGCGACAGTAGCAATCCGTCACCCGGCGCCGGGGCGGGCGGACAAAATGATAGGCCTCACCGCAATTCCGGCACACCCAGGCAACGACCGCGTGGGCCTCGCGGGAGAGATAGTCGAGCCGGTGGGAGGCTTGGGCGGGCTCGCCCAGCATATCCATGACCCGCCGCCATCGTTCGTCGTGATTGCAGCGCGCCCGGTAGCGGCGGTTCGAGATGATATGGGCGCATTCATGCAGCAAGGTGGCGTCCCGGTCGGCCTCGCGGCCGGGCTCGAACAGCCTGGCGTTGAGCACAATGCGACGCTCGCGGGTGTAGGCAACGCCTGCCTGGACCTTCGCGCGCGGTGAAATCTCGACAGAGCAGGCCAGGCATTCCTCGTAAGCCCGCCCGATCCGGGTGGCTCGCGCGAGCCGCCCGCTCAGGCCCCAGGCGGCCGCGACCTCTGCGACGCTGCCGATTTTGCCTTTGGGTGGCGCATCGAGCTCGACGGGAGCGGTCGGTGCAGGATCCGCTGCCCGAACTGTGAACTCTGCGAAGGGCAGGATGCCCTGGCGCTTATCGATTGCGGCGCGGCCCATCGCGCCCTATCCGGCTGGTCGCCAGCGGCCATCGGTCATCAGCTCGTCGGTCAGCGTGCCCAGCGCGCGCTCGACCCGGCCGGCGATGTCGTCGGCCTCGTCCTCGGTCAGGATGATCGGTGGGCCGAACGACATGGAACTCGTGCCGAAGAAGGCCCGCACGATCAGGTTCTCCTGCTCCCGGCACAGCTCGACCAGCCGATGGGCGCAATCCCACGCCGGATCGAGGATCTCATTCGTCTCCCTGTCCGCCACCAGGTCGAGTCCGACCATCAGCCCCTCGCCGCGGATCTCGCCAATCAGCGGATGATCGCCGATGCGTTCGGCCAGCCCCTGCATGAAATAGGTCCCGACCTTGCGCGCGTTGACCATGAGGTCCTCGTCGATCATGACGTCGATATTTTCGTTCGCGGCCGCGCAGGCGATCGGATGGCCGCTCGCCGTCGAGCCGGTGGCGTATAGCGGCACGGCTTCACTCGGGATGCCGTCGCGCAGGACCTTCCAGATTTTCTCCGAGATCGCGACCGCCGAGAGCGGGATATAGGCGCTGGTGATTCCCTTTGAAATGGTCATAACGTCGGGCTCTGCGTCGAAATCGAAGGTCGAGCAGGCGAACCAGTTGCCGGTACGCCCAAAGCCCGTGATGCATTCATCGTCGAAGAACAGCACGTCGTGCTTCGCAAGACCTTGACCACTTCTTCGTAATAGCCCTCCGGGGGCATCACGGCACAGCCCGCGCCAAGTGCCGGCTCACAAACGAAAGCCGCGACCGTCTCGGACCATTCCGCTTCAATCTGCAGGTCGAGAACGCGGGCGAGCCGCTTCGAATAATCGCGCTCGGATTCGCCGGGCTCGGCCTCCCGGAAATGATGGAAATTCTCCGTCAACAGGATTCCTGGCAGCGGCAGATTGAAGCCCTTGCGCATCACCTCGCTGCCCGACACGCTCGACGCGCCCAGGGTCACGCCGTGATAGGATCCCTTGCGCGATATGATCTTGGTCTTCTCCGGCTTGCCCCGTAAATAGTTGTACATCCATATACATTTCAGTGCGGCGTCAACCGCCTCGGAGCCCGAGCTGTAGAACATGACGCGGCTCATCTGCTCGGGCAGCAGCTCGTGGAGCAGCCGGTCGGCCAGCCTTACCGAGGGTTCGTTCGTGACGCCGAGGAAGCTGTGATAGTAGGCGAGTTCGCGGGCCTGCTTGGCAATCGCCTCAGCGACCCGCTGGTTGCCGTAGCCGATATTCACGCAATTCATCGACGACATGGCGTCGATATAGGTCGCCCCATTGGAGAAGCTGACCGTAATCCCCTTGCCGCCCGTAATCACGGTCGGCTCGTCCCGACCCTCCCCCAAGACCGTATACGGGTGAATCAGGGTCTCCCTGTCCATCTGCTCAAGGCTCAGATTACGATCACTCAGGCTCGTCATGCTTGCTCTCCTGGGCTGGCATAGGCGATGCCGTGTCATTGTCGCGCCTCTCGACCGGTTTGGCGAGAGAGACGTCGGGCTTGCTGATCGGGACGCGCTTCACCCCTGACTGGCCCGGCGACGTCCCGCAAAGAATACCTCTGGCGAGGGGCCCTCCGATGTCGTCCCTGCCGCAAGCCGTGCTATTATCAGGCCGTGAGATCATCATCTCGTTTAAACGGAGACGATCATGGCATCTCGTTCCGCCCGATCGACGGCTCCCTCGCTGGAAAGTCAGGTTAGCGCCGAGGAATGGGAAACCCGGGTGCAGCTTGCCGCGGCCTACCGGCTGGTCCACCGCTACGGCTGGGCCACGACCCTGATATTCAACCACATTTCCGCCCGTGTGCCGGGGCCGGAGCACCATTTTATGCTCAACCCCTACGGCCTCGCCTACGACGAAGTGACGGCGTCGAACCTCGTCAAGGTTGACCTCGACGGAACTGTCTTAGACGAGCCCGACTACGGGATCAATAAGGCGGGATTCCTGATCCACGGTGCGATTCACGCGGCCCGCCCCGACGTCAACTGCGTGCTCCACACCCACACCGAGGCCGGCATGGCGGTCTCCGGAATCGAGGAAGGCCTGCTGTTCGTCAACCAGGATTCCCTGATGTTCTACGGCGACCTCGGCTATCACGATTTCGAGGGCATTGTCCTTGATACGGACGAGCAGCCGCGTCTGGTCGCCGCGCTCGGTACGAAGAACAACCTGATCCTGCGTAATCACGGCCTGCTGACCGCGGGTACGAGCGTCGGCCAAGCCTTCATCCGGATGTTTTTCCTGGAGAAATCCTGCTCGGCCCAGCTCCGCATGATGGCGACGGGCAGCACGGTTCACGCGTTGCCTCCGAAGGTTTGTGAACGCACCGCCGAGCAACACCGCGGCGGCAACACCCACTATGTCGACTATGCCTGGCCGGCCTTAGTGCGCGAATTGGACCGTGCCGGCGTGCCTTACGCGACCTGAACGCCATTTGGGCCGCTCTGAACGGCGCGGCTAGCCTGACTCGTTAAGGTTAATACTATTGACGATAGCGACTATAGGCATTTAGGGGTACAACAGTCCGGTCCAACCGAGATATACTCCCACCGGGAGGCAGAGCGTAGTCCGCGCTACAACGGTAGCAAAAGGCGCCTGTGTCCGAAACGATCAACAACCCTCCACGCGACGGAACCGTTCACTCGGTTCCAAAAAGCCGCACCGGACCGGAGAACTGGGTCGATGCAACCGACGCGGTCGACGATCCGACAGCGCTCATCGGTCGCCAAATCGGAGCCTTCGTCCGCCTTTCCGCCGTGCCGCCCTTTGAGATTCTTGTCGTCAGCCAGGGTTTCGAGGCGCTGACCGGGCTGCCGGAGTCCGAGTTCGTCGGCCATGGCGGCGAGCGGCTTCGCGAGATCATTCACCCGGACGACCAGAAGACCGCGACCGCGACGCTCTACAACGCTCTCCTGAACGGCCGGATCGCCCGCGACGAATACCGCACAATCCACGCCGACGGCTCGATACGCTGGATAGCCGAGCGAGCGCAGACCGCATTCGACGACGACGGCTCGCCCCGCTGGATCGATCTCCACCTGCTCGACATCACGGAATTCAAACGCGCCCAATCGGAGCTGATCGAGAGCGAGCGGCGCTACCGGGACATCTTCGTGGAATCCCCAGCGCCGATCTGCGAGGACGACTCAAACGGCGCCTCGACGAGATTGCGTCCAGCGGCGTCACCGACTGGCCGGCTTACTTCGCCGAGCACCGCGAAATCCTCGCCGAGCTCTACGAACTGGCCCGCATCGTCGACGTCAGCCAGTCATATGCGGAGATTTACGATATGCCGTCGCCGGCGGCTTTCATCAGCGACGATGCCGAGCGACTGCCGTCCGACGCCGACCTCGATTCTCTTCAGGCCGAAATCACCGCGTTCCTCGCCGGGCAGTGGGTTGTCGACTGCGAACGCACCGATGAAACCTTGATCGGCCGCCGGGTCGGCCTCCGTGAACGCGTGATCATTCCGTCCGACGGCCGGAAGGACTGGTCCCGTGTTCTCCACACGGTCTTCGACGTCACAGAACAGCGACGCGCGGAAATGGCGCTCGGAGAATCCGAGGAGCGCTATCACGATATTTTCGTCGATTCACCGGTCGCCATCTGGATCGAGGACTGGCGCACCGTGAAGATCCGTCTCGACGAATTGGCGGGAGCGGGCATCGCGGATTGGGCGGACCTGTTTCAGCGCAACCGTGCATTGCTGAGCGAACTTTACATGGCCACAACGGTCGTCGATGTCAGCGAAGCGGCGGTTCAGCTCTATGGCGCGCCTTCCGCGGAAGTCTTGATGGCGTATACCGACACCAGTGCCGAAGATCCCGAAGATCTCGACATCTTCGGCGACACGCTGGTCGCGCTCCTCAACGGCGAAAAGCTGCACACGGTCGAATTTTCGGACCAGGTCTATCGTGCGGAGCCGATTATCGTTCGCGAGCGCGTTACTATCCCCGAGCGCAACCGCCACGACTGGTCGCGCGTCATCTATGCCATCGAGGATGTCACGGAGCAGCGTCAGGCCGAAGCGGCCTTACGTGACAGCGAACGCCATTATCACGAGATTTTTCACGCCTCCCAGGCTGCGCTCTGGGAGGAGGATTGGAGCGCGGTCAAGCAGCGGATCGACGAACTGGCTGCGGCGGGCACGACGGATTGGCCCGCGTTTCTCGACGCAAACCCCGGAGACCTCCGGCACCTGTTCGAGCTCGCCAACATCGTCGAGGTCAGCCAGGCGGCGGCCAAACTTTATGACGCTCTCTCCGTCGAGCAGCTTAAACGGGACGCCGAGGACGCGGATCGTGCCCGGGGTGATCTGGAAACTCTCCGGGATACGATCCTTCAATTCCTGGACGGGCGAAACGCAGCCATCCTCGAGATTCTCAACGACACCTATGACGGTCGCGAGATCCTCGTGCGGCAACGCGTCGGCATGCCCGAGGAGAACGCCGACGATTGGTCGCGGGTGCTCTACACGCTCGAAGACGTCACGGGCCAGCGCCAGACCGAGCGCGAGTTGCGCGAGAGCGAGGCGAAATACCGCAGCCTGGTCGAAAACCTGCCAGGCGCGGTCTTGCGCGAAGTTCCCGATGAGACCGGAACTTTCCTGTTCGTCAGCGAGGGCATTGTCGAAATAACCGGCCGCGCGGCCGACAGCCTGATCGGCACCGAACACAAAGACCTCGTTCATCCCGACGACTGGAACCAGGTCAACGAGCAGTTTCGGGCGTCTGTCGACAAGGATGTGCCGTTCAATGCCGAATACCGGATGCGCCACGCCGACGACAGCTATCGCTGGGTACGCGAGACGATCCGCATCCTGCCCGATGAGACAGGCCAGCCCGCCTATGCGGACGGGGTTATCATCGACGTCACCGACCTCAAGGAAGCCCAGGCGGCGCTCGGCACCAGCGAGGCGCGGCACCGTGAAATTTTCCACTAATCCCCCGCCGCCATCTGGGTCGAGGACTGGTCGCCGGTCAAGGCACGGGTCGACGAGCTGACTGCCGAGGGCGTGGTCGACTGGCCGGCCCATCTCGAGCAGAACCGCGACACCTTGATCGAACTCTTCGATGCGTCCGTTGTCCTTGAAGTCAGCCAGGCTGTGGCCGATCTCTTCGAAGCACCCTCGATCGAAACACTGATCGAAGACAGGGCCTACAGCTGGGAATACGACCGCGAGCTCGACGCCGTCCGTCGCCAGGTCTTGGCCTTCATTGAAGGGCAAACGGATTTTGAGGTCGAGTATCCCGACGAGACCTTCATCGACCGGTCCATCATCATTCACGAACGCGCCTCGATCCCCGCCCAGCACGGCCACGACTGGTCGCGCGTTTTCTTCGTGCTCGAAGACGTCACGGACCAGCGCCGCGCCGAGGAAGCGTTGCGTCAAAGCGAGACCCGCTACCGGGAGATCTTCAACGATTCGCCGTCGGCGATTTGGGAGGAGAACTGGACTGCAATCAAGGCACGGCTCGACATCCTGGCAGCCTCTGTCGTTATCGATTGGCGCAGCCACTTCGACCGCCACCCGGACCTGCTCCCGGAGCTCTATCGGCTTGGGACCGTCACCGAGATAAGCAGGGGTGTGCTTGACATCTACGCTTGCTCGACGGCGGATGAAGTCTTCAGCCTTGCTCAGAACGACTGGCAGAACGAGGCCGAAGTCGCGGCCTTCAGAGAAACGCTCATTGCCTTTCTCGAAAACCGGAATGAGGACGAGAGCGTCATCCTCAACGACACCGCCGACGGCCGCGATATCCTCGTCCGTCACCGGATCCGTCTGCCCGAGGCGTCCCGCGAAAGCTGGAACCGTGTCCTCTGTGACTTCGAGGACGTGACCGAACAGCGCCAGGCTGAGCAAGAGTTGCGCTCCAGTGAAGCCCGATATCGCGAAATCTTCGACGATTCGCCATCCGCCATCTGGGTCGAGGACTGGAGCGCCGTGAAATCCCGTATCGCCGACATCGCCGCCGAGGGTGTGTCCGACTGGGCCGCTCATTTGGATGCCAACCCGGATCTCCTCGTCGAACTCTTCAAGCTGCAGCACCCCGTCGAGGTCAGCAAGGCGGCCGCCGATCTTTATCGCGCGCCAAGTATTGCGGCCTTGCTTGAAGATTCCGCGGATGATTGGCGTAACCCGGATGAAGTCGGTGCATTTCGCTCCCTGCTTCTGGCGATCCTCGCCGGCGATACGGCCCACACCGTGGAGGTGCATGAATTCGACTTTGAAGACCGGGAGATTATCGTCCGCAGCAGGGCGGTGGTCCCGCCCGATTATCGAGAGGATTGGTCGCGTGTCGTCTAGGCCATGGAGGATCTCACGGAACAGCGCCAGGCGGAGGCCACGCTTCGCGCCAGCGAAGCCCAGTACCGCGAAATCTTCGACGATTCGCCGTCCGCTATCTGGGTCGATGATTGGAGGGCCGTAAAATCCCGCATCGACAGCCTTGCCGCCGAGGGCGTATCCGACTGGGACGCCCATTTGGATGCCAACCCGGGTCTTCTCATCGAACTCTTCAAGCTGCAGCACCCCGTCGAGGTCAGCAAGGCGGCCGCCGATCTTTATCGCGCGCCAAGTGTCGCGGTCTTGCTCGAAGATTCCGCAGATGACTGGCGTAACCCGGACGGAGTCGGTGCATTTCGCTCCTTGCTGCTGGCACTGCTCGCGGGCAAGACGGTTCACACCGTCGAGGCGCGCGAAATCGACTATGAAAACCAGGAGATTATCGTCCGCAGCAGGGCGGTGGTCCCGCCCGAATATCGAGAGGATTGGTCGCGTGTCGTCTACGCGATGGAGGATGTCACCGAACAGCGCCAAGCGGAGGCCACACTTCGCGCCAGCGAGGCCCGATACCGCGAGATCTTCAACGACTCGCCGACGGCGCTGTGGATCGACGACTGGTCGGACGTGAAGCGCCGCCTCGACGAGCTGGCCCGCTCGGGCGTGGCCGACTGGCCGTCCTACTTCGATACGCACCCTAACGAACTGGCTGAGCTTTTCAAACTTGGCATGGGCGTCGAAATCAGCAAGGCAGTCCTCGACATTTTCGGAGCACCCTCGGAGGAGGCCTTGCTTGCCGCCGCCGATGCGAATCCACAGATGCAAAGGGAATTACCGGCCTTCCGCCGTGAAGTGCTGAGCTTCCTCGACGGTAGATTCGAGCTTGTCGTCGAGTTCGAGGATGCCAATTTCGATCAGGAACGCCTCGTCATCGCCGAACGAGTGACGATCCCGCCGGATTTTCGCGACGACTGGTCGCGTGTCTATTTCGCAATCGAAGACGTCACCGAGCGAAAACGGGCCGAGGTCGCATTGCGCTCCAGCGAAACGCGCTACCGCGATCTCTTTGAAGGCTCGCCCTTCTCCATATGGGAGGAGGACTGGTCCACGACCCGGCAGACGATCGATCGACTCAGGGCCGAGGGCATTTCGGATTTCCGCGCTTATTTCCGCGACCAGCCCGATGCACTCCAGGAGATCTACGACGCTATCCGGGTGGTCGAGTTCAACCGGGCGACCATACAGCTTTACGGTGCGGCGAGCAAGGACGAACTCTGGCGCGCGCTCGACCATTTCGAGACCTATGACGATCTGACCGCCTATGGCGATATGCTGGCAGAGATCGCCGACGGCGCCACGCGCGTGGCCTACGACGGCGTGGAACGTACCTTCGGCGGCGAAGAGATTCTGACCCACAGCACCGTCAATATTCTGCCCGATGCGTTGGACGACTGGTCGTCCGTCGTCATGATCGTCGAGGACGTCACCGCCAGCGCCAAGGCCCACGCCGCCTTGCGGGAGAGCGATACCCGCTACCGCGGCCTGTTTGAGGCCGCGCCCTTCGCGATCTGGGAGGAAGATTGGTCGGAAGCCAAACGGCGTCTCGAAGAATTCCGCCGCGCGGGAGTCGACGATCTGGCGGGTTATCTTACTGACCACCGTGAAACCCTCCTGGAGATCTACCACACCTTCGAAGTCACTAATTTCAACCGCATGACCGTTGAACTCTATGAGGCGGAAAACGCCAGGCAGCTTCGCGCCGCAGCCAAGAATTTTGCCGTTCACGATGATATTGGGGCCTATGGCCAACTGCTGGACCGCCTGATTGTCGGCAATATACCGACCTCCTACGAGGCGAGCCAAACGACGCTGCAGAACAACGTAATCAGCACTCGGACTACGGTGAACATACCCGCCGAGGCCGTCGGCGACTGGTCCCGCCTGATTATCGCCGTCGAGAACATCTCCGAACGTACCGAGACCGAGGAACAGCTCCGCCAGGCGCAGAAAATGGAAGCGGTTGGCCATCTCACCGGCGGCGTCGCCCACGATTTCAACAATCTGCTGGGCATTGTTCTGGGCAACGTGGAACTGCTGTCCGAAAAACTCGCCGACGACGAGAAGGCAAGCGCCCGGATCGCCGCGATCGAGCGCGCGGCAAGGCGCGGCGCCGACCTGACCCACGGTCTTCTCGCCTTTTCCCGGCGGCAGAAACTCGAGCCCAAATCCACCGACGTCAATCAACTCATCGCGGATCTGATTGGCATCCTGCAACGCACCCTGGGAACCGACATTACGATTCGGACCCACCTCGCACCCGATCTTGGCGAAGCGCTCATCGATTCCAGCCAGCTCGAAAGCAGCCTGCTCAATCTCGCCATCAACGCTCGCGATGCCATGCCCGAGGGTGGCACGCTGGCAGTCGCCACGGCAGAAGTGAGCTTCGATCCGGCTCGTGCCGAGCTATTGGGGATCGAACCCGGCGAATACATCCTCGTGCTGGTCTCCGACAACGGAACCGGTATGCCGTCCGAGGTTGTCGCCCACGCGCTCGAGCCGTTCTTCACCACCAAGGAGACGGGCCGGGGCACGGGATTGGGCCTGAGCATGGTCTATGGCTTTGCCCGCCAATCGGGCGGCCACGTCACGCTGGAAAGCGTCCAGGGCCAGGGCACCACCGTCTCGCTTTACCTGCCGCTCGCTGCGGTTCACACGCAAGAAGTCGACCGGGCGGAAACCGACGGCCTGGCCCGGGGCAAGGGGGAGACCATACTCCTGGTCGAAGACGATGAGGAACTCAGAATGGTCACCGCCCAGATCCTTGAGGAGCTGGATTATCAGGTTATAACCGCGGACGCTGGCCCCACCGCGCTCACTGTGCTTGAGGGCGAGATGCCTGTCGATCCGCTGCTCTCCGATGTCATGCTGCCCGATGGTCTCAACGGCTTCGAGACCGCACGCAAGGCGCGCGGCTATCGCCCCGGACTCCCCCTGCTCTTCATGACCGGCTTTACCGCGGTCGAGACTGCCTCGGGGTTCGACAACGAAGAGGTGACGATCCTGGACAAGCCGGTCAGCCATACCATCCTTGCCTGGGCGCTCCGCGATGCGCTCGACGGCGTGAAGGCATCCCCGTCCGGTTAGGCGGAGCGCGCGTTCCGTCATATGGTTTGGATCGGCAGTGCCGCGTACGGACCGAACACTTCACTATAAGGGGGCCATCCATGGCCGATGATCGTGTCGAATTCATCAATCCGCCGGACCTGGCGGACTATGCCGATCACTTTACACAAGTCGTCGCCGTGCCCGCGGGATACCGGCTGGTATTCGTCTCTGGCCAAATTGGGGCAAAAGCCGACGGCGTCCTGGTTTCCGACGATTTCGAAGGCCAGATCGAGCAGAGCTTCATCAATCTTCGCGTCGCGCTGGCTGCGGTGGGTGCGCGGCCGGATCAGGTGGTCAAGATTAACGTGCTGATCGTCGATCACACCGAGGCCAAGCTTCCCGTCCTGAGCGCCCAGGTCGACGCCATGTGGGGCAATCGCAAGCCGGCCAGCACGCTCATCCCGGTCCCCCGCCTCGCGGAAGACGGCATGCTGTTCGAGATCGATGTGATCGCCGTGGTGCCCGTCGAATGAGAGGGCTGCGCCGACAACAAAAAAACACGCGATACGGCCGGTCCGGAATGAGGCGACTGATGATTAGGAAATTTTAGAAAAATTCGTGCAGGGTGAGTTCTCTCCGGACCGACCGAGACGATGTTGTGAAACCATGACCGAGCGCAAACCGCCCGAACGTGATACGACCGCCGGTCCGGGCTCGGGTTCAGCCGGTTCTGACCGATTGGCGCGCGAGATCTTCACCGAATCGCCGATCGCGATCTGGCTCGAAGATTGGTCCACGATCAAGGCGTGCCTGAACGACGTCGCGATCGAGAGCAAGGCCGACTGGAGCGGTTACTTCGCAGGCCATCCCGAGAGCCTGATCGAGCTATATGACCTGAGCCGCCTCATCGACGTCAGTCAGGCGGCGGTGGACGTCTTTCGCGCCCCGTCGCTCGAGTGGCTCAAAGATCACGTCGCAGAGGCCTGGAAGAACAACAGCGAGCTTGACGGCTTCCGGAACACGGTTCTGGCGTTTCTCGGAAACCACTTCGAGCCCGAAAACATCGTCGCCACCAAGACGTTCGATGGCAAGCCGCTTTACGTGCGAAACCGGATCGGCGTTCCGACCGCCTGCCGGGACGACTGGTCCCGGGTCTATTTTACGATCGAAAACGTCACCGACCGCGAGCGTGCGACCGTCGCGCTCCGCCAGAGCCGGACCAATCTCCTGCAGGCCCAGCGGGCCGCCGGAGTCTGCAGCTGGATGGTCGATCTGAGCGACGAAAGGATCACCTAGGAAGAGGGTTTCGTCCAGATCATGGGCTTTACGCCGGATTCTGCCAACCTTTACAGCGACGAACATAGCGCCTTTCTCGATCACATTCACCCCGAGGACCGGCGGGCGTTCGAAACCGCGTTCGACCAGGCAATTTCCGAGGGTGCACCCTATTCAGTCGAATACCGTTTCACCCCGCCAAATGGTGTAGAGCGCCACCTTCACGAGATGGCGGAGGTCGAATGCGACCCCGACGGCAAGCCCCTGAGGGCCTTTTTCATCGCCCAGGACGTCTCGGCGCGCTACCAGGCGGCCGAGGCCATGCGCGAGAGTGCGGCGCGCTATCGCGGTATCTTCGATAACACGCCGATTTCAATCTGGGAGGAGGATTGGTCGGCCGCGAAGCCGATAATCGACAAGCTTCGGGACGACGGCGTAACCGACTTCGAGAGCTATTTCGCCGACCACCCGGATGTCGTGTTGGAGTTCTACAACACCATCGAAGTTCTCGACGTCAACCAGACGACGGCCGAAATCTACAATGCTCCCGACATGGACGCGCTTCTCGAGGCTTCAGCCGAATTCGACCGCTTCGACGATCTCGAAGCCTTTGCGGGCATGCTGGCAGCTGTTGCCTGCGGGGACGCCCACGTTCCCTTTCTATGCCGGGAGAAGACGTTCGACGGGCGCGAAATCGTCATGCGCAATATTGTCCATATCCTGCCCGAGGGCCGGAACGATTGGTCACGGGTCATCGTAACCGTCGAAGACGATACCGCCCAAGTGAACGCCGAACAGGCGCTGCGAGAGAGCGAGGCGCGCTATCGCGAGATCTTTAACGAATCGCCGTCCGCGATTTGGGAGGAGGACTGGTCCGCAATCAAGGCTCGGCTCGATGAGATCGCGGCAACCGGCGTGACCGACTGGGCAGGCTACCTGCAAGACCACCGCACCCTGCTGCGGGAATTGTACGATCTGGGGATGGAAAAGGAGATCAGCCAGGCCGCGCTCGATATTTTCGGCTGGCCTTCGCGCGACGTGGCCGAACGGGCGACCGCGGCCGATTGGGCCAACCCCAGCGAGATTGAGAGTCTCCGCAACACCGTGCTTGCTTTTCTCGACGGCCGGTTCGCGTACGAATGCGATATCTGGACCGACGCCGCCGACGGCCGGCATATCCTCGTGAACTGTCGGATCGTTATCCCAGCGGCCCACCAGGACACCTGGTCTCGGGTATTGTACGTAATCGAGGACGTCACGGATAATCGGCAGGCGGACGGTGCATTGCGCGAGAGCGAAGCCCGATACCGCGAAATTTTTCGTGATTCGCCCGCCGCCATCATGGAGGAAGACTGGTCCGCGATTAAACGGCGGATCGATGAAATCGTCGCCACCGAGGTCGCCGATTGGCCCGGCTATTTCGAGGCCAATCGGGATGTCTTGATCGAACTGTTCCGGCTGGGTCGAACCCTCGAAATCAGCCAGGCGGCGGTCGATATTTACGGGCTTGGTTCAGCCGACGAGTTGCCAACCTTGATCGATGAAGAGGACTGGCGGGACGACAACGCGCTCGACGGATTTCGTGATGTTCTTATCGCCTTTTTGGCTGGCAGTTGGAACTTTGAGCTCGAAATCCTGGGCAGACATGAAGATGGCCACGCTCTCCAGGTATTGCACCGGGTCAATGTCCCGCACACCAACCGGCACGACTGGTCGCGCGTCCTCTACTCTCTCGAGGACGTTACCGAACAACGTCAAGCGGAAACCTCCTTGCGCGCGAGCGAAGCGAAATACCGCGAAATCTTCAACGAATCGCCATCGGCAATCTGGATCGAGGACTGGTCGCCGGTTAAACGGCGCTTGAGCGAGATCGCGACCGGCGGCGTGACCGATTTCGCCGCGTATTTCGAAGTGCATCCCGACGCCGTCGTCGAATGTTTTGAGCTCGCGGAAATCGTCGAAATCAGCTAGGCGGCGGCAGACATCTACGCTGCACCGTCAATCGACGTCTTTATCGGTACCATCGAGGAAAGCTGGCGAAGCGAATCCGAAGTCGCCGCCTTCAAGGATCAGATCCTCGCCCTGGCGGCCGGTGCCGTCGAGACCGCTGTGGAATATCCCGACGAAACCTTCGACGGTCGCGCCATCGTGATTTCCGAGCAGGCGTCGATCCCGAAGCAATATAGCGACAACTGGTCTCGCGTCCTGATCTCGATCGAGGACGTCACCGAGCAACGCCGCGCCGAGGCCGCACTTCGAGGCAACGAAGAACGTTATCGTGAGATCTTTCACGATTCCCCGGCCGCGCTGTGGGAGGAGGACTGGAGCGCCGTCAAAGCGCGGCTGGACGAGCTCACGGCGACCGGCATCTCGGACTGGCCCGGCTACCTCTCGACCCACAGGGAGACACTTGCCGAGCTCTTCAGGCTCGCCAAAATCGTGGAAATCAGCCAGGCCGCCGCCGATCTTTACGGGGCGGACTCGCCTACGGAGCTCGTGGACGCGTCTCTGGACCCCTTGGAAAATTCCGAAGAGCTCGACGCCTTTGGAAAGACGCTCCTTGCCTTTCTCGACGGCCAACTGACGACGGAAGTGGAATACACCGATACGACCCATGACGACCGTTCGATTCTCATCCGGGAATGTGCAACGATTCCGGCCCGCTACGAATCCAACTGGTTCCGCGTGCTGTATTCGATCGAGGACGTCACGGAACAGCGCAGCACCGAGGCGGCGTTGCGCGCCAGCGAATCCAAATACCGCGAGATCTTCGACGAATCGCCGGCGGCCATCTGGGTTGACGATTGGAGCGAGGTCAAAACCCGCCTCGACGAGCTCGCCGCATCCGGAATTGCCGACTGGCCCGCCTATTTTGAGAGAACACCAGAAGCCCTGCTCGAACTCGACCAACTCGTTGAACCGTCGAGGTCAGTGAGGCGGCGGGAAGGATTTACCGCGCGCCATCGGTAGACGCTGTCCGTCAGGACGTCAAACGCGGTGCTCGAACAGCCGAGGAATTGGAAGCGTTCCGCGACACCCTGCTCGCCTTTCTCCATAAAGACTTTCACCACGAGTCTGAATTTATCGACACCGACTTCGAAAACCGCCCCATCCTCGTTCGCGAGCGGGCCAACCTGCCCGCCAAATACGGCGACGACTGGTCTCGCGTCGTCATCACCATCGAGGATGTCACCGACCAGCGCCGCGCGGAAACGGCGCTCCGCGAAAGCGAGGCGCGTTACCGGGAAATATTTCACGAGTCTCCGGCAGCGATCTGGGTCGAGGATTGGTCGGCGATCAAGGTCCGGGTCGATCGACTTCGCATTTCGGGGGTTACCGATTGGTCAGGCTACCTCGAAAAAAACCCCGACGAGCTGCGGGAATTCCATAAATCGGCTGAAGTTCTCGAGGTCAGCCAGGCGGTGGTCGATATCTTCGACGCACCGTCCGTCGAAGAGCTTATCGAGGACGCGCAGGTCAGCTGGCGAAACCCGGATGAGCTCGGGGCGTTCAGGGACCAGCTTCTCGCGTTCATTGCCGAACGTGATTTCGTCAATGTCGAGTTCATCGAGGAGAAGTTCGACGACAGCAAGATCGTCGTCCACGAACAGGGGTTCATCCCTTCGAAATACCGCGCGGATTGGTCCCGCGTCTTGTTCGTGCTCGACGACGTGACCGAGCAGCGTAAGGCCGAAGAGGCGCTGCGCCAATCTCAGAAGATGGAGGCCGTCGGCCAACTGACGGGCGGCATGGCCCATGATTTCAATAATCTTCTCTCGATCGTGCTCGGCAATGCCGAGCTGCTCGCCCAGGCGCTCGCGGGAGAGGAAAAGCTCCAGTCGCGCACCCACGCGATTCTCAGTGCCGCAAATCGGGGCGCCGAACTGATCGAATTCCTGCTCGCCTTCTCCCGCCGCCGGGCGCTGCAGCCCCGCGCCACGGATCTCAACGACCTGGTCGTCGGCATGACCGAAATGTTGCGTCATACCCTGGGCGCGCCAATCAAAATCGAAACCCGGCGCGGCAATGATATTGCCGCCGCCCTGATCGATCCCAGCCAGCTTCAAAGCGCACTGCTGAATCTCGCGATCAACGCGCGCGACGCAATGCCTCATGGCGGGTCCCTGACCATCGAGACCGAGGAGATCGACGTAAAACTGGTCGACTCGCTCGCCTCCGGCGTCCCCCCGGGCCGTTATGTCGCGCTTTCCGTCAGCGACGACGGAACGGGCATGACCCCCGACATCGCCGATCGCGCGTTTGAGCCGTTTTTCACAACCAAGGAGACGGGACAAGGCACCGGGTTGGGTCTCAGCATGATCTATGGGTTCGTCCGGCAGTCGGGCGGTGACGTGACGATTACAAGCGAGCCAAGACACGGAACGACGGTCGCGCTTTATCTTCCTGTCTCCGCAGCCCTGGCGCCGGTCCAGAAAGTGAAGCTGCCGGGCCCGATTTCCCTGGGCCAAGGCGAGACCATTCTCTTCGTGGAAAACGACGACAACTTGCGCAGCGTCACGGGCGAAATGCTCGAGTCGTTGAATTACACCGTCATCGAGGCGGCGAACGGCGATGCCGCGCTTGAGGTTCTGGTCGGAGAACAGCGGGTCGACCTCATGTTGACCGACGTGATTCTGCCCGGGTTGGGCGGCAATGAGCTGGCCCTGGGGGCTCGCCATCTTCGCCCGGCGATGCCGGTGATCTTCATGACCGGCTACGCGGCACAGGACCCGACGATCGGTCTCGCCGACGAGGCCGGCCATGTGCCGCCGGTTCTGGGCAAACCTGTCCGGCGGGCGGACCTCGCCCGGGCTCTTCGCGACAGTCTCGGAGTGACTGCACCGGCCACCGCCGGAGATGAGCTGACCGCCGGTTAAGTGCGACCCGTCGTGGCGTGGGGCCGCCTACGTGGCTCCGGCGCGGGCATCTTCCAGGGCTTCCTTGAAGAACGGGCTTTCGGGCAGCGTCGAGCCGCCGTCGACGACGATGGTCTGACCCGTTACGTAGTGGGCCTCGTCGGACGCCAGATAGAGCATGGCGTGGGCGATGTCGGCCGGTTTTCCCATCGACCCCTCTGGAATATAGCGTTCCATGGTCGCCAGCGCCTCTGCGTCGCCCAAGGCGTCGAGCGCCGGTGTGCGGATGAAGCCCGGTTCGACCCCGTTCGCGGTAATCTTGTCCGGCGCGAATTCGAGCGCTGCGGTGCGAATGAAGCCGTTCACCGCGCCTTTCGTCGCCGCATAGTGAGCCGTGCCCGGTATGGCGACACGGGGTCCTGTGACCGACGAGGTAAACAGGAGGCGGCCGCCGCCTTGGGCGCGCATGGTCGGAACCACCGCCTGGGTCAGCCAAAAGCAGGCCTTGAGGTTGACGTCCACCGTAGCGTCCAGATCGGCGTCCGAAAGATCCTCGATCAGATGCACGGGATAAACCGCGGCGTTGTGCACCAGGATGTCGATCCTGCCATAGGCCGCCAGACTATCCGCGACCATCGCTTCGCACGCAGCCCGGCTCCCCAGGTCGACCGTGATTAGTATGGCGTCGCCGCCCGCCTTCATGATCGCGTCCACCGTCGCCTGACCGGATTTCTCCGTTCGCGTCGCGACCACGACCGACGCCCCCTCGGCGGCAAACACTCTTGCGATGCCTTCGCCGATACCCTGTCCTGCGCCGGTCACAATCGCGACCTTGCCCGATAGCCGTCCTTCGCTCATTGGAGCCTCCCGTTCAATCTTCCCGTGTGTCACTGCGCCCGCCGGCTAGCCCCACAGACGCCGCGAAGCGATCGCGGCGCCTTCGCTCAAACTCGACAGTTTGGCCCAACACACATCTTCGGCCACGAAGGAATAGTTGGTGAAGGTTCCAAATCCGCAGTCGCATCCGGCAATCACCCGGCTCCGGTCTCCAACCACGTCGACGATCGCGCAAATGCGGTCCGCGACTACTTCCGGATGTTCGAGATAATTCGTCGTAACATCGATCAGGCCGGGAATCAGGATCATGGAGTCCGGCAAGGGGTATCTCCGGAACAGCTTGTATTCGTGCTGATGGCGCGGGTTTGCGAAGGGGATGCTCAGGGCGCCGACGTTCGCCTCATAGAGACGGCTCAGGAGGGGCTCCAGATCGACGTCATCACTGTGCGGCCCGTCCCAATTGCCCCAGCAGACATGCAGGCGGACGCGCTCCGGGGGAATGTCTCGCAGCGCGAGGTTCAGCGCCTCGACATGGAGCTCGACACGGTCTAAAAATTCGTCGAGCGGCCGGTTCTTGAACATCATCTGGCGCTCCATCGCGAGATCGGGCGCATCGATCTGCAGAATATGTCCCCGGGAAACGATGGTGTCGAATTCCTTCTTCAGCTCCTTGGCGACGGCCAGGATGTAATCCCGATCGGTCGGGTAATGGGGGTTGTTCTCGGCGCGGAGCATGACCGTCGCAACCCCGCCTGGCGGCGCGGCGGTGATGAAGGTCTCGACAAAGCGCCCGATACCCACCTGCCGGCCGACCGATCTCTCGAACGCGTCGAGCTCCTCGGTCACCCCGGTCATCGCCTCGTCGTACTTCACCTCGCTGACCGCCTGGGGCGCATTGAATATTTTTGACTGCTCACTGGACATAGCCGTCGGACCGTCGACCGCCGCTCCGGCGAATTTCTTGAGATAGCTTTCCGCGTATTTTGGAAATCTGTCGAGATCGAGCGGCGTGTTCACGCGCGACTCGCCCGCGAATCCGGACATGCGTTGGGGCACATAGGTCACGAAGCTGACGCGCGGCTGCTCGCCGCTGTTTCCGATATCGATTCCGCTTTCCAGCTGGCCCTTGACGACCCGGTCAAGCGATGTCTCGATTTCGTCGTCCAATGCATTTCGGTCGATGGCCTTGCCTTGCTCCCGCTGGATGAGCAGGGACGAAAGCCGTTCGCTTCGCGGAAGGCTTCCCGCGTGCGTCACCAGGATACGATTGTCGCTTCGAAGCATGGTTGCCCCTCTGCTATTGCCCTCGTTCTACAGCATACCAAAGGACCCGTTTGGTCCCTTCTCTCTGCTGTTCGTCCTGCTGCCCGGAAAGAGTAGAGCAGAATGGCGGACCGTCGTCGACGGCTTGCGAGCCGATGGCGAAGCGCTCTAGGATATGGTGGACGAACGATCGGGAAGGAGCCGCTCGTGGATATATCGCTCGACGGCCTGGATTGGATAGGCGCCATGGTGTTCGGGCTTGCCCTGCTCTGGCCGCTGGTCGCGGGGATGACCTATTTTGGTCGGGTCGAATCCAACCTGCTCCGCATCGACCAGGATCCGGCGACGGCGCCAAAAGGTTTCGCCGATATCGTCACATTCGGTCTCTTCGCGTCGGAACGCAGCGATCGACGGCGATCCCACTGCCGATAGGCCGGCCATGGGTTATCTAACCTCTCCCAGCACGATTGCTTAGCGAACCGGTTAGATTTTAACCATGCCGATTGAACCTGTGAGAGCTTCGAGACCGCTGATCGAATTGCCGTCCTTTATTCCGGCCGAACCCGGTGTGCCCGGCGAGAGCGCCATTCAAGCCTACGAGCGCGACGGCGTCACATGCCTGCGAGGCGCATTCGAACAGCGCTGGATTGACCGGCTCTCCGAGGGCATGGAAATCGCCATTCAGAATGGCACGCGAGGGCGCGTAACCGCCGATCCGCAAGTCGCCTTGGATGGCGATCTGGTCTTCAACATCGGCAGGCCCGGCGAGCCGGGGTTATTTTTTTACGACAGCTTCATGTGGAAAACCATGGAGCAGTTCCGCGAATTCATCTTCGATTCTCCGGTCGCCGATTACGCGATGCGAATCATGCGCTCGGAAAGCCTCATCCTCTATTTCGATTTCATGCTGGTGAAAGAACCCGGCACCAGCATGGTCACGCCGTGGCATTACGACGAATCCTATTGGCCCATTTCGGGCGATCAGGCCTGCAATTTTTGGATTTCGCTCGACCACATGCCGATAGAGACGGTGCTGCACTTCGTTCGCGGCTCTCACCGTTGGGATCACTCCTATCGCGCCGTTCATTTCGCCAACCAGAAGCATCCGGAAATCGATTATGCGAACCTGCCCGATCTGCCCCGTGTGCCGAACTGGCACATGGAACCGGGCGATCACGAGATCGTCTACGCCCCGTTGGAGCCCGGCGACTGCCTGATCTTCCACAACCGCACCCATCACTTCGGGCCGGGCAACTCGCTGGTCTCGACTCGGCGCCGGGCGCTCGCCACCCACTGGTTCGGCGACGACGTCCGCTACGATGACAAACCCCAGGAGACCGACCCGCCTTATCGCGGCGAGAATCTGGTCCATGGCGGCTCGATGGAGTGCGAGACCTTCGTACGGGTCCGCTAGCGCCTCGCCGGGACGGCCGGGCCTGACCGCATGACAAACCCGACGACCTTCGATTACATCATCGTCGGAGCTGGTTCGGCGGGCTGCGTTATCGCCAACCGGATCACTGAAGATCCCCGGATATCCGTTCTTCTCCTCGAGGCCGGCGGGCCCGACCGAGCCCTGATGCTCCGGATCCCGGCTGGCCTGTCCTGGGCCCTGCAGAATGATCGCTTCAACTGGTCCTATCACACCAATCCCGAACCCGGCATGGACGGGCGGCGGATGTCCTGTCCCCGGGGTAAGGTGATCGGCGGCTCGTCGACGATTAATGGCATGATGCATGCTCGCGGCCACGCTCTCGATTTCGACGGTTGGGCGAGGAACGACCTGCCGGAATGGTCCTATGCCCATTGCCTGCCCTACTTTCAGAAGACCGAAACATATGACCGCGGCGCCGACGATTATCGCGGCGGGTCCGGTCCGCTCCAGGTCACGACCGCGAAACTCTCCAATCCGCTAGATCACGTCTTTCTCGAAGCCACCAGACAGGCCGGTCACGCCGGGACCTCAGATCTGAACGGCTACCGGCAGGAAGGCTTCGGCACGGTCGATCGGACCGTCCACAAGGGTCGGCGCTGGAGCGCGGCAGACGCCTATCTGCGGCCCGCGCTCGGGCGGCCCAACCTCGATCTGGTGATGACCGCGCTGACCCGGCAGATTGTATTCGACGGCAAGCGGGCAATCGGCGTCGACTATAGCTGGAACGGCGAACGGGTCGACGTGCGGGCCGAGCGCGAGGTGATCCTGTGCGCAGGCACGATCAATACCCCCCACCTGCTGATGCATTCGGGCATCGGAGACGCCGATCACCTTAAGCAGCACGGCATCCATCCTGTCCAGCATCTTCCCGGTGTCGGCTCCAATCTGCAGGACCATCTGGACTTCTGCCTCCAGGTGAAGTGCAAACAGCCGGTGAGCTATTATCCGGCCACGACCCGTGCGGGGCGGCTCGCAGTCGGCCTGGGCTGGCTATTCGCAAAAGACGGTGTGTGTGCGACGAATCTGATGGAGGCGGGTGGCTATATCCGCACGCGTCCCGATACGGAGCACCCGAATATCCAATGCACATTCATGGCGGTCGCCGCCGACTACAGCGGCGCCCGGACCCACAGGGGACACGGCTATCAGGCCTTCTTCGACCTGATGCGCCCCGCGAGCCGTGGCCAGGTCCGCCTTAACTCTGCCGATCCACGGACGCCGCCGTCGATCCTGTTCAATTACCTATCCGAAGAGATCGACCGGCGTGATGTGGTCGACGGCTTTCGGGCAACCCGTAACATTCTCGCCCAGGAGGCATTCGTGCCCTACGACGGCGGCGAATTCAATCCGGGGCCCGGCGTGCAAACCGACGCGGAAATCCTGGCCTGGGCCCGGGCCACCGGCGAAACCGAATATCACCCGACGAGTACCTGCAAAATGGGCACCGGAGAGGACGCAGTGGTCGACAGCGCGCTCCGGGTGCACAGGATCGACGATCTGCGGATCGTGGATGCCTCGATCATGCCGGCGGTCGTCTCGGCCAACACCAACGCGGCCGTCATTATGATCGCGGAAAAAGCGGCGGATATCATCGCCGGCAAACAGGCGCTCCGGCCCAATTACGCACCTGTCTACCCGGCCACGGCGGAGCCCGCAGCCTAACCAAATATTTACCAAATAACGTCACACAGGAGAGTTGCCCCTGAAGATTTGAATAGGGGGTTGTCAACTGCCCTTCGAATGCCCCCAGGCGCATGGGCAACGGCAAGGGACCCGCCTTCGGGATCCCTGATCACCGAGGATTGAAATGAACAAGCCATGACCTTGGACCGTGACGAGATCGCTACGGCCATTCTTGAGCACCAACGCTGGCTGCGCGACAACGGTCAGGGCAAGTGCGCCGATTTCACCAACCAGGACCTCAAGGGCTCGAATCTCGTCGGCATTAACCTCGAAATGGCGAAATTCGTCGGCGCCAACGTCTCCTGCAGCAAGCTGAACGGCATCAACTTGTCCAAGGCCGATCTTTACGGTGCCGATTTCCGGTTCTGCGATCTCGTCGGCGCGAATTTCTCCGGCGCCAACTTGCGGGGCGCCAAGCTGCGCGAGGCCGATCTGACCTCCGCCAACCTCGAAGGCGTAGACATGCGCGAAGGGACCCTGATGAATTACGATAGGAGCGTGCTCGAAGGTATCACTAGCGACCTCTCGATGTGCACGCTCGATCACGTCGTCCTGCGCAACGCGAACCTCTCCCATGCCCGGCTCGCCCGCTCTTCGATCCAGAATGCCGATTTGAGCGGCGCGGTCCTGACTGGCGCGAAACTGAAGCAGATCAACTTAAAGGGTACGAACCTGTCCGGCGTCGACATGGCGAACGCCGACCTCGACGGCTCCAATCTTGCGAATTGCAACCTCAAGGGAGCCAATCTCGCGAGTGCATCCATGGCGGGAACGAACTTGGCGAACACCGACATCAAAGGGGCCAACCTCGAGGGGGCGATGGTCTCCCAGACGATCCGGGACGATCCAGACGAAGATGTCGCCGGGGGCGACGACCCCGACCAGCCGTCGATCCGCGAGGCCCTGCGCCGGCATGAGATCTGGGTTACGAGCGGCGGTGCAGAGGGAGCTCGCGCAATCCTCGACGAGCGCGATTTGAGCGGCGTCGAGTTTTCGGCCCTGGACCTGAGTGGCGCCAGCTTGCGGGGCGCGAACCTGAAGGGATCCCGATTTTTGCGCGGATTATTCGTTCTGTGCGATTTGACCGGCGCAAACCTGGAGCGCACCCAGTTCGACGGTGCCGAGATGCGGGGCGTCAATCTCTCCCAGGCCAACCTGCGCCGTGCGAGCCTGCGGACAGCTCAATTGTGTCCTGCCGATATCCGCGACGCCGAGGGCAAACCGACGGGTCGCCAATGGCCCTCCAATCTAAGTGGCGCCGATCTCTCGGGTGCCTGCCTCACCGAAGCCGATTTGACGGGCGCCAACCTGACTGGGACACACCTGGCGGACGCCGAGTTGACCGAGACGGTGATTACCGACGCCAGCTTGGAGGGCGCCGATCTGTCGGGAACCCGGCTCTATCGGCCGGCCGACGCGCAAGAGAAGACCGCAAACGCCTGATCCGCGTTTCCACGCCCCGGACATCGTTGTCCTTGAGCGCGCCGCCGTGAAGAGGGAGGAGCGGCACGCAAGCCGCCCCTCCATTCCAATTCCTCCCGCCGTCCCGGATCGCTCCGGACACGACGAGCGAACGAGCCGGCTACAGGTTGTAACCGCGCTCGCCGTGATGTGCGATGTCGAGGCCCGTAGTCTCCTCGGCCTCGCTCACCCGCAACCCCAAAATCATCTTGACGATGGTCAGGATGATGGCGGTTACCACGCCGGCCCACACCGCGGTCGCGCCGACGCCGACGGCCTGAACCCAGAGCTGGTGGAGAACCGAGCTCTCCGGCCCGTAACCGACGCCGCCGAGCACAGAGGCGGCGAAGAAGCTCGTCAGAATGATGCCGAGCATGCCGCCGACGCCATGGACGGCAAACACGTCGAGCGAATCGTCGAGCTTGAGCACTTTACGGACGATATGGGCCATGATGTAGCAGATGAGGCCGGCCGCGAAGCCGATGACCAGCCCGCCGATCGGACCGACGAAACCCGACGCCGGTGTGATCGTGGCGAGCCCCGCGATGGTCCCCGTGGCGATGCCCACGAGCGAGGGTTTGCCGTGGTGGATCCACTGGGCGAACATCCAGATCAGCGCCCCCGTCGCGGCGGCGACATGGGTCACCAGTAGTGCCATGCCCGCGCTGCCGTCGGCGGCGAGCGCGCTGCCCGCGTTGAAGCCGTACCACCCGACCCAGAGCATCGCCGCACCGGCCATCGTCATCCCGGGATTGTGCGCCGGCCGGTCGTCCTGAGGATCGCCTCGCCGGCTGCCCAGCATCACGGCCACCACCAGTGCGGAAACCCCGCACGTGGTATGGACCACGAGACCGCCCGCGAAATCCATTACGCCCAATGCGGCGAGCCATCCGCCGCCCCACACCCAATGGCAGACGGGCGCGTAGACGAGGATCAGCCAGAGCGCGCTGAACATCAACACGGCGGTGAATTTCATGCGCTCCGGATAGGCCCCGACGATCAGCACCGGGGTGATGATCGCGAAGGTCATCTGGAACATGAAGAAAACGGATTCCGGAATATCGCCGCTCATGCCGTCGAATCCGACACCGAGGAACAACACTTTTCCAAACCCGCCAATCACCGCGTTGGCGCCGCCGCCGTCGCCGAAGGCGAGGCCGTAAACGAAAAGCAGCCAGAGAACCGAGACGGTGCAGGTAATCGCAAAACAATGCATCAGCACCGAAACGACGTTCTTGGCGTTTACCAGACCGGCGTAGAACAGAGCGAGGCCCGGCATCGTCATGAACAGCACAAGGGCCGTCGACGTCAGGATCCAGGCGGTATTTCCGCTGCTAAGCGCCCCGCCGTCCGCCGCCATGACCTGCGACGGAACGACGGCGAGAAGCGTGATGATGAGAAACCCGAGGATTGATCTTGGTGTCAGGATCGCCATGGCGTTCCTCCCTGCTGGAGACAAGCGTCCGCTGCGCCAAACGCATCAGACTGATCCAATTAATTTCTCGGACCGTGCGGTTCCGAAGCTCGGAATTTTCGGCTTCGATGCCGAAGGGCCGGATCGCGTTCCGGCCGCTCGGTGCCCGGATCGTTGATGTCCGGGCGGCTACGGGACCAAACGACCTTACGGGTTGAAGTGTGAACCCATGAGGCGTCATGCGACAAGCGGAATCTCGCCCGTGGGACGCAGCGGTGTGGCGCGTCGATCTCGATTATCCCGGCATTTCGCGTGTATTGGTGAGCCCGGCAGGGATCGAACCTGCGACCGTCTGATTAAAAGTCAGATGCTCTACCAACTGAGCTACGGGCCCGCTCCTGGTAGGGTGCGGCTCAACTTAGGGAGCGCACCTCCCCCGGTCAATAGAAAGCGCCCGGCGCCGCGCGTCTCAACCGTCTGGCCTCGCTCCCTGGCCTGCGATAGACTGCCGGAAGCGGCGCGCCGACCGGTTCGAACCGGGCCGGCCCGACGAGCCGGGCGATAAACCGTGGCTTGGGGGAGAGCGCCATGTTCACCAAATATTTTCCGAACGAAGAATACGAGACCCGCTGGGATCGCGTCCGCGCGGAGATCAAACGCCGCGGCTACGACGTCGCCGTCGTCTGGGGGCGTACCGCCGGCACCTACAACCGCTCGGCCGATATGGTCTATCTGAGCAACTACTATTCCCAGACCTCGACCGGAGAACTCGACACGCCCGCCTGGAAGGCCCGCTCGTTCTCGGCCCTGATCTTTCAGGGCGACGAGCTGCCCGAACTCCACATCGACGAGCCGGTCGTCCGCCCAGAGCTGCTCGCGTCCCAGTCGCCCGCGTTCGTCGGGACCCGGGACGACGGCTTTCTCGATGTGGTCATGAGCGTCGCTGACGGGCTCAATCGACGCAAGATCGAGGGCAGGGTTGCGCTCGTCGGCAGCGATTTCCTCCCGGTCAAGCACGCCCGGCGGATCGAGGCGGCCACCCCCGGCATCGAATGGGGCGAAGAGGACAACCTCGTGGAATCCGTGCGCCGGATCAAGAGCCCGCGCGAGATCGAGTGCTACCGCGAAGGCGGCGCGGTCGCGACCCGCGCGATGAACACGTTCATGGAAAACTTTCTGGTCGGCAAATCCGAGGCCGAAGCCGCGGCGCTCGCGACCGCCGAGGTGATTCGCGGCGGCGGGACGACCCAGCGGGTCGCCGTCGCCCACGGACCCAGCGTGCACTACCACACCACCAACCCGCTCTACGGCCACAGCCTCGAAGTGCCCGAGCCCGGCGACATGTTCCATGTCTGGGTCTATGGCCCGCTCTATGAGGGCTATTGGTACGATCCTGGACGCACCTCCGTGGTCGGGCGCAAGCCCTCGGCCGACCAGAAGGAGAGCGTTGAGCACGGCGCGCGCATCACCGACGCGGTGATCGCGGCGATCAAACCCGGCGTCAAGGTCGCTGATATCGGCCGCCTCGGCGACAAGCTGGTCGGCGAGGTCAGCTCGCACCGGGGGTCGCTCGGCGAAGCCTGGCCGATCCACGGCCACGGCATCGGACAATTCTGGGAGCATCCCTGGATTTCCGACAAGCTCGTCACCGACGACGAGATCTTCGAGGAAAACATGACGCTGGGCATCGAGATCTTCTTCGAGAACGAAACCGGGAACGTCGGCTTCGAGCAAAACATCATCATCGGTGCCGACACCAACGAGCTCGTTACCAAGTCGCCCATGCTCTGGTGGTAGCGATCTCGGTTGCCGTGTCCGAGTCCTCCGGGCTCGTCTCTGGTTTTCGACTCCGGCCGAACGCGGAGAATGTCGTCGCGCCCGCCGATATCCCGGCGCGCATCGACAAGGCGACGCTCCAAGCCGCACGCAATGGCGCCACAAACCGAATTGACCGGCAAGGGCTCGACATGGTCCAAATATATTTGGCGTCGGGGGAAAACGACCATGGCGCGCCGGCCGGCATCGGTTTCTGTGTCGAAGTCCTTGGCGCGCAACTGATCATCTCAGGGAGAAGCAGATGACGTCGAACATCATGATCGTGACGGGCGGAAGCCGCGGCATTGGTGCTGCTATCGCGCGGGCTGCCGGGGCGCGCGGCTACGATGTCGCGGTCAACTACAGCCAGGCCGAAGACCGCGCCCGCGAGGTCGTCGCGGAGATCGAGAAAGCCGGGCAACGCGCGATCGCCGTCCAGGCGGATATCGGCAGCGAGGACGATATCCTGCGCATGTTCGATACCGTGGATAAGGAGCTCGGCCCGGTCTCGGCGATGGTCAATAACGCCGGGATCGACTACGAAACCTCGATCCCGAATATGGACTTGAGCGGCGCGCGGCGTCTCTTCGACGTCAACGTCTTCGGCCTCCTCGTGATCGCGCGCGAATCGTTCAAGCGCATGTCGACCGGGCACGGCGGCAAGGGTGGGAGCATCCTCAATATCGGTTCCATATCGGCCCGTTACGGCGGACTGCCGGGCGATGTCGTCTACGCGTCTTCCAAGGGCGCGGTCGATTCCATGACCATGGGACTGGCGCACGAGTTCGGCGGGCACGGCATCCGGGTGAACTGCCTACGCCCCGGGCTGATCTTAACGGACATCTGGGAACGCTCGGTCGGGATCGAGGTGGCCAAAGAACTCGGCCAGACCGGCTCTATGCTCAAACGCATCGGCGAGCCCGAGGAAATAGCCGTCCTGGCGCTCTGGCTCTGTTCCGACGAGGCGTCCTACGTGACGGCGGCGATCTACGACGTCGATGGCGGTCGTGGCAAAGTGCCCTCGCCGAGTCGCTGATTCGTCGAGCCCATGAAAATTCAGGACAAGGTAGTTGTGGTGACGGGCGGTGCCGCCGGGATCGGCCGTGCCTTGGCGCATCGCTTCAGACGGGAGGGCGCAAAGGCTGTGGTAGTCGCCGACCTGGACGAGGGCCGCTTGCGCGAGGTGGCGGACGACATCGACGGCCTGGCGGTTGTCGGCGATGTGACGAACGAAGCCGATATCGGGCGCTTGGTCGCCGCAGCGGAGGACGCTTACGGGCCGATTGATGTTTTTTGTTCCAACGCCGGAATCGCCCGTATGGGCGGCGAGGAAAGCCCCACGGCGGTTTGGCAGCAGAGCTGGGATGTCAACGTCATGGCGCATGTCTACGCCGCGCGCGCCATCGCACCCGGGATGGCCGCGCGCGGCTCGGGCTACCTGGTCAACACCGCCTCGGCCGCCGGGCTCCTGAGCCATGTTCATTCGGCGACCTATACGGTGACCAAGCATGCCGCGGTCGCTTTCGCCGAGTGGCTTTCGATCGCTTACGGCGATCGCGGTGTGCGGGTCTCGGTACTCTGTCCGCAAGCGGTCCGCACGGCGATGATCCGGGACCGCGAGGGCGGCGTGGCCAGCCTCGACGGCGTGATCGAGCCCGAGCAGGTCGCGGGCAGCGTCATCGATGCCATGGAGCGCGAAGAGTTTCTCATTCTTCCCCACCCCGAGGTCCGCGACTACATGGGCCGCAAGACCTCGGACACTGACCGCTGGCTGAAGGGCATGCGCAAACTCCGCGGCGCCTACGACGCGGAGCCCTGATCGGTGGGCGTCCCGCGTCGATCCCCAAGCACGCCATGCTGAGCCGGGAAGAAGCGGAAGGCCGCCTGATCGGGCCGGGGTTGCCGTTTGAGCTCGACGAGATCGAGATCCGCGGGGTCGTCGCGCGCGTGTGGAAACACGCGCCGCGCAGCCTTCGCGATGTCTTCGCCGCGACAATCGCGCATGGCGACGACGATTTTCTCGTGCTCGACGACGAGTGCCTGAGCTATGCCGAACATCACCGCCTTGTCTGTCGGTTCGCCCACGCGCTGCGCGAGCGTTACGGTGTGCGCAAGGGCGACCGTGTGGCGATCGCCATGCGCAACCTCCCCGAATGGTCCGTCGCCTTTTGGGCCGTCACCGGCGTCGGCGCCATCGCGGTGCCGCTCAACGCCTGGCTGTCGACCGACGAGCTCGCCTTCTGCCTCGCCGATTCAGGCTCCAGGCTCGCCGTGGTCGATGCCAGGCGCGCCGACCTGCTCGGCCCGCGCCTTGCCGATCTTGATCTCGGCGCCATGATCGTGGCTAGGAGCGATGGCGAAGCGACAGCCGGCGTGATGGATCGATGGGAAGACGTCCTGGCCGCCGTTCCCGACAATGCGGCGGTGCCGGATGCGACGGTCGACCCGGAGGACGACGCGACGATCTTCTATACCTCCGGCACCACGGGTGTGCCCAAGGGCGCCGTCGGAACCCATCGCAACATCTGCTCGAATATCATGTCGGTGGCCTATCGCGGTGCCACGAAGCAGCTCCGCCGCGGCGTGACGCCGGTGGTGCTGGGGGGCGAGAAGCCGACGACGGTCACGCTGGTACCGGTGCCGTTTTTCCACGTCACGGGGTGTCACGCGATCATGGCACCGGGCGTCTTGAGCGGCGCCAAGTTGATCCTCATGCATCGGTGGAACCCGGAGCGCGCGCTCGAATTGATCGAGCGTGAGAGCGTCACGAACTTTGTCAGCGTGCCGGGTATGGTTTGGCAGATCATGACCTCTCCGCGATTCAGGGATCACGACACCGCCTCGCTGATCAACGTCGGCTATGGCGGCGCGCCGGCGGTCCCAAAGCTGCGAGAGCATATCGCCGCGTTGCTTCCCCAGGTAGCCGCGGAAGATGGTTACGGCCTCACCGAACTCTCCTCGCTGGTCGCCTTCGCCGCCGCGGAGATCTATCGCCGCAAGCCGGACAGCGTCGGCCCGCCCGTTCCCATCTGCGACATCCGGATCGTCGATGACGACGGCAAAACCTTGCCGGCGGGAGCCAAAGGCGAGATCTGCGTCAAGGGGCCGAACGCGGTGCGGGGCTATTGGAACCAGCCGGCGGCCAGCGCCCGGACCTTTCACGACGGCTGGGTACGGACGGGCGACATCGGGCGGCTCGACGAGGATGGCTGTCTCTACGTGCTCGACCGCGCCAAAGACATGCTGATTCGCGGCGGCGAAAACATCTATAGCGTCGAGGTGGAAAATGCGCTGTGCAGCCATCCGGCAGTCATGGAAGCAGCCGTGATCGGCAAGCCCCACGACATCCTCGGCCAGGAGGTCGTCGCGGTTGTGCAAATCTCGCCTGCACAACGGGTCGGCGAGGACGAGCTGATCGCCCATTGTGCTGAGCGCATCGCCGCGTTCAAGGTGCCTGTGCTGGTCGATATTCGCAGCCAGCCGTTGCCGTGCAACGCCAGCGGCAAGATCGCCAAGCGCCAGCTCCAGAGCGAACTGTTTCCAGATCCAAGACCGGCGTCGTGACGGAACCCCGGGTGGTCCAGCCGGTCGGGTTCAGACGACGAACCGCGGCCGGCGGGCGAGCCCCTCCTCGTCGTCGAGCGGGGCCACGAAGGCATTGCCACCGGTGGTGCTGAGGGTGTTGTCGTACTGCTTCAGTTCGAGCCGGGCGATCTGGTTGCGGTGGACCTCGTCCGGCCCATCGGCGAGACGCAGCAGTCGGGCTTTGGCATAGGCGCTCGCGAGCCCGTAATCGGCTGTCACGCCCGCGCCGCCGAACGCCTGGATCGCCCAGTCGATGACCTGGCACGCCATGTTGGGCGCGGAGACTTTGATCATCGCGATCTCTTTGCGCGCGACCTTGTTGCCGACCGTATCCATCAGGTACGCGGCCTTCAGCGTAAGCAGCCGTGCCTGCTCGATCATGATTCGCGCCTCAGCGATGCGCTCCTGGGTTACGGTCTGGTCGGCAATGGGCTTGCCGAACGTCACGCGCATCTTCGTCCGCCGGCACATCCGCTCGAGCGCGCGCTCGGCGAGCCCGATCAAGCGCATGCAATGGTGGATCCGCCCCGGCCCGAGGCGGCCTTGCGCGATTTCGAAGCCGCGGCCCTCGCCCAGAAGCATGTTGCTCGCCGGCACGCGCACGTCTTCGAACAGCACCTCCGCGTGGCCGTGCGGCGCGTCGTCGAAGCCGAACACGGGCAGCATCCGCTTCACCGTGACCCCGGGCCACGGAAGCGGAACCAGAATTTGCGATTGCTGTTTGTGGCGGCTCGGATTGTCCGGATCGGTCTTGCCCATCAGGATCAGAATCCGGCAGCGCGGATCGAGCGCGCCCGACGTCCACCATTTGCGCCCCTGGATGACATAGTCATCGCCGTCGCGCTGGATCCGGGTTTCGATGTTCGTCGCGTCCGACGACGCGACCTCGACCTCGGTCATTGCGAACGCGGAGCGGATCTCGCCGGCGAGCAGGGGCGCGAGCCATTCCGTCTTCTGGGCCTCGGTGCCGTAGCGGACCAGCACCTCCATGTTCCCTGTATCGGGCGCTGAGCAATTGAAGATCTCGGGCGCGAACGCCGAGCGGCCCATTTCCTCACAGGCCGGCGCGTAGTCGAGGTTGGACAGACCGGCGCCGTACTCGCTCTCGGGCAGGAACAGGTTCCACAAGCCTTGCATCCTGGCTTCGCTCTTCAGCGCCTCGACCATCGGGATCGCCTGCCAGCGGTCACCGTCGTCGAGCTGGGCGAGCATCCCGGCCTCGTTGGGATAGACGTGCTCGGCCATGAAGGCCGCGACCGCGTCCCGGACTTCCCTGGCCTTGTCGCTGTAGTCGAAGTTCATCCGATTTCTCCCTTAAGCCAGGCCTCGGTCCATGACCAGCGCCCAGGCCACGTCGGCGAGTTGGCGCGCCGAGTCGCGGCGCCGCAGCGCCGCGGGCGACGCCGCGTTGCCTTTGAGACCTCTGTAATACACGCCCTGGACGATTGCCGCTGCCCGAAAAAGCGACAGCACCAGATAGAAGGTCCAGTCGGCAATCGTCTCGCGCCCGGTCAGGTCGCAATAGCGGGCGACATAGTCTTCTTCACCAGGAATGCCGGGCGTTGCCGGGTCGAGGGTTCGGGTCGGGCTGGAGGCGCTGCTCGACCAGTAGTAGGACAGGCAGTTGTAGGCCAGGTCCGAGAGCGGATCGCCCAGCGTGGAGAGTTCCCAATCCAGGACGGCGGCGACCTCGGGCCGGGATTCGTGGATGATCAGGTTCCCGAGGCGAAAGTCGCCGTGGACGATCGTCGTATCGCCGCTCTCCGGTATCGCGCCCGGGAGCCACGAGATCAAGTGATCCATCGATGCCAGCGGTTCGGTCCTGGTGGCCGCATACTGTTCGGACCAGCGCTTGACTTGCCGCGTCGCGTAACCGCCGACGCGGCCGAAGTCGGCGAGACCGGCGGCTTGAAAATCGACCCGGTGCAGGTCGGCCAGGGTCTTGAACATGGACCCGTAAATCGCCGCGCGCTCGCCGGCTGCAAGCCCGGGCAGCGACACGTCGTCGAAAATCCGCCCCGAGACGAAATCCATCACGAAGAAGCTCGTGCCGATGATCGACGAATCGTCGCAGAGCGCGCGCATTCGTGCGACCGGGACGGCTGTGTCGGCCAGGGCTCGCATGATGCGGTGCTCGCGTTCGACCGCGTGCGCAGACGGCAGCAGCTTGCCCGGCGGTTTCTTGCGCAGCACATAGCGCCGGTCGCCTTTGTCGGTGACCAGATAGGTCGGATTCGACATGCCGCTTTCGAATTGGGCAAACGCGGCAGGGCCCTTGAAGCCGGCAACATGCGACTCGAGCCACGCGGTCATTGCAGTTTCGTCGAACCGGTGCTCGGCCAGAACCGGGACGGTCTGATCCGTCCGCAGATAGCCGGGTCCACCCTCACTCATCGCAATGCGCAGACATCATCCGGAAATGGTAGCAGTCCAGCGGGTCCAACGAAAAGCAATGCCTCGGGTACGCACCGCCCCTTCCCCGGCGAACCGTTTGCGGAGACATTGCCACATTAACCGATCGTGATCTGGGTTATCAAAACAGCGGCGGCGAGCGTCGAAATCTGGGTACCAGCCTATCACCACGGGCCGGACGTCGAGAACCTCGTGGCGGCGCGGGTGATGTTTGGTCCTAAAGAAATTCGTCCTTCAGGCCGAGCTTTCGCCATTTGCGCCGGTAGGCGACCGAGATTGCATCCGCGGCAACGTGGAACTCGTCGGCGATGTTGAGCGGCAGGCGAACCGGCCTCTGGGATTCGACGATCTCCCGATCTTCTTCGTTGACTTGTGTTTGGAACGCGATCCAGTCGTCGACCGGCTGATCGAGGTCGTGGTCGCGGGTCTTGACCTGGAAGATCCGACAGGTCGTGGCCGACATGGGGCAGATTGTCTCGAAGATGTCTTCCACGCCCCGGGGGAAGAACATCCGGAGCAAGACCGAGAACGGATAGGCCACGTAATACTCATCCATAAGGTCGGCGTATTTGGGCTTGCCGAAGAAAAGGCTGCCGTCCTGCTGGTGGGTCAATACCTCGTAGAACAGCCCGTATTTCGTGTCCTTGACCTTGTAGGGCGGAACGTCGGGCTTCTCCACCTGACCAAAGCTCAACGCGTGGATGAACGAGAGGTGGGAGACGTCGCTGAAGTTCTCGATATGGCGGCCGGCGCTGCAGTTGAGCGTGAGGTCGAGCTTGGCCCGCTGCAGGGCGGGGTCTTCGAGTGACGGCCAGTCGAAGACCGGCAAGCGCGGCTTGGGCCGCAGGCAGACCCAGACGAGGCCGTAGCGCCGCTGGACGGGAAATGTGCTCAGGCACAACTTGGCCAGACGCTTGGACGTGCCGTTTAGCGAGGAGATTTTGGTGCATTTGCCCGCCGGCCCATACTGGAATCCGTGATAGGCGCAGACGAGCTCTCCCGCCTCGACATGACCCAAAGAGAGCTTCGAGCCCCGGTGGGGGCATTGGTCGAGCGCCGCGACGACGTCGGTTTCGCTCGTGCGGTAGAGCACCAGCTCCGTATCGAGAAGGGTAAGTGGGAACGGCTCGCTCCCCACCTCGCTCTCGAACGCGACCGGGTGCCAGAAGCCCGCCAACACATTCCAGTCGTTTTCGGTGTAACTGCGGTCGGGCGGTGGACGCAATTCCTTCGCCTTGGTCATCCCGCTTTCTCCTTGGACCGCTCGCCAGATGACGTCGCAAGGGCGATGGGTAAAATCCCATATTCAGATTGACAATGTTCAACGTGTCAAATAATCTAGGAGGCAAATGGATATAGTATCCTATTTACGGATATAAAGTAAGAATACCAGATAAGGAAGAATTTCGACGTGTGGAAAGGAATTTCATGGCTGACCGGCGGCGGGCACCGCCTTGTTCGGGTGCGAGTAGACCGAAATCCTGCGATCCCGGTTGGTGGGTGCCACTAGACCCAAACGCAGCGGGAAGAATCTTTGGTTTGTTAGGCCAATACAAAGGGAGGGCGTCGCCATGTCCGCCGATATCGTCATCCGCAACGCGAAGCTTCGCGACGGCTCGAAGACAGACATTTCCATCGCTGACGGCAAATACGCCGCCGTCGAGCCCGGCCTCTCTGAGACCGGCACGCTGGAAATCGACGCCGACGGCCATCTGACAACTGAGAGCTTCGTCATCGGCCAGCTTCATCTCGACAAGGTGCTGACCGGCGACTGGCTCGAAGCGACGGCGAAGGAGGAATATTTCGACCCCGCGATGGGCGGCACCATGACCGCCATCGAACTCGCCGCCATCGTCAAGGAACGCTACGACGAGGCCGACATTCTGACGCGCATCAATCGTGCGCTGACCGAGGCCGCGTTCAACGGCGTCTCCCACATCCGCGCCTTCATCGACATCGATTCCAAGACCCGGCTCAAGGGCATGAACGCGGCGCTCAAGGCGCGCGAGCAGTGGCGGGGCCGGATCGAGCTCCAGGTCGTCGCCTTCCCTCAGGACGGCCTGCCCCGCGAGCCCGGCGCCGAAGAGCTGATGGGAGAGGCGATGGAGCTGGGCGCCGATCTGGCGGGCGGCATCCCTTGGATGGAGTACACCGAAGAGGACGCGCAAGCCCACGTCGACATCGCCTTCGCGCTGGCGAAGAAGTACGACAAGGACGTCTCCATGCTGGTCGACGACGCGGGTGACGCCGACCTGCGTACGCTCGAATACCTCGCCGTCCAGACCGTCAAGCAGGGCTGGCAGGGCCGGGTCGTTGCCTGCCACGCCCGCGCGATGTCCCAGTACAACGAGGTCTACCACCGCAAGGTCGTCGCACTCCTGAAACAGGCCGAGATGGGCATCGTTACCAACCCCCACACCGCGCCGCTCCATATCCGGGTGCGCGATCTCGCGAACGACGGCATCGTGCTTGGGCTCGGCGGCGAGTCCGTGAATGACGCCTACTACCCGTTCGGGCGCTGCAACATGATCGAGGCGGCGTTCGCCGCCGCACACACGCTCTGGATGATGTCGCCGCCCGACCAGGAGCTGCTCTACGACATGTGCACGGTCAATCCGGCAAAGCTGCTGCGCCTGCCTGAGCACCGCATCGCGCCCGGCAACGCCGCCGATTGCGTGATCCTGCAGGAACGCACCATGCGCGAGGCCTTCACTACCCACGCCGAGCCCCGCTTCGTCATCCGCTCCGGCCGGCTGGTCTGCGAATCGACGCCTTCGCGGCGCGAATTCACCGCCGGCGAGGCACTGGGCGGGAAGGTCGACTTCTAGACCGCGTCGACATCGCCCCGCGCCTGCTGTTCAGCGAACGCGGCGGCGTAATCGGCCAGGCTGCCCGCTTCGATCGCCTCGCGCATCCCGTTCATAAGAGACTGATAATAATGAAGATTATGCTGGGTCAGCAGCATGGCGCCGAGAATCTCGTCGGCCCGGTTCAGGTGGTTGAGGTAAGCCCGCGAATAGCCCGCGCACACCGGGCAGGCGCACACCGGATCCAGCGGGCCGGCATCGTCACCGTAGCGCGCATTACGGACGTTGAGCGTGCCCCGGCTGGTGAACGCCTGCCCGGTTCGCCCTGAGCGGGTTGGCAGCACGCAATCGAACATGTCGACGCCACGCATGACTGCGCCGATCAGGTCGTCGGGCTTGCCCACCCCCATCAGGTAGCGGGGCGCGCCCGCGGGCAGTGCAGGCACGACCGCGTCCAGCACCCGGAACATGGCCGCCTGGCCCTCGCCCACCGCGAGGCCGCCGATGGCGTAGCCGTGAAATCCCGCAGCCGTCAATGACGCAGCGGAGTTCGCGCGCAACCGCTCGTCGGTGCCGCCCTGGTTGATTCCGAACAAGCCGTAGCCCACCCGGGCGTCGAACGCCGCCTTCGAGCGCTCCGCCCAGCGCATGGAGCGCTCGACGGATTCCGTGAGCGGATCGCCGCTCATCTCCGCGGGCGGGCATTCGTCGAGCACCATCGAGATATCCGCGTCGAGCGCCCGCTGGACCTCGACGGCGTGCTCCGGCGTCAGCTCATGGGCCGCCCCGTCGAGGTGGGACTGGAAGGCGACACCCGCCTCCGAAATGGTCCGCAGCTTGGCGAGCGACATGACCTGAAAGCCCCCGGAATCCGTGAGAATCGGCCCGGGCCAGTTCATGAAGCGGTGCAGGCCGCCGAGCGCCTCGATCCGCTCCGCGCCAGGGCGCAGCATCAGGTGATAGGTGTTCGCGAGCACGATCGCGCAGCCTGCATCCTGAAGCATCCCGGGCGTCATCGCCTTGACCGTCGCGGCGGTGCCGACCGCCATGAACGCCGGGGTCTCGAACGCGCCGTGGGCCGTCGTCACCCAGCCCGCGCGGGCCGCGCCGCATGTCGCTTCGAGGGTGAAGCCGAAGTCGGCGGTCACGGCCCGGGCTCCCTGTACAGCAGGCTGGCATCGCCGTAGGAATAGAACCGGTAGCTCGCCTCGACGGCATGGGCATAGGCCGCCTTCATGCGTGCCGTCCCGGCGAACGCGCAGACCAGCATGAACAGGGTCGAGCGCGGCAGGTGGAAGTTGGTCAGCAACAGATCCACGATACGGAAACGATAGCCCGGGGTGATGAACAGGTCGATCTCGCCCTCGAAGGGGCGGACCCGGCCATCCGCGCCGGCAACCGCCTCGAGCAGACGCAAGACCGTCGTGCCCACGGCCACGATCCGCCCGCCAGCATCCCGCACGCCGTTGATCCGCTCGGCCGCCTGCGCGGAAATCCTGCCCCATTCGGCGTGCATGTGGTGATCCGCCGCGTCCTCGGCCTTCACCGGCAGGAAGGTGCCCGCGCCGACATGCAGTGTCAGCGCCGCGCGCTCGACGCCCGCAGCCGCCAGAGCGCCCAGCAACCGGTCGGTGAAGTGCAGCCCCGCCGTCGGCGCGGCGACGGCGCCCTTCTCGCGCGCGAAGATCGTCTGGTAATCGGCGCGGTCCCGTTCATCGGGCCCGTGGTCGCGTGGAATATAGGGCGGCAGGGGCGCAACGCCTGCCCGCTCCAGGGCGTCGTCCAGCGCCTCGCCCGCCCGGTCAAAGACGAGCCGCACCTCGCCGCCCTCCCCCTTGCCGATCACGAGCGCCGAAAGCCCGTCGGCAAAGTCGATCCGGTCGTCGACCTTCAGCCTCTTCGCAGGCCGCGCGAATCCATCCCAGACCCCCGCCTCGATCCGCTTGTGGAGAGTCGCCTCGACCCCCGCTTTACCCCGGCGGCCCGTGAGCCTGGCCGGGATGACACGGGTATCGTTGACCACCACCAAATCGCCCGCGCGGAGCAACGCGGGCAGATCGGCCATGACCCGGTCCGCCAGAGCGCCGGCAGAGATTTCAAGCAGGCGCGCGGCGTCTCGCGGGTTCGCGGGGCGCGCCGCGATCCGGTCCTTGGGCAGGTCGAAATCGAAGTCCGAAACCTTCATGGCTCACAACCCGGCCGCAGGCTCAAAACCCCTGCGAAAAATTCACGAATAAACATTAATTCGTAAAGAGTTACGGGCGATATTTCATAAATCGCAGCTAGTCGGATTCGACGGCTTTCAGCTCGCCCAGCCGGCGATTAAGACGGGCCAGGACCGCGGCCGAAAGGAACGCCGAGACATCGCCGTCGAAGATCGCAATTTCTTTCACCAGGCGCGACGAGATGAACTGATGATCTCCCGACGCCATCAGAAAAACCGTCTCCACGGTCGGGTCGAGGCGGGCGTTCATGCCGGTCATCTGAAATTCGTAATCGAAGTCGGAAACGGCGCGCAGACCCCGCACGATGAATTGGGCGCCCATCTGCTTCGTAAAGGTCATCAGGAGCGTGGTCAGCGGACGGACCTCGATCTCCGTCTCCCCGGTCAATTCCGTGACCTCCCCGCGGACCATCTCGATCCGCTCGTCGAGTGGGAACATCGGGCTCTTGCCGTCGTTGATCGCCACGGCGATGATCAGCTTGTCCACCAACCGGGTCGCGCGCCGGATGATATCGCTATGACCGAGCGTCATCGGGTCGAACGTTCCCGGATAGACACCGATGCGGTCCTTGCCCATTACGGCCCCCCCTCGCCCTCATCGTCGTCCGGAGCGTCCTCGACGGGCCCCGCCTCGCCGCCACCGAAGTCCGCCTCATCGTCGCGGGTCACGGCCTCGTTCGCTTCGCCCAAGTCGTCCGCCGCTTCGCCGACGACGCTTTCCTCGCTTCCACCCCCGCCGACGGCCGCCAAGTCCGCAGGCTCGACCTCATCATCGGTTGAGCCGTTGCCCGCAACGCCTTCGTCCACTGCGGCGACGGAAACCACCTTTTCGCCCTTGGCCAGCTTGAAGATGGTCACGCCCCGGGCCGCCCGGCCGATCTTGCTGATCTCGTCGACCGGCGTGCGGATAAGCTGACCCCCGTCGGTCACCAGCATGATCTCGTCTTCGCTCTCGACCGGGAAGCCTGCGACGACCTCGCTGCTTTTCCCGACATCGATGTTGATGATGCCTTTGCCGCCCCGGTGGATCACCCGGTAATCGTGGCTCGACGTCCGCTTGCCGTAGCCGTCGTTGCGCACCGTAAGCAGGAACTGCTCGCCCTCGGCCAGCACGGCACGCCGTTCCTCGCCGAGTGGTGGAACCGCGCCCTCGCGCTTGCGGCCGAAATAACCGTCGCGCTCTTCCGGATCGATCTCGACATGGCGCAGGATCGACATCGAGATCACCTTGTCGCCCTCGGCAAGGTCCATGCCACGCACCCCTTGGGAGCTCCGCCCCTTGAACAGGCGCACGTCCCCTGCCTGAAAGCGGATGCACTTGCCGCGCGCGGCCGCCAGCATGATATCGGCGTCCGCCGGGCAGACATGCACGCCGACGATCCGGTCGCCCTCGCCGAGCTTCATGGCGATGATGCCGGTCGAGAGCACGTTGGTGAAGTCCGAGCCCCGGTTCCGGCGTACGCGGCCCGAAGCGGTCGCAAACATGAGCTGCAGGTCGCCCCAGCTCTCTTGGTTTTCGGGCATCGTCAGCACGGTCGAGATCGTCTCGCCTCCCGCCAGGGGCAGCAGATTGACGATCGGCTTGCCGCGCGCCTGGGGAGCGGCCAGCGGCAGGCGATAGACTTTCATCTTGTAGACCTGGCCCGCGCTCGAAAAGAACAACAGCGGCGCGTGGGTGTTGGCGACGAACAGTCGGGCGACGAAATCCTCTTCACGGGTGCTCATGCCCGAGCGCCCCTTGCCGCCGCGCCGCTGCGCCCGATAGGTCGAGAGCGGAACGCGCTTGATATAGCCGGTGTGCGAAACGGTAACGACCATCTCCTCGCGCTGGATCAGGTCCTCGACGTCGTGCTCGAATTCCTGCTCCTCGATCGCCGTGCGCCGGGGGGTCGCGAACTGCTCCTTCATGTCGCGGAGTTCGTCCCGCAGGACGTCGAGCAGCCGATTGCGCGACTGCAGAATGGCCAGATGTTCCTTGATCCTGTCCGCGATCTCCTCGAGCTCTTGTGCGATCTTGTCGCGCTCCAAGCCGGTCAGACGGTGCAGGCGGAGATCGAGGATCGCCCGGGCCTGGGCTTCCGAGAGCCGGTAGTCGCCGGTATCCGAAATCAGCCGGTCGGGCTCGTCGATCAGCTCGATCAGCGGACGCACGCTTTCCGCCGGCCAGCCGCGCCCCATCAGCCCCTCGCGCGCCGCATTCGGATCCTTCGCGGCGCGGATAAGCTTGATCACCGCGTCGAGATTGGCGACCGCGATTGCGAGGCCGACCAGGAGATGGGCCCGGTCGCGCGCCTTGCCGAGTTCGAAGACCGTGCGCCGGGTGACCACCTCTTCCCGGTGATCGATGAAGGCGGTGATGATCTCCTTGACGTTGAGCAACACGGGCCGCCCGCCATTGAGCGCGACCATGTTCACGCCGAAGCTCGTCTGCAGCGGGGTGTAGCGGAACAGCTGGTTGAGCACGACCTCGCTCATGGCGTCCCGCTTGAGCTCGATCACGACCCGCACGCCGTCCCGGTCGGATTCGTCGCGCAGCTCGGAGATCCCCTCGACCCGCTCCTCCTTGACCACCTCGGCGATGCGCTCGATCATGCGTGACTTGTTGACTTGGTAGGGGATTTCGGTCGCGACGATGGCCTCCCGGTCCTTGCCGATCTTCTCGAAGTGGGTCTTGCTGCGCATCATCACCGAGCCGCGCCCCGTGTTGAACGCCGAGTGAATGCCTGCGCGGCCCAGGATGATGCCGCCGGTCGGGAAGTCCGGCCCGGGCATGAGTTCGATCAACGCCTCCATCGAAACCTCCGGGTCGTCGATACAGGCGATCGCTGCATCGATCACCTCGCCCAGGTTATGGGGTGGGATATTGGTCGCCATGCCCACCGCGATTCCACCCGCGCCGTTGACAAGAAGATTGGGAAACTGGGCGGGCAGGACCTTCGGTTCGTGCACGCTGTCGTCGTAGTTGGGCTGGAAGTCGACGGTGTCCTTGTCGATGTCGGCGAGCAGCGCGTGCGCCGACTTGGCCATGCGGACTTCCGTGTAGCGCATCGCGGCGGCGGGATCGCCGTCCATCGAGCCGAAATTGCCCTGACCGTCGAGCAGCGGCAGACGCATGGAGAAATCCTGCGCCATGCGGACCATGGCGTCATAGATCGCCGCATCGCCATGGGGATGGTACTTGCCCATCACGTCACCGACGACGCGGGCCGACTTGCGATGGGGTTTATTCCAGTCGTAGCCCGCCTCGTTCATGGCGTGCAGGATGCGCCGATGAACCGGCTTCAGGCCGTCGCGCACGTCGGGCAGCGCGCGTGAAACGATCACGCTCATTGCGTAGTCGAGGTAGGAGCTTTTCATCTCCTCTTCGATGGCGATCGGCGCGATGTTGTCGGGCGCGGTGGGCGGAAGAGTGGCCAAGGAAACCCGCTGGTTGGACGATGATTGGGTCCGGGCGAAAGCCCGCCCGAAGATTGTCTAAAAGATACCCGGTTTCGTCTTTCGCAACAACGCTGACAGTCGTTCGCCGGCGCCTCACACGTCGGATCTGCGTCGCAGTCCGGAGAAAAAATTTTTGTTTAAATCCAAAGTCTTAGAAAATCATCTTCGATCCAGGGCCGGGAGCAGCGTTACAGCTCCCAAGGAGGCTCTATTCGACGGTCCGGGCCGTTGGCCGGCGTGTCCGAAAATGAGGTCGAGTCGTGTCCCGCGTGACTGGACGAGCGGACCTAATGTCGCCCGCTCCGGCGTGGCGCTGCGCGGTCGCGGCGATGCACCCAAACCGGAACCGGCGTGCGGACCCCTTCGGGAATCCGATCGTCACCCTTGCGCAGCGCGGCGAGGGTCCAAGTATCGCGGTTTCGCAGAATGGCTCTGTAAAGCGCCAGATTGCCGCGGAAGGTGTAGTAATACCAGTGGTCCCAGACATTGCCTGGCCGATCACCGGAAATCTCGATGCCGTGGCGCGCCGCCATCCACGTCTGGAGTTCGGGATCGTCGATCTGCAGGTCCATCCAGCGGGCCGGCTGGGTCGTGGTTTCGAACCCGTTATGGCCGATCACCTGAGAATTGCCGAAGAATCGGGCGCCGAAATTCTCGGCCAGCACATCGAGCACGTCGTTCTCGTAACTCACGAAATTGTATACCGTGGGTCCGCGGTCCGGCGCGAGGCTCAGGCCCTCGAGCCGTTGATAGAGCAGCTGGGCTTCGAAGACGTATTCGGACCCGCCCAGAATGACGATCCGGTCGATCCGCTCGATGATCGCCGGCTGGTGTTTGGCCGCGAGAGCCAGGGCGCGAACGACGAGACGGGCACCCAGGCTGTGGGTCACGATATCGATCCGGCGATCGGGCAGGCGCCGGGCAAGCTCGTCGAGAACGTTGGCAAAGGGCCAGGCCGAGCGTTCTGCGAAATCGTAGGCCCGGGCATAGAAATTCTGGCCATACTCGAGCAACGACTGGGCGAACCCGGGCTGGCTGTGCCATCCGAATGCCACCGCGAGCCTCGATGCACCAGCGCGATCGTCCGGCTCGAACCCGAGATGCAACAGCCAGCTCGTCGTATGCTCCTTCTGTTCCTCGGCCTCGTTGCGATCCTGGAAATGATAGACTCGCGAATGGGGATTATCTGAGTCGGCGGGCACGGGGTTCGCCGATTGCTTCGGATCGAACAGGAAGCCGTGGGCCATGACGACGACCGGTTGATCGTCGGCAAGTTCGTCCGCGGCGTCCTCGAGCGCCCGTCCGAGGTAGCCGGCGAGCGGTGAATCACCTGGGCCAAAGCCGGGCGGCTCGAATTTGCCCAGACAGCCGGTCCGCCCGTTCGGGTCGAAGGCGCCTGGCACCAGATTGCCGTCACCGTCAGGCGCGAACAGGGTTTCCTTCAGGCACGAGAAGCGAATGATCGACATGGCCGTCTCTTTCGGTCCCCGGTGCGCGGCGTCGGCAGGCAGGGCGTCTCAGGCTCAGAACGGGATCTCGTCGTCGAGGTCGCCACCGCCCGACGCCGGGGCCGTTCCACCGCCCGCCGGCGTGGCCGAATCGGCGCCCGAGTCGCTTCGGGCGAAGTCCCTGCCCCCACCATCGCCGCGGGAATCGAGCATGGTGAGCTCGCCGCGAAAGCGCCCCAGAACGATCTCGGTGGTGTATTTCTCGTTGCCGTTCTGGTCAGTCCATTTACGGGTCTGGAGCTGACCTTCGAGGTAAACCTTCGAGCCCTTGGCGAGATATTTCTGGGCGACCTCGCCGAGGCGCTCGTTGAAGATCACGACGCGGTGCCACTCGGTCTTCTCCTTGCGCTCGCCCGTGGCGCGGTCCTTCCAGTTTTCCGAGGTGGCGACGGAGAGATGGACGATCGGCGTGCCGTTCTGGGTATGGCGGACCTCCGGGTCCCGGCCCAGATTGCCCACCAGAATCACCTTGTTTACGCTGCCGGCCATCGATTCTCTCCCTTGTGACGACGAGCGACGAGTTTACGCGCAATGCGTGCGCCCGCGCAATCGGCAGGCTCAACCGGGGCGGGCGAACGGAAGCCGCCGGCGCCCGATCAGTGCCTGGCCGATGATCGCCGCCAGAACCACACCGCCGCCGACCAGGGTGAGGTCGCGGGGCACCTCGCCGATCGCCAGCCACGCCCAGACCGGCGCAAGGGCAATCTCGGTCAGGGCCAGCAGCATCAGCTCGGCGGCGCTCAGATAGCGCGAGCCCGCGACGAAGAACAACAGCCCGATCCCGACGAGCCCAGCGCCGGACACGATGCAATACATGAGATCGCTGGCGCTGATCGCGAAGCCGTCGCAGAAGAGGGCCGAGAAGGCCGCGGCCACGAAGCCGCCGAGGCACATGGCGGGCAGCATGTTGGTCGCCCGGCCACGCCTGACGAAGACCACGTAAGACGCATAGGTCAGCATGGCGAGCACGGCGATGAGATTGCCGAACAGCCGGCCCGCGCCGACCCCGTCGCCCACCATGACGCCGATACCGGCGATCGTCATGACCATCGCGATCACGGTCGCGGCGCGGACCCGCTCGCGCATGAGCAGCCAGGCGAGCGCGGCGGTCGCGAACGGCGCGGCGCCCAGGATGAACATGGCGTTGGCGATGGTCGTCGCGTTGATCGCAAAGACCATGCAGACGATCGCGCCGCCGAAAAAGAACCCGCCCCACACGCCGTTCCAGCCCATCCGGCGGACTTCGCCGGGGATATTCCCGCGGTCGCGGATCGACAGGATCAGCAGGTAGAAAAACCCCAGCGAGAGCGAGCGGTAGAAAATGATCTGCCAGTCGCCGGCATCCTCGATAAAGCGGATGGTGATGGCGGTGAAACTCCAGAACAGGCCGGCGACGAGCACCAATGCCACGCCTTTGGCATAGTGCGGATCGCGCTGTCCCGTGGCGGGCTGCTTCCGCACCTCCGCGCCGGCTGATGGGTCCATGGCCCCCGAGCGTCCCTGTTCTTCGTTTTGCGCCAACCGATTACGGGCAGGGGGCATATAGCCCAAAGCGGACAAGGGGCGCAACATGGCGGCGCTCTCGCCGCCCGGTACGCTCCGAAAAGGCACCCCCGGGCAGCCTTTCGGGGTCGCAATTTTCCGCTCCGCCCGTATATAGTGGTGGGTTCCCCTGCCGGCCTGAGGGATGGACCCTATGACGCAGAAAATAACCATCCGGGGTGCCCGCGAGCATAATCTCAAGGGCTTCGATCTCGAGCTTCCCCGCGACAGTCTCACAGTGATCACGGGACTATCCGGCTCGGGCAAGTCGTCGCTCGCGTTCGATACCATCTACGCCGAGGGCCAGCGGCGCTACGTCGAGAGCCTGTCGGCCTACGCCCGGCAATTCCTCCAGCTCATGGAGAAACCCGACGTCGAATCGATCGAGGGCCTCTCGCCGGCGATCTCCATCGAGCAGAAGACGACCTCGAAGAACCCCCGTTCGACCGTCGGCACGGTCACCGAGATCTACGACTATCTGCGCCTGCTGTTCGCGCGCATCGGCATCCCCTATTCGCCGGCGACCGGCTTGCCCATCGAGAGCCAGACCGTCTCCCAGATGGTCGACCGGGTCCTGGAGATCGACGAGGGCACCCGGCTCTACCTGCTCGCCCCTGTCGTGCGCGGACGCAAGGGCGAATACAGGAAGGACCTCCAGGCCCTGATGAAGAAGGGCTTCACCCGGGTCAAGGTCGACGGCGAGATCCACGAGATCGATGAGGTCCCGGCGCTAAACAAGAAGAAGAAGCATGACATCGAGGTCGTCGTCGACCGTCTCGTGGTCGCCCCCGATCTGGGCAACCGGGTCGCCGATTCCGTCGAGACCGCGCTGGGCCTGACCGACGGCCTGGCGATCGCGGAGGATGCCGATACCGGCGAGCGGACAGTGTTCTCCGCCAAGTTCGCCTGCCCGGTCTCGGGCTTTACGATCGACGAGATCGAGCCTCGGCTGTTTTCGTTTAACAACCCGTTCGGCGCCTGCCCGACCTGCGACGGGCTCGGTGTGAAGATGTATTTCGATCCCGAGCTGGTGGTACCCGACAACCGGCTGTCCTTGCGCGAAGGAGCGATCGCGCCGTGGTCCGCCAGCTCCACCCAGTACTACGCCCAGACGCTGGATTCGATCGCCCGCCAGTTCAAGTTCTCGACCACCAAGCCCTGGCGGGACCTGAAGGAAGGCCAGCGCAAGCTCATCCTCTACGGCTCCGGCGAGACCGAGGTCACCTTGACCTACGACGACGGTCTCCGCTCGTACGAAACCGTCAAGCCCTTCGAGGGCGTGATCCCCAACATCGAGCGCCGCCATTCGGAATCCGACAGCGCCTGGCTGCGCGAGGACCTCGCGCGCTTCCAGAGCAGCGCGCCCTGCGAGGCATGCGGCGGTTACCGGCTCAAGCCCGAGGCTCTCGCGGTCAAGATCGCCGGCCTCCATGTCGGCGAGGTCGTCGAGTTCTCGATCGACGCCGCCGCGCGCTGGTTCGGCGCGCTCGACGACCAGCTCACCGCCAAGCAGCAGGAGATCGCCGCGCGCATCCTCAAGGAAATCAACGAGCGTCTGGGCTTTCTGGTCAATGTCGGGCTGGAATATCTCACCCTGTCGCGTAACTCGGGCACCCTGTCGGGCGGCGAGAGCCAGCGCATCCGGCTCGCTTCGCAAATCGGCTCGCGGCTGACGGGTGTCCTCTATGTGCTCGACGAACCCTCGATCGGCCTGCACCAGCGCGACAATTACCGCCTGCTCGAGACCCTCAAGGAGCTTCGCGACCTGGGCAATACGGTGATCGTCGTCGAGCACGACGAAGAGGCGATCATGGCCGCCGACCACGTGGTCGACATGGGGCCGGGCGCGGGCGCTCATGGCGGCGAGGTAGTGGCGCAGGGCACGCCGTCCCAAGTCATGGCGAGCCCGGCCAGCCTCACCGGCAAGTACCTGACCGGAATCGAGCAGATCCCGATCCCGACGTCACGCCGCCCCGGCCGGTCCGGTCAGCAGGTTCGGGTGATCGGCGCCCGCGCGAACAACCTCCGAAGCGTCGACGTGACCATCCCGATCGGTACCTTCGCGTGCGTCACCGGCGTCTCGGGCGGCGGCAAGTCCACCCTCGTGGTCGACACGCTCTATAAAGCCGTCGCCAAGCGGCTCAACAACGCGCGGCATCACCCCGGGGCGCATGACGCCATCGAGGGCCTGGAGTTCCTCGACAAGATCGTCGACATCGACCAGTCGCCCATCGGGCGCACGCCGCGCTCCAACCCCGCCACCTACACCGGGGCGTTCGCGCCGATCCGCGACTGGTTCGCCGGGCTGCCCGAGGCCAAGACCCGAGGCTACAAACCGGGACGCTTCTCGTTCAACGTCAAGGGCGGGCGCTGCGAAGCCTGCCAGGGCGACGGGCTGATCAAGATCGAGATGCACTTCCTGCCCGACATCTACGTCCAGTGCGACGTCTGCCGGGGCCAGCGCTACAACCGCGAAACCCTCGAAATCCTCTACCGCGACCGCTCGATCGCCGACGTGCTCGACATGACCGTCGACCAGGGCGCCGAGTTCTTCAAGGCGGTGCCTGCGATCCGCGACAAGCTCGTAACGCTTCAGAAGGTCGGCCTGGGCTACATCCACGTCGGCCAGTCGGCGACCACGCTTTCGGGCGGCGAGGCCCAGCGGGTCAAGCTCGCGAAAGAGCTCTCGCGGCGGGCCACGGGCAAGACCCTCTACATCCTCGACGAGCCCACCACGGGCCTGCACTACCACGACGTGCGCAAGCTGCTCGATGTGCTCCACGCCCTGGTCGAGCAGGGCAACACCGTCGTCGTCATCGAGCACAACCTGGAAGTCGTCAAGACCGCCGACTGGATCATCGACCTCGGCCCCGAGGGCGGCGACAAGGGCGGGCGCATCGTCGCCGAGGGCCCGCCCGAAGCGATTGCCAGGGTCGCGGACAGCTTCACGGGCCAGTACCTCGCGACCTATTTCGCCCGAGGCAAGAGCAAGAAGAAGCTCAAGAAGGCGGGTTAGCGCCGATGCCCAAAACCGCCGCCTCTCCCACCATCGTCCACGTCGTCGGCGGCGGGCTGGCGGGCTGCGAGGCGGCCTGGCAGCTTGCCCGGGTGGGCGTGAACGTGGTGCTCCACGAAATGCGCCCCGAGCAGGAGACCGAGGCTCACGTCACCGATACCCTGGCCGAGCTGGTCTGCTCCAACTCGTTCCGCTCCGACGACGCCGAGAGCAACGCCGTCGGCCTGCTTCACGAGGAGATGCGCACGCTGGGCTCGCTCATCCTGCGGGCCGCCGACCGGCATCAGGTGCCCGCGGGCGGCGCGCTTGCGGTCGATCGCGAAGGCTTCGCGGGCGCGGTACAGGCTGCCATCGAGGCCGAGCCCCTGATCATCGTCATGCGCGAGGAGGTACCCGCCCTGCCGCCGCCGGGCGTCGGGCCTGCGATTATCGCCACCGGGCCGCTCACCTCGCCCGACCTGGCCGAGGCGATCCGTCAACTGACCGGCGAGGACGGGCTCGCCTTCTTCGATGCCATCGCACCCATCGTCTACAAGGAGAGCATCGATTTCGGGACCGCCTGGTTCCAGTCCCGCTACGACAAGGAAGGCCCCGGCGGCGACAAGGCGGCCTACATCAACTGCCCGCTCGATAAGGTCCGCTACGAGGCCTTCATCGCCGCCCTGCTGGCCGCCGAGAAGACCGACTTCAAGGACTGGGAGGGCACGCCCTATTTTGAGGCCTGCCTGCCCATCGAGGTGATGGCCGAACGCGGGCCCGAGACGCTCCGGTTCGGTCCCATGAAACCCGTGGGCCTGACCAACCCTCACGCGCCGACCGAGAAGCCCCACGCCGTAGTCCAGCTCCGCCAGGACAATGCGCTTGCCACGCTCTACAACATGGTGGGCTTCCAGACCAAGCTGAAGCACGACGAACAGACCCGTCTCTTCCGCATGATCCCCGGCCTCGAAGACGCAACGTTCGCCCGGCTCGGCGGCATCCACCGCAACGCGTTCCTCAATTCCCCCCGCCTGCTGGATCCGGGGCTTCGGCTCAAGGTAGCGCCCCACATCCGCTTCGCGGGCCAGCTCACGGGCGTCGAGGGCTATGTCGAGAGTGCCGCCATGGGCCTGCTCGCGGGCCGCTTTGCCGCCGACGAACTCGCCGGCACGCAAACCCCGGCGCCACCAGCCACCACCGCGCTGGGTGCGCTGCTGGGCCACATCACGGGCGGCGGCGACGCCGACACCTTCCAGCCCATGAACGTGAATTTCGGCCTCTTCCCGCCACTCGACGAGCGCGTGAAGAAGAAGCAGCGCAAAGCCCGCATGATCGCCCGCGCTCGCGCCGATCTCGCGGCCTGGCTCGGCGCCGCAACCCTCCCGCAGCGCGTTCCCGTGAGCCACGGCGACAACGCAAGCAGTCCGTATCCCTAGCCCCACCCCCAGAAATGGAGAGCCCCATGAGCCTGATCGAGCGGATCGACAGCTATCTGCAGGGCTGGGTGACGGGCGATATCTCGCTTCTCGTCGCCGAAGCCGCCGATGACTATTACTTCGACGACCCCAATCGCGGCAGAATTCTCATGCCCGCGTTCGAGGCCTATGTCGAAGATATCAAGGCCGAGGCCGAGGCGTTCCGCGGCGGCCGGCCCTGGGACCGCTTCGAGGACCTCTCCGACATCGTCGTCAAGGAGCAGGCGGACGGCAGCGTGATCGTCTGGTTCTGGTGGGCGATCGCCGGCACGCCGGTCGAGGGCATGAGCCTGGTCAAGGCCGACGAGGCGGGCGTGCACTCGGAGACCATCTGCTACTACGCCCCCGCGGACTACGGCAAGCCCCCGGACTAGCCGCCGCGCCGAAGCCGTTGATTCGACTCCCGAATTCGGCCATCTTCCGGAGCCGTAATCACCATCGAACCCGCAACTCACGATGAAGCCTTTCGACGAACTCTCCGAGCGCGGCCAGCTGGGCCGGATCCACAAGCTGGCGGTCGCCGCGCTGGCGAATTACGGCCTGCCCGCGGACTGCCCCATCCACATTGTCAACCACACGGAAAACGTAACCTATGCGGTCGACCTGCCGGAAACCGGCGAGCGCCGCTTCATGCGCGTCCACCGTCCGGGCTATCACACCGACAAGGCCAACGAATCCGAGCTTGCCTGGATGGCGGCGTTGCGCCGGGATACGGACATCGTTACGCCTGAGGCGATTCCGGGGCTCGACGGCAACGAGCTGCAGATCGTCGAAATCCCGGGCATCGACGTGGCCCGGCGCGTCGTCCTATTCAAGCAGGTCCGGGGGCGCCATCCCAGCGAGGTCGAGCTGCTCGGCCCCTTCCGCCGTCTCGGCACCATCGCGGCGACCTTCCACGACCACATCCAGAGCTGGACGCGGCCAGGCTGGTTCGAGCGCCAGACCTGGGATTTCGAAACCACGCTGGGTGATAAGCCCAACTGGGGCCATTGGCAGGACGCCCCCGGGGTTTCCGTCGCCGATCGCAGGCTCCTGGACCGGGCCGTCGAGGTCATCCGGCGGCGCCTCGATGCGTTCGGCAAGGGCCCCGACCGTTTCGACATGATCCACGCCGACCTCCGCCTCGACAACTTTCTGGTCGAGCACGGCGAGCCCCGCATCCTCGACTTCGACGACGGCGGGTTCTCCTGGTTCCTCTACGACTTCGCTTCGGCCATCACCGTCCTCGAGGAGCGTGCCGACGTGCCCGATCTGACCCGGGCCTGGGTCGAGGGCTACCGCACGGTGCGCGATCTGCCCGAAGAGCACGCCCGGTTGATCCCGACCATCGTCATGGTCCGGCGCATCATGATGATGGGCTGGATCGCCTCCCATTCCGAAACCCCGCTCGCCAAGACTCTCGCCGCCCCCTACTCGGAAGCCTCGGTCGCGCTCGCCCGCGCCTACCTCGACGGCGTCTACCTCGCCGACATCCGCTGAAACAGCCGCCCATCCCGGTTGATTTGCGGGTCCCGATCCGCCATCTTGCCGGGCCGGGGGGATACGGATCACAGCCATGAAACCCTATGACCAGCTCACCACGCGCGGCCAGTTGGGGCGCATACTCAAGCTCGCCCGGGTTGCGCTTGCCCGCTACGACCTGCTCGCCGGTTGTGCGCTCACGATGGTCAATCATTCGGAAAACGTGACCTATCGGGTCGACGCGCCCGGTTGCGCGCCCCGCTTTCTGCGCATCCACCGCACGGACTACCACACCCGCCGCGCCGTCGAGTCCGAACTGGCCTGGGCAAAGGCCATCCGCGACGATACGGGCATCATTACGCCCGAGGCGATTCCTGGAATTGACGGCAAGCTCGTCCAGTTCGTCGACCATCCCGGCGTGGACGAGGCCCGCCACGTGGCTCTCTTCGAGCGTGTCGCGGGGCGGCGTCCGAGGGAAAGCGCCCTGCTCGGACCCTTCCGGCGGCTTGGCGCGGTCGCGGCGCGCTTCCATCTCCAGTCGATGGCCTGGCAGCGCCCGGCGGGCTTCGAGCGCTTCTCCTGGGATTTTGAGGGCGCGTTCGGGCCGAACCCCCACTGGGGCCCCTACCGGGACGCTCCGGGTCTGACCGACGCCGATCTCGACCTGCTGGCGGAGGCCGTCGAGCTCATTCGAACCCGGCTCGAGGCCTACGGCGACGCGCCCGAGCGCTACGGCCTGATCCACTCCGATCTCCGGCTCGACAACCTGTTGGTGCTGGGCGGCGAGACCCGGATCCTCGACTTCGACGATTGCGGCTTCGGCTGGTATCTCTACGATTACGCCTCCGCGGTGACGATGCTCGAGGGCCGGCCCGACCTGCCCGAACTCTCCCAGGTCTGGATCGACGGCTACCGCACCGTGCGCGAGCTTTCGCCCGAGGAGATCGCAATCATTCCGACCCTGGTCATGGTCCGGCGTATCATTGCATGCGGCTGGGTCGCGTCCCATCAAGGCACCGAGATCGCCCGTCTGCTCGGCGTGCCCTATTCCCGGACCACGGTCCGCCTTGCGCGCGACTATCTCGACGGCGCCTTCCTCGCCAATCTCCGCTAAGGCGGCCCGTCATTACCGGCGCGCGCCCTTCAACCACCTACACCGCGCCGTTCGCGCTGCGCTTGGCCTTGATCGTCCTGATGGGCCTGTATTCGATGGGCTGGTATACGCTCAACCGCTTTGCGGCCGAAGGCGGTGTGCCGTTCATGGGCGTCGCCTTTTACCAGTGCATGGGCGGGGCGGCGTTCATGGCGCTCCTGCTTGTCGTCCGGCGAAAGGGCATTCCCGTAAGCCACCATCACCTCGTCTTCTACGCCATCTCGGGTCTGCTCGGCGCCGCTATTCCCAACACGTCCGTCGCCTTCGCCTCGCCACACCTGCCCGTCGGCGTGCTCAGCATGGGGCTCGCGATCGCGCCGGCGGTCACCTACCTGGTCGCCCTGCCCCTGCTGCTCGAAAATTTCCGCACCATCCGGTTCTTCGGCATCCTGGTCGGGATCGCGGGGCTGATGCTCATCCTCCTGCCCCAGGCCGTCCTGCCCTCGCCCGACATGGTGCCCTGGGTGATCCTCGGGCTTTGCGCGCCGATCGGCTGGGCGCTGTGGAACAACTACATCGCCGTCGCGCGCGCGCGGGACACGGATTCGGTCGCCCTCGTCTTCGGGATGCTCGCCTGCGCCGCGGCCATGCTCCTCCCGCCCACCGCCGCGACGGGAGCGCTGTGGTGGTTCGACGGACCGGGGGGCGAGGTCTGGTGGGCGGTCGCCGCTCTTGTCGTGCTGAATTCCACCGGCTGGGTCCTCGGCTTCGAAACGGTCAAGCTCACCGGGCCTGTGTTCTATTCCACCTGGACCTTCTTCGGTGTGCCGTTCACGATGCTTTCGGGCATCGTGCTCTTCGACGAGCGCCATAGCTTGTGGATCTGGAGCGCCCTGGCGCTGCTCTTTGCGAGCCTCTACTTCGTCAACCTGACCATGACGAGCGCCCGGCGCCGGGCGGAAGCCACATGACCGGCCCGCCCTCTTCAACCGCCTACACCGCGCCGTACGCGCTGCGCCTGGCGTTGGTCGTCCTGATGAGCCTGGTTTCCATGGGCTGGTACATCCTCAACCGCATCGCGGCCGAGGGCGGCGTACCGTTCATGGGCGTCGCCTTCGCCCAATGCGTCGCCGGCGCGGTGTTCATGGCGGTGCTGCTTCTCGTCCGGCGCAAGCGGGTTCCCCTGAGCCGCGATCACGTCGTCACCTATGGCGTCTGCGGTCTTCTGGGCGCCGCCATCCCCTACACGTCAGTCGCCTTCGCGTCGCCCCGCCTGCCCGTCGGCGTGCTCAGCATGGGTCTTGCGATCGAGCCCGCCGTCACCTATCTGATCGCCCTGCCCCTGCTGCTCGAAAAATTCCGCACCATCCGCTTCTTCGGCATCCTGGTCGGGATCGCGGGGCTGATGCTCATCCTCCTGCCCCAGGCCGCCCTGCCCTCGCCCGATATGGTGCCCTGGGTGATCGTCGGGCTCTGCGCGCCGATCGGCTGGGCGCTGTGGAGCAACTACATCGCCGTCGCCCGCGCGCGGGATACGGATTCGGGCGCCATCGTCTTCGGCATGCTGGTCTGCGCCGCCGTCATGCTGTTGCCCCCCACCGTGGCGACCGGCGCGCTGTGGTGGTTCGACGAGCCCGGCGGCGAGGTCTGGTGGGCGGTCCTCGCGCTCACGGTGCTCAATTCCTCCGGCTGGGTCCTCGCCTTCGAGACGGTCAAACTCACCGGACCGGTGTTCTTCTCCACCTGGAGCTTCTTCGCCGTGCCCTTCACCATGCTCGCGGGCATCGTGATCTTTAGCGAGCGCCATTCCGTGTGGATCTGGAGCGCGCTCGCCCTGCTTCTGGCCAGCCTCTACCTCGTCAACCTGACCATGACGAGTGCCCGGCGCCGGCCGCAAGCCACATGACCGGCGCACCGTCCGCCTCGGCCGCCTACACCGCGCCGTTCGTCCTGCGCTTCGCGCTGATCCTGCTGATCGCCGCGCTGACCGCGTCGTGGTACAGCTTCAACCGCGTCGCGACCGAGGGCGGCATCCCCTATCTGGGCGTCGTCTTCTGGCAATGCTGCGGCAGCGGCGCGATCCTGGGTCTGCTGTTGCTGATCCGGCGCCGGCGCGTCCCGCTCTCCCGCCGCCATCTCGTCTTTTATGCCGTCTCCGGCTTCCTCGGCGCCGTAATTCCCTTCATCGGCGTCGCTCTTGCCGCTCCCCGGGTGCCTCTGGGTGTGCTCAGCCTGGGGCTGACCCTGGAGCCGGCGATCACCTACCTGATCGCCCTGCCCCTGCTGCTCGAACGGTTTCGCACGATCCGCTTCGCTGGCATCCTGCTCGGCATCGCGGGCCTCATGCTGATCCTGCTGCCCGAAGCGGCCCTCCCCTCGCCCGCCATGGTTCCCTGGGTGCTCCTCGCCATGGCGCTGCCCTTCGGCCAGGCGTTGTGGAACAATTTTGTCAGCGTGGCCCGGCCGCCCGAGGTCGGTTCCGATGTCCTCGCTTTCGGCCTGGTCACAGCGGCCGCGCTTATGCTGCTTGTGCCCGCCATCGCGACCCGCACGATCTGGTGGTTCGATGGCCCGGGTCCCAATCCCGACCTTTGGTGGCCCCTCGTTGCGCTCGCGGTGGTCAACTGTGGCTGGATCGCCGGCTTCGAGACGGTGCGGATCGCGGGGCCGGTGTTCTTCTCGATGTATGCCCTGATCGGCACGCCGCTGACCGTCGCCATCGGCATGGTCGTCTTCGGCGAACGCCACTCCTTGTGGATTTGGAGCGCTCTGGTGCTGTTGCTGGCCAGCCTCTACCTCGTCAACCGGACCATGGCCGCCGCCCAGCGCCGGATCGAAACGCCGTGAGCCAATCACCCCCCGGTTCGTCCGCGGCCTACACGGCGCCCCTGTCGATCCGCTTGGGGCTCATTATCGCCATGGCAGGCCTCACCGCCGTCTGGTACCTGCTGATGCGCGTCGCGACCGAAGGCGGCGTGCCCTATCTTGGCGTCGCCTTCTGGCAATGTGCCGGCGCCTCGGTGATCGCGGGCACGATCATCCTGCTGCGGCGCAAGCGGCTGCCGTTGAGCCGGCGCCATCTGGTCTTTTACGCCGTTTCCGGTCTGTTTGGCGCCGTCGTGCCCTATGTGGTCACCGCGATGGCCGCGCCCCGGATTCCCGTCGGCGTGCTCGGCATGTCGCTGACGATCGAGCCGGCGCTCACCTATCTCATCGCGCTGCCCCTGCTGCTCGAGCGCTTTCGCAGCTTGCGCTTCGCCGGGATTCTCCTCGGCGTGGCCGGGCTCATGCTGATCGTCGTGCCCGAGGCCGCCCTGCCCTCGCCCGCCATGGTGCCCTGGGTGATCCTCACCCTCGGGCTTCCAATCGGCCAGGCGATCTGGAGCACCTACCTCGCAGCCGCCCGGCCGCCCGCCGTCGACTCTCAAGTTCTCACCTTCGGCCTGGTCTTGGCGGGAGCGGTCATGCTGTTGCCCGCGGCGCTCGCGACAGACAGCCTCTGGTGGCTCGACGGCGACGGCCCCAACACGGATCTGTGGTGGCCCGTTGCCGTACTGGCCGTGATGAATTCGTTCGGCTGGATCGTCGGCTTCGAGGCCATCCGGTTGGCCGGGCCGGTGTTCTATTCGGCTTACAGTTTCATCGCCGTGCCGCTGACCATCGCCGTCGGCATGGTCGTCTTCGCCGAGCACCATTCCTTGTGGATCTGGAGCGCGCTCGTGCTGTTGCTGGCCAGCCTCTATCTGGTCAACATGACCATGAAAAGTGCCCGTCAACGCTCGGAAAGCCGATGACAGGGCGATCCGCCGCCGCGCGCGACGGCCATCGCGCCCGGACAAAATTATCGCGCCGCGGGTATCCTCTTTCCGTAGGATAGGGCTATGCGGACGACCGACCCGAACCCGGCCCTGTGACCGGCGCAATTGCCCCGCTCGGCGTAAGGCTGGGTCTGCTCGTAGTCATCGCCGTCTCCTCGACCGCACATTTCTCCCTGCTCCGGGTGACGACCGAGACCGGTGTGCCGCCGTTCGGGTTCATCTTCTGGCACTGCGTGGCGAGCGCAATTGTCATGCTGTTGATCATGATCGTCCGGCGCGTGCCCCTGCCCCTGAGCCGTGCCGCCCTGCGCTTTTGCGCGGTCTCCGCCGCGCTCGCGCTGGTTGTACCGTTCCTGGCGCTGACCGTCGCGTCGCCGCGGGTTCCCGTCGGCATCATCGGCATGGTCATAACCGTCGAGCCCGCCCTGACCTATTTCGTCGCCCTGCTGCTATTCATCGAGCGGTTCCGCGGGCTGCGGTTCTTCGGGTTGCTGCTGGGCATCGGCGGGTTGTTGCTGATCGTGCTGCCCGACGCAAGCCTGCCCAGCCCCGAGATGTTGCCCTGGGTGCTGGTCGTCTTCAGCGTGCCGCTGTGCTGGGCGGTCTGGAGCAACTGGATCGCCGTCGCCCTGCCCCCGGCGACGGGTGCTGCGGCCGCCACGTTCGGCCTGATGACGATCGGCTCGCTGATGCTGCTGCCCGTCGCGGCGGGCACCGGACAGCTCTGGTGGTTCGACGGGCCCGCTGGCGGGATGTGGTGGGTCCTGCCCGTTTTCGCCGCGATCAACGCCGTGCTCTGGACCGCCGAGTTCGAATCCGTGCGGGTCTCGGGGCCGGTGTTCTATTCGCTCTGGGCCTTCTTTGGCACCCCCATGGCGATCGGGGCGGGCATGGTGTTCTTCGCAGAGCGTCATTCCTTGTGGATCTGGAGCGCACTCGTGCTGTTGCTCGCCAGCCTCTATCTGGTCAACATGACCATGGGAAGTACCCGCCAACGCAGAGAAGACCAATGACCGACGAGCCAGCCCCGCCGGACAATTCAACGGCCCGTAGCGTGCCGACGGGCAACACCGTGGCGGTCACCGCCCCGCTCTGGTGGCGTCTGGTCCTGCTCGTCGTGCTCGGCGTGCTGGCAAGTGTCTATATATGCCTGCTGCGGGTCGTGACCGAAGCGGGTGTGCCTTATCTGGGTTTCCTGTTCTGGCAGACCCTCGTTAGCGCGGCGATCCTGCTGGTTGTCCTCGCCGTCCGGCGCACGCGGTTTCCCATGAGCCGCCGCCATTTGCAGTTTTATGTGGCGTCGGGGTTGTTGGGCTCCATAATCCCGCTCGCGGGGATGACCTTCGCCTCGTCCAAAATTCCGGTCGGTGTTCTCAGCATGACGATCGCGTTCGAGCCGGCGCTGACCTACCTGCTCGCCCTCGTCCTGCTGCTCGAGCGCTACCACACGCTCCGCTTCGCGGGGCTCCTGATCGGCATCGCGGGCCTGCTCCTCATCTTCCTGCCCCAGACCAGCCTGCCGTCCCCGGACATGATCGTCTGGGTCGCCGTCGCGCTGGCGATTCCCGTAAGCTGGGCGGTGTGGAGCAACTGGATGGCGTTCGCCCGGCCGCCGGACGTCGATTCCGCCGTCGCCGCCTGCGGCCTGCTTGTATTCGCCGCTGTGATGCTTCTGCCCCCGGTCGCCGCGCTGGGTGAGCTTTGGTGGTTCGTCGGATCCCCCGGCTATCCCTGGTGGTATATCCCCGTCTTTGCAGCGCTCAATGTGATCCTCTGGCTCGCGGGCCTGGAATGCATCCGGGTCGCCGGTCCGGTGTTTTATTCGGTCTGGGCCTTCCTCGCCACGCCGCTGACGATCGGAGGGGGCATGATCTTCTTCGGCGAGCGCCACAGTGTGTGGATCTGGAGTGCGCTGGCGCTCCTGCTGGCGAGCCTCTATCTGGTCAACATGACCATGGGAAGTGCCCGCCTGCGGTCGCTGCGCTGAGCCCGTCGGTGTCTAACCCGCACGCTCCGAGCGCATCAGGGTAAGCGGCGCAAGCGAATCCGCGAACTCCCACGCGCGATAATACGGGACGAGCTCGGGCAGGCAGTAGAGCTCCTTGTGGTGCACGTCGCGGTTCAGGAGGTGCGCGAAGATGAGGTCGACCAGCCTGCGCCCCAGGCCGGTCGCCCGCTGGTCCTCGGCGACGATGACGTCGAAGATCAGCGCCTTGTAGCAACCGTCGCTCAGCACCCGGGAAAAGCCGATCAGGCGGCTGGTCTCTACCTCTTCGAGGGCGATGATCACGCTCGAATGGGACAACATGGTGACGACGTCGGCCAGGGTGCGCCCCCCGGTCCACCATTCCTACTCATAGAGCGCGACGAGCTGGTCGATTTGGACCTCGCTCAGGGTCTCGATCACCCGATGCTCGATCATCGCACGCGCCCGTCCCGCGACGACCCGATCGAGGCCGCGAGCCCGGCCACCTGCTCGATGAGCTCCGCCTGGTGAGCCTGCAGCGCCTGGCCGCCCATCGCCTCCGAGGCGCGCAGAAACGGGTCCTTGACCTGGGCGTTCTCGCCCGCGAGCTCCTCGATCACGGCAAGACCGCAGAACGGCACATAGGCCGACGAATAGCCGCCCTCGTGGCAGACCACGAGCCGCCCCTCGCAGCATTCCGCCGCCACGCCCTTCACGATCGCCGTCATCTCCCGGAATGTCCGGCTGGTCGCCATCTGGCGTCCCAGCGGATCGTGAATGTTGGCGTCGAACCCCATGGGCAGGATGATCAGCTCCGGCGCAAATGCCCGGAGCGCGGGTGCGACGACCCGCTCGACGCTCGCCACATAGGCGCCGTGGCCGCTGCCCGCGGGCAACGGCACGTTGATCGCGTAGCCCGTGCCGGCCCCTTCGCCGGTCTCCTCGATCAGGCCCGAGCCCACGGGATAGTTGTTGTCCTGGTGGATCGAGATGGTCAGCACGTCGGCGCGGTCGTAGAACGCGACCTGGGTGCCGTTGCCATGATGGACGTCCCAGTCCACCGTCGCGATTCGCGAGATTCCCCGCGCTTCGAGCGCATGCAGCGCCGCGATCGCGGCGTTGCCGAAGATGCAGAAGCCCCGTCCCCGATCGGCTTCGGCATGGTGGCCCGGGGGGCGAACCAGGGCATAGGCGTTCGCGACCCGCCCGTCGAGCACTGCGTCGACTGCCGCAATCACCCCGCCGGCCGCCAGCAGTGCGATCTCGTAGGACCCCCGGCCGACCGGCGCGCCCTCGCCCGCGTCGTCGCCGCCGTTCGCGCTCATCGTCCTGACCCGCTCGATATAGGCGCGGCCGTGCAGCCGGGCGATCTCGTCCTCGCTCGCTTCGCGGGGTGGAATCGCGACCAGCTTGTCGAGCAGCCCGCTCACCTCGAGCAGGTTGCGCAACCGCCGCTTGGTCTCGGGGTTTTCGGCGTGAGGCTCCGGCTGGACCACGCCGCCCGCCGGGATCCATGAGGCGGCGCTTCCCGTGTCGTGCCAGAGGTAAAGCTCGTGATGAACGAAGCCCGTGGCCATGGCTTGTCTCCCTTATCGCACCGCTTCGCCAAGCAGCTTACCGTCCGCGATACCCGTAAACCAGTCGTAGGAGACCCGCAGCGTTTCGGTGTCGGCGTTGGGCGCGCCCCGGCCCGCGTCGAGGTCGGCGCGGCTCACCGTGCGGACTTCCGTCGAATAACGGACGAGCGCCGTCTCGTTGGGCGCGCTCCCGTGCAGATGGGCCGAGGCGAAGCACAGGACATCGCCGGGCGCGATCAACGCCGGCCAGGCCGATGCCTCGGCGACGGGTTCCAGCAGGTCGGGCAGCACCGGATAGCTCTGATCGCCGGCCTTCAGCCGGGCGCGGAGCTCGTCGAAATCCCAGTCGGCCGAGCTGTTGGCGACGGGCCGCTCGAAATAGTCCGGATAGAGCACCATGGTCCGCGCCGCGCTCACCGGGTGGATCGGCAGCCACCAGTTGACCTGCGCCATGATGGCGGTGCCCCAGCTGTCCCGGTGCGCCGGCAGGCTCTGCACCCGGCGCGATGTGTAATAGCCCTCGGGCGGCTGGATGCGTAGGCGCAGGCGGTCCCAGGCGGTCGTTGCCGGCGACGCGCCCACCGCCTCGAGCAGGGCGGCGAACCGGCTCCGGATGACCGGATCTGTCTCGTACCCCTCCACCAGCCGCTCGCCGAAGTCTCCGGGGGTCAGGACGTCGTGAACCGTGAGCGGATCGTGGGGCGCGAAGGCGTCGGCGATCAGACCATGCGCCGCCTCGATGAGGTCGTAAGCCGCGACGACCTGACGGAAGATGATCACATCGCCGGCAAACAGCCGCCTGCTCCGCTCGACCTCCGGCAAGGGCAATGCCTGCTCGACGATTTGCGCCATCCCCGGGGCACCCCGATAGCTCTCACTGGGGTCCAGTCTAGCGCAAAGCCGGCGCGGTCGCGCCGCTCAGATCGTCGCCCCGGCCTCGGATTTCGCAGCCCGACTCCCGATCGCGGCACGGCGATCGAGCGCCCGGCGGAACGCCGCGGCCATGGCGTCCTGCCGGAAGGGCTTCTCGACCAATTCGTCGCCGGCGGGAACCTCGCCGGCCCGGGCGAGCGCGTCCGCCGCGTAACCGGACATGTAGACGATGGCGATGTTCGGATCGCTCTGGCGCACCGAATCGGCAAGCTCCCGGCCGTTCATGCAGGCAGAGAGCACCATGTCGGTCAGGACCAAATCGACGCCGTCGAGCGCTTCGAGCATCGTGAGCGCGGCTTCCGCGTTCGACGCCTCATGCACTTCGTAGCCGAAACCCTCGACCAGCATGACCGCGAAGTTGCGCACGTCGGGGTCGTCCTCGACGATGAGCACCCGCTCGCCGCCTCCGGCGCTCACCGTGTCCCTTGTCACCTTTTGATCCTTTGCCATAGCCAACTCCTGTGCCTGTGGCAGATACAGCATCGGCTGACTAACATGCGCGAACCGCCCCTTGCGGAACCATCCAGCGGAACCTGTTCTCGATTCCCCTCCGGCCGTGTGGCGCACCGTCCTGGCCTGCGACTTCGGAGTTAAACGATTATAGTTAATAGTCGGTTGAAAAAGAAGCCTATTAATTTCAGCTTCTTATTTATTATACTACCTGAACGAGAATGACGACGTTTTCTGGCGGTTCTGTTGTATCGGCACCGACCGCCCCGATCATACGGCGGTCGTTTCGATGGCCTCTACCCGATCGGGATAGAACGCGAGATGCCCCTTGATGGCAGACATTGCGTCCAGCGGTCGCTCGTAACTCCAGACCGCGTTTTCTGCTACCCGTCCGCCGACCCTGAGCGAGAAATAGCTCGCGCCGCCCTTGTACGGGCAATGGGTCGAATGATCGGTCGCCTCGAAATACCCCATCGCCGCATCCTCGCGCGGGATGTAGAACACGGTCGGGATGGCCCCTTCGCTCAACCCGAGCGCGCGCGTCGTCTCCGCTACGACTGCGCCGCCGAATAGGACGCGCACACGTCCCTCGTGAGGTGTGATGGTGATGTGATGGGTCGATTTATCGCTCATGGTATTACCCCCCTTGATTCGCCCAGCCGCTCGCGCAGGAACGCCGCAGCCTCGGCAAGAGATTCGCCCGCCTCGGGGAGTTCGAGGTAGATCTCGAACCAGTGCCACATGCCCTCCCACAAGGTGAGCTTCACGTCCACGCCGGCCCGTTTCATGGCACGCTGGGTCCGGGCGCAATTGCTCAGAAACAGGTCCCGTGTCCCACAGGAAATCAGCGTCGGCGGAAAGCCGGCGGCGTAGTCGCCGTAGACCGGCGAGATCAGCGGCTCGGCCATGTCGCGCCCGTCCGCGTAGGCCTCGGCCGAGGCCCGCAGGTTGATCTCGTAGTGGTTGTCTGGGTCCTTGCCCTCCAGCGTTTCGTAGCTGTCGCCGGTTCTGGAGAGGTCCGCCCAGGGTGAATACAAGACCGCGCCGGCCGGCAGGGCCAGGCCCACATCGCGCGCCGCAAGGTTCGTCGCCATGGCAAGCGCCCCGCCCGCGGAATCGCCAAACACGACGATGTTGGCCGCATCGAAGCGCTCGAGGAGCGCGCCGTAGGCCGCGGTGCAATCCTCCACCGCAGCCGGAAACGGGTGCTCCGGCGCGAGCCGGTAATCGACGGCGCAAACCCGGATGCCCAACCGCTGGGCCATGGGCTCGGCGAAGAACAGGCCATCATGGGGATAGCCAAACGTGTAGCCGCCGCCGTGACAATGCAGCGCAACATATCCGTCGTTGGCGGCGTCGTAATCCTTCGGCGTCACCATGAAAACCGGCACCCCTCCCACCGTCTCGGACGCTACTGCCGAGCCGCACGCCTCCCGCGTTGCGGCCGCGACGGGCGCGATCAGCTCGCCGAACTCCCGGCGGATCGCCTGCCATTCCTCGAGGCTCTCCGGCTGCACGGTGATCGGCGTTGCGGTCCGCAAATAATCCGCCGCCCAGTCGTTCATGGTCGTTCGCGGTCCCGTCATCCCGCCGTTCCTCCCTGCAATTCAACAAGCAGATCGGCAGCGCGGTAATTGTCGATGTCAGAGGTCATCAATGAGAATATTGGATCAGGGAATGTCCGTCAGAGAGAGGCTCTTTTCCAGCGCTTCATAATACAAGAAATTCTCGAAGCAGGCGTCCCTCCCCGCTTTAATACCGTCCAGACAGTCGCGCCGCCAGCAGCCGCGCCTGTTTGCCCAGGGGGCCGGGCTCGGCGCGCGGCGCAAAGGGATCGTAGCCCGCCGCCGCAAGGCGCGCGAGGTAAACCCCGGCGAGCCGGGCGGGCAGAACGGCCGGCAGGGCGCTTCTGGGCACCGTGCCCTGCGCTGCCCGAGCCCGCGCGAGATAGCCCTGCGCGCACTCCGCCACCGTCCGTGCGATCTCAGCGATAGCCGGGCCGGGCCGCCCGGCGGTCAGCGCGTCCCGGCTCACCCCGGCCGCATCCAGCAGATCGGCCGGCAGGTAGAGCCGTCCGCCGCCGGCGTGAAACGGAACCGCCCGAATCAGCCCGACAAGCGCCCACGCGATGCCCGCCGACCGCGCCGCCGCGACCGCATCCTCGCGCCCTCCGCCCAAAACGTTCAACGCGATGACCTGAAGCGCACCCGACGTGACATCGGCATAGGCTTCGAGGTCGCCCAGCGTCGCCGGCGGCCCGTCGGTGAGATCGAAGGCCCGGGCATCGATCAGGGCGTCGAAAGGCGCACGGGGCAGGTCGTGGCGTCCGATCGCCGCGGCCAGCGCCTCGACGCACTGATGGCGCCGGGTCGCGCCGCCGTAGATGCCCTCGACGGCTTCGCGCCACCACTGCAGGCGGATCTCTCCCAGCATCGGCTCGCTGACCAGCTCCCGGATCTTGGCAACCTCCAGGTTGAAGGCGTAAAGCGCAAACAGCGCATCCCGGGCGGCGGGCGGCGCGAACAGGGTGCACAGATAGCGGTCGTAGTCGAAGCGGCGCAGTTCGGCCCGAAGGCTACCCGCCCCTGAAGGCTCGGAAGGCGTCGATTGGGCCATGGAGCGCGTCGCTCGTATCCGTCGATTCGTGGTATGTCGATCCGTGATACATAGCGCGATTCCGCGAGGCCGCCAGAAATGCTCCATTCCGCCCTGCCGTCAACAAGGCTGCGTTCGTGAGCCGGGTTCACGTCGTCGGCGCCGGGCTCGCCGGGCTCGCCTGCGGGGTCGAGCTGGTCAAGCGCGGGCGGACGGTCACGCTCTACGATGCCGCCAATCACGCCGGCGGACGGGCGCGCTCCTATTTCGACAAGACCCTCGACCGGCTGATCGACAACGGCAACCATCTGATGCTGGGAGCCAATACGGCCGTGTTTAGCTATCTGGCAGACGTCAACGCGGGCGACGGCTTGGCGGAGCAGGCCCAAGCCGCATTTCCCTTCGTCGATCTCGGAACCGGCGAGCGCTGGACGCTCCGCCCCAATGCCGGGCGCCTTCCCTGGTGGATCTTCAACGCCCGACGCCGGGTGCCGGGCAGCCGCTGGACCGACTATCTTGCCGCGCTCCGCCTGCGAAATGCCCCCGGTTCCGCGACTGTCGACGCGGTGCTGGGCGCGGGCGGTCCGTTGCGTAATCGACTGTGGAAGCCGCTCACGGACGCGGTACTCAACACCGCTCCCCACGAGGCCGCCGCCAGTCTGCTCTGGCCCGTGGTCATCGAGACCTTCGGACGGGGCGAGAGGGCCTGCCGGGCCTATATCGCGAAGGACGGCCTCTCGCCCAACCTGGTCGATCCCGGCGTCCGCTTCATCGAGGCGGGCGGCGGGGCGCTCCATTTAAGCAGCCGGCTTCGCACGATCGTGTTCGAGGGGTCGCGGACCGCACGGCTCGACTTCACCACCCAATCCGTCGAGCTGGGCCCGGGCGATGCGGTCATTCTCGCAGTCCCGCCGCTCGTCGCCGGCCAGCTGTTGCCCGATCTCGTCGTGCCCGAGGCGAGCCGCGCGATCGTGAATGCCCACTATCGGCTCGACGCGCCCGTCGCTCTACCCGGCGGCCAGCGTCTGCTGGGTCTCGTTGGCGGTACCGCGCACTGGCTGTTCGCACGGGGCGACGTGATATCGGTCACCGTCAGCGCGGCGGAAGATCTGGTCGATGCCGATGCGAAAGATATCGCGGACCTGATCTGGGCCGATGTGGGACGCGCGCTGGATCGCAAGAGTGCGCCCGTGCCACCCTCTCAGATCGTCAAGGAAAAGCGCGCCACCTTCGCGCAAACCCCCGAAAATGTCCGGAGAAGGCCCGGCGCGCGAATCGGATTTGGCAACTTCTTCCTAGCGGGGGATTGGACGGATACGGGCCTGCCGGCCACCCTGGAGAGCGCAATCCGGTCGGGCCGGCGTGCGGCGGAATGCGCACTGAGCGCGGCTTAGCGCCCGTTGCAGGCCCACGTCAGAATAACAGCGGTTCAATTTTAAATCGTTCTGGATTGAAACCCAGCCGGTTTGACCTATGATTTTGACCAGTCCGCACCGGGTTCCGCCCGGTGCGCGCCATCATAAGAATGGGAGTAGCAATGGCCAGTATTCTTCAATCCCTTCCAGCGACCGTGGCCACGGGCGTCGTGCTCACGGCGATCATGGTCATCATCATGATTGTCATCTACTGACGCGAGTTCACTGACTGACTCGGATAAAAGGAACCCAAAGCAATGGAATATTTCGATTACGCCTGGGTGACCTTCATGTTCCGCTGGCTCCATGTGATCTCCGGCGTGATGTGGATCGGTCTCCTCTGGTATTTCAACTTCGTGCAAATTCCGTCCATGCCCAAGATCCCGGACGAGCAGAAACCGGCGGTGGGCAAGGTGATCGCACCGGCGGCGCTGTTCTGGTTCCGCTGGGCGGCGCTAGCCACCGTCGCGACCGGGCTGATCGCGGGCGGGATGAACGGCTATATCGGCCAAGCCCTGATCCTCGGTATCGCCGACGGAGTCGCCAAGCATACCGCCATCGGCATCGGCATGTGGCTCGGCATCATCATGATGCTCAACGTCTGGGGCATCATCTGGCCGAATCAGAAGAAGGCGCTGGGGATCGTCGAGGTCGACGCGGACGCGAAGAAGAAGGCGGCGCGCGTCGCGATGCTTGCCTCGCGGACCAATACGATGCTCTCGATCCCGATGCTCTACTCCATGGTGTCGGCGCAGAATTTGTATTGATAACACGCTGAAATAAAACAGAGAAACCCAGCCAGCGCCGGCTGGGTTTTTTTGTCTGCTCCGCGCGCCCCGCGGGCACCACCCAGCGTCTGCGCCGCTGCGCCTTTTTTATAGTGGGGCTTTAGTCCCGACCCAGTGCGAGCAGTGCTGCCGCGACGCGGCGATCCACGGCCATCAACACGTTGTAGGTTCGGCACGCGGCACCCGTGTCCATGCATTCGAGCGTGATGCCGGCGTCCCGCAATGGCGCAGCGATGTCGGGGGCGGGCCGGTGTCCCGTCGCGCCGCAGCCGAACAGGAGAATCTCGACCGCCGGCTCCGCCGCGATGACCGGGTCGAAGGCCGCCGCATCGAGATGCGTCGCGTCGGTCGCACTCCAGGCAAGGGTCTGCTCGGGAAACACGAGCAGGGAGCCGGTCAAGCGCACGCCGCTGATCGTAAAACCGCCCGGGCCATAGCCCTCGATCACCTGCCGCCCCGCGGGGATCAGAGGGGTAATATCCACCGCTGCATACCCCGCCCGGCGGTCAGTCCGCCGCCGGTTCGGCTTCGGCTTCGGCTTTGGCTTTGGCTTTGGCTTTGGCGCGGCCTCCGCAGGGGGGCTCGAGCCGCCGCCCTCGGCATCTTTCGCCCCGCCCCGCCCGCTCTGACGCGGCTTGAGATAGAGCAGCAGCGGCGTGGCGATGAAGATCGACGAATAGGTGCCGACGATCACGCCCCAGATCATCGCGAAGCAGAAGCCCCGGATTACTTCGCCACCGAATATGAACAGCGCGAGCAGGGCCAGCAGCGTCGTCGCAGAGGTCATCACCGTGCGCGCCAGCGTGCCGTTGATGCTCTTGTTCAGGATGTCGATCAGCGGCAGGCTTTTGTATTTCCTGAGGTTTTCTCGCACCCGGTCGTAGACCACCACGGTGTCGTTCATCGAATAGCCGATAATCAGCAGGAGCGCGGCAACGATCGCCAGGTTGAACTCGAGGCCGATGAGGGCGAACATGCCCACGGTCAGCACCACGTCGTGGATCAGTGCGATCACCGCGCCGATGCCGAAGGGCAACTCGAAGCGGAACCAGATATAGACCAGCATCGCGAGCACCGAGAACAGCACGGCGAGCACGCCGGCGCGGATCAGCTCGCCGCCCACCTTGGGCCCGACGAACTCGACACGCCGATAGTCGACGCCGTCGCCCAGGGCGTCGGCGAGCGCGTCCTTAACCAGGAGCACGGCCACGTTCTGCGCCGCCGCGTCGCCCGGCTGGCGCTCGACGCGGATCAGCACGTCGTCCACGGCGCCGAATTCCTGAAGCTGCACCTCGCCCAGCCCGAGATCGCCCAGGGTCGCGCGCATCTGGGCGAGGTTGGCGGGCGCGGGCGTCTTGACCTCGATCAGGATACCGCCGGCGAAATCGATGCCGAAATTCAGCCCGTTCGTAAGATACAGCGTGACCGAGCCGAGCCCGAGCAGCGCCGAGAGCACGAAGAAGACGAGCCGGCGGCGGATGAACTCGATCGCCGTGTTGTCGGGAACCAGCCGCAAGCGCCACATGAGCATCCGCCTCCGCTAGACCGGCAAACGGCTGGGACGGGTCCGGCGCAGCCAGGTCACGCTGAGCAGGCGAGTCACCATGAAGGCGGTGAACAGCGAGGTCAGAATGCCGATCCCGAGCGTGACCGCGAAGCCCTTGACCGGGCCCGAGCCGAAGTTGAACAGGATGACCGCAGCGATCAGGGTCGTGAGATTCGCGTCGACGATGGTCGTCATCGCCCGACGATAGCCCGCGTCCATCGCGGCGATCGGCGTCTTGCCCGACTTCACCTCCTCGCGTATTCGCTCAAAGATCAGCACGTTCGCATCGACCGCCATGCCGAGCGTGAGCACGATGCCGGCGATGCCCGGCAGGGTCAACGTCGCCTGCAGCAGGGAGAGAACGCCGAGCAGCAGGATCAGATTGATCACCAGCGAGACCGCAGCGAACACCCCGAACAGGCCGTAATAGAGCATCATGAAGACGATCACTGCGGCCAGGCCGATCACGCTCGCGACCTTGCCGGCCCGGATCGAATCCGCGCCCAGGTCGGGCCCGACGGTTCTCTCCTCGAGGATATTGAGCGGCGCCGGCAGGGCGCCGGCGCGGAGCAGCAGCGCCAGATCGTTCGCCTCCTCGACCATGAACCGCCCGGAGATGACGCCCGTGCCGCCCAGGATCGGCTCGCGGATGACCGGCGCGCTGATCACCTTGTTGTCGAGCACGATCGCCAGCCGGCGGCCGACATTGTCCTGGGTCACGTCGCCAAACCGCTTGGTTCCCGTCGAGTCGAAGCGGAAGCTCACGACGGGCTCGTTGTCCTGGAAGGTCGGTTGAGCGTCGATCAACGTGTCGCCGCTCACCATGACCCGCTTGCGCACGACATAGTCGAGCGGATTTCCGGCGCCATCGACCTCGCTATCGGCTTCGAGCAGCACCGAGCCCGGCGGCACGCGCCCCTGGTGCGCCTCGGCGAGGGAGACCGTCTCGTCGATCAGGTGGAAGGACATCTTCGCGGTCTTGCCGAGCAGGGCCTTGATCCGGTCGGGGTCGTCGATGCCCGGAAGCTGCACCAGGATGCGTTCGTCGCCCTGGCGCTGGATGGTCGGCTCGCGGGTGCCGGTCTCGTCGATCCGGCGGCGGACGATCTCGATCGACTGCTCGACCGCGAGACGGCGGCGCTCTTCGATGGCGCTTTCCGACAGAAACAGCACGAACCCGCCGTCTTCCGCGCTCTCGACGACGATTTCGTCGTCGATTGCGCCCAGCAGGTCGGTGACGCGCTCCCGGTTCGCCGGATCGATCAGCCGGAAGCCCACCGCGTCGCCGATCGTGCCGAGCGCCGAATAGCCGATCCGCTCCTCGCGCAGCGCGATGCGGGTGTCGTCGACGAGGGATTGCAGGCGTTCGCGCAGGAGCGCCTTGAAATCGACCTCGAGCAGGAGGTGGGAGCCGCCCTGCAGGTCGAGCCCGAGATTGATCTGACTGCCGGGCAGCCAGCCGGGCGCGTCGTCGCGGTCGAACAGATTGGGCAGGGCGAACAGGACGCCGAGCACGCAGACCGCCGCGGCGACGGCGATCTTCCATTTAGCGAAGCGGAGCATGGAGCTCGCGAGGAGGCGCCGTCCTACTTGTCCCTTTTCTTCCTCTTCCGGCTCGGGCTCTCGGTCTCGTCCTCGTCCTCGTTTTCGTTTTCGATTTCGTCCTCGTAATCTTCGTCCTCGTCGTCATCGTCGTCGCCAATCGGGGTCGGGCGGGTGATCACTTCGGAAAGACTCGCGCGGGTGACCTTGACGCGCACGCCGTCGGCAATCTCGACGTGGAGATTGTCGTCCCGGTCCACCTTCATGACGTTGCCGATGATGCCGCCGCCGGTGATCACCTGATCGCCGCGGCGCACGCTGTCAAGCATGGCGCGGTGGCCCTTGGTCTTTTTCTGCTGCGGGCGGATGATCAGGAAATAGAACACGACGAAGATCAGAACCAGCGGCAGGATGGTCATCAGGCCGCCGCCGATGCCCGCCGTCTCGCCTTCGGCACCGCCGCCTTGCGGCATGCAGGCCGTCAGGCCGGCTCCCACGAGTAGGAGGGCAGCGAGCGCCGCCACAATTTTCCCTGTCCGATGCATCGTCATCTCCTTGGTGGTCCGTGTCTGTCTCTGGGTCCGGCGAATCCGCCCGCAAGATAGGCGGAAATCGACTGCCGGGCAAACCCTATTCGGGCCGCCTTGCGCGTCATTGTGAGCGCCGCTGGCGCTGTGATAGGGTCGCTCCGCCTTAAGCTAGGAAACCCGGGCCGTCCACGCATGACCGAGACCAGCCTCGAACCGATCTTGCGGCGCATCGCCGAGGCGCTCGAACGCCTCGCCCCGCCCCCCTTGCGCGCCGTCGATCTCGCCGCCGCGGAGGCCTTCGTCTGGCAGCCGGAGCAGGAGTGCCTGGAGCCCGTCGCGGCGGTCAACCGGGTCGATCTGGCGCTGCTCAAGGGGATCGACCAGGTGCGGGACATCCTGTTCGACAACACCCGCCGCTTCGCCGCCGGGCTGCCCGCCAACAACGCGCTGCTGTGGGGCGCTAGGGGCATGGGCAAGAGCTCGCTGATCAAGGCGGCGCACGCGGCGGTCAACGCCGAAACCGGTGACCGCCTCGCGCTGATCGAGATTCACCGGGAGGATATCGGCAGCCTGCCCCATCTGCTCGGCCTGCTGCGCGACGCGCCCGGGCGCGCCATCCTGTTCTGCGACGACCTGTCGTTCGACGCGGGCGAAACCGCCTTCAAGTCACTGAAAGCCGTACTCGAGGGCGGCATCGAGGGCCGGCCCGCCAACCTGCTCTTCTACGCCACCTCGAACCGGCGCCACCTGATGCCCCGGGACATGATGGAAAACGAGCGCTCCACGGCGATTCACCCCTCCGAGGCGGTCGAGGAGAAGGTCTCGCTCTCGGACCGGTTCGGGCTCTGGCTGGGCTTTCACTCCTGCGACCAGGAGGTTTATTTCGAGATTGTCGAGGGCTATGCGGCGTGGTACGGGCTCGAACTCGACCGCGCCGCCCTGCACGCCGAGGCGATCGAGTGGTCGGTCACCCGCGGCGCGCGCTCAGGCCGTGTCGCCTGGCAATACATCCAGGACCTGGCGGGGCGGCAGGGGAAGCGGCTGGAGACGGAGCGAGAAGGGTAACCCGACCCCTTGCCGGGATCGTGCCGGCTACCGAGCTCGAATCGCCGGGATATTCATGGAGTACAAAACGCATGGCCGATGACACACGCGACTTGCAAGAGACCAACTTGACCCTCGAAATTGCGTCGGCGGAGCTTCCGGACGTCGACTGGCCGTCCATGACCGTCGTGTCGGGAAACCCTGTTGTGCGCTGCCTGCCGCTAAGCGTGAACCGCGAGCTCGGAATCGAGCGGGGACTCTGGGAGATTACCGAAGGCGTCGTCGAGGATACGGAAGTCGACGAGATGAACGTCGTGATCTCGGGCCGGGCGACCGTGGAGTTCCTCGACGAGGGCAACCGGGCGATCGAGCTTCTTCCCGGGTCGGTCGGCTTTCTCAAGCAAGGCGCGCGGACGCGCTGGACGATCCACGAGACGCTCCGCAAGGTCTACCAGATTCCATCGGGCTGAGGCTTTTGCGGGCGCTCGCCTCGCTGCGGGCCCGAGGCTTGACGAACCGGGCGGCTGGGGACCCCGCGCTCTACCCCCCCAGGAACTTGACCGGATCGACGGGCTCGCCCCCTTTTCGCAGCTCGAAATGGAGCTGGGGCGAGGCCACGCTGCCCGTATTGCCCGCGTAGGCCACCACGTCGCCCCGGGCGACTCTCTGGCCGCGGCTCACCAGCAGCGCATCGTTGTGGGCGTAGGCACTGACCCAGCCGCCCTCGTGGCGGATCAGCACGAGGTTGCCGTAGCCCTTCAGCTCGTTGCCCACATAGGCCACCGTGCCGCCACGCGCGGCGAGAACGGGTGTGCCCTTGGCGAGCGCAATGTTGACGCCGTCGTTGTGAAGGTTGCCGGGCTTGGGGCCGAAGCCGGAGATGATCGTGCCCCCGGCGGGCCAGGAGAAGCCCGCCGGGCTCGCGGGCGGCGGCGCGACCTCGGGTGCCGCCGCCGGGATGGCCGCCGTCTCGGCGGGAGCGGGAGCCGCGGCGGGCGTGGGCGCGGGCGCCACGATAATCGCAGCGGTTGGCTCGGGCGGGAGCAGGGCTGCCGCGGTGACTTCGCCCGCGGGCACCGCGACGACGGCGCTCGCCGGCCGGGTCGACGCCGGCAGGCTGAGCGTATCGCCGACATAGAGGGTATAGGGCGGCTCGATCCCGTTCAGCCGCACCAGGCTGCTCATGGCGATGTCGTAGCGACGCGAGATGGCGTAGACCGTATCGCCCTTCTCGACCACATGGACGCGCTGGCCGGGCAGCTTCAGGACCTGGCCGACGAGCAGCGTGTAGGGCGGCGAGAGGCGGTTGAGCTCGATCAGGTCGCGGAGCGGCACGTCCTGCTCCCGGGCGATCTCGAACAAGGTATCGCCGCGCGCAACGACGACGCCCGCCCCGCCGCCCGGGGCCGGCGTCCCGTCGGGCGCCCCGGGCTTCGCCTCGGGGGCCGGAAAGCCGCTGGCGTCACCGTCCTTCTGGACCACCGGCGCAGGCGCCTGGTAGCAGGCGGCGAGAGCGATCGCCGCGACCGCCAGGGCGAGCAGAGCGCGCCCGCGATGGATCATGCCTCGGCCTCCGCGTCGCTCACCAGGGGCACGAAGCGGACCGGCATGAACGGCACCGTGTCGATGCCCGCTTCGGTCCGGGTCACCTTCAGGAGCTCCTGGGCGCCGCCGGACCGGCCGACGGGGATGACCAGAATGCCGTCCGCCTTGAGTTGCCCGGTCAGGGCGGGCGGGATCTCGGGCGCGGCGGCGGTGACGATAATGCGATCAAAGGGCGCCGCCTCGGGCCAGCCCTTCGCGCCGTCGCCGATGCGGGTCACGATGTTGGTGCGGCCCAGCGCCTCGAAGCATGCCGTGGCGCCGTCCATGAGATTCGCGTGGCGCTCGATGGTATAGACCCGGCGGCACAGCAGCGAGAGGACCGCCGCCTGATAGCCCGACCCCGTGCCGACCTCGAGCACGGTCATGCGGTCGTCGAGCGCCAGCGCCTCGGTCATCGCGGCGACGACCAGCGGCTGGCTGATGGTCTGGCCCGAGGCGATCGGCAGGGCGGTGTTTTCGTAGGCCTGATCGTGGAGCGTCTCGGGCACGAAGACCTCGCGCGGCACCCGTTCGATCGCCGCGAGCACCCGCGTGTCTCGAATGCCCTCCTGACGGAGCTCCATGAGCAGGCGGACGACGCGGGGCGCGGTGGTCATTCGAGGATCGCGCGCAACGTCTTGAGCGTCGGCCGGTGGGTGAGGTCGAGATGGAGCGGCGTGACCGCGATGCAGTCTTGCTCCAGCGCGTGGAGGTCGGTGCCCGCCCGTCCGCCCGTGGATTTGCGGGTTTTGTAGAGCCACAGATAGGTGTTGTTGCGCAGGTCGATCCGCTCGTCGACCATGTCGGTTATCTCGTGCTGACCCTGGCGTGCGGCCATGATGCCCCGCACCTCGTCGGGGTCGACGCCCGGGAAATTGACGTTCATCAGCACGCCCTCGGGCCAGCCGATTTTCAGCAACTTGACGATGACCTCGGGCGCCCAGCGCTCGGCGGTGGGCCAGTTGAGTGCCCGCTTGCGGTCCCACACCAGGCTCAGCGCGATCGAGGGCACCCCCAGCAGGGCGCCCTCCATCGCGGCCGCGATGGTGCCCGAGTAGGTCGCCTCGTCGCCCAGATTCTCGCCCCGGTTGACGCCCGAGAGCACGAGGGTGGGCGGGTTGTCCTTCATCACCTCGTTGAAGGCGACGAAGACGCAGTCGGTGGGCGTGCCGTTCAGGGCGAACTTGCGGGGCGAAACCTTGCGGATGCGGATCGGCGTGTGGAGCGAGAGCGCGTGGCTCGCCGCGCTCTGCTCGGTCTCGGGCGCGACCACCCAGACGTCGTCCGAGAGCGTACGCGCGATCCTCTGGAGAACCTTGAAGCCCGGCGCCATGATGCCGTCGTCGTTGGACAGCAGGATGCGGTGATGGGCGAGAGGCTTTGGAGCCGGGCGCTTAGCTGCCAAGGGGGTCGATCCTTTCAAGGCCGTTCATATAGGGACGGAGCGCCTCGGGAACGCTCACCGAGCCGTCCGCGTTCTGATAGTTCTCCAGGATTGCGACCAGGGTGCGGCCGACCGCGAGGCCCGAGCCGTTGAGGGTGTGGACGGGCCGGGTGCCCTTCTCGCCCACCGGGCGGTAGCGCGCCTTCATCCGGCGGGCCTGGAACTCGCCGCAGTTCGAGCAGCTCGAGATCTCCCGATAGGTGTCCTGGCCGGGCAGCCAGACCTCGATGTCGTAGGTCTTGCGCGCGGAGAATCCCATGTCGCCGCAGGACAGCAGGACGACCCGATAATGCAGATCGAGGCGCTTGAGCACCTCTTCGGCGCAGGCCGTCATGCGCTCGAGTTCGTCGTCGGACGTCGTCGGGTGGGCGATCGAGACGAGCTCGACCTTGGAGAACTGGTGAACCCGGATCATGCCCCGCGTATCCTTGCCTGCGGCGCCCGCTTCGGCGCGAAAGCAGGGGGTAAACGCCGTGAAACGAAGCGGCAGCGCCGACTCGTCGAGAATGTCGCCAGCCACGAGGTTGGTCAGCGGGACTTCGGCCGTCGGGATCAACCAGTAATCCTCGCTGGTGCGAAACAGGTCTTCGGCGAATTTGGGCAGCTGGCCGGTGCCGAAGAGTGCCCCGTCCCGGACCAGCGCGGGCGGGCTGACCTCGGTATAGCCGAACTCGCCCGTGTGCAGGTCGAGCATGAAGGCGGCGATCGCCCGCTCGAGACGGGCGAGCGGCCCCTTGAGCACGACGAAGCGCGCGCCCGAGAGCTTGGCCGCAGTCTCGAAATCCATCTGGCCCAGCGCCTCGCCCACGTCGAAATGCTGTTTGGGCTCACCGTCGAGGGCCGGCTTGGCGCCCACTTTGCGAAGCTCCAGATTGGCCGATTCGTCGAGCCCTTCGGGGACGTCTGCTGCGGGCAGGTTCGGCAGGCCCGCGAGACTCTCCTCGATCCGGGCGCCCAGCGCCTGGTCGTCCGCCTCGTTCGCCTTCAGGGTCTCCTTGATCTCGGCAACCTCGGCCTTCATCGCCTCGGCTTCTTCGCCCTCGCCCTTGGCCGCCCCGATCGCCATGGAGAGCTCGTTGCGCCGCGTCTGCAGCTTCTGCATGTCGGTCTGGAGCGCCCGGCGCCTGGCGTCGAGTTCGAGAACGGGACCCGAGCTGACGGACAGACCGCGGCGGGTGAGACCGGCATCGAAATCCGCCGGGTTGTCGCGAATCCATTTGAGATCGAACATTCGAACCTACGGACTCTCACAGAGAACGGCCTTGCGCCGCCTTTTGCCGCCGATCGGCGCGCGCGTCAAGCCTCGTACGCTGCCGGGCGTCCTTGATCGAGGCCCCGATCGTCGAGCGCGCGATGAGACGGGCCTGCCGACCGGAGGCGGCCGAAGAATGCGCGCGGGATCATCGAACGATCACGTCGCTAGCTACGGCCCATGTTGAAGTCCGTATCGTCGGTGTCGTCCATGCCCGTGTCCATCGCCTCGTACTCGGCGTCTTCGGCAGCCTGCTTGGCGGCCTTCTTCTTCTCGACCCGCTGGGCGAGGAGGATCGACACCTCATAGAGCAGCAACAGCGGGATGCCGAGACCGATCTGGCTGATCAGGTCCGGCGGCGTGAGCAGCGCCGCGCAGATGAAAACGATGATGATGGCGAATTTGCGTTTCTTGCGCAGGCCGGCGGAACTCACGACGCCGACCCGGGCCAGCAGGGTCATGAGCACGGGCAGCTGGAAGCAGATGCCGAACGCAAAGATCAGCTTCATGACGAGCGAGAGGTATTCGTTCATCTTGGGCAGAAGTTCGGTCTGCAGATCGCCGGTGGCGCCGGTGTCCTGGAAGCTCACGAAGAAGCTCCAGGCCTGGGGGAAAATGAAGTAGTAGACCAGCGCGCCGCCAGCGAAGAAGAGCACGGGCGTTGCAATCAGGAAGGGCAGGAACGCCCGGCGTTCGTTGCTGTAGAGGCCAGGGGCGGCGAACTTGTAGACCTGTGTTGCAAACAGCGGGAAGCTGACGAAGAAGGCGGTCCAGAACGAAACCTTCAGCTTGGTGAAGAACGCCTCGAGCAGGTGGGTGTAGATCAGCTTCGGCTCATAGCCTTCGTCGGCCATGATGGTGGTCAGCGGCCGGACGAGAAATTCGAAGATATCCTCGGCGACGAAGTAGGCACCGATGAAGGCGACGATCAGACCGACGACCGCATACAGGAGCCGGTTGCGCAGCTCCGCGATGTGTTCCATCAGCGGGGCTCGGCTGTTCTCGACGCTGCTTTCGTTTGCCACGGGTCTGATTCCAGGCGCCGGCGACCGGCGCTAGCCCTTCTGCTGGGGGGCCGTGTCGGCCTCTGATGGCGCCGCGCTCGCACTGGCGTCGGCAGCCGCATCGGCGGGGTCCGCCGGTTCCGCCGGCGCGGCAGACGGTTGCTGTCGCCCGGAGCCGTTGCCGCCCCGCGATTCGCCCTGGGCCGGCCCGCCTGGGCCGCCATCGAGGTCCGCGATCGAATTCGCGGTCTGGGGCGTGGCCGGCTGATCGACGGGCGCGTCGTCGTCGACGGGGATCTTCCCCGCGGCCGCGAGTTCCCGGTTCGCCTCGGCGATCTCCTTGCGGATTTCCACGAGTTCGTTTTCTTCGGCCATGCTCTCGAAATTACGCTGGAAGTCGCGGGTTACCTTGCGCGCCTTCCCCGACCAGCGCCCGACGGTACGGATCACCTGCGGGAGGTCCTTGGGCCCGATCACGACGAGCGCCACGACCGCGATGATCGCAAGTTCAGTCCAGCCGATGTCAAACATCGGAGGCTAGCCGGCGCCTGTGGATAACTTCGGGAGACTCAGCTTTTGGCAGCCTCGTCGCTCTTCTCGGCAGTGTTGGCCGCGGTCGAGCTGCTATTGGCCGCCGGCTGGGCCGTCTGGTCGATCGGCTTGGGATCGGCCTGGGTCTGCTGCGTCGTCGCGGTATCCGGCGCCTGGCCTTCTTTCATGCCCGACTTGAAATTCTTCACACCCTTCGCGACATCGCCCATCACACGCGGCAGCTTGCCCGCGCCGAAGATGATCAGCACGATCGCAAGGATCAGTACGATTTGCCAAATTCCAATACTCATGTGGCGTCACTCCTTGTTTCAAGGCGGGAACGTCCCGTCAGCCGGTCCGCATACTGGCGGAATCCCTGCGCTGCAACAAGGCGCGCAACCCGCTCCGGTTTTGATCCGGTGATTATAGTATTTTGATTCTCTTGTAAAAACAAAAGTTTGTGCCCCGTCGAGGGCGCCTCGCTGCAAGCCCGACCGGCCAGCCCCGAATTCACGCGCCCTTGCGGTATGGCTCCGCTCATCCTGCGGGCTCTGCCCTGATCCCCCGAACCGGCGTTCGGGGGGCCGGGAGAGTGCAGAAACAGGAATCGATCTCGTCTCTCAAAAAACCATCATAATCTATTGTATTTTATTATATTTTTTGAATCTACAAAATAATTCTGCGCGCCATCAATCCCCGGTGCGATGGCGCGCACCGGCGATAAGCCCGTCGTCGGGCTCGCTCGCCGCCGGCTTGCCGAGGCCGTCGGCGGCCAGACCCGCTTCATCGTCGTAATCGTCCGCTTTCCCATGATCGTTGGCCGGAGCGGCTTCCTCCTCCTCGTCTTCCGCGTCGTGCTCGATATTCGCGGCAGCGGCGACAGCCTGGTCCGCCATGGCGGGTATCGCGGGAGCCACGGGATCGAGCAGGCCGGCCGCCTTCAATTCGTCGACGCCGGGCAAATCGCCCAGGGCCGGGAGCCCGAAGTGGTCGAGAAATCCGTCGGTCGTCCCCCAGGTCACCGGCCGCCCGGGCGTGCGACGACGGCCTTTGGGTGCCACCCAGCCGGTTTCGAAGAGCAGGTCGAGCGTGCCCTTGGACAACCGCACACTGCGCACATCCTCGATCTCCGCCCGGGTGATCGGCTGGTGGTAGGCGATGATGGCCAAGGTCTCGACGGCCGCGCGAGAAAGGCGCCGGGTTACGGTTTTTTCCGTCCGCAGCAGGGGTGCGAGATCGGCCGAGGTGCGAAACGCCCACTTTCTCCCGAGCTGTACCAGATTGACGCCGCGGTTGACGTAGAGTGCGGCAAGTTCGGCAAGCAAAGCGGAGACATCGGCGCCGTCCGGCAATTTTTCGGCCAGGCGACCCTCTTCAAGCGGCTGGTCGGAGGCGAAGAGCAGGGCCTCGAGCAGGCGAAGCGATTGATTGGTTTCGGTCATGGGGCCTCCTGAGCGCGAACATAGAGGGGTCCGAACGGTTCGAGCTGACGAAGCTCGAGCTTGCCGAGACGGGCGAGTTCCAGACTCGCGGCGAAGGTCGCGGCGAGCGCCGAGCGGCGGACGAGGCCGCCCCGGTCGTCGTCGGGCAGGAACGAGACCAACAAGGACCACTCGGGCATCTGGCTCAATAGTCCGCCGAGCCGGTGGTAGGCATCTTCCAGCGAATAAAGATCGGACGGCTCGATGCGCATTCGCTCGACCGTGCGTTTCGCCTCGTGGCTGGCATAGGCCTTCAAGAGCGTGTAGAGCGGCAGCTCGAAGACGTTGGTTTTTTCGACAGGCGTGGGCTCGGGCGCGCCACGGGCGAAGATTTCCTGGCCGAGCTGGGGCCGAGCCATCAACCGGGCCGCCGCGTCGCGCATGGCATCGAGACGACGCAACTGATGGGTGAGCGCGGCGGCCATGTCTTCGGCGCTGGGTTCTTCCTCGCCCGGCGGGGCGGGCAGCAGTAGGCGCGATTTGATGTAGGCCAGCCAGGCCGCCATTACGAGATAATCCGCGGCGACTTCGATCCGCAGCCGGCGCGCCCCTTCGATGAAGGCCAGATACTGGTCGGCAAGCGCGAGGATCGAGATTCGGGTCAGGTCCACCTTTTGCTGGCGCGCGAGGGTCAGCAAGAGGTCGAGTGGCCCTTCGTAGCCGTCGAGATTGAGGATCAACTCGTCGGGCGCAGCCGCGCGGGGCGCCACTGCGAAGTCGTCGAGGGCAGCTGCCACGGACGGTGCGGGTATCTCACGCGTCACGCCGCGCCTCCGCTGAATAGGAACAAGGTCTCGATCACCGCCAAAAAGCCTCGCACAACAGGACCCAGAATCCAATGGATCGGGTTGAAGTTTATCCCGATTTGGACGAGCACGAGGGGCAAAACGAATATCCCACCCAGCAGTATCAGGATAATGGCCTTCTCCCGGGTGAGAACGGCGGCGCAATAATCCCCCACTGAAGCGGCCGGTTGATCCGGCTGTGGCGGACCAAAATGGGACCGTCTATAGCCTTCTGTCAGGGTTGCTCTGACTGGAAGGCGGGGGGATGTATCGGGTGGATTTGTACGCGCGGGTTCGGCGGGCGTGTCGTGTCGAGGGAATGAGCACCCGCGAGGCCTCGCGGGTGTTCGGGCTGGACCGCAAGACGGTCCGCAAGATGCTGTCGTTCTCGGTGCCGCCGGGGTCTCGCCGCGGCAAGCCGCCACGGCGGCCGAAGCGGGGTCCGTTCACGGGGATCATCGATCGGATTCTGGAAGACGATCGGACCAGCCACCACAAGCAACGGCCCACGGCGAAGCGGATCTTCGACCGTCTCCGGGACGAGTACGGCTTTACGGGCGGCTACACCATCGTGAAGGACTATGTCCGTGAGCGGCGGCTTCGGTCGCGCGAGATGTTCGTGCCGCTCGTCCATTCCCCCGGCCCCGCCCAGGCGGACTTCGGCGAGGCGATGGCGGTGATCGGCGGCGTGGCGTGCAAGGTCCACTTCCTTGCCTTCGATCTTCCCCACAGTGATGCCTGCTTCGTGAAGGCCTACCCGGCGGAGACGACCGAGGCGTTCTGCGCTGGCCACAACGCGGCGGTTGCGTTCTTCGGCGGCGTCCCCCGATCCATCCTGTACGACAACACCAAGCTGGCAGTCGCCCGGATACTGGGCGATGGCAAGCGGCAGCGAACGCGCGTCTTCACGGACCTTCAATCCCCCTATCTGTTCGAGGACAGGTTCGGCCGGCCGGGCAAGGGCAACGACAAAGGCAAGGTCGAGGGACTGGTCGGCTTCATCCGGCGGACCTTCCGGGTCCCCGTCCCGCGGGCCGAGAGCTTCGAGGCGCTGAACGATGCTCTCGCGGGACAGTGCCGCCGGCGCCAGGCGGCGCGGCTGCGGGGTCACAAGGAGACCATCGGCGAGCGCCTCGCACGGGACCGGGAAGCCTTCTTGCCTCTCCCCCCGGCACCATACGATGCCTGCGACAAGCGCACTGGACGGGTGAGCTCGCTGTCGCTGGTGCGCTGCCGGGGCAACGACTACTCGGTGCCCGTGGCCTATGGCCACCGCGAGGTGCTGATCCGGTGCTCCGTCGACGAGGTCGTTATCTCTTGCGGCGCGGAGGTGATTGCCCGGCACCGCCGGTCCTACGACAGCGAGGACCTGATCTTCGACCCGCTGCATTACCTACCCTTGATCGAGCAGAAGATCGGCGCCCTCGACCAGGCCGCGCCGTTGGCGGGCTGGGACCTGCCCGAGGCCTTCATCACTCTGCGACGCCTGCTCGAAGCCCGCATGGGCAAGGCGGGCAAGCGCGAGTCCGTCCAGGTGCGCCGTCTGCTGGAGAGCTTCCGGCTCGAGGAGCTGACGGCAGCGGTCGGCGACGCGCTCAGGCTCGGCGCCATCGGCTTCGATGCGGTGAAGCACCTGGTACTGTGCCGCATCGAGCGGCGGCCGCCCCGGCTCAACCTCGAGGTCTATCCGTACCTGCCGCGCGCCCGGGTCGCGACGACGTCTGCCAAGTCGTACATGAGCCTGCTGTCGGGGCTCGGCGCATGACCGACACACCACGGCTGCTGCTCGTCCACCACCTCAAGAGGCTGAAGCTGCCGACGGTCCTGAGGGAGTACGACAAGATCGCCCGGCAGTGCGCCTCGGAAGGCGTCGACCACGTTCGCTATCTTCTGCGTCTGGCCGAGCTCGAGCTGATCGACCGCGAGCGCCGCATGGTCGAGCGGCGCATCAAGGCGGCGCGCTTCCCCGTGATCAAGAGCCTCGATAGCTTCGATTTCAAGGTCATCCCCTCGCTCAACAAGACGCTGGTCCTGGAGCTCGCCCGCTGCGCGTACATCGAGCGCCGCGAGAACCTCATCGCGCTCGGCAACAGCGGCACCGGCAAGACCCACATCGCCCTCGGTCTCGGCTTGGCGGCCTGCCAGAAGGGCCTCTCGGTCGGCTTCATCACCGCCGCTGCCCTGGTCCACGAGCTCATCGAGGCCCGCGATGACAAGCAACTGCTGAGGTTCCAGAAGAAGCTCGCCACCTACAAGCTTCTGATCGTCGACGAACTCGGCTTCGTGCCGCTGTCCAAGACCGGTGCCGAGCTCCTGTTCGAGGTGTTCAGCCAGCGCTACGAGCGCGGCTCGACCCTGGTCACCACCAATCTGCCGTTCGACGAATGGACCGAGGTGTTCGGCTCCGAGCGGCTTACCGGCGCTCTCCTCGACCGCCGCACCCACCACGTCAACATCCTCGAGATGAATGGCGAGAGCTACAGGCTCAACCAGAGCCGCAGGCGTCAAACCCCGACGGCGAACTGAACCGACCACCCAACCCACGCTTGACCCCATGGGCCCACAGGTCCCTCCCGCGCGCGCCGCCGCGTCGGCCTGTTGAGGGCACGCCGCGTCGCACGCGGGGCCCGCCCATGGACTACGGGGACAAGCCCGCAGCCGCCAAGCGGTCCCTTCTTACACCGCCACGGTCGTCCCTTTTTGCTCCGCCATTGACACCTGGCGGCGTTGGTATCGAACGCCGCCACCACGCCGTCTCAGCCGCGATCTTCTCGTGCGGGGCATCGCCTACCGCATCCAGGAAGATGCCCATGGTGGCTTATCCAACGCCACCCGGCGGCGGCTTCGGAAGATGGCCAAGGGGTTCGCCGAGACCGGCCGTGCAGCGCCGGACACCGGCCCCAAACTGCGGCCCGGGGCAAGGCTGGTGCGGGAATAGCGGGGTAAGATCCATGTGGTGACCGTGACCGAGGATGGCTTCGAATATGGTGGCCGCACGCACCCCTCGCTCACGGCGGTCGCCAGGCAGATCACGGGCGCCCACTGGTCGGGCCCCCGCTTCTTCGGCCTGCGGGCATCGAGCGAGACGGCACACGAGGTGAACCATGCCTGAACGACTGTCTTCTCGAGCTGCCAGGCGTCCGCCCATCGTCCGGTGCGCCATCTACACCCGCAAATCTTCCGAGGAGGGTCTCGAACAGGACTTCAACTCGCTCCACGCCCAGCGCGAGGCTTGCGAGGCGTATATCGCCAGCCAGAAGCACGAGGGATGGATCGCCCTTCCAACCTGTTACGATGACGGCGGGTTCTCGGGCGGTACCATGGAGCGGCCCGCCGTGCAGCGGCTTCTTCAGGATATCGAGAACGGCGGGATCGACGTGATCGTCGTCTACAAGGTCGACCGCCTGACCCGGGCGCTGACCGATTTTGCCAGGATCGTGGAGATATTCGACCGTCGAGAGGTCTCGTTCGTCTCGGTCACGCAGCAGTTCAACACCACCACATCGATGGGACGCCTCACTCTGAACGTGCTTCTCTCATTCGCGCAGTTCGAGCGCGAGGTCACCGGCGAGCGGATCCGCGACAAGATCGCCGCGTCCAAGAAGAAGGGCATGTGGATGGGGGGCAATCCACCGCTCGGATACGATGTCAGGGACCGCAAGCTTGTGGTCAACGAGGCCGAAGCCGAGACCGTCCGCCACATCTTCCGTCTCTACGGGCGGCTCAAGTCCGTACGCGAGCTGCGCCACCGGCTTGAAACCGAAGGCATCACCAGCAAGCGGCGGATCATGCGCGACGGCCGGGTCACCGGCGGCAGGCCCATCAACCGCGGCGCCCTGTATCACCTCCTGCGGAACCGCATCTACCTCGGTGAAATCGTCCACAAGGACAAATCCTATCCGGGGGAACACGACGCGATCGTCGAGCGGGATTCCTGGGACCGGGTTCAGGCGATCCTTGCTGACAATATCAGCGGTGAACGTCGAGGAACCGTCAGCCAACCGAGCCTGCTGACGGGGCTTCTGATCGACGAGCGGGGCGAGCGGCTTTCGCCCACCAGCCACGCCGTCAAGCAAGGCCGGCGCTACCGATATTATGTGTCGCGCCATCTCATCGTCGAAGGCAGGCAGCCCGGCCGCAAGGGATGGCGCATCCCCGCCGCCGATCTCGAGAGCCTGGTTCTGGCCCGCATTCGCGCCTGGCTGTCCGACCCTGCCGCATTGAGCGAGGCTGTCGAAGGCGGCCCGGAAGATGCTTCGGCGCAGGTGGCGCTGATCACGAGTGCCGGGATGCTCGCCGAACGGTGGCCGGAGCTCTCACCGAAAGAGACAACGGCCTACCTCAACGCCTTCGTCGGCAGGATCGTCGTCAGGGCGGATAGCGTCATCATCGAAGTTGACCAGGAAGCGATCGTCGAAACAATCCTCCTCGAGCCCGGCGAAACGGTGCCACCACAATCTGGTACAGGCCAAACCGCCGGGCGCCTCATCATCCTTGAAATTCCCACGGCACTCAAACGCGCAGGGACGGGCATCCGCCTTGTCGTCCAGGGCGCGGCGCAGGAGGCCAACGCCGATCATTCTCTCATCAGGCTCCTGCTCCGGGCATTCGCCATCCGCGAGAAACTCGACCGTAACCCCAATCTGACCATGCACCGGATCGCGGACGCCGAGGACGTGGTTCCCTCTTATGCCACCCGGCTACTGCGACTCACCTACCTGGCGCCGGACATCGTCACCGCAATTGTCGAAGGCCGCCAGCCGATCGAGTTGACGGCCAACCGCCTCATGAACGATACTCGGCTTCCCCTCGAATGGCAGGCTCAACGCGTGCTTCTCGGTTTTGCCGCAGCCCGGTAACAGTCAACGCTCAAGCCAATACCGATGACACGCGCAGGCCTCTGGCATGCGCGTTGTCCATTCCGACACGGCGCTAAAAACCCGTACCACCAAAAGGGTCCCGAGAGACGTTCGCCCGGTTACGGCAAGCTGAGCCGCACCGATACGTCTCTCGGCATCCAGGCTGGTCACGGCGCTTCCGGCAACCGCCTGAAATTTAACGAGAAATCAGGGCCGTAATACTGAAAATACGCAGTAATATAAATTACTTGGGTGGGTGGCGGAGCGGGTTGACGCTCACCCGGCCCAGCTTCGCCGCCGTATCGTCGCCCAGCCGATTGGCGACCCAGCCGTGAGCCGCCTCGTGGAGCGTGATCGCGAGCAGCACCGGGATGACCCAGACCGAGGCGGTATAGAGGATGGATTCGAAATCCATCTGGTTACCGGCCGCCGGCCGGTAGCAGGGCGTCGAGCTCGGCCAGCAGCGCTGCACGATCGATCGGCGCCACTGCTCCGGCGCGCGCGAGGGCCGCCGCGGTACGGGCCCGTGGGTCGCCCGCGAGACGGCCGACGGCCCCCGCCACCTCGATCATCTCTTCGCGCCGGCCGTTGCAGTGAAGGACCAGATCGCAACCCGCCGCCAGCGCCCGATCCGCCCGGCTCGCGAGCGAGCCGCCGAGCGCGGCCATCGAGAGATCGTCGGACATCAGCACGCCCGAAAAGCCGATTCGACCCCGGACGACCCCGTCGATCACGCTGGCCGAAAAGGTCGCAGGCCGGGCGGCGCCGAACGCGCTGTAGGTGATGTGGGCGGTCATGGCGAACGGCATGCCGGCAAGGGCGGCAAAGGGCGCGAAATCGACCGCCTCAAGTGCGGCCGCCGGGGCGCCGACCACCTGCAGCGCGTGATGGCTGTCGGCGCGGCCGCGGCCATGGCCGGGGATATGCTTGATCACCGGGCAAATGCCGCCGGCGAGGAGCCCCTCCGCCGCCGCGAGCCCGAGCGCGATGACGGGCTCGGGCCGATCGCCATACGCCCGATCGCCGATAATCGCGTGGCTACCGGATCCCAGCACGTCGAGCACCGGCGCGCAGTCGACCGAGATGCCGAGCGCAGCCAACTCGTCGGCGGTCAAGCGGGCGTTGAGCCAGACCGCCCGGCGCGCCGCTTCGCGGTCGTGCGACCAGAGCCGGGCGAGGTGGCCCGCGGCCGGGGTCGCGCGCCAATGGGGCGGGCCCAGCCGGGCAACCCGGCCGCCTTCCTGGTCGATCAGCACCGGCGCGTCCGGCCGGCCGATGGCGTCTCGCAGAGCGTGGATCAGGGTGCGCAGCTGCCCGGGCTCGACGCAGTTCCGTGCGAACAGGATGAAACCCAGGGGTTCGGTCTTCTGGAAAAACGCCGCCTCGTCGTCCCCGAGCACGGGACCGGCACAACCGAAAATCGCGGCCCGGGGCGCATTCATGGAAAGCAAGCCGCGACGTTAATCCGTTTGCCGCTCACTGCTTGACGACGAGACAATCCTGTTTGCGGTCCTTAAGCGCATCGCACAGGGTGTCGGCTTGCGTGCGCGAGGCGAACGCGCCCACCCGGGTGCGGTAGTACACACCCTTGTCGGCTCCCAGATCGGCGCGCTGGACGGAGACTTCGAGCGCGCCCAGTAGGTCGTTATGCAGCGCCGATAGCCGCACACCTTCCTGCGCGGCGGTCTCAGCGCTGCGGAACGAGCCGATCTGAACCAGATAATCGCCACCGGGCGCGCTCGCCACGGCCAGGGCAGGCTCAACGGCCGGGGTCGCCGGTTCGGGTGTCGGCTCGGGCGCGGCACGTTCGGCTTCGGGCATCGTCTCGGCGGGCGGGACGGGCACCGCCTCGCCGGCCGGCTGCTCCATCGGTGCATCCAGGGCCGAGTCCGTTGCGGCCGCAGACTCCGCCGGGGACCCGACCATATTGTCGATCGGTTCAGCCTCAAGCGCCTCCGCCACCGGGCCCTCCGGGGCAGGCTCCTCCGCCGGAGGCAGAAGATGCTCGGGTTCCTCGGCGGCCTCTTCGCCTGTCATCGCGTCGTAGACCGTCTTGTCCTGATCGGGTACGTCCATGCCGCCGGGATCCTCTGGTGCAATCTTGTCGGGCCCCTCCTCCGCGGTGATCAGGGGCACCGGCCCCTCCGCGTCGTCGCCCCCGCCGGCAACGACGATCCAGACGACCACGCCGACGATCACCGCCGAGAGCAGAAGCCCCGGCAAAAGCCAGCGCGCCGGAGATTTCTTCCGCCGGCGCGGCAGCGGAGGCGGTCCCCGGTCCCGCTCGACGACCTCATATTCGGTTCGCTCGTCCGTCATCAGCGCATCTCCTCAACCGGCTCCACGCCGAAAATTCGCAGGCCCGCGGCGATCACGAGCGCGGCGCACTGGATCAGGGCCAGACGTGCGGCCGTGGTGCGTGCATCGTCCGTCAGGATGAAGCGTAACGCGGGATCTTCCTTGCCTTTTGTCCACAACAGATGAAATGCCGATGCCAGATCGTAGAGATAAAACGCCACGCGATGCGGTTCGTGGGCCAGAGCGGCGCTCTCTACGGTTCGCGGCCACTCGGTCACGATCCGAATCAAACCAATCTCGAACGGATCGGTCAAGGCGCTGACGTCGGCAGCCCCAAGCGCGGGCGCCGATACGTCCAGATCGGGCATCTCGGCCGCCGTCATGCGCATGGCCGAGCACACCCGGGCGTGAGCGTATTGGACGTAGAACACCGGGTTGTCCTTGGACTGCTCGGTCACCTTGACAAGATCGAATTCGAGCGGCGCATCGTTCTTGCGCGTCAGCATGATGAACCGCACGACGTCCTTGCCCACGGCATCGACCACCTCGCGAAGCGTGACGAACCTGCCCGTGCGCTTCGACATGCGCACGGGCTCGCCCCGTTCGGTAAGCTTGACCATCTGGCAGAGCTTGATATCGAGCTCCGCCTGTTCGTCCGTAAGCGCCGCCAGCGCCGCCTTCATTCGCTTGATATGGCCACCGTGATCGGCGCCCCAGACGTCGATCATGCTGTCAAAGCCGCGCTCGAACTTGTCCAGGTGATAGGCGATGTCGGTTGCGAAATAGGTCCAGCTGCCGTCGGATTTCCGGATCGGCCGGTCGACGTCGTCGCCGAAGCCGGTCGAGCGGAAAAGCGTCTGCTCGCGGGGCTCCCAGTCCTCGGGCTCCTTGCCCTTGGGAGCCTCCAGGGTGCCGCTGTAGAGCAGGCCCTTCTCCTCGAGCCGGGCGAGCGCCGCCTCGACCTTGCCCTCGTCCGTCAGAGCCCGCTCGGACGTGAAGACCGCCTGCTGGACGCCGAGCGCCGTGAGATCCTGGCGAATCAGGTCCATCATCGCCTCGATCGCGAAACCTCGGAACGGGGCCAGCCATTCGGCCTCGGGAGCAGCCCGCCAGGCGTCGCCGTGAGTCTCTGCCAGCGCCCGGCCCACGGGCTTAAGATAATCGCCTGGATAGAGCCCCTCGGGAATCTTGCCAACCGCCTCGCCCAGCGCCTCGCGGTAGCGCAGATGGACCGAGCGTGCGAGCTGATCGACCTGCACGCCGGCATCGTTGATGTAGTACTCCCGTGTCACCGCGAAGCCCGCGAATTCGAGCAGCGCGGCCAGGGCGTCGCCGAACACCGTACCCCGCCCGTGACCCACATGAAGCGGCCCGGTGGGGTTGGCGGAAACGTATTCGACGTTGACCGCCCGGTCCGCGCCGATCCCGGAGCGCCCGTAATCGCCGCCCGCCGCCAGGATCTCGGGCACCCGGGCCCACCAGAACTCATCCGCGAGGCGCAAGTTCACGAATCCCGGCCCGGCGATCTCGACCGCCGCCACGGCGTCATGGGCGGCCAGCGCCGGTTCGAGCAGGACGGCGATGTCGCGGGGCTTCATGCCCGCGGGCTTGGCCAGCACCATGGTGGCGTTGGTTGCCAGATCGCCATGGGCGGGATCCCGCGGCGGTTCCACGGAGACACGTGCGCAATCGAGCCCGGCCGGGAGCGATCCGGCCTTTGAAAGCGCTTCGAGTTCGGAGACAATGATGTCTCTGAAGTAATTAAAAACGTTCATCTAATTTCATTCGAAATATTGAATATCCGCTCGTGTTCCTCGAGCGCCGTGCGATCCGTCATGCTGGCGACGTAGTCGGCCACGACACGGGCGGACGTGTCGGTTTCGGGGCCCGCCTCGCCGGTCTTCGCACGCCAGTCCGTGGGCAGGCATTCGGGCTCGCGAACGAACAGCGAGACAAGATCGGTGAGCACCCGGCGCGCCTTGCTTTTCATCCGGTTCACCCGGTAGTGGCGGTACATGAATTCGTGCAGGAAGCCTTTGAGCGCCCGGTCGTTGGCGCTCATTTCTTCCGAGCATGCCGCCATCGGCCGATTCAGCCCGCGCAGCGTGGCCGCGCTGTCGGGCTTAGCCTCGGCCAGGCGCGCCCGGGTCTCCGCGGTCAGATCCTTGACCATAACGCCGATCATTCGGCGAACCGCCTCGTGGATCGTGCGCTGCTCGTCGAGATCTGGATACTGGCGCGCGACGTCGTGGAAGATCGGCCCGACGAGGGGCACGTCCGCCAGATCGGCGATGGTGAACAGGCCGGCGCGCAGGCCATCGTCGATATCGTGGTTGTTGTAGGCGATATCGTCGGCCAGCGCCGCGATCTGGGCCTCCAGCCCCGGCTGGGTGGCGAGTTCGAGATCGTGGGTCCGAACATACTCGGCAATCGCCCAGGGCAGCGTGCCCGCGCCGTCGAAGCCGATCAGCGGGCCATTGTGCTTGACCACACCTTCAAGCGCCTCCCAGGTGAGGTTGAGTCCGTCGAACTCCGCATAGCGCTGTTCGAGCCGGGTCAGGACCCGGAGGGTTTGGGCGTTGTGGTCGAATCCGCCATAGGGTGCGAGCGCCTCTGCGAGCGCATCCTCGCCCGCATGACCGAAGGGCGGATGGCCCAGATCGTGCGCCAGCGCCAGCGCCTCCGCCAGATCCTCGTTGAGCGCGAGCTCCCGGCAGACCGAACGGGCGATCTGGGCGACCTCGAGGCTGTGGGTGAGCCGTGTACGGTAGTAATCGCCCTCGTGATAGACGAACACCTGGGTCTTGTATTCGAGCCGGCGGAAGGCGGCGCAATGGATGATGCGGTCGCGATCGCGCTGAAACACCGTCCGGGGCGGGCTCTCGGGCTCGGGATGAAGCCGGCCGCGGCTCTCCTCGGGCTTGCACGCGTAAGCAGCGATCATCGGGCGACCCTACAAGCGCGCCGATAGGCAATCAACGCCCGTCTAGCGAGGGCACCATGTTATTGACTTTCATGCGCGAATTCTTAAATGGTTACGGGTAAACCGATGCTATGCGCGGCCTCGAAGAGGGAGCCTTGACATGACCGATGCGGTCGATTCGCCGGCCTCCGACAGCCCGGCGGTTCTGATCAGCGACAGCGCGGCGAAGCGGATCGCCTTCCTGATGGGCCAGGAAGACAATCCGGACGTCAAGCTGCGCGTGACCGTCTCGGGCGGCGGCTGCTCGGGCTTTCAGTACGGCTTCGCGTTCGACGACGCGGTCAATCCCGAAGACCGGGTGTTCGAGAAGGCCGGCGCGATCGTCGTGATCGACGACGTCTCGATCGACTACCTGGCGGGCTCGGAGATCGATTTCGTCGACGACCTCGTCGGCGCCGCATTCGCCATCAGGAACCCCAACGCGACCTCGTCCTGCGGCTGCGGCAATTCCTTCTCGCTCGTCTAGAGCGCCAACCCCGAAACCTGTGCTATCAAGAAGGCCCGCATTCACGCGGGCCGCACTCGTCTGGGAGGCGCCGTGATCAAAATCGCGAGCTGGAACGTCAATTCGGTCAAGGCGCGCCTGCCCAACCTCCTGGACTGGCTGCGCGACGCCGCGCCGGACGTCGCTTTGCTCCAGGAAATCAAGACGGTCGCGGAAAATTTTCCGGCGCTGGAAATCGAAGATCTGGGCTATTCCGTCGCGGTCTGCGGCCAGAAGACCTACAACGGCGTCGCGATCCTGAGCAAGCGGCCGCTCGAGGACGTGACAAAAGGCCTGCCCGGTGACGGCGAAGAGGCCCAGGCGCGCTATATCGAGGCGGTCGTCGGCGGAACACTGCGGGTCGCCTCAATTTATCTTCCGAACGGCAACCCGGTCGACAGCGAGAAATTTCCCTACAAGCTCGACTGGATGGAGCGGCTCCGGGGCCAGATCGCGAGCAGGCTGGCTTACGAGGAGGTCGGCGTGTTCGGCGGCGACTACAACGTCTGCCCCACCGACGACGACGTCTACGACCCCGCGGGCTGGCGGGACGACGCCCTGTGCCGCACGGAATCCCGCAAGCGCTTCCAGGCGATCGTCAATCTGGGGCTGACCGACGCCTTCCGGGCGCTCCATGCCGAGCTCGGCGCCTACACCTTCTGGGACTACCAGAAGGGCCGCTGGCAGCGCGACGAGGGCCTGCGCATCGACCACCTTCTGCTCACCCCCCAGGCGGCGGACCGGCTGGCGGCTTGCGGAATCGACAAGGCGTCCCGGGGCAAGGAAAAAGCCTCGGACCATACGCCGATCTGGTGCGAGATCGAGGAATGAACGCCGCGGGCGGTTGCCGGTGCGGAACGCTTCACTTCGCGATCAGCACGCCGCCGCTCGACGTGATCTATTGCCATTGCGCCGATTGCAGGCGTTCTTCGGGCGCACCCGTGTCCCTCTTCGTCGAAGTCGCCGAGGAAACCTTTACGATCACGGCCGGCGAGCCGGCGGTCCACGCCTCCTCGCCGGGGGTCCGGCGGAGCTTCTGCCGGGATTGCGGCACGCCGCTGTCCTACCAGGCGGAGCGCTACCCGGGCGAGCGGCACATCCTGATCGGATGTTTCGACGAGCCGGCGAAGTTCCCGCCGACGCGCCACGTTTATGTCGGCGAGGCGCTACCCTGGTTTCACCTTGACGACGGCCTGCCGCCCCGCTGAACAAGGGTCACGGGCATGCCCCAACCCAACGCCTCCTCGTCATCAACCCAAACTCGACCCAAGCGGTCACCGACACGATCGACGCCGCGGCGCGGCCGCTTAGCTACACAGGTGGCCCGGCTATCGACTGCGTGACACTTTCCGAGGCCCCCCCCGGGATAGAGAGCCCGGCGGACGTCGAGGTTGTGATCGAGCCGCTCTGCCGCCTCGTCGCCGAGCAGAGCCCGCGCACGGGCGCCTTCGTCATCGCCTGCTTTTCCGATCCCGGTCTCGTCCAGGCGCGCAAGGTCACCGAAAGACCCGTGCTCGGGATTGGCGAATGCGGCGCGCTGGCGGCGCTCACGCAAGCTGAGACCTTCGGCGTCGTGGCGATCCTGGAAGAATCCGCAGTCCGTCAGCGGGCCCGTTTCGCCGCCATGGGCCTGTCCGACCGTTTCGTCGAAAGCCTGCCGATCGGCCTCGGCATCCTCGAGATGGAAGCCGCCGCCGACGACGCGATTCTCTCGCGCATGATCGCGACGGGCGGAATCTTGCGCGATAAGCACAAGGTGGACGCCCTCGTCATGGGGGCGCGTACGCCCTCGTCATGGGCTGCGCGAGCTTCGGGCGCTTTCGAACGGCGCTGTCGACGGCGCTCGGCATCCCGGTCGTCGAACCGGTGCGCGCCGCGGTCGCCATGGCGCTGGCAGCATTGCGAACGGTCTAGCCGTCCTCCCCTCCGGGCAGCGTGACCCCGGTCTGACCGGTAATCCGGGCGTAATGTTCGATGCGGCGGTGCTTTTCGAAGTTGAACACCGTCTCCTTGATGTAGAGACCCTGATCTAGGTCGCAATCGTGGATCAGCAGCTCGTCGTCCAGCGTCTGCGCTTCCGCAACTACCTCGCCGGTCGGCGCCACGATCGCCGAGCCGCCGATCAGCGCGTGGCCGTCCTCCGAGCCCGCCTTGGCGACGCCGATCACCCAGGTCCCGTTCTGGTAGGCCCCCGCTGGAGCGAGAGCCCGTTGTGAAAGCCGCGCAGATGCGACGGCTCGGGGCGCTGGTCGATGTTGGACGCCGGCGTGTTGTAGCCGATCAGGACCATTTCGACGCCCTGCAGACCGAGACAACGGAACGCCTCGGGCCAGCGCCGGTCGTTGCAAATCAGGATGCCCAGTATGCCGTCCATCGTCCGCCAGACCGGAAAACCCAGATCGCCGACCTCGAAATAGCGCTTCTCCAGATGCTGGAACGGCGCGTCGGGAAGCGGTTCCACATGCCCGGGCAGATGAATTTTCCGGTACTTGCCGGTGATCGTACCGTCTGTATCGGCCAGGATGGCCGAATTGTAGTGGTGAACGGTTCCGTCTTCTCGGGCGAGCTCTCCATAGCCCAGATGAAAGCCGATGCCGAGCCGGACTGCCTCGTCGAACAGAGCCCTGGTCTCCGGACCCGGCATTTCGGTCTCGAAGAAGGCGTCGAGATCCGCCGAATCCTCGATCAGATAGCGGGGAAAGAAGGTGGTGAGCGCGAGTTCGGGAAACACAACCAGCCGGCAGCCTGTGGCGGCGGCCTCGCGCATCAGCTCGATCGGCGGGCGACCACCCGCGCCCGGCTCTCGCTCGCCTGAATCGGCCCCAGCTGGGCCGCCGCAGTCTTGAGAATACGGCTCATGTCTGGCTCTCCGGCGTCTCTAGGATCGCGGCGCCGAAATTTTGCATCGAATCGAGCTCGGGGACGGCAACGCCGAGGGGGCGCGCGGCGTCTGGCGTTTGGCAGGGCAGGAACTCACCCGTGCCCCGCTCGGCCCGAAGGTCACCGTCCTCCACCACCACCCGCCCGCGGCTCACGACGGTAACCGGCCAGCCGGTCACATTGCGGCCTTCATAGGGCGTATAGCCCACATTGTCGTGGAGCATGTCGGCCCCAAGCGTCACGGTCCGCTCGGGATCCCAGATCGCGATGTCCGCATCGGCACCGATATCGAGCGAGCCCTTGCGCGGATAAAGCCCGTAGAGCCTTGCCGCGTTGGTCGCGCCCAGAGCGACGAAGCGCGGAAGATCGATCCGCCCCTTGCCGACCCCTTCGCTGAACAGGAGTGGCAGGCGCGCCTCGATCCCGGGAACGCCGTTTGCGATCTGTTTGAAGTTCGGATCGGGCCCTTGGGCAAGCTTGCCCGATGCGTCATGGCGGTAGGGCGCATGATCGGAGGAATAGACCTCGAACGCGCCGTCGATCAGCCCCTGCCAGATGATCGCCTGGGTCGCCGCGTCCCGTGGCGGCGGGCTGCAGCAGAATTTGGCGCCCTCGGAGCCCGGCCGGTCGAGATCGTCGGCGGTAAGGAAGAGATATTGCGGACAAGTCTCGCCGTAGACCTTCAGGCCCCGGGCCTGGGCGGCGCGGATTTCCGAGAGCGCCTCGGACGCCGAGACATGGACGATCAGCAGCGGGGTATCGATCAGCTCCGAGAGCGCGATGACCCGGTGGGTGGCCTCGCCCTCGGCGAGCCGGGCGTGGGCGACGGCATGGTATTTGGGCCCCCGGTAGCCGCCCGCCAGCAGGCGATCGGCGAGCCAGCGAATGACGTCGTGGTTCTCCGCATGGACCATGACGAGCGCGTCGTCGCGCCGCGCCAGCGCGAGCACGTCGAGCACCTGGTAATCGTCGAGCCGAAGTGCATCGTACGTGGTGTAGATCTTGAACGAGGTATAGCCATCGCGGATCAGCGCGGGAAGCTCCTGACCCAGGACGTGCTCGGTCGGGTCGGATACGATCAGGTGAAAGGCATAATCAATCACCGCCTTGGGTCCGGCGACGGCGTGATAGTCGTCGACCACGGCGCGCAGCGACTGACCCTTGTGCTGGGCGGCGAACGGCATGATCGTCGTTGTGCCGCCGAACGCGGCCGAGACGGTCGCGCTGTAGAAGTCGTCCGCGGTTTGGATACCCATCGCCGAGGTCTGCTCGACGTGGCAGTGGCTGTCGACGCCGCCCGGAAGCACCAGCTTGCCAGGGCGTCGATCACCCGGTCCGCCCGGCCGAGATCCTCGCCCAGCGCCGCGATACGCCCGTCTCGCACACCAACGTCCCCGCTCATGACCGCGTTCGCAGTGACGAGCGTGCCGCCCCGGACGATCAGGTCAAACCGTGCCATCGTTGTCCGCACCTCCTGCGACGCCCGCGATGATGCGACGTTGGGCGCGGGCGGGCAAGCGAACCCGGTTCACGCCTCGGCACCGCCCGTTGGCGGGCCGCCCGGCACGATCCGCACGCCGCCGCGCAGCTTCGTATAATGCAGTGCGCCGAAATCCATGACGACCGGTCCGGGCGCCGCCACGACGAGGATATCGCGCGCAATGGGCTCGAAATCCGCGCGGAAATGAACCGAGCTCTTGAGCGCGATAATTTGGCAGGTCTCCGGCGCGACCCCCATATGCCGAAAGATCGAGCGGTCCGCCGCCTGTATCTTGCGGCTCGCGACGATCACCCGCACTCCACCCGCACCCGGCGAGAGCACGCGCAGCAAGGCCATCGTGCCGAGCTCGGCGTGGCTGCCCCGATACATCGGGCCGGTCATGTCGAACCGCCCGTCGGTGACCTTTTCGACCAGGAAATCGCCCCTAAAGGGTTGCTCGCCGCCAAAGCCCGATAGCGCTCCGATGCCCCGGGACAACCGTGCGCCCACGCCCGCATCCAGGGCGGAGCTGGCAGTTTCGGGATCGTAGAGGATCGCCACAACCGCATCTTGCGCGTTGTTTCGGACGAGCGCCCCGAGCAGTCCGACCGTATCGGAATAACCGCCGCCGCCGGGATTATCCTGGGTATCCGCCAACACCACCGGCCCGGGCCGTTCCATGGCGGCCAGAACGGCCTCGTCCGGGTCCCACATCCGCCCGGAAAAATCCGTCTCTCGCGCGAGCACCGCCTCGAACAGGGCGCCGCCCGCTTCGTCCGCCGCGGCTTGGCTCGTCGCGTAGGCCAACACCGCGGGACCGCATTCCGCGATATCCGCGAGCGGAAAGCCCTGGGCAAAGGACAGGCTCACCGCTTCGCCACTCTCCAGCTCTTCGAGCTGCCGGTAAAGGCTAAGCGCGGGCTCGATGCTCGTGCAGCACCACTGAACCGGGGCGGGAAACGGCAGCTTGCCGAAATAGCGGGCGGGCCGCCGCCCCGCATCGATCTGACGGACAATCTCCCGCGCCGCCCGCGCGCCGGTCTCCGCCATGTCCACATGGGGGTAGGTCCGAAAGGTAATCAGCGCCGACGCGTGGTCCGCCATTGCGCTGGTCACGTTGGCGTGCAGATCGAGGCTGACGACGACTGGCAGATCGGGCCCGACCACTTCGCGAACCCGGCGCAGCAGCTCGCCTTCGCCGTCCTCGAAATGCGCGGTCACCATCGCTCCGTGCAGATCGAGAAAGACCCCATCCAACGGACCGGCAGCCGCCAGATCGTCCAGCAGCATCGCGGCGATGCGCTCGAAGGCGTCCTCGGTGACGTGCGCCGACGGCACGGCGACGCACCACAGCAAGGGCTCCAGTTCCAAGCCGGACCGACGTGCCGTTTCGATGAATCCCGTGATCGGGAGGTTGATTCCGTCCATCGCGGCGAACAGGCCGTCGCCGCGGATCAGCCCTGGCCAGGCGCCGGGCTGTTCGAACATCGCATAATCCGCGCCCACCGGCGCAAAGGTGTTGGTCTCGTGCTCGAAGCCACCGATCGCAATACGCATGGCCGGCAGTGTAGCGTCGTGGGATCGCCGGTCTATCCCGAATTCCAGGGGTCTACGCCGCCGCCCCTCGGCGATGGCGCGGCCCGGCGCAATTGACTAGACTGCTGGAAAGCGTTCCCTCCGACGCGGGAGGCGGGAGGCAGCAAATGAAGCGAGTTCTGGCACCGATTGTCGCCATCGGCCTGCTGGCCGGCGGACCCGCGTTGGCCGCGGGCGACGAATTCGAAGTCGGCCCCTGGATTGGCGGCGCCTACGAAGACGACTATACCGGCGACCTCTCCTATTGTGCGATGGGCGCCTATTACGAGAGCGGCCACGATCTGTACTTTTCGATCTCCGCGGACTATCTGCTCGTCCGGGCCCTGGTCCACCAAGATTGGCGTCTCGATTTGGGGGCGACCTACCCGGTTACAGTCGCGGTCGACAACACTTCGCTCGGTCAATATTGGGCCGAGGTGATCGACGTCGACATGATCGCGATGGACCTCGAGGACACCCGCTCGACGATCGACCGGCTGCGAATAGGCGATCGGCTCTTCATCGAGACCGCCCAGGAGATGTTTACCTTCGACCTCGCGAACACCGCCGTCGCGTTTCCCCGCCTCGAGCAGTGCGTCGAGATGTCGGTCGCGGCGATGGCGCCGCCGAGCACCAATCCGTTCGAATCGCCGGATTCGGGATCGTCGTCGGACAACCCCTTTGCGACGCCTGAGCCCTATGAGAGCGACACCGACGACGCCTACGACCAGAGTTACGACGAGGACGTTCAACTCACCCGCGACATGCTCGAAATCGCGGGCATGGGAGAATACTGGTATGTGCCGTCCAGCGACCGCTACTTCGTCTTCTTCAACGACGCCGACCATACCTGGTCCGACGGCGATACCACCGGTGCGATGTATTTCTTCGACGACGACGGCACGATGACCGTCGCCGAGACCCTATCGGCCTATTTCGACATGGTCGGAGAGACCTGTGCGGGCGTTTTCGGCTACAACCTCGAGGAGGAGTACGACCTGCCCGACAACGTCACCCTGCGCCGGGGCTTTGCGACATGCGAAGACGAATACGGCGTCTTGCTGATCCCGACCCTGTTGTGGAACGACGTCGACACGATCGCCGTGATTTCGCACTACGCAGACGAATATTTTTCCGACCGGGTGTTCGACGCCGACGAACGGATCGTCCAGTTCGTCCAGGGCATTTACAGCTATTAGGCCGCCCGAAGGGCTCCGTCTCGAGCCTCCGGGTTCGCTGGGGCGTTCGGAACTGCCCGGTATCGCGCGTGGCCGGGGCAGCGGGCAACGCTTGGACCCGCCACCGGCCGGTCCCGCCGAGATTTTCCGTGCCCCGGCGCATGCAGCGGACGGTCGGGTCCGTTGCCGGGAGCCGCAACCAGCCGAGCGGTCCCGATCACTGCGGGACCGCGCTATATATCCGCAAAGACGTGGGTCTCGGCGTTGGCGCCCGGATGGGTGACCGCGCCCTGATAGGCCGGTCCGACGGTTTGGGCGAACTTCCAGATCGCACCTGACTGGTAGTCGGTCGGGCGTGGCGTCCAGGACTTCCCCCGCTCGGCAAGCTCGGCGTCGGACAGCGCAACCTCGAGGCTTCCGGCGGCCGCGTCGATGGTGATCATGTCGCCGTCTTTCAGCAGGCCGATCGGGCCGCCCTGCGCCGCCTCGGGGCCCACATGGCCAATGCAGAACCCGCGCGTCGCACCCGAGAAGCGGCCATCGGTGATCAGAGCCACCTTGTCGCCCATGCCTTGGCCATATATCGCCGAGGTCACGCTCAGCATCTCGCGCATGCCGGGACCGCCCTTCGGCCCCTCGTAGCGGATGACCAGCACACAGCCGTCCTCGTAACGGTGCTCGAGCACGGCCGCCATCGCCTCTTCCTCGCTGTCGAAGCAGCGGGCCGGCCCGGTATGCCGGAGCTTGCTCATGCCCGCAACCTTCACGATCGCGCCTTCGGGCGCGAGATTGCCCTTGAGCCCGACGACGCCGCCGGTTGGCGAGAGTGGATCACTGGTCGGGCGGATCACGTCCTGATCGCCCGGCACGACGAAGCCGGCCAGGTTCTCGGCCAGGGTTTTGCCGGTCACGGTCAGGCAGTCGCCATGCAGGTACCCGCCATCGAGCAGAGCCTTAAGCAGGGTCGGCACGCCGCCGACCTCGTACATGTCTTTTGCCACGTAACGCCCGCCGGGCTTGAGGTCGGCGATATAAGGCGTGCGCTTGAAGATCTCGGCCACGTCGCCCAGATCGAACGCGATGCCGCATTCGTTGGCGATCGCCGGCAGGTGCAAACCACCGTTGGTCGAGCCACCCGAGGCCGCAACCACCGTCGCGGCGTTTTCGAGCGCCTTGCGGGTCACAATGTCGCGCGGCCGGATGTTCTCGGCCAGCAGGTGCATGACCGCTTCGCCCGACGCCACGGCAAACTGGTCGCGGTCTTCATACGGCGCTGGTGCTCCGGCCGAGCCCGGCAGGGCGAGGCCCATCGCCTCGGAGACGCACGCCATGGTGTTCGCGGTGAACTGGCCGCCGCAGGCGCCGGCCGACGGGCATGCGACGCATTCGAGCTCATGGAGCTCGTCAGCATCCATCTTACCTTGGCTGTACTGGCCGATTGCCTCGAAAACGTCCTGCACGGTGACATCCCGCCCCCGGAACCTACCGGGCAGGATCGAGCCGCCATACATGAACACGGAGGGCACGTTGAGACGGACCATCACCATCATCATGCCGGGCAACGACTTGTCGCAACCCGCGAGTGCCACCAGCGCGTCGTAGCAGTGGCCGCGCATGGTGAGCTCGACGGAATCCGCGATGACTTCGCGGGAAACGAGTGAAGATTTCATGCCCTGATGGCCCATCGCGATGCCGTCGGTCACGGTGATGGTGGTAAACTCGCGGGGCGTGCCGCCTGATTCCAAGACGCCGCGTTTGGCCGACTGGGCCTGCCGACCCAGCGAGATGTTGCACGGCGCAGCCTCGTTCCAGGCCGTCGCGACACCGACCAGCGGGCGATGGATTTCCTCCTCCGTGAGACCCATGGCGTAGTAGTACGAGCGCTGCGCGGCCCGCTCGGGGCCCTCGGTCACGTGACGGCTCGGCAGCTTGGCTTTGTCGAAGGTTGCAGTCATCGCGTAGGTCCTTTCGTTACGTCACCCGGGGGACGGCGTGGTTCGGCGCAGAGCTTATCACGAAGCGCAGCTGCCCCAACGACCGTCTGACAGCCAATATTCGCGCCCAACGCCGGGTCGACGCGTCCGCCGCCTGTTAACAAACTAAGGGAATTTTTACCAATTCCGTTCAAATCATTGATGCGGTACGGGTTTTTTTCTAACCCGGGCTTGCCGGGGCCGACGCTGCAGACGCGTGGAATTGCAGGTTTGCAGAGGGTCGGACTCGGGGGTCGCCAACGAGAGGGAATCAAGGTCGCGTCCATGACCATGCCGCAGGAACAGGTCGAAGCGGTCGTCCGAAACCACCTCGCGTGGCTGAAGAACAAGAGCGAAGGTGCGCGCGCCGATTTCACCAATGCCGATATCAAAGGCTGCAATTTTTCACGACTCAATCTGTCGATGGCGAAGTTCGTGGGCACCAATGCGTCCTGCAGCAAGATGAACGAGATCAACCTGCAGAGCGCCGACCTGTTCAGTGCCGACTTCCGCTACTGCGACTTGGTCGAGGCGAATTTGAGCGGCGCCGACATGCGTGGCACGAAACTGCGCGAAGCCGACCTGACGGGCGCGAACCTCGTGGGTACCGATATGCGCGAGGGCGCACTGATGAATTTCGAGCGCGGCTCCGGTGGCGCGTTTGCTAGCGATCTCTATATGTGCACCCTCGATAACGCCGTGCTGCGTCAGGCCAACATGACGCGCGCCAATCTGGCCCGCTCCTCGATCCAGGGCGCCGACATGGCCAATGCCAAGTTAACCGGCGCCACGTTGACGTCCGCCAATCTGTCCGGCACGAATATGAGCGGGGTCGATCTCGCGTCGGCCGATCTGTCCAACAGCAACATATCGGGCTGTAATCTGGAAGGCGCCAATCTCAATCATGCCGTCATCCACGGCGCCAACATCGCGAATACCAAATTCACGGGTGCGTCGTTCGATGGTGTCGATCTGGGCGCGGCGGCACTGAGCACGGCAAAACATGAGAAGGAGGCTGCCGACGGCGGCGTCTCAATTCGCGAGATCCTGCGTCTTCATACGAACTGGATTACCAGCGGCGGCAAGATAGGGACGCGCGCCGAGCTCGACGAGCGGGATCTTGCGGGGCACGATCTCTCGGGCGTTGATCTGTCGGGCGCCAGCATGCGCGGAGCCAACCTGATCGAGGCCAAGCTCTCCCGCGGCCTCCTGGTATTATGCGATCTGGCAGGCGCCCAGTTGATGGGAACCCAGTTCTACAAGAGCGATCTCACCGGCGCCAACCTTCGCGATGCGAATCTCACCGACGCCAATCTGCGGGGTGCCAACCTCTCGCCCGCTCCGATCCGCGATTCCAAGGGCCGGCTGACGGGTCGAGAATGGCCGGTCAACCTGACCGACGCAGTCCTCGCGAAAGCGCGCCTGACCGACGCCAATTTGACCAAAGCCATCCTCGTCGGAACCGATCTGTCGAGCGCGGAATTGACCGACGCCGACTTCACCGATGCGGAGCTTTCTGACGCCAACTTCACCGACACCCGCCTCGAGCGTCGCTACATTGGAAATCGCGGAGCGACCCGCTAGCCGTCGGTTCCCTCGGTGTCGATCCTAACTGGTTGCCGCAGGATTGTTCGCCTCCTGTGGGGCAGAACGCGCTCCGGATCCGTTAGATAGATTTCGTGATGCGCCCCGCTCACCGTCAGACCGTGCTGGGCAATATAATCGTGCAGGCGCCGAATGCTGTGCCCCTCGTCGGTGAACGGACCCTCGTGCAGCAGTTGGACCGCATGGCCTTCGGCGACCCGTTCGAAGCGAACCTTGTCGACGTCTTTTGCCTTTTTCGCCTGCTCAACCTCGATCAGGGTTTCCTTGACGAATTCGATTGTCACGACGTCGGGCATCGCAACCATCGAACGCCATTGCCAGCCGTCCGGCTCGCCGATCGAAAGGGCGCCCGCGGGGGTGCCCGCGAACAGAGTCTCGAGCGGCATTACGGCATAGCTCAAATCGGGCCGGCGCTCCCGAAGGTTGAAAATTAACGCAAAAGACACGTAGCGAAGCGTCTTGATCGCGGAGCGGAAATCCTTCGACTGACCCGGCTCACCCGAACCGTCGATCAGGATGAAGGACAGCTCCGGAACCTCGACAAGCGTGATCGCGTCGGCGTCCGGCGCATAGAGATGCGCGAGCTCCTCCTTGAGATCCTTGCGGCGACCGATGTCTGGTCTCTCCATGCTTCTCGATCCCTCGCTGTTGCTTCGCCGCACCTGTCCGCTAGGTCTCCAGACGAGCCAGCGCCTGTTCGATCTTGCCGCGCACCTGTTCGGCTGCATTACGCCGCTCGCGTTGTTCCTCGACGACTTGCGGAGGCGCCTTGGCGAGAAATTTGTCGTTCGCGAGCTTTTTGTCAATCTTGCCGAGTTCATCGTGAACGCGCGTCAGCTCCTTCTTGAGACGCGCGGCTTCGGCGGCAAGATCGACCACGTCGGACAGGGGCAGGATGAGACTCGTCTCGTCGAGTACCGTCTGCACCGCGCCCATATCGTCAACGCCGTCGTCGCGTTCGATCGACGAGAGCCGCGCGAGACTCTGGATCTGATCGCGATGTACCGCGTCGATCCAGCGCCAATGTTCGTCGCTCGCATCGCGCACCTTGAGGGCAATCCGCGCAGCCGGCGGCACATTCATTTCGACGCGCACCGCCCGCACCTCTGAAATAAGCCGTACCACCCAGTTCACTTCCTTGCTTGCACCCGGATGGCTCATCGCAGCCGTGTATTCGGGGCGCGGGATGGTGATCATTGCCTCAGGGCGATTTTCGTCGAGTCGTTGCCAAAGCTCCTCGGTAATAAAGGGCATGAATGGGTGGAGCAGATGAAGAATTTGGTCCAGCGCCCAGGCGGCACAGGCCCGGGTTTCGTCCTGGGCCGCGCTGTCGGAACCGGTGAGGATCGGCTTCGTGAATTCCAGATACCAGTCGCAGAAGGTTCCCCAGGTGAACTGGTAGAGGCTGTTGGCCGCGTCGTTGAAGCGGAATTCGTCGAGCGCCGCGTCGCTCGCCGCTGCGGCCCGGACGACCTCGCCCACGATCCAGCGGTTGAGCGTCTCCCGGCAGGCTGCCGGATCGAAGCCAAACGTCGGCCGGCAGTCGTTCATTTCGCAGTAACGCGCCGCGTTCCACAGCTTGGTAGCGAAATTGCGATAGCCCTCGACGCGTTTTTCCGAGAGTTTGATGTCCCGGCCCTGTGCCGCCATGGCGGCGAGCGTGAAGCGCAGGGCGTCTGCGCCATAACGATCCATGAGTGCCAGCGGGTCGATTACATTGCCCTTGCTCTTGGACATCTTCTGTCCCTTCTCATCGCGCACGAGGGCGTGGATATAGACCGTGCGGAAGGGAACCGCGTCCATGAATGCGAGACCCATCATCGCCATCCGGGCGACCCAGAAAAAGATGATGTCGAAACCGGTGACCAGTACGCTCGTCGGATAGTAGCGGGCGAGCTCGGGGGCCTCCTCGGGCCAGCCCAGCGTCGAAAACGGCCAGAGCGCCGAGCTGAACCAGGTATCCAGCACGTCCCCGTCCCGGGTGAGCTCAACGGCTTCACCGTAATGGGTCTGTGCGGCGGCCTGAGCGGCCGCTTCGTCGGACGCCACGAAAACCTCGCCGTCGGGCCCGTACCAGGCCGGAATTTGATGGCCCCACCAGATTTGGCGCGAGACGCACCACGGCTGAATATTGTGCATCCACTCGAAATAGGTCTTCTCCCACGACTTCGGAACGAACACGATATCGCCCGTTTCGACCGCCTCGATCGCGGGCTTGGCCAGGGATTCGGCATCGACGAACCATTGATCCGTCAGCCACGGCTCGATCACCGTGCCCGAGCGGTCGCCGTGGGGCACGACATGGCGATGGGGCTCGGTCTTCTCCAATAGTCCATTGGTTTCGAGGGCCGCCACCGCCGCCTCGCGGGCCTCGAACCGGTCGAGACCCCGATAGGCTTCGGGCACGGAGCCGGCCATGCGGCCGCTCGCATCCAGCACGTTGATCGCGTCGAGACCGTGCCGCTGGCCAACCACGAAATCGTTGAAGTCGTGAGCCGGCGTGATCTTCACCGCACCGGAACCTCTTTCGGGATCACTGTGGATGTCGGCGACAATCGGAATACACCGGCCCACTAGCGGCAGAAGAACGCTCTTGCCGATCAGATCGGCATAGCGCGGGTCGTCCGGATGGACGGCGACGCCAGTGTCGCCGAACATCGTTTCCGGCCGCGTTGTCGCAACGGAAATATATTTATTCTCAACGCCTTCTACCGGATATTTTATGTACCACAGGAAGCCATCCGTTTCCCGTTGTTCAACCTCGAGATCGGAAATCGCGGTATGCAGGCGGCAATCCCAGTTGACCAGGCGCTTGTCACGGTAAATCAGACCCTTAGCGTAGAGCTCGACGAAGACCTTGGTGACGGCAGCGGACAACCCTGCATCCATGGTGAATCGCTCGCGCGACCAGTCTGCCGATACGCCGAGCCGGCGCAACTGATTGATGATCGCGCCGCCCGATTCTGCCTTCCAGGTCCAGACCCGATCGATGAACGACTCGCGGCCCAGCGTCTTCCGGTCGAGCCCTTCTTCGGCGAGCTGGCGTTCGACGACCATCTGGGTGGCGATGCCCGCATGATCCATACCAACCTGCCAAAGTGTATCGTCGCCCCGCTTGCGCCGGGCACGGATCAGTACGTCCTGCAGCGTGTTGTTCAGTGCGTGTCCCATATGCAGGCTGCCGGTCACGTTGGGCGGCGGTATTGCGATCGAATACGGCGTGCGGTCGCTGTCGGGGCGGCAGGTGAACGCGCACGAGTCCTCCCAGATCGCGTAGAGCCTAGCTTCGATCTCCGCGGGTGAATAGGTCTTGTCCAGCATCGGGGAAAGCTAGCGGCGGACCGGGCGGAACGCAACGCCTACGCGCCCGCCCTCGACGGCGGGCCCGCCACTGCTCCTACGGTCATCCTGGGTGGGGTCTAATCGACGGGATCGGCGCGGCGGGCGAGCCTTTCGATCTCGCGTTCGACGAGGCGTTGCACCATTGTCGGAAGGTTCTCATCGAGCCACTCCCGAAGCATGGGGCGAAGCATTTCAAGCACATATTGCTCGATCGTCAGGCCCGATTTCATGACCTTCAGCGCCGAGCTATCCACCGGTCCAGGCGACGTCGCCTGCGCGAGCGTGGAAAGAGCGGCCGCGGCCTCGACCTCTGCGCCTTCCGACATCAGCAGCTCGCCTGCGTCCACCGCGGATTCGGTATCCTCGGCGTCTTCGTCGACTCCGGTACCGCTTAGGAGGGTGTCGATGTCGGCTTCGTCGGCTTCGGTTAGGTCGGGAGCGCCTTCGTCGCTTAGCTCGACGACTTTGCCCTCTTCGTCGACCATATCGGTCAGATCGAAGACGTCATCGATTTCTTCAACCGGTTCGGCTTCCTCGACGGCCTCGACCTCCTCGGTCACGGGAACAGCATCAGCCTCCGAAACCGCCTCGCCACCTTCGGCTTCTTCCGACGGCTTTTCGTCGCCATCCTCGGAAATTATCCGGCGGATCGACGAGAGGATATCCTCCATCGACGGTTCTTGCTGCTCGGATTTCGAATCGCTCATGTCTCACCTACGCACAGGCGCGCTCCCGCACCCCGGTGTATCGCACCAAATTCGAACATTAAATGAACTTCTTAAAGAAATCCATACACTTTGGCGCCGGACTTAAACCCGCCTGCCGGTCAGTCTTCGCCGACTCCGAACCACTTGTCCCTTACCGCGCGGTAGTGTTCGTCCGCTTCATAGGCGTCGACAGGCAAATTCAGGGCCCGAGCGTTCAACCGGCCGATTGCCTGGCCGAGCCAGTAGCTCGAGAATATCTCGTCTCGCTCCGCCCTGACCAGATTGACCCGCGCCACAAAGAACTCCTGCTCCGCGTCCAGGACGTCGAGGGTCGTGCGCAACCCCACCAATGCCTCCTGCTCAACACCGTCGAGCGCCACCTGGGACGCCCGGACCTGAGCGGAAAATGCCGTGATTTGCGCGCGCGCCGTCATCAGAGCCTCCCACGCCTGCGTTACGGTCTCCATAACAGCCCGCTGGGTCTCCTCGATCTCAATGCGGCGCTGCCCAGCCCGTTGTTTGGCCTCCCTGACCCGGGAATAGACTTCGCCGGACTGATAGAGCGGCACCGTAAGTTCGGCCGCAATCGATGCACGCTCAGAGATGCTCTCCCGGCTTGAGCTTTCCTCGGCACGGGTCAGATCGGCCGTCAGGCTGACTTCGGGAAGCAACTCGCCCGTCACGGCGCGAACCTCTGCTATCGCGGCCCGCACGGCGAAACCCGCCTCCACGATGTCTGGATGAGTCGCCTGGGCAGCGACCCGCGCCGCGTCTTCCGTCCCGGGCAGGTCCGTCAGGGCGTGGGGCCAGACAAGCTCGCCCGGCATGTCACCGATCACCTTCTGGTAGGTCCTCCCGCGACGAGATGAGCTGGCCCTCGGCCGCAATACGTTCGGCGCTGGCCTGAGACAAGCGAGCCTCCGCTTGCGCCACGTCGGTCCGCGTGATCTCACCCACGTCGAAGCGGTCGCGGGCCGCTTCGAGTTGACGTTCGAGAACCTGCTCGTTGTGGACGCTGAGTTGGAGAACGGCGAAGTCGCGCAGGACATCAAGGTAGGCCGTGGCCGCGTCGAGCAAAACCTGTTGTTCGACGGAATCGAGTAGGGCCCGGCTGGCCAAAACCAGAAACTCGGCTTGCTCCGTCGAGGCCGTGGTCCGGCCGCTCCGATAGAGCGGCTGATCGAAGTTCAGGCCGAGGGTGAGCGGCGTGCGGGTCTCTTCGGACTGGAAGAAGCCGAGGTCGTCGTCGGCCCGGGTCTTGCCCGCGTCGCCCGTCAGGATCACGGTGGGCCGCCAGCCCGACAGAGCCTGGGAAACCCGTTCGTCGGTTGCCCGGACCTGGGCGCGCTGGGCCTTCAGCGTCGGATTGGCCATGTAGGCCTTGGTCATGGCCTCGGCCAAGGTTTCCGCCCGCGCCCCACCAAACACGATCAACAACCCGGCCGCCGCCAGCGCGGCAACTTTCAACAAACGCTTCATGGTATCTCCCTGACGTCGTTCTTGCCAGCCTATGGGACAAGCCAAATCATGCGTCGTCAACCTTGGTTTTCGATCCGGCTAGTATGTCGGCATCGCCGGATCGACGTCGCGCGCCCAGGCATCGATCCCGCCGCCAAGATTTACGACATTGTCCAGACCCTGTTCACGAAGCCACATTGTCACCTGCAGGCTGCGCATGCCGTGGTGGCAGTAGACTACCAGTGCACGGTCCCGTGGAAGCTCGTCGACCCGCGCGGGAATTTCGCTCATGGGGATGTGGCGACTGCCTTCAAGCGCACAAATCTCCCGTTCCCATAACTCCCGCACGTCGAGAACCTCGACCGAATTCTCGCGACCGGCGATGAGGTCTGCCACCTCGCCCGGGTGGATTTCGATGGGATAATCCGGGTCCACGATGATCTGCTAAAAAACGAAGCCGGGGGCCTGCTCGAAGCCGGGCAGAATCGGAACCGCGGCGTCGAACAGCTCGCGGCTCGACAACATTCCATGGCGACGCAGCATGAGAACCGCCCGCCCCACATTTCCGGGCTCGCGAACAACCGCGAGCAGACGGCCGCCATCGGCCAACTGGTCGCTCAAGCCTGTAGGAACGTCCGGAACCGCGCCGTCCACCAGGATTACATTATAGGGCGCCTGCCGCGAATAACCCTCGGCCAGCGGCCCGGTCACCACGGCGGCCTTGTCGACCCCCAGCTCGGCCATCAGCTGGTCGGCGCGCGACGCCAGCGCCCCATCGCTCTCCAGGCCGACCACGGTGCCTGCCAGATGAGCCAGCACGACCGTCGAATAGCCGGTCGCGCATCCCACGTCGAGCACCACATCGTCCGCGTCGATTGTCGCGGCCTGTAGCAGGCGGGCAAGAACCCGGGGCTCCATCAGATAGCGGCCTGGCGCGATTTCGAGATCCTCGTCGACATAGGCGATGCCCTGCATCGGCTCGGGCACGAAACGCTCTCGGGGCACCGCCTCGATCGCGTCGACCAGGCGGGGCTCTGCCACCTCGTTGGTGCGGAGCTGAGATTCGACCATGGTGTGCCGGATCGCGGCATAGTCGCTCATGGGATCGCCTGCCCTCCTCCTCGTTTTGGCCCGATGCGTGGCCGGTGGGCCAGCGGATTTATAGTCGTTCGATCGCCGAAAGACAATCGCGGCAAATACCGCCATCGGGGCCGCGCGCGTACGCCAGAGCCCGCTTGACCGGCCTCGGGACGCGGCCTATATAGCGTCGTCCGCGCGAGCCGGGATTTCGCCGGCTGCGCCGCCGGCCGGGTGGCAGAGTGGCTATGCAGAGGACTGCAAATCCTCCTACGTCGGTTCGATTCCGGCCCCGGCCTCCAACTTCCCTTCGAGCCTAACGATCGCGGAACCAAGCCAACCCTGCCAACTTACCCGCCGTCCGCCTCGGCCTGTGCGGACCAGGCCTGGGCGACCTCGGAGCCGGTCGCGAACCAGACGCCGGAAAATTCCCGCACCCAGCCGATGAACTCCCGCAGCAGGGCGAGCCGCGAGGGCCGGCCGATCACCTGGGGGTGCATGACGAGGTCGAACAGCCCGCCCCAGCGGTGGATCTCCCTGAATTCGTCCTGCCAGATCTTCATGACATGCTCGTTGGTGAAGATCGGCCGCGGCGCCTTGATGGAAAACAGCATGTACACCGCGTCGTCCAGGCTCCAGTGCCAGGGGATCTCCAGAATGCCGGGCGTGCCGTCGGGCAGGCTGTGGCGATAGGGGTTGATGTCGTCCATCATCGAGCTGTCGTAGACGAAGCCCCGGTCCGTGAGCAGGCGCACCATGTTGGCGCTGGTCTCCCCCGCAGGTGAGCGGTAGCCGGAAGGCACCACGCCCACCGTGCGTTTCAGCGCCTCCAGCCCCCTGTCGAGCTCTTCCTCTTCGCGCTCCGGCTGGTCCGGGTCGATCCATTCGTGCAGATAGCTGTGATGGCCGATCTCATGTCCTCTGGCGACGATCGCCTCGACCCGGTCGGTGTGGGTTTCCGCGGTCCAGCCGGGCACGAAGAAGGTCGCCCGGAGTCCGCTCTCATCGAGCAGTTCGAGGATCTTGGGCACGCCGATCTTGGCCCCGTACTTGCCTTGCGACAGCGTGCCCGGTCGCTTCCAGTTCGCCGGATCGCGGCCGATCCACAGCGTCTCCGCGTCGAAGTCGAAGGTCAGCATGACGGCGCATTGGGCGCCGCCGGGCCACGCCACGCGGGTGTCCGCGAGCGAATCCGAGTCCGATTTGCTCACCGTGCGTCCTCCTCGGCTCCGAAACACGGCAGCCGCGGGGCCGCCGGCTTACATCGCGATCGTCAGAACCCCGCCTTGATGTCGTTGAACAGCAGCTGGTGCTTCTGCTTGAGCTCGGGCGGCACGGCGACAAACGGGTGCGAGGCCGCGAGCGACGCCTCGGGCGTCGAGATTTCGAGCTCGGCCAGCAGCGCCGGATCGACCATGTCGAAGCTCTTTCTGTTCGACGCCCCAAGGCTGAAGACCTCGAGCAGGAACTTGCCCGCCTCGGGTGACATCGCCGCGTTGAGGAAGTCGTACTGGAGGTCTCCGTTGTCCTGGCGGTTGGAGCGCGCGAGGCCGCAGTTGTAGCTGATGTGGCCTTCCTTGGGCTTCGCCCATTTGAACGGCACGCCCGCTTCCTTGAGGTGATAGAGGAAATCGGACCAGCCGTAGCTGACCACGACCTCGCCCGACGCGATCGCCTGGACCGCCGAGGTGACACCGCCGAAGTAAAGCCGCATCAGGTCGCGCTGCTTGCGCATCATGTCGCCCACGACCTCAAGACGCTCGCCGTCGGGCCGGAACGGGTCGTCGAAGAAGCCCGCGGCCAGCGAGGTCGAGGGGATCACCGCATCGGTCGAATCCCAGATCGCCATCTTTCCCGCGAACCGCTCGTCGAACAGCAGGGTCCAGGATTCCTCTTCGGGCGTAATGTCGGTCATGTCGGTGCGGTAGATGATCGAGGTGAACCCCCAGTAGATCGAGAGGAAATAGCGCTTGCCGTTGTGAAACGCGGGCGCCGCATTGCGCACGGTCTCGAACTGGTCGTCGAGGTAGATCAGGCGCGATTCGTCGATCGGCTGCAGGCCGGTCGTCAACCAGCTCGGCATGACGTCGATACAGGGGCCGACGATATCGGCCTCGAAACCGGCGTTCAGCTTGGCGATGCCCTCGTATTCGTCACCGAAAAAATGGGCATCGGGTGCGCCGTGCTCGGCGAAGTATTCGGGAAACAGATTGGGATCCTCGAAGCCGCCCCAGTTCAACATGACGAGATTGTCGGCGGCCCGGGGGGACCGGGAAACCATGGGATAGGCCGCAAGGCTCAGGCCCGCAAGACCGAGAGCCTGATGGAATTCGCGGCGGCTGAGCTTGCCCTGGCTCAACCGGTCGAGAAGACGGAGTCGTCGAAGCATCTTTCACCTCCCGCCGGGTAAAATTGTCGCTGGTCCTGAGCGGGGTCGCCCGGGCGCAATCCGACCGCGGTCAGGCTAGCAGGTTTACCGCTGCACAGGGAGTCCGGGGGCGCCCCGGTGTCGCTCAGACGTCCGGTACCCAATCGTCGTACCGGGGCAGGTCGTCGGCCAGATGAAGCCACGGCAGCCGGGTATCGGCGAAGATGTGATAGCCGGGTTCCGCGGTCGCGGGATCGTCGAGGCTGCCCACGGTCACATCGAGCTCAGCGGCGCCGTCGAGGATGAAGGCGAGGTGAGTCTCGCAATTCGGACAGAAATAGCGCGTTGCTTCGGGTGTGGATTTCAATTCCGCGGGCGTGCCCGTTGTCCAGGACCACGCCGCAGTCGGAAAGGTGATCCACGTCACGACGGGCGCGGCGAGCACCCGGCGGCAGATCGTGCAGTGGCACTGGAAGACGCGCAACGGCTCACCGTCCGCCCTGTAGCGCATAGCGCCGCAAAAACACCCGCCTTCATGGGCCATGGTTGTGTCCTCCTCTGATCGGTGCCGGGTCTAACCTCGCCCGGCAGGTTGCCAGTCAAGCCGCTGGTTCCAGGTCCCGGGCCGTCATATCGAGGGCGCTCCGGGCGGTTTCGACGATCCGGTCGATCTGCTCCTCGGTGACGATCAGCGGCGGCGCCAGAACCATGATATCGCCACCGCCCGGAAAATGACGCCCTGCTCGAAGCAATGCTCCCGGCACCTGGCCGCGACTTTTAAATCTGGATCGAAACGCTTGCGCGAGGCCTTGTCCGCGGCAAGTTCGAGCGCCCCGATCATGCCGATACCGCGAACCTCGCCGCCCAGCGGATGGTCCGCCAGCTCCCGCAACCGGGCTTGCAGATAGGGACCGGTCGTCTGCTGGACGGTGTCGACGATGGCCTCGTCCTGCAGGATGCGGATGTTTTCCAATGCCACCGCGCAGGCAACGGGATGGCCGGAGTAGGTGAAGCCGTGGATGAACTCGTCGTTCGCCGTGGTCAGCACGTCGGCGACCCGGTCGCCGAGCAAGACCGCCGAGAGCGGCATGTAGCCCGAGGTTACGCCCTTGGCGATCGTCATCAGGTTCGGTGTAAAGCCGAACGTTTCACAGCCGAACCACGGACCGGTTCGTCCGAAGCCGCAGATCACTTCGTCGGCGATCAGCAGCACGTCGTATTCGGTGCAGATTCGCTGGACCTTCGGCCAGTAGGTCGCGGGCGGTACGATCACGCCGCCCGCACCCTGGATCGGCTCGCCGATAAAGGCTGCGACCCGGTCGGGACCGAGCTCGACGATCTTGTCCTCCAGTGCCTTGGCGGCGTGAAGGCCGAGCTCGTCGGGATCCATGTCGCCCTCATGGTCGAACCAGTAGGGCGCCTCGACATGCTCGAACCCCGGCAGCGGCAGGTCCGCCTGGGGATGCATGAAGGCCAACCCCGAAAGGCTCGCCGCCGCCAACGTGACGCCGTGGTAGCCATAGCGCCGGCCGATGATGGTCTTTTCTTCAGGCCGGCCGCACAGGTTCCAGTAATAGCGAACGATCTTGACGACCGAATCGTTGGCTTCCGACCCGGAATTTGCGAAGAAGACGTAATTCAGGTTCGCCGGCGTTATCGCCGCCAGCTTCGCGGCCAGTTCCGCGGCCGGCGGGTTCATCGTCTGGAAGAAGGTGTTGTAATAGGGCAAGTCGAGGAGCTGGCGATAGCCCGCCTCTGCGAGTTCTTTCCGCCCGTAGCCGACATTGACCGACCACAGCCCCGCCAGCCCGTCGAGTAGCCGGTTGCCATCGGAATCCCACAGATAAACGCCGTCTGCCCGGGTAATCACCCGGGCGCCCTTCGCCGCCAGCTCGGCGTGGTTCGTAAAGGGGTGGATGTGATGCTCGCGATCGAGCGCCTGCCAGTATTCCGTCGTCCTGTTCTGCAGCCTGGTGCCCGTCACCGCCTGCCTCCCGATCCAAGTGTGCGCGTCGTGCCGGCGTCCGGTCTGCCATCCGATCCAACCGCGCCGTCCTCGCGCAACCGTTCGATCTCGGAACGCGAGAGGCCCAGCTCCCGCAAGACCTCGTCGGTGTGCTCGCCGAGAACCGGCGCGCCCCGCCGATATCGGGTTGGCGTGGCCTCGAAGCGCCCCGGGGGGCGCACCTGCCGGAGCCGGCCCGCGATGGGGTGATCGTGTTCGACCAGACTTTCGCTGGCCAGCACCTGCGCATGCTCGATCACCTCGTTTCGCGTCAGCGCCGGGGCGCAGGGCACGGTTTCGCGTTCCAGCCGCTCGGTCCAGTCGGCGGTGGTCCGGTTCCGAAGGGCCTCCTGGGTCATTTCCAGACGCTCATCGATATGTTGATCCCGAAGCGCCGGCGTCGCGAAACGCGGATCGTGGAGCCACTCGGGCTTGTCGAGCGCGCGGGTCAATCCGTGCCACTCCTTGTCGTTCATCACGGCGACAGTCATGTGACCGTCCTTCGTCTCGTAAATGAGATCGATGAAGCTGGCCGCGGCCTGATTGGAGACGGGCTGGTCCACATAGGTCTGCCCGCCCATGTCGGAGGCCCAGAGAAAGGCGAGCACGGCATCGAGCATCGAGAGCCTTACATGTTGCCCCTGCCCCGATTTTTCCCGCGCGTAGATCGCCGAGGTAATCGCCTGCGCCGCGGTAACGGCGGCGAGCTTGTCGGGCAGGATGGTGCGCACCAGGCGCGGGCGTTCCTCGTCCGAGCCGGCCTGCACGCTGGCCAGGCCGGAGAGGGCCTGAATGACCGGGTCGTAGACCGGCTTGCCCACGTAGGGGCCCTTCTCCCCGAAGCCGCTGATCGAGACATACACGACAGTGGGAGAGACGGCTCTGATGTCCGGTTCGCCGACACCCAGCCGGTCGACCACGCCGGGTCGGAAGTTCTGCACGAAGACGTCCGCCGTGCCGGCCAGGTCCTTGACGAGCTCGACACCTCTCGGCGACTTCAGATTGACCGTCACCGATCGCTTGTTGCGATTGACATTGAGAAACATGGCCGAGAGGCCGCCGCTCTGGTTGCCGAGTGCCCGGGTGTGATCGCCGCCCGCCGGCGTCTCGACCTTGATCACGTCCGCGCCCTGATCCGCCAGAATCATGATCGCCCACGGTCCCGAGATCATGGTCGTCAGATCGACGATTCGAACGCCTTCAAGCGGACCGGACACTGTCGATGACCTCACGACGCCAATTGGTCTCGCGCGAGACTAACTGACGCGGGTCTCTCCGGCTACCACCGCCCCTGCACGCGGGTGAACATGTCGTAGGGATAGACGAGCTCGAGCTCACTCGCCGCACTGAGCCGGGCCTGCGCCTCATCCGGCAATTCGAGTGTTACGGCGGTAAGATTATCCGCCAGTTGCTCGGTCGAACGCGCGCCGAACACAGCCGAAACCACGCCCGGCCGGGTCGTGACCCAGGCCAGCGCGACCTGGGCACACGTCGCGCCGAGCTCTTCGGCGATCGCCGCAAGCGTCTCGATCAACGCCCAGCCCCGCTCGTTGTCGAAGCGCGCGAGACGCGCCGCCTGTACGGCGAGCCGCGAGCCGGCTGGCGGCTTGCTGTCGCGCCTGATCTTCCCGGTCAGAAAGCCGCCGGCCAGCGGCGACCAGGGCAGGATGCCGACCTCATGCGTCCGGCACAGGGGGACATGCTCGCGCTCGATGTCGCGCACTGCAAGGCTGTACTGGGCCTGGAGCGAGACGAACCGCTCGAGGAGCTTGACCTCGCTGGTCCAAAGCGCATCGGCGAGACGGTAGGCGGCGTAGTTGCTCGCCCCGATATAGAGCACCTTGCCGGCGCGCACGAGATCGTCGAGCGCGCGCAAGGTCTCCTCCTCGGGCGTCTCGATATCCTGCATGTGAATTTGGAGAAGATCGATCCGGTCGGTCCGAAGCCGCCTGAGGCTGTCCTCGCAAGCCCGCAGGATATGCCGTCGCGTGGCGCCGGTGCCGAGCGGCCCCTCGCCCATCCGGAACCGGCACTTGGTCGCCATCACGACCTCGTCGCGCCGCGCCGCCGCTTCGAACCAGTTGCCGACGACCCGTTCCGAGAGGCCGTCCGGGCCGTAGACGTTCGCGCAATCGAAGAAGTTGATGCCCGCATCGAGCGCCGCGTCCATGATTGCGAACGACGTCGCCTCGTCACACCCCGCGCCGTGCATCATCGACCCTTCCGGCGTCTCGCCGAAGGTCATCGTGCCCAGGCAGAGCGTGGAAACCTTCACGCCGCTCCGCCCCAATCGCCGGTATTCCATCTTGGCCCGTCTCCCTGCTAGCCTCGCGCCCGGGCTTATGTTAGCCATCCGGATGCGTGAACGATAGCGGCCCGTGAGCCTGGGAGGTGATCGATATGCGGACAGTGGTGATCCAGTGCGACGAAAGTTCGCCGCTCTGTTATCTCGACGAGCCGGCCGAGGCCTACGGCGCGGATCTCCGGCACGTCCACCCGTTGCGCGGCGATAAGCTGCCACCCGACGACGAGACCTATGACGGCTTGATCGTGCTGGGCGGCGCCATGCATGCCGAGGACGACGAGGAGCATCCGTTTCTGCAAAAAACCATGCGGCTGATCCGCCACTTTCACCGCAAGGACAAGCCGGTGCTGGGCGTCTGTCTTGGCGCACAGCTCATCGCCCGGGCATTCGGCGCGCAGGTTCATCGCGACGAAAATTCGGAGTGCGGGCTCTACAGCTTGCGGCTGACGCCCGAGGGTGCCGAAGATCCCCTGCTTGGCGGCCAGCCAAACCCGGTCCACCTGATCGAATACCACGACGACTATTTCGAGATGCCGGCGGACGGGGTCCGGCTCATGGAAAGCGACACCAATTCGAACCAGGCGCTCCGCGTCGGCAAGACGACCTACGGCATTCAGGCCCATTTCGAGGCATCGGGCGAACTGATGGGGACATGGATGGACGCGACACGGACCGCCCTCGAGAAAACCCGTCCGGGGCTGATGGACCGGTTCCCGGTCGAGATGGCGGCGCATGACGCCGAGGCCCGAAAGTTTGCCTCCGACATCGGCTTCGGTTGGTTCAAGATGGTCAAGGCGCGAAGCGAGCACCCCGCGGCATTCGGCGTCGGCTTCGACTTCGACGACTATTATTGAGGTGCAAAATGGGGTTGCGCGACCAAATCGGCCGATGACCCGGGCCCCGGGACATCGCTGCCGCTGTCGCGTCGTCGGTCTCGAGGACGCGACCCACGACGTGCGCATCGTGCGGCTCGAGATCGTCGGGGGCGGCGCCTTCCCCTTTCGCGCCGGCCAATACGCCCAGGTCCGCTTCGCCAATTTCCCCGCGCGGGATTACTCGATTGCCAACCGGCCCGGCGAGTCCACCCTGGAGTTTCATATCCGCGACATGAAGACCGGGGGCGCCAGCGGCTTCGTTGCGGGCGCGCTCAAGCTCGGCGATCCGGTCACGCTCGAAGGCCCGTTGGGCCGGGTCTGCTTACACGACGACGATCCCGCACCCATCCTCGCGGTGGCCGGCGGCTCGGGTCTCGCCCCCATGGCCTCGATCGTCAGCACCGCACTGGCCGCGGGCATGACCCAGCCGATCCATCTCTACTTCGGCGCCCGCAATGAACACGAAATCTATCTCGAAGAGCGTTTCGCCGCACTCGGGGCCAATCACGCCAATCTTCGCTTCGTGCCCGTCGTCGAGCGGCCCGCAGCTGGCTCTTTGCGGCGCGCCGGGCGGGTCACCGACGCGCTCGCAGCCGATGCGGCTCTCTTCCACGGTGCGCTTGCCTATCTCGCCGGCCCGCCGCCGATGATCGAGGCTGCGGCCGCGCTGCTGGCAAACCTCGGCCTGCCCGACGCGCGCATACTCGCGGACCCCTTCTACAGCGAGGAAGAAAACGCCGCCCGGGCCGCGGCGGCGAAGCCCTGAGGCCCGCCCAGCCATGACCAAGCATGCCGTGCGCCGGGTTTTGATTGCTGTGGGTCTGGCGCTCGGGCTTGGACTCGGACCTGCGCCGGTTCTCGGCCAGAGCTTGCCGCCCGATGTCGACGCGGCCCTGTCCCAGGGCGCCGTGATGGAAAGCCCCGCCCGGCTCCGCGCCGCCGTCGTCGAGAGCATCGCCCGCTATCCCGCGCTTGCCGAGGCGATCGTGCGTGCGGCCCTCGCGGCCCGCCCGGACGATGGCGCGGCAATCGTCTCCACGGCTCAGACCGCGTTCCCCGCGTTCGCCGAACGCTTCGCGCAAGCCCCCCCGCTGGGCCCGCTGCCGCCGGCCGGAGCCCCGCAACCCGCAACTGATCCCGACGTCCTCCTCTCGCCCTGGTCGGGCGAGATCGACATCGGCGGCAGCCGCATCACCGGCAACACCGAGAGCGCCGAGGTCAGCGTCGATGCGAAGCTGATCCACGAGCGCACCCTGTGGCGCAACGAGGCGCGCGTTCAATTCGATTTCGGCGACGACGACAACGTGACCGACGAGCGCCGCTATTTCACCAGCTTCGAAACCGACTACAAGCTCTTTGCGCGGTTCTACCTGCTGGGTTTCGTGTCCTTTGAAGACGATGCCTTTTCGGGCTTCGCCCACCGCATCACCGAGACGCTCGGCGCGGGCTACGGCCTGATCCGTCTCCCTGGCTTCATCCTCGACGTCGAGGCGGGCCTCGGAGCCCGCCAGACCAAGAGCGAGACGACCAACGACACCGAGACCGAGATCGTCGGCCGCCTCGACGGCGAATTCGATTGGACCATCTCGGACCACGCGACGCTCGGCGGCGAGACGACCGTGATCCTCGGTGCCGACCGTACGACCATCGAATCTACGCTGGCGCTCACGGCAAACGTTTTGGACCGGCTGGCGGCGCGCCTCTCGTTCGACATCGAGCACGAGACCAACGTCGAGCCGGGCACGGAAAAGACCGACACGACGACCAAGGCGTCGCTCGTTTACAGCTTCTAGGATCGGACGCGATCGAATTGTCCGAGGCTCCGCATCGGCCGGGCTGAATGCCGGAAACCGGGGGATCGGCCTGTTCGCCCGCTTGCGCGCGCTCGTGGCCATCGATGCGCCGATTTCCGTGGACCTCGCGAATTGACGCTGGTCAAGCGCTCCCGTGCGACCCATCCTAGAGCCATGAGACGGCTCTTCGGCGCGCTCGCGATCGTCCTGGTTCTAACCGCCGGTCCGGCCGCGACGCCGGCGCGCGCGGACCTCGCCGCAGCCATTGCGGCCTATGTGCACGGCGAATTCGCCACTGCCTTCCGGCTCTTCGAGATCGAGGCCGAGCGGGGCGGCATCGAAGCTCAATTCCGTCTGGGCCGGATGTACGAACGGGGCGAAGGGGTTGCGCGCGACTACCGGCTGGCCGCCGAGCGCTACCGGCTTGCAGCCGATCAGGGCCACCCGGAGGCGCGCACTGATCTCGCGGCCCTGCTGTTCCACGGTCACGGCCTGCCGCGCGACGTCGGGGAGGCGGTCCGGCTCACCCGGCTGGCCGCCGACCAGGGCGTGCCCCGAGCCCAGTACAAGATGGGCTTGATCTATCAGTACGGCCAGCGGGTCGACGAGGATTATGGGGAGGCCTACGTCTGGTTCAGCCTCGCGGCCGCAGCGGGCCATACGGACGCGCAACTCCAGCGCGACACTGTCAGCGTTTATTTGAGCGCCGAGGCGCTGGCCGCGGCGGAGCGCCGGATCGAAGCCTGGACGCCGGTCGAAGGTGCCGAGCCGGCGCTCGGCACCGAACCGTTCACCACGGGCGAGCGGGCGTCGGGCACCGGCTTTGTGGTCAGTGCCGAGGGCCATGTGATTACCAACGCCCACGTCGTTCTCGGATGTCCGGGCGCGGTGCTGAGCGGCCGGGAAGGCGTGGCCGCGCTCGAGGTCGTCGCGCTCGACCGGGCCAACGATCTGGCCTTGCTCAAGCTGGCTCGACCGCTCTCCTCGGTGGCCGCTTTCCAGTCGACAGACACGGTTCGCGCCGGCGATCCGGTGGTTGTCGTCGGCTATCCGCTGCGCGGCATCCTGGCCTCGGAAGCAAACGTTACGACCGGCGCCGTCAGCGCGCTCGCGGGGCCCGACAACGATCGTCGCCTGCTTCAGATCACCGCGCCCGTCCAGCGGGGTAACTCGGGCGGACCGATCTTCGACGCGAGCGGCGGGGTGGTCGGCGTCGTCGTCTCCAAGCTCGACGCCATGAAAATCGCCCGGGCCACGGACGATATCCCCCAGAACGTGAATTTCGGCCTGCGCGCCGCCGTGGCGACCGGCTTTCTTGACGCCCAGGGCGTCGCCTACGCGCACGCGGTGCCGGGCGCGGCGCTGTCGCCCGCGGAAATCGCCGAGCGGGCGCTCGCCTCCACCTTGCCTCTAGAGTGCTGGCGCTAGGAAATGCCCATAACCGGGACCGTTCCACTCCAATCGGCTCTAGACTTTTTCCGCGCCCTATAGCATGTGCATGTCGACGACGGGCGGCCAGGGCCGGCGCTCAGATCCTCTACCGCGGAGCGTCAACCCGTGAAGATTCTCGTGGTCCAGAGTCATGCGCAATCCCATGCCGGCTACATCGCGCTCGCGGCCGACGCCGCGGGCGCCGTGCTCGACGCCCGCACGCCGCCGGACGGCGACGTCCTGCCGGCGAGCGACTCGGACCATGACGGGCTGTTGATGCTGGGTGGTCCGATGGGGGCCTGCGACGACGCGGAATATCCGCACCTCCTGCAGACGGTCGAGCTGATCCACCAATTCCACGGCCATGAGAAGCCGATTCTCGGGGTCTGTCTCGGCGCCCAGCTCATCGCCCGCGCCAACGGCAAGCAGGTCTACCACCATCGCCGGCCCGAGGTTGGCTACTATCCGATCCATTTCACGCCCGAAGCGCGCCACGATCCTCTGCTGGCCAACGCGCCCGAGGAAATCTTCCTTATGCAGTTCCGCCAGGACACTTTCGACCTGCCCGGCGGCGCGGTCCATCTGATGACCGACGACATCAACACCAACCAGGGTTTCCGGCTGGGTCGGACGACCTACGGCATCCAACCCCATTTCGAGGTCGAGCCCGAATTCTCCCGCCGATGGATCGCGATCGATCCCGCGGTGACCGAGCGCTATCGTCCCGGCCTCGCCGGCATCTTCGAGGATCAGCTTGCCGCTTACGACTCGGCCGCCAGAGCCTTCTGCCTGGCGCTTTCAAACGCTTGGCTCGCACTCATGCGCGACCGCCTGGACCACGCCTGATCCTGACCCCGTGGATCGTCGGACCTGCCGCCGTGCGCAGCACGGCGCAAACACGCATCGCGTTCGGCTCGATGCGCTTCAGGTCGCCCCTGCGCGGGCGCGGACCCTTTCGGGGGCCGCTGCCGTGAGTGATTTAATGCATTACGTCGGGCGCGTCGTCCTCGGACTCGGACAGCTGGTAGGCGGTGGGCCCGGCCTGATGATGCATCAGCCGCCACTGTCCGTCCTCGCGGATGAAGATGTTGGTCGCCACCAGCAGGTTGTCGGCGATCGCCTCGTAGCACACGACAAGCGCGAACTCGCCGGCCAGTACGAGGCGCGGCTCGTGACAGGTAATCGCCGGCGCGCCCGAGCCCGAGAGAATCTGGACCCAGCTTTCCATTACCTCGCCCCGATCGGACAACGCCTCCCAGCCCGGATGGATGCAGGAGACCGGCGTGGATTCCGCCCACAGTCCCGCCATCGCCTCGGTGTCCCGGGTCGAGAAGGCGTGATAGAAGGCCGCGTTCGCGAACAGCACCGCCTCGGTCTCGGCCATCGACCGCCGCCTAACGGATGATGCCGCAGGCGACACGCGCGCCGCCGCCGCCGAGCGCCTTGGGATCGTCCGCATAGTTGTCGCCCATCGCGTGGATCATCAGCGCCCGATCGCGGACGTCCGCCAGTGCGAGGCGCGGCGCCAGGATCGGGTGGCTCGCCGTGCCATCCGCGCTCACCCAAAGCACCGGCAGGTCGCCCAGATGCCCCTCGCCGTACGGCCCGTGGTGGGCGCCCGTTCCCGCTGGGTCGAAATGTCCGCCGGCCGCCACCCCGCCGGCCAGCGCACCGTTCTTCTCGGCCGGCCCGCAATCGGGGTTTTGATGGATGTGAAAGCCGTGCCCGCCGGGCTCGAGACCCGAAAGCCCCAGCGCCAGCATGAGCCCGAACGGGCTCTCCCACAGCCTGACCGTGCCGATCGCTTCGCCCACCCCCTCAGCGCCGACCCGGTTCATCTCGACGCTCTGTTCGGCGGCAAATCCGGGAAACGCGGCAAGCGCCAGGACTGCGGCCACGGCCAATCCGGTGCGTTTCATCTCTGTCTCCTATCCGGGTCGAGGTGCCTCGCGGTCCGGCACGGGACCGCAAAGGGCGCATCCCGACCCTCCAGCGTCGCCACCCGGCGATGGCCTGTCAAGGGCACGCGCCTGCGCGGTTGTCGAATTCCGCGGGCCGGCGCTATGCTCGCTGCAACGGACGAACCGGATCAGGGAGACCCACGCCATGATGGACGAGCGCAAGCCCGACGATACGATCACCGTCGAGGTCGACGGCTACACCATCGTCGCCTACAGCTTCGGCAGCGGCGACGAGGTGCTGTTCTGCGTCAACGGCGGCCCTGGTCTGCCCTGCGACTATGTCCGCGACGCCCATTCCTGGCTCGCCGACAAGGGCTACCGGGTGGTCGCCTTCGATCAGCTGGGCTGCGGTGCCTCGGACAAGCCCGACGATGCCGCGCTCTGGACCATCGAGCGCTATGTCGAGGAGACCGAAACCGTGCGCACCGCACTGGGGCTGGGCAAGGTGCATTATTACGGCCAGAGCTGGGGCACCTGGCTGGGCCAGGAATACGCCCTCGCCTACCCCGACAGCTTCAAGACCTTCATCCTTGCGAACGGCGCGGGCGACATTCCGCACCTGGTGAGCGAGCTGCACCGCCTGCGCGCGGCGCTGGGGCCCGAGACCGTGGCGATGATGCAGCGCCACGAGGCGGAAGGAACCCTCGATCATCCGGAATACGAAGCGGCGATCACTCTGCTCAATCACCGCCATGTCTGCCGCCTCGACGTCTGGCCCGACGCGGTCAATCGCTCGCTCAACGACTGGAATATGGGACCCTACGATGCGATCCAGGGGCCCAACGAGTTCTGTTACACGGGCAGCATCAAGGCCAAGAACTGGCTTGCAGGCCTCGCTGGCGTCACCCAGCCCGCGCTCGTGCTCTGCGGCATGCACGACGAGCTCACGCCGGAGTGCTCCATGAAGATCCACAACGCCCTGCCGAATTCGGAGATCGCGGTGTTCAAGAACAGCTCGCACCTGCCAATGTGGGAAGAGCCCGAGGCCTATTTCGAGGTGCTGCTTCGTTTCCTGGACGCGAACCGGGGCTAGCTCAGAAGAGATTCCCTCCAGCGGGGCCGTCGTCGTCGAGATAATCGCGCTGGGGGAAGAGCTCCCGGGTCATCCGGGCGATCATCGTGACGAACCGGCCGTCAGCGGGTCCGGCGACGCCCTGGACGACGCCCCGGGTCGTCGACAGCAACTGACCGTCCCGGCAGAACGCCATGCGCGCATCGACGATGCCCTCCGCCGTGCTCGCCCCGTCGCTCGAATCCGTCTCGCCCGCGCACAGCGCCGGGCCGTCGTCGAGGTTCGTGTCGAACGTGACGGCGACGAAATATTCCGACCGGGCGCGCTCGTCGGGCTGGTCCGTGAGCCGCGTGCGCGGCGTGAAGATCACGTCGAAGCCCCAGTGGCCGGGCTGCATCGCGGCCGACACCGCCTCGCGGAAGGCGCCGTCCTCGGTCTCGAACGGGTTGCCGTGAATCTCCGTCCGCAGGGCCTTGTCCTGGGCGGCGTAGCGAAACTCCGCCGGGTCGTAGCCCCGTTTCTGGACTACCGAATAGACCCCCGAGCTGCAGGCTGCCAGCACGAGACTGCCCATAAGCGGAATCGCGGCGCGGCGCAGGCAGATTTTGAGCCGGGTCGCAACCGCGCTCATGTCAGAACCGCTGACCCGGGTGGCTGCCCGGCCCCAGGAACTGCCGGACCGTGTTGAAGCCGTAGCCGAACAGCTCGGGATTGGCCGTGTTGCGCTGGCGGTATTCCAGAAGCACCTGGCTGCTGCCCAACTGAACGCCCAGGTAGCGGAGCGGCCAGAGGCCCCGGGTCATCTGGCCGACGAGCTTGCGAAAATCATCGTCCTCGGGGGTCGCTGCGGTCGGGCTCGTCGCAACGGTGGTCGAATAGAGCCGGGTTCCGCTGCAGAAGACGAAGCGGATGGCGATGGCTTTCGACGGGGCCGCGAAGTCCAGCCCGCCCGCGGCAGCGCAGCAGGCCTTGGGGTCGGCCAACGGTTCCGCGTCGAGATAGACCGCGATATGGAGCGAGCGCCAGTCGTCCGAGCCAAGCTCGGGCGTGAACGTCACGCTCGGCTTGACCGCCTGCCAAAACCAGTTGGTGGTCTGCATGGCGGCGATCACGCTCGTCTCGACCTGCGCCCTGTCCGCGCCGAACGGGTTGCCGTAGACCGCCGTGCGAAGCTCGTGGGGCCCGCCAGCGAAGCTGAAGTCGCTGCCCGAAAACAGGATCTCCTTCTGGTAGGGAATCGACTTCCTCGAGTCCGAGCTCCCCGCGAGCGCGGGCGCGCTCGCCCAGACCACGAGGGCGGCGAGGATAATCAGGCGAGCGAGTTGTCTCGTCATGGCAAGGTCTTTCCCGAAGCCGAACCGCACAGGTTTCCCCACGACCCGGCGCCCGGTCCTCCTAATATGGCAACGATCGCCCGATCCTGCCATAAGCCGACCCGCTTAGGTCCAAAGTTCACGCAGAATTGACTAGGCGCGCGCGCCCTCGTCCGCGAAGACCTTCAGCCTCGCGCCCAGCACGTCGTCGGTCGCCAGAAAGGCCGCTCCCTCATCCGCCGCGAGGGTGTCGAGCCCCCGGGCGCCGAGCTCTGCGAGCCGCGCCGCATAATCGCCCGTGCCAACCGCGACCCCGATATGGTGCACGCCGGCCCCCCGCCGATCCAGATGATCGCGGTAAAGCGACGGGCCCGGGGCGGGCTCGACGATCTCCCACAGGATGTCGCCCAGCATGGTCGACGCCTGGCGCACAGTTCCCGACGCGCCGTCGTCCGCGTCCACGATAGACCACGGCCCGATGCCGAACCGATCGGCATAGACCCGCAAGGTCTCGTCCAGGTCGCCCGTGACGAGTCCCAGCGAGGCGGTTCGCGTGAAGCCCGCCGGAAGGTTTTCCGCTCCGTCGGGGTAAGTCTTGATCGGGCCGTGCGTCTCACCACCCGCGTCGTCGACCAGTTCGAAGACGATGTGAGCGGCCGGTCGGGTTGGAAAATAGCAGTAGCGCCCGCTGCAGAAGCCCGACTGGGAGACCTCAAAGCCCCGGCGCGCGAACTCGGCGATGCAGCCGTCGTAGTCGAGCCCGTCGTGGTCGAAGGCGGCGTGATGCACGCCAGCGCCCTTGCGTTCGAGAAAGTCCGCGTAGATCGTCGGGCCCTCGAGGGGTTCGAGAAATGCCCAGCTCACCGTGCCCAGGTCCGCGAAGGCGGCGCGCAAGGAGTAGGGAACGGGCGCGCCACCGATCACCGTGTCCTTCTGTCAGGGCGGCACGAAATCGTAGAACTCCCACGGGCCGATCCCCAGCTCGTCGGCGCACCGGCGGACCGACGTTTCGATGTCCGGACAGACCAGGCAGATCAGGTTGGTTCCCGTCAGAAAGCCGTTGTCCAAGGCCATGGTGATCCCTCCTTGCCGCTCCCGGCGCGAAAACGCGGTCTCGCCTCGCCACGGCCCGCCCGCTCGTGTAGCCTGATCCTAGCACGCACGCCGACTGCGCGCGCGGATAGCGAGAGGGAGGATCGGACCATGGCAGGAGACTTCGACGGCCGGGTCGTGCTGGTGACCGGCGCGTCCTCGGGAATCGGCGCGGTAACGGCGCAGGCCTTCGCGGACGAGGGCGCCAGCGTGATGGTGACCGGACGCAACGCCGGGCGCACCGAAGCGACGCGCGCGGCCATTGAGACGGCGGGCGGGAAGGCCCGGGCGCAGGTTGGCGACATCGCGGACGGAACGTTCTGCAATTCCGTCGTCGCCGCCACGATGGAGGCGTTCGGCCAGCTCGACGTGTTGGTCAACAACGCGGGCGTGTGCCATTGCGTGTCGATCCCCGACACCACGGACGAGCTCTGGCGCGAGACCATGAGCGTCAACCTCGACGCGGTGTTCTTTCTCAGCCGGGCCGCGCTTCGTCACATGCGCGAACGCAAGTCCGGCGCCATCGTCTCGGTCGCCTCCGACGCGGGCATCGTGGGCGTGCCCGCCCTGGGCTCCTACTGCGCGAGCAAAGGCGCGGTCGTGCAGATGACCAGGGCGATGGCGCTCGATCACGCGCCCGACGGCATCCGCGTCAACGCGGTCTGTCCCAGCGTGACCGAGACGCCCATGCTCCACAGTGTCTACGCGCAGAGCGGCATGAGCGACGAGGAGGGCAGCAAGTCCGCCGCCGCGGAGAATCCGCTTAACATGATCGCCGAGCCCCGCGACGTCTCCGACGCGATCCTCTATCTGGCCTCCGAGCGTGCCCGCTTCATTACCGGCGTCGCCTTCATGATCGACGGGGGCTATACGGCCGGCTAGGGGCGAGTTTAAAATGGGACTCGGGCTCGGTGAAAGGATGCGCGATGGACGCGGATACGTCTCGGCTGAGTGACGAGCAGGTCGCACAATTCCTCGAAGACGGCTTTCTCATCGTCGACCGCCTGATCGATCCCAGTCTCGCCGCAAAGGCGGCGGCGCGCTTCGAGGCGCTGTTTCGCGGCGAATTCGAGACCGGCATCGTTCCCGACGATGCCGCCTGGGGCGAAGGCTCCCAGGGCGTGTCCCATAACCGCCAGTTCTCCAACGCTTGGAAGTCCGACCACACCATCGCGAGCGTGGCGTTGTGCAAGGAAATCGGCTTGTGGTGCGCCCAGCTCGGCGGCTGGCCCGGCGCGCGCACCCACCAGCACGACCTGGTCTGGAAGGTGCCGGGCTCCCAGGAGGTCAAGATGCACCAGGATTGCCCCTACAACACCTGGGTCGTGCCCCACGAGTTCGTCACCTGCTGGATCGCGCTCACCGACACCTCGGCGGACGCCGGCACCCTCTGCTACGCGAAGGGCTCTCATAAATGGGGCCACTTCGTCGACCGGGGTAGGGAATGGTACGGCGTCGGCGATTATCAGGGCGCCATGCGCGCGGCCGCGAAACAAGCGGGCGTCGACGAGCCCGAGGTCGTCGCCGTCGAGGTGCCCGCCGGCGGCGGTGCGTTTCATTCGGGCTGGACCTTCCACGGCTCGGATACGAACCGCGACGCCGGAGCCGACCGCAAGGCGCTCTCGACTCATTGCTGCTCGTCCGAGGCCCGCTTCCATCCCGAGCGCCGGGCGCACGGCATGGGCTCGATCTTCTGCCGTTATCAAAAGTTCGGCGACGACACCATGGACGAGAGTTTTTTCCCCATCCTCTGGACCGAGGACGGCCGGCGCTCCGCCTTCCTCGACGACTACATCAGCCAAGGCTCCGCGGCCGACGCCGCATAACCCGCGCGCCTACCCCGCCGCCCCGCGGTCCAGGGCGGCGATCACGTCGCCCGCGCCCTTGACGACATACCCGAAATTGAGCGCGAAGCTGGACAGACTGGCATCGTGGGCCTGCTGGTTGTAGTCTGCGGTGCCCTCGTCGACGATGATGCAGCCATAACCCCGGTCGGCGGCATCGCGCGCGGTGGTCTCGACGCACTCGTTGGTCGAAACGCCGGAAATGACCAGGGTCTCGATCCCCATGCGTTGGAGGACCTGGTCGATATTGCTGCTGTTGAATGCCCCGGTCGTCGTCTTGTGGATGACCGTCTCGTCCGGGCGGGGCGTCAGCTCCTCGCGGATCTCGAACGCCGGGTTGCCCGACCAGAAGATATCGGCCATTCCCGAGCGCGCCTCCAACGCCCGAATCCAGCCGCGAAACCGCGCCGAGAGATCGCGCAGGTCCTGGTAGTAGGAGCCAAGCGTCACGTAGACGACCGGCAGCCCGTGGCCCCGGAAATGCTCGAGCAGGGCCACGATGGTGGGCACCACGAGGCTTTCGTTGCGCGCGTTGAAGTAGGCCATCGAGCCCGGGTCGATCGTCTCGAGCGCGCAGTTGAGCCCCTGGTCGGCGGAGGCGCACTGGTACTGCATGTCGATGATGAGCAGAGCCGTGCCGCCGTCCCGCTTCGCGGCCACCGGCGGAATGTGGCCGAACCAGTAATCGCCGTAGCCGTCCGGTTTTTCCGCTGCCTTCGCTTCAGCCATTCGCCCCCTCCTGCTCCCGGATCGTCGCGACGACGATCTTCTGGAAGTGGTGGACCGCCTCCTCCCAGTAGGCCGAGAAGCGGGGCCGGATGCCGGCCCGGTCCCGGTCTTCGAGATTGGCGTGGACGTATTTGACGAACGGCATGTCCTGTTGGCCGATCAGCTTCCATTCCTCGTACAAGGCTGTGCGCTGGTCCGCGTAAGCCGGATCGCTCGCCGCCTCGCCCACCAGATATAAATTGAACGCGGCCCGGGTCTTGTTCCAGCCCATCGGCGTGAACAATACGAAAAAGACGTAATTCTCGGCAACCCATGCAAGTCCGGTCGGAAACAGCGAGATAATGTAGATCCAGCCCTGCCCCTCGTTCTCGTCCTTGAGCAGGCTCGGCAGAGGCCGATCGTAAAGCCGATTAGCCTCGTCGCCCTCCCGGAAAGTCGCCGCCGAGCAAACGCCGGCGTAATGAGTGGGGTGAACGACTGGCCAGCCCTTGAACGAGTTGGCCTCCCGCCAGATCTGGGGATGGCCCCACGGCGTGTGGTAGTCCTCGATCCCGCCTTCGTGGGAGATCTTCCAGTTGCCCTCGTAGACCTGCTCCCAGCGCATGGCCAGCTCCAGGCTCGCCAGGTCGTAATTGGCGAACAGCGCATCGAACGGCTTGCGGTGCTCCTCGAAGGGGCCTGCGTTGCCGTCGACGTTGACGAACAGGAAGTCGTTCCAGTCGGCCACGGCCACCGGCACCAGCCCGACCCCCGCGCGCTCGAAGCCCGCCATCTCGTCCACCCCGGGGCCGCCGATGTTGGGCGTCTTTATCAGCCGGCCGCCGAGGTCGTAGGTCCAGGCGTGCCACGGACAGACGATGCGAGCCTGCCCCTGACAGGCTTCGGGAACCAGCCGCATCCCCCGATGTCGGCAGACATTGTGAAATCCGCGGACCGTTCCGTCCTTCTGTCGCACGAGGAGGAGCGGCGTCTCGGCCAGCATGACGGGAAGCGCGTCTCCGGCGTTCGGTATCTCGCTGCCCACCGCCACCGCCGCCCAGCTGCGGGGAAAAACGTGGCGGGTCTCGAGCCCGTAGAAATCCTCGCCGTACGCCGCGCCCGGCAGGCCGCGCGCCTGGGCGGTGGGCGCAGCCAGCTCGGCCAGCGCCTGCTCGCCGACGATATCGTCAAGCCGCATCGCGTGCCTACCCCGCCGCCCAGCGCTCAAGCGCGACGGTCACGGCGGGGACGCCTCCGAACCCTCCAGGGCCCGCGCCTTACGCGCCAAGCACGCGCTCCCAGTGATAGGCCCAGCGATCGAACGCGACATAGCCGTCGCCGGCGGCGTGCGGCCAGGCCTGGAACGGGCCGGCCTTGTTCATCCAGCCGTCGATATCGTCGTAAGGATAGAGCCCCGTGTTGTCCGCGCCGAGCAGGGGCACGGCGGTCGAGCTGACCGCGGCGGTGCCGTTCATGTTCGCCGTCGCGGCCTGGGCTTCCGCGCTGAGCGAATAATCGAGGATCTTGTAGCACGCGTCGAGGTTCGGGCTGTCCTTGATGACCGCGAGGGCGTCGACGAAGGTGAGACACCCCTCCTCCGGCATGGTGTGCTTGATCGTCGGCGCGTCGGGTCCGGCCCAGACGGCAATCGGCTCCCAACCCGAGGCGATGATGATCTCGCCGGTCGCGAACAGCCCGGCGAACTCGCCGTAGCCCGGGCTCATGGTCAGCACCTGCTCCTTCTTGAGCTTGATCAGCAGGTCGGCCGCGTTCGCCAGTTGCTCTTCAGTGGCGTAAGCCGTTTCGCGCACGTCGTTAGCGCAGCGCAGCGACCAGATCATGTTGCCCGCGAGCTCCTGGATCATGCCGACCTTGCCCGCGTATTCGGGCTTGAACTGATCCATCCACGACTTGGGCGGCTCTGAAATCACGTCGGCGTTGTACATCAGCGGCAGCGAGCCCCACTCGAACGGAACCATGGAGATCTTGCCGTCCATTTGTTTGAAGCGGCTCGCGATTGCCGGAAACACGTTCTGGAAGTTCGGCAGCCGGTCGAGATCGAGCCACTCGAGAATCCCCGCCGCTTCGTAGATATCCTGGTGGATGTCGCCGGGCACGGACAGGTCGAGCACGCCCATGCCGCCGCTCATGGCGGCCGCGGTGATGTCTTCGACGGAGCTGATGTAGGTCGACTGGAGAATGATGTCGTTGGCTTCGAACCAGCCATTTTCCATCAGGCCGTCGTCGTAGCCCTGCCAGCCCATGTACTTGACTTCCGTGGCCGCCGAGGCCGTCATCGCGGGCAGCCCTGTGGCCGCCGCGGCGCCCGCTGCAAGCACGCCCTTGCCGAAATCCCGCCGGCTCGGCAGTCCCATGCGCAAATTCACGAGCCCGAGTTCGCGCAGATCGAGTTTCTTCGAAGTCGACATGATAGTGGTCCTCCCTGTGGTGCTAGCGTTCGGTTATATTTCCGGTGGCAATTTTAGCCCCCTCGGGATCACCGGTCGAGTCCTAAGGGTCGCCCGCCCGGGCTCTCGAACGGGGGCGACGGCTTGGTCGTTGTGGTTTATCCTCGGCGAAAAAAGAGGGAGGCAGCCATCGTCGATCTTCGCCGCATGCTGACGCCGGCACGCCGGGCGCATGGCGCGCTGCTCGCCCCGTCGAGCGCGGTTTACCTGCTGTTTTTCGTCGCGCCTATCGTCTATTTCTTCGTCATCAGCTTCTGGCGGGTCGAATCCTACAAGCTGACCCCGGACGCGACGCTCGCGAATTACGCCACCGCGCTGGACGATTATTCCAAATCCTTCATCTTCACCTTCATCATGGCGTCGGTGATCTCGGTGGCGGTCACGTTCCTCGCCTTCGTGTTCGCCTATGGCTGCCGCTTCAAGGCGGGGCGCTACGGAACGGCACTCCTCTTCGTGGCGCTGATAACCCTGTTCGGCGGCTTTCTCTCCAAGATCTATATGTGGAAGACGATCCTGGGCCAGAAAGGCATCCTCAATTCCGCGCTCATGGAGCTGGGGCTGATTTCCGAGCCGATCACGGTCTTCCTCTACAACCCGTTCGCCTTCGTCATCACGCTGGGCCATTACATGCTGCCGCTCGCGGTCCTCCCCATTTACGGCTCGCTCCGCTCGATCGATGATCTGCCGCTCAGGGGTGCGCGCGACCTCGGCGCCTCGCGTTGGCGGGTGTTCCGCGATATCGTCCTGCCCCAGTGCCGGGTCGGGTTGTTCGTCGCCTTCGCGCTCACCTTCATTTTTGCCGCCGGCGATTTCGTCACGCCCAAGCTGGTCGGCGGGCCTCACACCTCGATGATCGGCACCTTCATTCAGCTCCAGTTCGGCTTGCGCATCAACCCGCCCATGGGCGCGGCGATAGCCTTCACCGTGATAGGCATCAGTGTCGTCTTGGTCACTCTGGTCGGCGTCATCGCATCGCGCGTCCTGAGGCCCAGATGAGCGACCCGTCGAGCCCGATCTGGCGCATCGTGCTGGGCACATTCGTCGTCTTCATGCTGTTGCCGCTCGTCGTCCTCGTGGTGTTCTCCTTCGCCGAGGGCTCGATCATCAAGTTTCCGATCACGGGCCTGACCACCGGCTGGTACGAAACCGTGTTCGACCGTCGCCAGTTCTGGGCCGCGCTCGACAACAGCCTGATCGTTACCGGCACCGTTGGCGGCGTATCGACCATCGTCGGTACCATGGCGGCCCTGGCACTGGCCCGCGCCCGGCCCCGGGTCGCCGGTGCCGCGATGGCGCTGTTCACCCTGCCCGTCATGGTGCCGCCCCTGATGCTGGGCATCGGCCTGCTCACCTATTTCACCAGCGTCGGGGTCAAGCTCGGGCTCAACACGGTGATCATGAGCCACCTCGTCTTCACCCAGCCCTTCGTCATCCTCATCGTCTACGCCCGCATGGCGCGCTTCGACTACGCCATCGTCAACAGCGCCCGCGATCTGGGCGCGACGCCGCTCAGGGTGTTCTTCACGATCGTTCTGCCCATCGCCCGGCCCACGATCATCGGCGCGGCGCTGATCGCCATGGCGCTCTCGCTCGACGACTTCATCATCACCTTCTTCACCATCGGAGGCGGCAACACCCTGCCGACCTTCCTCTGGGGCATGATGCGTAAGGTGATCACGCCCCAGATCAACGTCGTCGCGGTATTCATCATGGCCCTGACCATCACCGTCAGCCTGATCGCGATCCGGGTCAGCCGCTACCGGGGTTGATGCCGCCTGCCCGCGGACAGCGCGAGCCCGTGGGAGCCGCGGGCCCCGGAACCGCTTGTCGGAGAGACGAAAAGCCGGAGGGCTGATCGGCCGTTTCGCTTTGACTTTGAGGCCGCGATACGGCTAACCATCTGATATACCGCCCATGGGGCCCGGTCACGGCGGGGGAGCCGACCCGACAGCCATGTACCAGCAACTCAAGCAGGGCGTGAACGAAGCGCTCGACGTCTCGGGCGAGGTGCGCCGGCCGACCGGAGTGCTCGATTACCTCCTGCTCGGCCTCATCCTGCTCAACGTCATCGGCGTGATTCTCGAGACCGTCGAGGACTGGGGCGAGCTCCACGCGCCCTATTTCTACGTCTTCGAAGTCTTTTCGGTGGCCGTCTTCAGCGTCGAATACCTGCTCCGGGTGTGGTCCTGCACGGGTGCCGCCTCGGCGCGCTTCCGCCACCCCTTGTGGGGCCGGCTGCGTTACATGGCGAGCCCCCTGGCGATCATCGACCTGCTCGCCATCCTGCCGTTCTACCTGTCCTTCGCGATCGGCATCGACCTGCGCTTTCTCCGCGCGATCCGGCTTCTGCGAATCCTCAAGGTCACCTGCTATTCGGTCGCCTTCGAGACCTTTCTTGCGGTGCTGCGCAACCAGAAGGGCCCGCTGCTCAGCGCCGCCCTCCTGATGACTATCCTGCTCGTGCTCGCGGCCTCGCTCATGTACATGCTCGAGCGTACGGCGCAGCCCGAAACTTTCGCCTCCATCCCCCACGCCATGTGGTGAGGCGTCGTCACGCTGACGACCGTCGGCTACGGCGACGTCACTCCGATCACCCTGGGCGGCAAGATCGTCAGCGGCTTCGTCACCATCATGGGGCTCGTCATGTACGCCCTGCCCGCCGGCATCATCGCATCCGGTTTCATGCAGGAGCTGCGCAAGCGCGAGTTCGTGGTCAACTGGAAGATGGTCTCCAAGGTGCCGATCTTCGCGCGCCTCGACGCCGACAAGATCACTGCCATCTCGAACCTCCTCGTGCCCCGTCTCGTGCCTGCGAACTACACGATCTTCCGGGCCGGCGATCAGCCCGACGGGTTGTATTTCATCGTCGAGGGCGAGGTCGAGATCGAGCTCCACCCCACGCCCCACCGGCTGCGCGACGGCGAATATTTCGGCGAGATCGCCATCCTCAAGGACGTGCCCCGCCGGGTCACGGTCACGGCGGTTACCGAATGCCGGCTGCTTCTCCTCGAGGTCCGCGATTTCTACAATCTCGCCGCCGAGCATCCCGACCTGATCGAGGAGATCACCAAGGTCGCCGACGCCCGGCTCGACGCGCTGGGCGAGGGCGATTTACCCGCGGCGGCCGGCCCGGGAGCGAGCCCGGCCGCACCGGGGGAGAGGACGGCTAGGTCTCGGGCCCGATAGGGGGTTCCCACGTTTATACCGTGAGGGCTAAATGTTGGTCGTTCGGCCCCGGTTCCGCACCCCGGCACCACGTCGTAGCAGAGACGGCGGACTAGCCTGGCCCCCGTGTCTGATCCAAACCGGAATTAAGGATTGGGTCGTCTTAATGTCAATCGCCCAGATCAAACGTGGTGACGGCACGGCCCGTTCTCGGCTAGACTCATGGAAAACCGATAGGGAGGCTGCGTCATGACCTACGACGTTCCTGCGAGTGAGGATTACACCTACAGCTTCTTGCCCGAGACGGCGGCGCTGATCGTCATCGACATGCAGCGCGATTTTCTCGATCCCACCGGTGGCGGCACGGGCAATAGCGACGAGGATTTCTCCGCCGGCCAGGCGATCGTGCCGAACGTCCGCGGCGTTCTCGAGGCAGCGCGCGCGGCGGGTCTTCACATCGTTCATACCCGAGAGGGCCACCCGCCCGATCTCTCGACGCTCCACGCGATGCGCCGGCTTTCGAGCCGGCGGGTCGGCGCGGAGATCGGCGAAACAGGACCACTCGGGCGCCACCTAGTGCGCGGCGAATACGGCCACGACTTCATCGACGAGCTCCAGCCCGCGGACGGCGAGGCGGTGATCGACAAGCCCGGTTTCTCGGCGTTCTACAAGACGGATCTCGAAAAAATCCTGCACGATTGGGGCGTCACCCACACCATCGTCTGCGGGGTGACCACCGAATGCTGCGTGCAGTCGACCATCCGCGGCGCCATCGATCGGGGTTTCTTCGTGCTCACCCTGTCGGATTGCTGTGCGTCCTATTATCAGGACATGCACGACGCGACCATGCGCGTCCTCCCGGCCCAGGGCGGCCTGTTCGGCTTCGTGGCGGCCTCGAAAGACGTCCTCGCGGCGCTGGCGAAGGGCCCGGCGGCAAGCGCCGCGGAGTAAGGGCCGTGACCTACGTTTCTTATGCTGGCTTCGTAAGAGGCGACTAAAGTCAAATTAACTCATGGGTCGGCGTGGCCCAAGGCCGGCCGTTTAGTTGTAGAAAACGATGCACCGCACTTCCATGCTCTGCCGGTCGGGGGCATCGGACGGGGTGGCCGGGTCCTCGAAAGCGCTGTGAAAGCTGACGGTGCACGGCGCCCGGTCGTCGCCGGGCGTCGTCGGTGCAGACTAGCCTGAGCCGGGAAGGTAGTTCCCGCACCCCCCGCCGATGCGCAACCTGTACCGTAATATCAGCAGCTCACCCGAGCGACGCCCATGGAAAATTCCTTGAGCTGCCGAGGCGCCGCTTTCGTCGATCGCCCTACCACCAGATCATCGGAATCTTGGGGTAGAGATGCTCAATGCCGTCTTTGTGGACGATGAAGTTGTTCTCCATTATCGCCGTCCCCACACCGTCTCCGATGATGAAGGCTTCGGAGCTCGCTACCATGTTCTCTTCGAAGATTTCATCCTCCGTGGCACATTCGAGACTGATGAACGGGGGCTCCCACAAACACCCGTTGCCGTGACCGAAATACGGCCAATTCTTGTTGAAATCAGTTTGGCCGTAACCCAGCTCGGCTTGGAGATCCAAGACCGAGTGGGCGACATCATGGACCTTGGTCCCGTGACGGATGTGGGCCTCGATTCCTTCCTGCATAATTCGCACCAAGTCCTCCACGAGCTTCTTTTGCTCGGGCGAAGGGTTTCTCCCCCCGACGGCCGTGCGGACTGGATCGAACCAGTAGCCCTGGTGGATCGGGCCATAGAGCGCCATATGGATCAAATCGCCGGATTTCGGCGCGTCCTGGCTGAAGCCGTAGGTTGGATCCCTCTCGAGATGACTCGTGGCATCGCCGTGCGATATCGGAATCCTGTGGAAATAGCCGCCTTGGCGAATCATCGACGCCGCGCCCAACGCGGCGGCCTCGGCTTCGGACTTGCCCATGATGAGCGCTTCCATGGTTTCATTGACGGCGAGCGTCACCATCTCGCCCCCCTCGCGGTAGACGTCGAGCTCGCGCGGGCTCTTGAGCTTGCGGATCTGCTGCATGAGATCGTTGTCGTAGACATATTCGATCTTCGGCGTCATCTCCCATAGCTGCATGGCGTATTTCACAGGCAACACGTCGCTGCCGAACCACGCGACCGGACCTTCTATCTTGCGCTCGTTTAGCGCATCGGCGAGCGACTTGATCGGGTCCAGAGCAAATATATGCCGATCGGTTGGCATGCGCTCCGGGTACGGATCGACAAGATCCGTATGAAGTTCCGGAGGCTCGTCGTTCATGAGAATGGCGGCGCAGAAGGACCGCGCGTTCCAACCGGTCGAACCGGGCGCATCCGGCTCCTGGCCCGAGTGAGTCGAATAGAAATTCGTGAGGTATAGGATATCCATGGAGCGCTCGTAAGTACCCGCCGACTTGCCCCAGACGATGGCGACTTCGTAGCCGCGCTTCTTCATCTCCGCGTAAACACGCTTCCAACGGTCGTGATATTCGTCGATCGGGAAATACATATCTTTCTTGGCCATCGGTTGTGTCCCCCTGTAATTGAATCCGTGTGAAACCGCTCTGCGGCGCGGCCCTCGACAAACGAGGAGAGCGATAGCCCGCAGGGCATCGTGAATGTAGTGCATCGTGGCGCATTATCAGCCGGGATTCCCCAGATGGTTCCTCCCAATCGCCGAAAACAGTAACACTATAGGCATCCGGGGGTAACCCCGACCCGGAGTTGTCACGATAGGCTGGGGTCCGCTCTTGATCGGGTTTGTTTGGCGATGAGAAACTCGGCCCCGTGATCGTTTCGCACTGTGAGGGCGCACATCGACCTGCGCAGCACACACCTGTCCTCTCGGGCGATTTGGATGTGTCTCGATCAAGGCCCGTCATGGCGGCAAAGGGACTGGCCGCAACCCGTCAATCAGCCTCAGGATTTTTCGGAACAGGCCTCTTGGGACCGTCACTTCGGCCAGTTGGAAGGTGACGTAGCGGCCATGTCGGACAACCTTGGCACCGATCTTCACCAGCTTCTCTCGTAATGTCGTCATCGACCAGTGCTCCACTTCCCTCGGCAAGGCTAGCGTCCGCATGAAGTTGCCGAGATTGTAGGCCAGGGCGTGAAGCTGCAGCCGGACGGCGTTGTCGCGGAACTTGCGGCAAGACAGCCGCGTCCATTTGATGGCGTTCTTGCCTTCCTTGATGTGCTGCTCTGCCGTTCCGCGCTGATTGTAGAAGGCCACGACCCGCTTCGCCGGTCGGCTCAGGTTGGTGACGATGAAGCCGACGCTGGGATACAGTTCCCCTGGGTGCCACTCCACCTTGGCGACGACCTGGCGCTTCCTGTCCCACGAGCCAGCCTGATAGCTGAAGCTGGCATGGAAGCGGCGAACTTGATTCGGCGGGCGACCGACCGGAGGGGAGAGCAGATGGGCGATTCTATCCTGAAGAACCGTGTTGGTCTTGAGACGGATGGCGTAGGTGTAACCTTCGGCTTCCAGAAACTCATAGATGTCCGGTGAGGCAAAGGCGGCATCCCCTCGGAAGTAGCGCCGCAGCTTCCGATCCTGGGCGACAACCGGCTCTAGCACGTCGCGCCAGCCGTGGGCGCTATGCACGTTGCCGGGCCGTAAAGTGCACCGTTCCAGATCGCCGAATTGGTTGAACACGAATAGCGGATGGTAGCAGGTGCAGGCGAAGTGGCCATTGTAAGCCGTGCCTTCCTGATCGCCATGGGTCGGGCTCACACTGGAATCCATGTCCAACACGATTGCCTTGGGCGGATGGCCCGCATGCACCCGGTCAATCCATTGCCCCGATAGATTAGCCAATGCGGCGAGGTTCTCGTCGGCGGCAAGGAACTCGGTCTCGAAGCGTCCCATCTGGCTGGTAGATGCCGCAGCTTTCGCAACGGCACGACCGCCGACAATCTAGCGCATCGCCGGATCACGTCCCGGGCGGTCGGCGTCGTTCACGTCTTCGTAGCCACCAAGGCGGCCAAAGATCGACTGACGAAACAATCCCGTCAGCACGTGCTGGCCGTTCTTGCCGGTGCGCGGGTCAACCAGTTCATCGCCAACCATGTCCGTCAACCCGAGTGCGTCATCGAGTTCACGGTAGGCAAGCAATCCCGCGTCGGAAGTGACTTTGGAAACGTGGAACTCAAGCTTGAGCCGACGGTCAAAATCCAGCCTCAGAACCCGATCTTTTGATTCACCCATCGGGTGAGCCATATCAACACCCCAAATTCACCAATAACGTAATGATTCTTATACCAGAATCCGGGTGCGCTGTTGTCAAATCGCAAGGTCATCTGGGCAATGCGGGCTTAAAGCAGGTCAGGTCAGTCCGCTTTGTGTCAGCAACGGACATGCGGGCGACCCCGCTTCGATGTCTGTTGATAGCCATTAGCGGAGATACGATCCCTTTTGCCATTGCTTATGGAATTAGCTAGTCAAACCTTATGCCCGGTGGAGTGCGGTTAGCGAGATCGGGCATTGTCAACCGCCGGCGAGCTCACTATAGGTCACGCGGACGTTCCAGCTATGTATGCCGCTATTAAATACGTTGAACCCAGCCAAGGGCGAGTCCGCCGGTATTACATAGGCGGCGGGAAGCTCGTTCCCGTCCAGCACCTCATCCAGGGTAATGCCCTGGAGCCAGGCGTCGCGCACCATATGAATAAGGTCGTTAAGGTAGGCGAGGTAACGGCCCAGGATCGCGCCCGTCGTGGGAAACGCGTGGCCGGGAATTATGGTGCGCGCGTCAACGGTCTGCACGAAGCGCGCTAACGTGGCGATGTATTCCTCCGCACCGCCCTCGATGAGAAAGGGAATGGTGCCCTCGCCGAGCACGAGGTTTCCAGTCCAAGCGGCTCTCGCCTCGGGCACATAGACGACGGTATCGCCAGGCGTGTTACCGGAGCCGAAGTGATATAGCTCGATGACACGCCCGCCGAGATCGATTGTCATGGCTTCGTCGAACGCGATATCCGGCAGCCTGAGTTGCGTGCCGGCGAGAATGGACTCGTCGTTGTCGACCGTAGCCAGCATGAGGACCTTCTCATGCTCGAAGTCCCTCATGCTATCGGCGGTGAGTTGGTGCGAGACGATGAGCGTGTCATCCAGGAAGGCATAATTTCCGAAGGTGTGGTCGCCGTGATAGTTGGTATTGACCAGATAAAGGATCGGCTTGTCCGTGACATCGCGCACGCGCGCCTGTATCTGGCGCGCCATGTCGCCGTTGATGTGGGCGTCTATGACCAGCACGCCCTCGTCGCCGACCACGAAACCGGAATTGTCGGTCGGCGGTTTGTTCGAGACGAGGGCGTAGACACCTGGCGCCAGCTCCCTAGTTTCAAGCACGACACCTTCCGGGTGGAGCGGGGGCAGTGGAAAGCCCTCGGGCAAGGTACCCGGTGCGGACTCGCCTCGGCCGACACCGGGTTGGCCGACGGTGACCAGCGCGAACGCAACGATTGCTGGAACGATGATGGCTGGGAAATTCATGAATTCCTCCTCGATGTGGGTTGGGGGCATTTTCACATTAATCGGTTTTACTACGAATTCGCGGTGACTCGCCGACGGTCGCCGTATGTAGTTTCAGTGGCTTAGCCTCACGGAGAAGTTCCATTATCGGCCTATACTCAATTAACGTGACAATGCCCTGGCGCTTTCTCGGCGGTTGCCTCCGCCGCCCAATGTGTCCGCGCTATCTCGGGTGGTGGATCTAGGCGGGCCGTATGTTTCGGAGCGGGGCGGAGGCGACGATCTCCTCGACGGTGCCGCGCGCGGTGTCGTAGACGAGGCCCGATACGACCAGGGTGTCTGGCAGCCCTGGTGTCCGGCTGAGCCGTGCGATGTCATCTCGCACACTCTGGGCTGGGTCGGTTATCGCCATGGTCTCGGCGACCTGGTCTGATTCGATCCCGAGCCGGTCGGCGAGGGCCTGTTGGGCCGCTGGATCAGCGAATCGAGACATCCCGCAATCGGTGTGATGGAGGATGACGGGCTCTAGCGTCATCGCCTTGTCACTGGGAAGTGCCGCAGTTAAGAGACCCAAAACGGCGAGGTCAGAGAGCACACCGGAATTGATACGGCCGCCGCCGTTGCGGATCACGAGCGCGTCGCCAAGCTGCAGGTCGAACAGGTGGGCCGGATCGACTCGGGCATCGAGGCAGGTAAGCACGACGGTAGAGAGGCAGGGCCAAATGGGGAGTTCGCCGTCGGCGAAGTGCGCGGTGAACCGGCGGTTGCGTTCGAGTAGTTGTGGAAGGTCGGACATGGTTGTACCTCCGTTTGACTGTCTTGAGGGTGGGAGCGCTCCGCGTGACCAATCTTGGGTCGACAAAACGGCTCCCGACAAAAGCGGCTACGTAGTCAACACCAGAGATGGTGTTTTGGATCGCGCATCAGGCAGAAGATTGAGCTGCTGCCGCTCGGCGCTCGCACGCCAATCGGCACTGTCCGGTGCCAGAAGCGCGTCGTTCAGTAGTGGGTATCCGCGATCCTGTTCCCAAGCATCCAAATCCGGCGCCTTGGTCGCCAGCATTTTCAATAGAAAGCCGATCGATTGCGCTTTCGTTCCGACCTTGACGACAGGGTAAATACGGGACGGATCGTTGATGTACCTGCGCGCCATGGTCTCGAAATCCTCCGGCGCCCGGCCGCTGACCTCCAGCACGTGATTGGTGGGCGCACCGATGGCGAGCGCACCGCTTTTGAGATCCTCGGCGTAGCGACGTAGTTGGGAGAGCTCCAACGGCTGGAAGCCTTGGGCAACCCCCGCCTTGGCGAAGGTTTTGAACGGGACATCCTTGTAGCTGACCTTGCGTCCGAGAACATGGCTGAGGATTCCAGCAACGTCCTGTGGCGAAATCAGCTCGGGCCCGGTCGGACGATACGTCTTGCCGATATGGGGGGCGGGGTCGGCCAACACGCCCGTTGCGCCGCGCGCAATGTCTTCGTTTGACGGCGGCGCATTGAGGCCGTCGCCAAACGGCGCCATGAACTGGCCGAAATGTACGATCGCCGGCAAGCCGAGCAAATACATGACCCCAAATAAGCCCGGGTTAACGTGGACAACGTCCACCGACGGCATCCAGCGATAAATCTGGTTTGAAATCCAGTGCTCGCGCGTGATGATCGATGGGTGTGTGGCATGTGGAGTCCACTGGCTCATCAGTGCGACAACTTCGAGCTTGGCTTCCTCCGCCGCGATCGCGAACAGCATTGTATTGTGCAGGAGATTGAGGACAAAGGGCGGGCAATGATAGGCGCGTTGGACACCAACCATCGATTCTCTGAGATCTCGATAATCGAATATATCGCCAACGAATAACTCAGCGCCCGCTTGCTCTAGTGCCGTTGCACGGGCGTCTCTGCGCCGTACAAAGGCGCGCACGGAAAATCCCAATTCGAGGAGTTGGTAAACGGCGGCGGAACCGGGATGGCCGGTGGCTGCGGTGACGAGGATTTTCGGTTTGTTCATAATCTTTCTCCTGTGATCCCTGTACTTCGATACATGTATATACAAATATATGTTGAAATTTTTTTTGCGTTGCTTAGGTGCAGACCTTTTCGATGTTGTCGAGTTCAGCTCTTATTTCGCTCCAGCGATTCGATCCGACGGCTTCGAGCAAGTGCTCTTGTGCCCCGCGCCACAGGGGAAGTGCCGCATCGTATTTCTTCCTGCCGAGTTCGGTGAGCTGGACGGCGTGGACCCGAGCGTCCGCGGCCGCAACGTCCTCGATCAAGCCCTTGCAAGCCAGGATTTTCAAATTACGCGTCAGCGTCGTTCCATCCGTCGCCAGCATTTCGGACAACTCGCCGATGCTGGCTACTCCAAGCTTGCTCAGCGTTCCGAGTAAGGCAAACTGGGTATTTCGCAGTCCCGTTGGCTTCAGCGCGTCATCAAAGGTCTTGGAGGCCATCCGCGCGGCCCGTCGAAGTCCGAAGCAAACGCAGTTTTCCGGCTGCAGGTCGTCGTCGAATATAAGAGTTTTGGTATCCATGGTTCGTGATCGAGGTTAGTTCATGTTTTTTATCTGTATATGCAGATAATAGACATCCCACACGACTTGTCAAGGAGAAATTTTCTTCAGCAGAGTCAGCGTTGCCGGTCGGGCGAAAGCTCGGCCTGAAGGGCGATTTTCTTTAGGGCTAACCATCAACCGGCGCACACGAAAACGTCGCGCTGGCGCGCGGCCGCCACCACGAACAGCCGGCGGAAGGCGAACACCGTCGTGCTGTCGGCGCGCGGCGGATAGGCCTTGCCGAGCCGTGCCGCGGCGTCGGCGTAGAACGCGTCGGCCGCCGCCGGATCGAGGGCGGCCAGCAGCGGGCTGAGTGCCGTGCCCCGAACCCACTCGGCCACCGGATTTTCGCCGTCGAGAACGTGATGATAGGTCGTCTCCCAGATCTCGACGCTCGCGGCCCGGCCGGCGAGCCAGTCGCGGTAGGTCTCGGGCGGGGCCACGGGCGCGTCGCGCCAGAGCGGGCTTAGCAGCTCCCGCCAGGGGCCCGCCGCGATCGCCTCGGCGATCGAGCGGTGGGACGGCGCGTCATGGTTGAGCGGCATCTGCACCGCCAGCACGCCGCCGGGCGCGAGCAGGCCCGTCAATCTGGCCAGCAGCGCATCGTGGTCGTCCAGCCAGTGGAACACCGCATTGGAGAAGATCAGCTCGGGTGCCTCGGGCGGGGTCCAGGTCGCGAGGTCCGCCTCGATCCATTGGGCGCCGATCCCGCTCGAACGCGCGCGCACCAGCATCCTGGGCGAACTGTCCACGCCCGTGATCTCCGCGCCGGGCCAGCGGTGGGCAAGCAGGCCGGTGGATTCTCCGGCCCCGCAGCCGAGATCGGCGATCACCGCAGGCTGGGCGAGCGGGATCCACGCCAGCAGGTCGGCCGCAGGGCGCAGCCGCTCGGCAGCGAACCGGTGATAGAGATCCGGGTCCCAGGTCACGGCTCGAGCAGGCCGGCGGCTTCGTGGCGCGTCCGCCAGCGGGCGGCCTCGGCCTCTATTTCCCAGGGGCTCAAGCACCCCGACTCGGTGATGAAGCCGGTGATCAGGCTTGGGGGCACGGGTTCGAAATAGACGTTCGCGCAGAGCTCGGGATGCTCTGGCCAGACCTCTTCGCCTGCCATGGCCTCGAGCGTTACCGTCTTGGCGCCGGCCGCCGGGTTGATCTTCGAGAGGTCGGCAGCGACGTAGCACGGTTTGTCCCGCTCGCTGGCGGCAAGTGCCGCGAGCCGGCTTCCCGTCTTGTTGACGGCGGCGCCCTCCGCCGTGATCGTATCCGCGCCCAGCAGCAGGAGATCGCACTCCGCCATCGCCAGCGCCATCGCCGCGTCGGTCACGAGGCGCGCCTCCCGCCCCGCGCCCTGCAGGATCTCGACGACGCGCCGTCCCTCGTTGGCCGGGCGGGATTCCGCAACCGTAACCTTCGCTTCGGGCGCCGCTTCCGCCAGGACCCGGTCGACCGTCGCCGAATGGCTGAGTGTCAGGATGTGTCCCGCCCCGCCGAGCGTCGTGCGGGCCACCTCGATCAGCGCATCCGCCGCGTCCTTGAGGTGCTCCTCGATCCGGGCGGGCAGATCTCGCCAGGGCGCGGGGTCGCCGTCTGCCTGCAGCTCGTCCGCGAGCGCCTCGGAAAACAGCAGCGCCGCGTTGCCGACAGGCGCCATGGAGGGGCGGACTTTGGCGAGCTCGCGCACCGCTTCCGCGCAGGCCTCCAGCACCGCGCCCGGACCGTCGCGCATCAAGGCGGCCTCGCATACCGCGCTGATGAGCCACAGGCCATCGACCGCGATATGGGCCGCACCGTGCTCCCTGTCGGCCGCGATCGCCCTGAGACCGTCTTCGAGTGCACTATTCATCCGTCCCTCTCGACTTCCGGTTCTATCGAATGGCAAGCCGCCCCCGCAACGCTTTTCCGGTCCCATCCGGCGTCACTGGTCCGGCCTCTGCTCGCCCGGTCCACCCCGTTTGCCCTTGGGCAATCTTTGGCTGGCAGAGTCCGGGCTGTTATAGTTAACGCTGGAATGGGACGTACGGGTTTGCTATAACCCGGCGCCGCATGGCCGGGCCGGGACCGCCGGTTTCGCCCGTCCGCGGGGCGCTCTGATCCCCGGTAGCTCAGTTGGTAGAGCAGGTGGCTGTTAACCACCCTGTCGCTGGTTCGAGTCCGGCCCGGGGAGCCAATTAGGACGAGGGGCTGGGTCTGAACGACCCGGCCCCTTATTTTATAGCGGGCAAAACATCGCAGACAGGGGCCGACTGGCCTCTCCGGGCTTGTTGTGGCAGACTTGCCTTGCTTCGACGATTCCGAACGGTGACGACCAGGATAAGAGCGAGTACCCATGTCCCACGACATCTCGGCAGGCGAGCTAGACGCGGCCCTCGGCGTGATCTCCGACGCCGTTCTCGAGAAGCTCGACGCGCCGATTGAGGAGGTTCGCGGCCTGCCCAACGAGGCGTTTACGTCCACCGCCTTTTTCGAACTCGAAAAGAACCGCCTGTTTCCGCGGACCTGGGCCTTCGCGGGCACCGCAAGCGATATACCAAACGTCGGCGATATCCGGCCCGTCAACCTGTCGGGCAACCCGGTGATCCTCGTTCGCCAAAAAGACAGCAGCATCGGCGTGTTCCACAATGTCTGCCCCCACCGGGGCAGCCGCCTGCTCACCGAGCCCCTCGCAGGCGAGCGTGCGATCGTCTGTCCCTATCATGCCTGGAGCTTCGAGCTCGACGGTCAGATCCGGGGCCGCACCCATTATCACGGCTGCGACAGGCACGAGACGGACCCCGGCCTGTCCGGGCGGAACGACTGCCTGATCCCGGTGCGCAGCCACACCCTCCACGACTGGGTCTTCGTCAACCTCGACGGCAAGGCGCCGCCGTTCGAAGATTACGTCGGCACGACGTTCGACTGCTTCGACGGCTACGCGCTCGGCTCGCTCGAGCGGGAGCGCCACATCACCTACGACATCCGCTGCAACTGGAAGCTCGCGATCGAGAACTTCTGCGATTTCTACCACGTCTTCAAGGTCCACCCGGTGCTCGACGGGGCATTCGACACGGAGCACCGCCGGGGCATGTTCCCCGACGGGCGCCATCTGTTCGGCCGCTGCTATGTCGGAGGCAATCACGGCCTGTCGATGGAGAGCAACGAGGCCGCCCTGCCCTATCTGGCCGACCTTGGAGACGAGCAGAAGAGCTACCACTTCTTCATCTCGCTGTTCCCCAACTTCGTGCTCAATCTCTTCCCGACCAACATCGAGGCCGTCTGGTTCGAGCCCACGGCGCTCGACCACACGGTGATGCATATGTGGTTCTATTACACGGACGACGTCGCCGGGGCCGAGCAGTTCCGGGCCGCGCGGGACGAAGTGGTCGACGAATGGCTGGTCATCAACGGCGAGGACGCCGACATCTGCCACCGCCTCCAGCTGGGCCGGGAAAGCGACGCCTACGACGGCGGTCATTTCGCACCCTATTGGGACGAAGGGACGGTGAACTTCCACAAGCAGGTCGCCTACGCGGTTCGCGGCGAGGGCGACTACGCGCCGGTGGGCTAGGCGAGGAGGCGACGCCATGGCAGAGCTTGACGCGGGCGACGGTTTCGGGGCGGCCCCTGCGGCGGTCTCGGACGAGGTTCTGGCCAGGCTCGACGGGCCGATCGAGGAGGTCCGCGGCCTGCCCAACGAGGCGTTCACCACAGACGCCTTCGCCGAGCTCGAAAGAAAGCGTCTGTTTCCCCGAGCCTGGACGTTCGCCGGTCGGACGGGCGACATTCCCGAGCCGGGCGATGTCCGACCCGTCGAGGTGGCGGACCATCCGCTAATTCTGGCCCGCGGGAAGGACAAGCAAATTCGCGTCTTCCAGAACGTCTGCCTGCACCGCGGCGCCCGACTGGTCACCGAAGCCTTGCGGGGGACAGCCACGCTGACTTGCCCGTACCACTCCTGGTCCTACAAATTGGATGGAACCCTCAAGGCCCGGCCACATTACCACGGTCCCGACAAGCACGACCGGGGCAAGAGCCGCGACAACGACCGCGCCTGCCTGTTCGGGGTCCGAAGCACGACCTGGCACGACTGGGTATTCGTGAACCTCGACGGCAAGGCGCCGCCGTTCGACGAATACATCGCGCCGGTCGCTGCGCATTTCGAGCTCTGGGACATGACGCAATTTCGTTTCGCCCACCACGATGCCTTTGAGTTTCAATGCAACTGGAAGCTCGCGATCGAAAACTTCTGCGACACCTATCATGTGTTCAAGGTGCACCCGGAGTTGGACCGGGCGTATACCCTCAAGGACCGCACCACCGCCTACCCAGCCGGGATTCACGTGCTCATGTTGAATACGTTGGCGGGCCCCAGCCGCGGCCTCACCCTGGACCCGGAGGGCCCCGCGCCGCCATCGCTCGCCGGACTGGCCGAAGACCTGATGGCGACCCAGCCATCGTGCAACCTGTTTCCCAACGTGACGATCGTGATCTCAGCCGGGAATCTCCAGTTCGTGATGTTCGAGCCGGTCGCCGCGAACCGCTGCATCATGCACATGTGGTACTACTTCGTGGGCGATGCCGCGAAGGCGCCCGAGCACGAGCAATCCCGGGACCTGGTCTATGCCGAGTGGGCCGCCCTCAATGCCGAGGACGAGGACGTCTGCCGGCGCATGCAGCAGGGGCGAAGCTGCGAAGGCTACGACGGCGGCCGGCTCGCGCCGTTCTGGGACGAAGGCACGGTGAATTTTCACAAGCAGGTCGCCTACGCTGTGCGCGGCGACGGATCCTTCGCGCCGGTCGCCTAGCGGACGATCGGGCCATCGCAGATTTCAGGAGCGAGCAGACGTGACCCACAACACCCCGGCAAGCGACGTGGAAGCCGCCCGCGGGATCATCTCCGATGCGGTTCTTGAAAAACTGAACGCGCCGATCGAGGAGGTGCGCGGCCTGCCGAACGCGGCGTTCCTATCGGAAGCCTTCTTCGAGCTCGAAAAGAAGCACCTGTTCCCGCGGACCTGGGCTTTCGCCGGCGCCGCCAGCGATATACCGAACGTCGGCGATGCCAGGCCGGTCAGTCTGTCGGGCAACCCGATTATCCTGGTGCGGGGCCGAGACAGCAGCATACGCGCCTTCCACAATGTCTGCCCCCACCGGGGCAGCCACCTGCTCACCGAGCCCGTCGCAGGCGAGCGTGCGATCGTCTGCCCCTATCATGCTTGGAGCTTCGAGCTCGACGGCCAGATCCGGGGCCGAACCCATTATCACGGCTGCGACAGGCACGAGACCGACGCCGACATGTCGGGGCGGAACGACTGCCTGATCCCGGTGCGCAGCCACACCTTCCACGACTGGGTCTTCGTCAACCTCGACGGCCAGGCACCGCCCTTCGAGGACTATACGGGCGCGACGTTCGATCGCTTCGACGGTTACGGTCTGGCGACACTGGGCCGGGAGCGCCACATCACAATCGACTACTACTGCAACTGGAAGCTCGCAATCGAGAATTTTTGCGACTACTACCATATCTTCAAGATCCACTCGGCGCTCGACCAGGCGTTCGAAAAGGAGCACCGCCGGAGCTCCTATCCCGACGGCCGTCATCTCTTCGGCGAGCAAAACATTGCCGCCCGCCACGGCCTCTCGACGGAGAGCAACGAGACCGCCCTGCCCTATCTGGCGGAGCTGACAGAAGCGCAGAAGAGCTACCACATCTTCGTCCTTCTGTTTCCCAACTTCGTACTCAATCTCTTCCCGACCAACATCCAGGGCATCTGGTTCGAGCCCACCGCGCTCGACCACACGGTGATGCATATGTGGTTCTACTATGCAGACAGTGTGGCCGAGGCGGAGCAGTTCCGGGGCGCGCGGGACGAGGTGGTCAAGGAATGGCTGCTGGTGAACGGCGAGGACGCCGACATCTGCCACCGCCTGCAGCTGGGCCGGGAAAGCGGCGCCTATGACGGCGGCCATTTCGCGCCCTACTGGGACGAGGGTGTCGTCAACTTCCACAAGCAGGTCGCCTACGCCGCCCGTGGCGAGGGCGACTACGCGCCGGTCGCCTAGCGGACAGTCGGACAAACACAGGTTTCAGGAGGAAGCCGCCATGACGAATACAGTCTTTAGCAATGTACGCATCTTCGACGGCACCAGCCGCAAGGCGAGCCCGGGCGAGGTGCGCATCGAGGGAAACCGGATCGCGGCGGTCGCGAAGAAGGGCGAGCCGGTCTCGCGCGACGGCGCGGCGCTGATCGACGGCGAGGGCATGACCCTCATGCCGGGGCTGGTCAACACCCACTGCCATCCGTCGTTCACCAACTATGCCGACATCCAGGAACTGGGCGACCTGCCCGCCGAGGAGCACGCCATCCGCAGCGCCGCCAATGTCAGGCTGCTGCTCGATTCCGGGTTCACGGCCTTCGTCAGCGCGGCGGCTTCGAAACCCCGGCTCGACATTGCCGTGCGCAACATGATCGACGCCGGTCATATCCCCGGCCCCCGGATGCGCGCAACCACGCCCGAGCTGACGATCACGGGCGGCTTTGCCGACAGCCGGCGGCCCGGCGTGGACAAGCCCGCGGCGGGGATCTGCTGTAACGGCGCGGAAGAGTTCCGCCGGACCATCCGCTGGCTCATCGGCGAGGGTGTGGACATCGTGAAGTTCATCATCTCGGGCGACGCGTTCGGCTATCCGGGCGTGAGCAGCGCCGTCGATCCGATCACCGAGGACGAGCTGCGCGCGATCTGCGAGACGACCCTCGGCATGGGCCGCCGGCTCGCAGCCCACGCCCATACGGACGCCTCGGTGCGCGCCTGCATCAAGTACGGCGTCGAATTCATCTACCACGCGTCGTACTGCACGGACGCGACCGTCGAGGCGCTGGCCAAGGTCAAGGACAAGCATTACGTATCGCCCGCGATCGGCGTGCGCTACTTCGCGATCCACGAGGGCGAGCGCTGGGGCCTGACACCCGAGATGGCCGAGACGATGGGTCTGGTCCGAGAGGTCGAAGCGGCCAAGATCGTCATCCCCAAACTTCACAAGGCGGGGGTCAAGGTTGTGCCGTTCGGCGATTACGGCATCGCCTGGACGCCCCACGGCTCCGACTGCCGGGATCTGCAACTCATGGTCGATCTGTTCGGCATGTCGAACTGGGAGGTTCTGCGCGCGGCGACCGCCTACGGCGGCGAAGCCTTCGCCGGCGAGCCCATGGGCCGGATCAGGAAGGGCTATCTCGCCGACCTCTTGCTGGTCGACGGCGATCCGCTGGCGGACTTGCGCGTGCTGGAGGACCGGGACAACCTCGCCGCCATCATGCTCGACGGCCGCTTCCACAAAGAGCCGCGCGCCCGCCGCTTTGCGGCGCGGGAAGCTGCGGAGTAAACGCTCCGCTCTCCGCCTCGATCCGATTCGTTTTCGTGAGCGATGACCGCGGGCCTTAGAGCCCGGCGGCGTCGTAGAGCTGCTGGCACTTGCGGTGAAAGGTGTGGACAGCGACCTCGCTCTGGTTGGTCATCTGATCGTTCAGGATGTAGCGGCCCTGGCCCTGAAAGCCCCGGGATTTGAGTCCCGTCCAGGCTCGCTCGACGAGCCCGATGTCCTCCTTGGTCAGCAGGTCGTCCATTTCGAACTGGGCTTCACGCTCGGCGTCTACCTCGTCGGTCTCGAAGAAGCTGTTGCGCCTGAACAGGGTCTCGTCGGTCGAGACGGGCAGAAGCTCCCAGACGAAGATGTTGGGCGGGCCGGGATAGAACAGGTAGGTAATGTTGGGCCAGCCGAGGTGGTAGCGGTTCTCGGTCACGTGGAGCTTGCCGGCCTGGCGTAGGGGCTCAAGATTTCCCTCGGTATCGGGGCCACCCATCAGGGTGTACCACTCATGGGATTCGATATATGCCTCTTTCCAGTTCGCACCGCCGACGTAAGCCGGGTGCGCGATTTCAGTATGGTAGGACTCGACAAAATTGTCGACGACCACCTTCCAGTTTGCGTGCACGGTATAGCTGTCCTGGCGCAACGGCTTGAGCGCGCCGACGTCGATCTTGAACTTGCGGATGTCCTCGAACATCGGCCCCACGGTCTCGCCCATGGGCGCCGCAGCGATATCGAGATTGACATAGATGAACGACTCCATGACCTCGACGCTTACGGTGGGCAGGTGTATGCCCGTCTTCTCGAAGCCCGGCGTGCGGTTGGTGCGCCGCGCGGTCTTCAGCTTGCCGTCGAGGTTGTAGACCCAGCCGTGATAGGGGCACTGGAGCGACTTCGCGCAGACCGGCTCGTCGACGATCCGTGCCGCCCGATGGGCACAGACGTTGTAGAACGCCTTGATCTCGTCCTTGGCGGTGCGCGCCACGATGATCGGTTCGCCGGCGATCTCGCAGGGAAAGACACTGCCGGGCTTGGGCAGCTGGCTCATATGGCCTGCGTAAGCCCATGACTTGGCAAAAATATTGTCCTGCTCCCAGGCGAACACCGCGGGGTCCGTGTAATAGCGCGGGCTGAGCACATGGGAGCGGCTCGCGTCTTCGACGACGGGCGCACCTCCGGGCTGCTCGAATTGGACGACGGTCATGGCTGCGATCTCCGGTTGCGGAAATGCCGCATCTTAAGGCTAGGCTCAGGTTGGAGTCTGGTCAAGCGTAAGCCCAATCGGTCGACGCGTCCGACGGCGACGCCCTTGCCCTGCCTGCGCACGGTCACCGGCCTCAAGAATGACGACTGCGCTCATCCGGTCCACCGTTAGACGTCGAGCACGATGTCGGTTTTGGGCGTCGCACTGCAGATCAGGACCTGGCCCGGCCCCGGCGGGTCCAGGGGCTCGTCCGGATATTCGACGTCGCCTTCGGTCAGGTCGCACACGCAGGTGTGGCAGTTCCCCGACCGGCAGCTATAGGCCGGGCTCAAACCCTGGCGCTCGGCCAGATCCAGGATGCTCTCGCAGGCCGGGTCCCAGCTGGCGGTCACGCCCGAGCGCGCGAATGTCACCTGCGCCCCGCCCGTAAGCTCCGCCTCGGCAGTCGGCAGCTCGACGGTGCCGGCGGGTTTGGCGTCTTCCGTCAGCATCGAGCCCGGACCGAAACAACTCGTAGTGAATGCGGGATTCCGTCATGCCTACGGAAAGCAGGCCGCAGTAAAGCGAGCGCATGAACGGTGTCGGCCCGCAGATGAAGAAGTCGTAATCGTCAAAGGGGAGAACCTGTTTCAACACGGCCATATCGACCCGGCCATGGCCGTCGTAATCGCGGCCCTCGATGTCGTCCGTGTCGGGCTGGCTGTAACGGATATGGACGTGAACGTTATCGTTCTCCCCGGCGAGACGGCGCAGGTGGGCGCCCATTGCATGCTCCCGGCCGTTGTGGGCGCCGTGAACGAACCAAACAGGCCGCGAAGCGCCGCTTTGGACGATGGTGTTGAGCATGCTGATCATCGGGGTCAAGCCGACGCCGGCGCTCAGCAGCACGACCGCCCGCTCGCCGTCCGGATCGAGATGGAACTTGCCGCGCGGCGCCCCGACTCTGAGCGTGGCTCCGACCTCGACCTGGTCATGGAAATAGCTCGACGACAGCCCCGCCGGCAGGTCGGGCTCGCCCACCGGGGCGGGCTCGCGCTTTATGCTCAGGCGGTAGTAACCGGGATGGGGACCGTCGGAGAGCGAATAGGTGCGGATTACCGGCCCTGGCTGGCCCGGAATATCGAGTTCCAGCGTCAGGAACTGCCCCGGCAGGAATTCTGCCAGCGGCACGCCGTCGTCGGGCGCCAGATAAAACGACGTGATGGTCTCGCTTTCCGGCTCCTTTCGCTCGACGACGAAACTGCGCAGCCCCTTGCGGTCTTCGGCCGGTGTCTCCGCTTTCGCCAGCCGCTCCGCAAACGAACCCTTCCAGCCGTGCGAAAGCGCCGGGATATGCAGGGCCTCTCTCGCCGCGTCCAGGTCGTCCTTGTCGAAATACAGCAGGTTGCTGACCTGCCGGACGGTCATGCGGCGCGGGTCCCGCCTGACGAGCACGATGTCGTCGCCCGCGCCGACCTCGCCGTCCTCGAGGACGCGGAAATAGAATCCCACCCGGCCGCTTTCGAGAAACCGGTTCTGGAAACCCTCGATGGCCATCTTGAGCGCCAGCTTGTAGCAGGGAATGCGGGGTTGGCTGATTTCGACCAGGGCACCGCCGATACGGAACACGTCGCCGACGCAGACCTCGTCGTCGAGCATGCCCTCGACCGTAAAGTTCTCGCCGAACTGGCCGATGGCGGAATCATCGCGCCCGAGCTCGCCCGCCCAGTAGTCGTAATTCTCATGGGAATAGGCATACACCGCGCGAAATGCGCCGCCGTGGCCCCACAGGTCCGCCTGGCCGTCTCCCTCCAGGTTGAGGCGGTGCAGCATGACGCGGCCCTCGACCCTGTCCTTGAAAATTCCGGTGGTCACGGTCTTGCCCTCGTGGGGAACCTCCTTGGGCAAGGAAACGTTGATCGACTTGAGGCTCACCGGCGTTCGCGGCTCCGGCACCGGCTCGTCTGTCCCGTCGCTCTCCAGCCCCTCGATGACAGGATGGGACCCCTGAAAATTCCAGGTCATGGGCAGGGCTTCTTCGACGTGAATCGTTTCGTCGACCTGAAAGGAGAGCACTCGCTCGGCACCGGGAAGCCGGCCGACATGCTCCGGCTCCCACAGAATCTCGGCCTCGCCGGTGAGCTGGAGGAGGTTTCCGCTATCGAAATCGATAAACAGAAGGCCGCACCGCGGGTCCACCTGAATGTTACCCAGGGTCGAGAACATGCAGTTGCCGGCGTAGTCCGGAAACAACAAAAGGCTTTGGTGGGCCACGATGACGAACCCGGGCTTGCCACCTCGGTGGGACACATCGACCCTGCGGCTCCAGGCATCGCCCTCGGAGAACTGGCTGGCGATAAACAGGGTGTCCGACGCGGCGATCAAAGCGGCCTCGGCCCGGTTCAGAGTGTCCCCACGGCGGACCGCCCGCTTCTCGCCGGCGGCCTCGATGTCGCCGCCGAACTCGGAGCCCCGGGCCTGGATGTATTGTGGGCAATTGGGAAAGGCCTGCCTCACGTGAAGCTCGAATCCGTCCTCCGCGCTGTGACCGATCATCCCATTCACCCGGAACCGGCCGCGGGTCTCGAAGTCGAGCCCGAGGGCACCGATGTCCGCACCGGAACTTAGTGTTTTGTTCAGCGGATCGCCGTAAACCGGCCGCGCCCTTACCGCGAGCGTTCGGTCATCGGTTGCCCGGACGAACCCGGGTTTCCCGGCGAGGACCGACGCCCAGGGGCGGCCGGACTCATCCACCGAGCCGATCGTCAGGAGCGGAAGCCGGGCGAAGAAGTCGAGATTCTTTTGCGGGATGCGATCGCGAATCATCCGTCGTCCGAGCTTCTCGATCGTCTCCTGAATGCCGAGCCGGGACTGGATTTCCGTCTCGCCGCGGTGAAATGGCGACTTGGCGTCTGACATCCCGGGTCCCCTCTTAGATTGAGCTCCGAGCCGATCGGGGCGAATGGATCATCCCATCATAACGTCGCAGCCCGTTAGCGTCTTCGCCTCACCCGGAGCAGGCGATCAGCGCATCGGCGACGCTCACGCCCTCGCCTTGTGGGTGCACGATCACCGGGTTGAGGTCGAGTTCGACAAAGCCGTCGGTGTGGTCGGCGGCGAAGTTGGAGAGCCGCACGATCAGATCGATCAGGGCGTCGACGTCCGCCGGGGCAGCCCCGCGCGCGCCCTTCAGGACGGGCCAGCCCGCGAGCTTTTCGAGCAGGTTGCGGGCATGGATCGGGTCGAGCGGCGCGGGCGCAACCGCAATATCGCGGTAGATCTCGACGAAGACGCCCCCAAGCCCGACCATGAGGAGCGGGCCGTAATCCGCGTCCACGGTCGCGCCCAGAATGACCTCGATGCCCGGGGGCGCCATGGGTTGAACGAGCACGCCGCGAACATCGGCGTCCGGCCGAAAGGCCCGGGCGTTTGCCATGATATCGGCGAATGCGACTTCAGCCGCTTCGGGTGTCCCGACTCCGAGAACGACGCCGCCGGCTTCGCTCTTGTGGGCGATGTCGGGAGACTGGATCTTCATGGCCGCGCGCGCACCCAGCTCGCGTAGGACGTTGGCGGCCGCCCGGCCGTTGGTGACGAGATCACCGGGCGCGCTCCGGACGCCGTATTCCGCGAGCAGGGTTATCGCGTCGATTTCGCAGAGGATCGGCCGGCCACGCTTCAGGCCGTCCGCCACGCGTTCGCGCACGCTCGGATCGAGGGCCGGTGTCGGGAGTTTCGCCGCCGCGTCGTGACGCGCCCGGGCCTCGGCGTGGTCGGCCAAGGCCGCGACGGACCGGGCGGCGTTGCGCAGGCTCGTCGTCACGGGAAGACCCGCGGCCTTGAAAATTTCGATCGCGTCAGGTGCGGGCGACGTATAGGACCAGAAGAGGAGCGGTTTCGACAGCGTCCGGCCGAGATTTTCGAGAGCGCCGGTCTCGAGGCCGAGCGTTGCCGTGGAGCGCGACGTGCAGACCGCGATCACGCTGTCGACGGCGGGCGACGAGCCAAGGATTTCGCAGAACCGCGAATAGCTCTTCTGGCGGATCACCTGGGCCGTCGTGTCGACCGGGTTGGCCGATGACCCGTAGCTCGGCAGCAGCGCGTCGATCGCATCGCGCGACGGCTGGTCGAGCGCGGGCATCTCGAGACCCTGTTCGACGCAACCGTCCGCCATCCAGGCGCCGGCACCGCCGCTCGCTGAGATGATGCCGACGCGCCGGCCCCGGGGCAGGCGGCCTTGATGGCGCGCGAAGCACGACGCGAGGTCGACCGCCTCGTCGAGGTCCACCGCCTGGTGAATGCCGTAGCGCCAGCACAACGCATTCCATCCCGCGAGCGAGCCGGCCACCGCGCCCGTGTGCGAGACGGCGGCGCGGCAGCCGACCTCGGAGCGGCCCAGCTTGATCGCGACGACGGGCTTGCTCGCCGCCAGCGCGTTTCGCGCGAACGCCGCAAACGCAGCCGGACGGCGGACAGCCTCCAGATACAGGAGGAAGACGTCCGTATCGCCCTCGGCCAGCAGATGGTCGAGATAATCGATCATATCGAGGCTGGCTTCGTTGCCGGTCGAGATGATCCGAGCGATAGGTAGACCCTTGGCAAGCGCGTTGTCGACGAGACCGAATCCGAGCGCACCGCTCTGGGCCAGCACGCTGATGCGCCCCGCCTCGGGCACGGCATGAGGCAGGGGCGGCTCCAAGTTCTCCGTGACCGGGCTGAAGGTCGCCGCCAGGCCCGTCGTGAAATCGGCGAACCCCTCGCTGTTGGGGCCCATGACGGCGAGGCCGTGACGGACCGCCACATCGCGGAGCGCTTGCTGGCGGGCCTCGGCTGCCGCGCCGCCTTCCTCGGAGAATCCCGACGCGATGACGACCGCGGCTGGAATGCCGGCTTGCGCACAATCCTCGAGCACGGCCGTTACGGCGTCGGCGGGGACCAGCAGAACCGCGAGATCAACGGGCTCGGGCAGGTCGTGGACATGGGCAAAGGCGTGACGCCCCATGATCTCGCTCGCCGACCGACTGACCGGGTAGATCGGGCCGGTAAACCCGTGGCGGTAGATCGTGGTCATCAACCGGCCCCGGGGAATTTCCGTATCGTTCGACGCGCCGATGACCGCGACGGAGCGGGGCTTGAGAAGCTTGGTGAGATCTGGCATCGCGCAGAGTCTGGGTCAGCGCAGACCGAGGCCACGGGCGATGATACCCCGCAGAATTTCAATGGTGCCGCCCTGAATGGTGAGCTTGGGCGCTATCAACGTCGTCGAGCGCAGCGCCGTCTCGAACTCATCACGGGCCGCGCCGCCGGTCTCGATCAAGGCGGCGAGATCGCGCGCGATGCCGGGCAGGGCCTGTTCCCACACTGTGCCGACCTCCTTGACGACGGCGGCTTCGAGAACCGGTTCCTCCCCCGCGGAAAGGCGAGCCGCGACCGAGAGCGACATCTGGCGAAGGGTATGGAGCTGGGCCGTCAGACGGCCGATGGCCTCGGCGGCGCGGGCGTCGGGATTTTCGGCCGCCAGCGCAACGAGCGCGCGTAAGACCGGATAGGTCTCGAGAAAACGCTCGGGCCCGCTGCGCTCGAAGGCGAGCTCGCTGGTAAGTTGACGCCACGCCATGTCGGCCTCGCCCAGCAGATGATCGGCGGGCAGATCGACGTCGTCGAAGACGACCTCGTTGAACTCGTGCCGGCCGCCGGGGTGAAGCACGGGCCGCGTCGTGATCCCGGGCGAGCGCATGTCGATCAGAAACTGACTGAGCCCGAAGCGGCGGTCGTCGTCGGCGCGCGGCGAGGTTCGGAAAACACCGATCATGTAGTCGGCCCGATGCGCGTGACTGGTCCACAATTTTGTTCCCCGGAGCCGCCACCCGTCGTTGGTCCGCCGCGCCGCCGCTTTGGCTGCAAACAGATCGCTACCGGAATCCGGCTCGCTCATTCCGATGCAGAAGCACAGCTCACCCCGGGCGATACGCGGAAGCAGCGCCTGCTTGATGGGTTCGGCCGCATGTTTGAGCAGCACCGGCCCGCTCTGGCGGTCGGCGATGAAGTGAAACCACAGCGGCGCATTGGCGACGAAGCATTCCTCAAGCACCGCATAACGCTCGAGGTAGCTTCGCTCGTGGCCGCCATACTTCTTCGGCCAAGTCATGCCGATCCAGCCCCGCTCACCCATCCGGCGGCTGAAGGCCGGGTCGAAACGGGAGGTTCCAGCACCGAATTTCGGACCGAAGACACCTCCGGGCACCTCTTCGGCGAGGAACGCACGAACCTCGGCGCGCAGGGCCCGGGTGGCGGGGTGCGCGGGGGGGGGTTCGAAGACGAGCGCGGCGGTCACGGCACCCCGCCTTCGACGATCGGCGGGCCGGACTCGTCTGCCAGAACCGGCCAGTAGGCGTCTACACCCCGGGCCAGCATCCCCCGGCCCAGCCGGTGCGCCCATTCCGCCTCGCTGCCGAAATCGTCCCGCCAGACCCACAGGCGATGGGTGAATCGATGCAGGATATGCTCGCGGGTGAAGCCCAGAGCGCCGAACGTCTGGTGGGCGATGCCCGCTCCGAGCGAAGCCGCCTCGCCGACCCGGATCTTCGCGGCTGCCACGGGCAGGATGGCCGCTTCGCGCTCGCCGTCGTTATCCTCCAGGGCCCAGGCACAGCTCGCCGCGGCCATCGCTGCAGCCGCGCTCTCGCCGGCGAGACGCGCGAGCGCGTGCTGGATCGCCTGAAATTTCGCGATCGGCCGCCCGAACGCGACCCGCTCGCCCGCGTACGACGTCGTAATCTCGACCAGCGCCTCGAGCGACCCGGCCATCTGGCCTGCGCGCAAAGCCGCCCCGGCAAGCGCCAGCATGCCCGGCGAAACGGTCGCAGGCAGAATGCCGACGGTTTCGGGCCGCACGCCGTCGAGTTCGACCGTCCCCTGCGCTTCACCACTCAGGCTGGTCCCCGGCTCGACGGTGACGGCGGACGCCGGAACGAGGCAGATGACGGCCCGAGCCGCTTCGTCCGCGGCCTCGACCGCCAGCCACTCGACCGCGCCCCCGAACGGGACGACGCCCACTGAACCCGTCAAGCCGGACGCCTCGGCATAGGTCACCGTCGCCTTCAGGTTCGCAGGCGCAATCGTCGTGGCGCCCGGCGGGGGGACAAGGCCGGCCAGCGAGAGGAGGCGGCCGGCGAGCAGAGTCTCGATCAGGGGCACGGGCAAGGCGAAGCGGCCGCAAAGATGGGCGAGACCCATGACGTCCCGGGCGTTCGCGCCGGCCCCGCCTTGCGCTTCGCCGACCCATGCGCGGGTCAGTTCGGTCTCTTCCAGCGCGGCCCAGAGCCCGTCTCGCCAGCGGTCGTCGGTCGCCGCGTTGACGGATTGCGGATCGGCGAGATCGCGAAACAGCCGCTCCGCCATCCCGGCGATTAGGTTGCCGGCCTCGGGCATGATCCTCAGGCGCCCTTGAAGTCAGGCACGCGGCGCTCCTGCATCGCGGCAACCCCTTCCTGGAAATCATCGGTCGCGCGCAGGCGATCCTGTACGGCGAGTTCATGATCGGTTGCCTCGCGGACCGCATCGGCCAGGCCGGCTCGCAACGTCGCGCGGGTCGCCTGTACCGCGAGCGGCGCGGAAGCCGCCATTTCGCCCGCGAGCGACTGGGCGCGCGGGCGTACCTCGTCGAGCGGGACCAGTTCGTCCGCTAGACCGATCGCAACCGCCTCCTCGCCCTTTATCCGCCGGCCGGTCAGAAACAGGTCTGCCGCCCGGCTCGGCCCGATCTGGCGGGGCAGGGTCACAGTCAGGCCGAAGCCCGGATGAAATCCCAGCCGGGTGAAATTCGCGCTGAACCGCGCTTCCGGGCAAGCCACGCGGTAATCGGCGACCATGGCGAGACCCAGACCGCCGCCAATGGCGGGACCGTGTATCGCCGCCACGATGGGGTTTTGGATTCGAAACAGGCGGACCGCGTTGTCGTAAAGCCGGGCTGCGGGCGTCTTGCCGTGCGGCTCGGCGGCTTGGTCGGCATAGCCCCCGAAATTGGCACCCGCACAGAACGACGATCCTTCGGCCGCGAGCACGAAGGCCCGACACTCCGGCGTGGCGTCGAGCGCCTCCATGGCGTCGGCGATCCGCTCGATCAGCACAACGTCAAAGAAATTATGCGGCGGTCGACGCAGTTCGATCGTCGCCACCCGGTCATCGACCGCAATACCGATATCGTCGCTCATGTCACCGCCTCCACCGCGCTCCGCGCCTCGCGGGCCGCCGGTCCGAGGCTAATTCCCATTCCGCAACCGGTCAACGCAGCGAGAGCGCGACGCTTTAATGCTAGGCAGTGAGCGCCGTCACCGACTACGATTATCGGCCTAGCTATTTTGGGTCGCACACAAGAGACCCGAACCACAGAACATGGGGGATACCATGGCGGACTTCTTCGAACGCTCGCTCATCCTGCACGAGCAACTCAGAGGCAAGATCAACGTTTCCAACAAGCTACCCATCGGCAGCCGCGACGATCTCGCGCTTGCTTATACGCCGGGCGTGGCGCGGCCTTGCGAGGTCATCGCGAAAGACCCGGAGATGGCCCGCAAGCTCACGATCAAGGGCAACGCCGTTGCCGTGGTGACCGATGGCACGGCGATCCTCGGCCTGGGCGACATCGGCCCCATGGCGGCGCTGCCCGTCATGGAGGGCAAGGCGCTCCTGTTCCGGGAGTTCGCCAATATCGACGCCTGGCCGATCTGCCTGGATACCAAGGATCCGGATAAGATCATCGAGACCTGCCGCCTGATCGTACCGGTGTTCGGCGGCATTAATCTCGAAGACATCTCCGCACCGCGCTGTTTCCAGGTCGAAGATGCACTGCAGAATCTGGGCATTCCAGTCTTCCATGACGACCAGCATGGCACCGCGATCGTGCTGCTCGCGGCGCTCATCAATGCTTCCAAGGTGACCGGCCGGGCCTTAGGCGACATGAACGTGGTGATCAACGGCGCGGGTGCCGCCAGCACAGCCATCGCCAAGCTGATTCGGGGGATCGGCGTCGAAGGCAGCGACATTCCACCGGTTGCCGATGTCATCGTCTGCGATTCGAAAGGCGCGATCCACGGCGGGCGCGACGACCTCAACGACATGAAGAAGGCGATGCTCGATTATTCCAATGTTTCGGGCAAGGCGGGTACGCTCAAGGACGTGCTCAAGGGCGCGGACGCCTTCATCAGGGTTTCTCGCGGCAATATCATCGATGCCGACGACGTCAAGACCATGGCCGACAAGTCGGTCATTCTCGCCATGGCCAATCCGACGCCGGAAATCATGCCCGACGAAGCCCAGAAGGGCGGCGCCATGGTGATCGGCACGGGGCGCAGCGATTTTCCCAATCAGGTCAATAATGTGCTCGTATTCCCCGGGATCTTTCGGGGCGCACTCGACGCGGGCGCGCCGGTCATCAACGGCGCCATGAAGATCGCCGCGGCCAAGGCGCTTGCGGAGGTCGTCGAGGAGGTTTCGGCGGAGATGATCCTACCCCATCCGCTCGATCACACGGTGGCGCCAGAGATTGCCAAGAAGGTGCGCGCCGCCGCGAAGGCGACGCTGGGTTAGGACGCCGTCTAGCGCTGACCGCCGTTCTCCCGGGTGGCGCCGGGCTGCCAGAGGACGTCGCCCGTCCCCTTGTCGTTGAGGGTACGGGCGAGCACGAAGAGATGGTCGGATAGCCGGTTGATGTATTTGACGGCGACCGGATTGATGGTCTCGTTTTCGGCCAACTCGGTCATCAGCCGTTCGGCCCGGCGCGTTACGGTGCGCGCGAGGTGGAGCTGCGCCGACGCCGCGCCGCCGCCCGGCAGGATGAAGGAATTGAGGGGCTCGAGGTCGCCGTTCATGGCGTCGATCTCCGCTTCCAAGCGGTCGACCTGGCCCGGGGTGACCCGGAGCGCCTGGGGATCGTCGCCCGGCGTGCACAGGTCGGCGCCCAGATCGAACAGGTCGTTCTGGATTCGCATAAGCATGGCGTCGGCATCGCCATCGATGTCGAGGCGCGCCACGCCGATCGCCGCGTTTGCTTCATCGACAGTGCCATAGGCTGCGACCCGCGTGTCGTGCTTGGCGACCCGGGTGCCGCCGCCCAGCGATGTCTGCCCCGAATCACCGCCCCGGGTGTAGATCTTCGTAAGCTTGACCATCGCGCCGCTCTCCTTCCAGGGGCGCCAAAGCCGCGCCCGATGACGATATTTTGTTAACCTTATAGGGGCAGACTGGCACCGATCCAACCGGAACCCGCCGGCCCGGCCGGCTTGCTCAAGCGCCCGTGATGCCCGCCAGCCAGCCCGATCCCCGTCCCGAGACCACTTTGCAGAGCCCCTCCGAGGCCGCACGAATCGAAACGGCACTCCACGAGGCTGCGTTCCACCACCGCGCCGGTAATTTTTCGACTGCTGAAGGGCTATACTTGGAGGTCCTCGAGCAAACGCCAGAAAACGCCGATGCCTTACATCTGCTGGGTTACCTCGCCTATCAGCAGAATCGTGACGCAGAGGCCGCCGCGCTGTTCACCCGTGCCAACGCGCAGGCGCCTGACCGGGCGATCGTTCACGCAAATCTGGGCAACGTGCGTCTTCGTCTCGGTCAGCTCGACGAGGCCGTCGAATGCTTTCGAACGGCGATCCGTCTCGAACCGGATGCCGGGCTCTATTGGAGCGGCCTCGCGGAATGCTTCGCCCAGGGCTGGTTCGATCCGAGCGACCCGACGATCGCCGGCGAGCTCGCAACCTGCCTCGAGCGGGGCAACGTCGAACCCCGCCGGCTTCGCCTCGCAGTCAACGCCGCAATTCGCCGCGCCGACCAACCACCGAGCTTCGACGATCCCCTGCTTCGCGCGTTCACGGCACGCGAGGTTCTTGCCAATCCAGCCGTCGAGGCGGCATTTGCGGCCGCACGGCGCGACCGGCTGCTCGGAGGAAATGACGCCTCGCCCGAAGCGCTTGTCGCACTGGCCCAACAGGGCTTCCTCACAGAATACGCCGGACCGGAGAGCAGCGAGGAGACCGCGCGGGTCGAAATGCTTGGACAAGACGTGGCCCGGGCACTTGACACAGGCGAACCGGTCGGCGCCCATGACGTGGCCCTGCTTGCGGCCTACCGGCACCTTGCCCGCCTGCCCTGGCCCTGCTTGCCGACTGGCCTACCGGCACCTTGCCCGCCTGCCCTTCGCAGAGGCGCTGATGCGCCGCAACCTGGCGGCCGACTGTCCGTGGCTGGCTCCGATCCTCGCCCGTCAACTCGACGCGCCGTTCGCCGAGCAGGCGGTGACCGTGGAGATCCCGACGCTCACGCCGATCGCCGACTGTCTTTCGCGCGCGGTCCAGGCTCAATACGAGGAAAACCCCTATCCCCGCTGGGAGCAGCCAGGCACATTGGAGCGGGTGTCGGTTGCAACCGTCATGACAAGCCTGTTTCCGGCCTTGTCTCAGACCGATATCGTCTGGCCGGAGAGCCCGAAGATCCTGATTGCGGGTTGCGGCACTGGCCGTCAGGCAATCCAGACGGCCCAACGCTACACCGACAGCCAGGTTCTCGGCATCGATCTCAGCCGCGCCAGCCTGGCCTATGCCAGCGTCAAGGCCCGCGAACTCGGCGTTGCCAACATCGACTTCGCACAGGCAGATATTCTTGAACTGGCTGATTGCGGCCGGCGCTTCGATATTATCGAGAGCGGGGGCGTCTTGCATCACATGGAAGCCCCGCTGGACGGGTGGCGCGTGCTGACCGGCTTGCTCAACGACGGCGGACTGATGCGGATCGCGCTCTACAGCGACCATGCCCGCCGGCCAATCGCCGCAACTCGCGCCTTTATCGAAGAACAAGGCTATCCATCGACGCCCGACGGCATTCGTCGCTGCCGGCAGGACATTCTCGCCCTGCCCGATGACCACATGATTCGACAGGTCGCAGAGTCTCCGGATTTCTATAATCTATCGTCATGTCGAGATCTGATCTTTCACGTCAACGAACATCACCTGACACTGCCCCAGATCGAGTCGATGCTGAGCGAGCTGGGGCTCGAGTTCGTCGGCTTCGAAATGCACAAGCCCGCGGTCTTTGCCGCCTATCGAAACCGGTTCCCGCAGGACATGGGCGTTCGCAATCTCGCGAACTGGCATCAATTCGAATCCGACAATCCGACGACGTTTGCGGGCATGTACCAGTTCTGGGCGCGCAAGCCGGATGCTCGGGCGGACGGGGGTGAGCGACCGGTGCTACCGCCTGAATCCTTTCAGCGTGTCGACGAGGAGGCCGACGAGGCGTTTTACCGGGAAGCCCGGCTCGTCACTCATATCGATGATCCGGCGATTGCCGCAGTCACGCAGATTTACCGGGACAAGCTGCCGGCCGGAGGCGCGATCCTCGATCTCATGAGCAGTTGGGTCAGCCACTTGCCAGACGACGTTGAGTATCGGCGCGTTGTCGGTCTCGGACTCAACCAGGAGGAACTCGACGCCAATCCGCGTCTCGATGAGGCGCGCTGCCAGAACCTCAATGCCGAGCCGCGCCTGCCCTACGACGACGGCCAGTTCGACGGTGCGGCAATCTGCGTCTCGATCCAGTATCTGACCAGCCCGGCCGAGGTTCTCCGTGATTTGGGCCGCGTCGTCAAGCCGGGCGGACCGCTTGTCGTGACCTATTCGAACCGCTGTTTCGCGACGAAGGCCGTAGCGATCTGGCTTGCGCTCAACGACAAAGGTCACGCCGAGCTGGTCGAGCATTACCTCGCGGACGCGGGAAACTGGACGGCGATCGAATGGCTCGACAACAGCCCGAACCCCGGCTCCACGGATCCGCTATACGCCGTCGTCGCGACTAGCGAAGGTCCCATCGGCTGAATTGTCTTTTCGGCGAATATCACCCCGTTGCATGCAAACGGCCGCGTAATCAGACGCGGCCGTCGCCTTATCCCTTCCGAGGCAGGGGGAAGCTACTTGTTGCGGATCGCCCCGCGTCGGCGCAAGACGAAATAGAGCGCGCTCAGGCAAGCAAGACCGACACCGACGATATAGCCGTGATCGAGCAGCCAATGAAGCACGCCCTCGGCGCCGCTATGGTGATCCAACGTGTGGGCTTCGGCGACCGTCACCGAAGCAAACGCGCCAAGCATCGCACCAGTGGCCGCAATCAAGCGTTTCATGATGTTCAATCTCCCCCTGTTGTCCCGGTCGGTCCCGTTATGATCGGCTTGAGTGCATTTCCGCAACGCGGGGCGCACCACTCCTTCGGGTTCCATTCCCGTGAAATTAGCCGATGCTAATCGGTTTGGCAATTCGCATGGGGAATAACGGGTTCGGGCCAAAATCCGAATAAGGTCGCCCCGGCTGCGAGGTGTCGTCTGCCCGGACGTCGACCCGCCCGGTGCAATTTTCTCAGTGGGGTCGCGGCTTCTTCGGTGCCGCGGTGCTGGAGCGGCCTGGGCGGAGCGGACAGAAATGCGCCGCTTCGCAGACCTCAAGGCAAACCCGGTAGAACAGCTCGTCAGAACCGCTACACGATCCCTCACAGGCCACGTCGTAAAGAACGCGATGGGCCTCGCAAGCGTCGTTTCGACAGTACAGATCAATCAGGGTAATTTCGAGTCTGGAAAGCGCCTGGTTGCGTTCCGAGGGCGACATTTCAGCCCTCCCTTCAATAACAACCGTCATAGTTCTAAATCTCTAGATTACCCATACTATTATTACGGTTAATGAACGCTTAAGATTGTGGCGGAGCCGCCGGGACGGTCCTTGCCGCCGCCGAAGGGAGCCGGCGGTTTTGCCGGCGTCAGCGGGCGCGCCGCTTAGCCTTTGCGCGGCGCTACAGTGATGGATTCAGGCGGCCTTACGGGGCTCCGATTTCGCCAGGGGCTGTGGCCCGGCCGTGGCGAAGCGGACAAAAATGGACCGCTCCGCAAACCTCCAGGCAGGTATCATAGAACCCGGCACGGTCGGCGATCTCTCCTCGAGTTAGAGCTTCTCGCCGGAATGCCCGGTGCACGGCACAGGGGTTATCCCGGCACCAGAGGTCGATCAAGGTGGTCTCCAGCCGTGAAAGCTTCAGCTTGAATGTCGAGGGCGTCATCTAAGCCCACCTTTCGATATAAAGTTGTATAAAAGACGATTAATATCTAATAGATACGTACTTAGTAGTTAATGAAAAGTTAATATCCACAGAAAATGGTTAATATCCACAGGCCGTTTCATTGCTTGATTCCGGTGGACCTGGCGCTCGTCCTTTCTGCTAAGCTGCCAGTTCCGGGGAGAGATTCATGAGCCGAGCCTTCGTCAAGGAGCCCGATGGGGATGCGGTCGTCGACGACGCACCGGACCTGCCACAGAGCCCCCATCCCAATTACGTGACGCCGGCGGGCTTGGCACAACTCGAGGCGCGCCACGCGGCGCTCGTCGCCGAGCGGGATACGCTGCGCTCCTCTCAGGACGACATCGCCAACAAACTGCCGCTCAGCCATGTCGAACGCGAGAACCGTTATGTCGAGAGGCGCCTCGAGCGCGCCATTCTGGTCGATCCCGCATCCCAGAATCCGGACGAAGTTTGCTTTGGCGCGGTGGTAGCCGTCGAAGACGACGACGGCGAACATCGCACGGTATCGATCGTCGGCGAGGACGAAGCGGACGTCGAGGCCGGCAAGGTCAGTTGGATCTCTCCCCTCGCCCGCGCACTGCTCGGTGGCAGGACAGGCGAACTCGTGACCTGGCACCGCCCGGCCGGTGATCGCGAACTCGAGATCCTCTCGATCGATTACCCGAATGTCTGAGCGGTGACGGACGCGGTGGCGTGGCGCGTCGGCGTCGATATCGGCGGCACGTTTACGGACGTTGTTGCCTACAGCCCGAGCGAGAGCACGCCGCGCCGGGCCAAGGTCCCGAGCGTTCCGGCCGATCCCCTGAAGGGTTTGCGCAACGGCTTGACGGCCGTCGGCTTACCCTGGGAGAGCGTCGCGGATCTGGTCCACGGAACCACCCTGGTGACCAATGCCATCGTCGAGAATCGGCTCGCCCGGGTCGTCTTGCTGAGCACGATCGGGTTTGCCGATACCCTCGAGATCGGCCGTCAGAACCGCCGCGAGCTCTACCGCCTCGACCTGCCGCCCAAGGCCGAGCCGCTGGTTCCCGCCGAGCGGCGCCTCGAAGTCAATGAGCGCGTCACCCACGAGGGTGTGATCGAGCAACCGCTCGATGAGGCCAGCGCCGCCGCCGCTCTGGCAAACGCCGCGGCATTGGGGGCCGAAGCCCTGGCGATCTGCCTGATTCATGGCTACGCCAACCCGAGCCATGAAGAAAGCCTCGGCGACCGCGCCCGCCACCTGACCCCTCACGTCTCGCTCGCACATCGTGTCAATCCCGAAGCACGTGAATTCGAACGCACGGTTTCGACGGTGCTCAACGCCGGCGTCATGCCCCTTGTCGCAACCTATCTCGGCCAGCTCGCAGAGGCCAAGCCAGCGGACAGCCATCTGCACCTGTTCCACTCCGCGGGTGGAATGGTTCCGCCCGAAGCACTTCGCGAACGCCCACTCAGCCTCGCCCTCTCCGGGCCCGCGGCGGGCGTTGCCGCGACCGCCCGGATCGCCAACGATTTGGACCTCGACAGAGTGATCAGCTTCGACATGGGCGGAACCACGACGGACGTTTGCCTCGTCCTCGATGGCCGCTCGGAGCTGCGTAGCAACCACCGCCTTGCCGGACATCCGCTACGCCAGCCCATGGTCGCGGTCGAATCGATCGGTGCGGGCGGCGGATCGATCGCCTGGACCCAGAGCGCCGGCCTGCGGATCGGTCCCGAGAGCGCCGGCGCTGCGCCAGGCCCGGCCTGCTACGGCCAGGGCGGCGAGCGGGCAACCGTGACCGACGCCAATCTCGCGCTGGGCTATCTTGACGAGCGCCGTCTGCTGGGCGGCGAGATCCGGCTGCATCGAGTGGCCGCCGACCGGGCCCTGAACGCGCTCGGCAACACGTTGGGCGCTCACGGCCCGGCCCTGGCGCTCGGCATCCACCGGGTCGCCAATGCCGCCATGATGCGGGCGCTTCGCCGGGTCACGGTCGAACGCGGGATCGACGGCCGGGATTGCACCCTGGTCGCGTTTGGCGGCGCCGGACCCATGCATGCTGCCGGACTCGCCCGGGAATTCGGAATCCGCCACGTCGTGGTGCCGGCCCTGTCGAGCCTGTACTCCGCTTTCGGTTGTGCCGCCGCCGAGCTCAGCTACAGCCAGCAGCGCACCGTGCGAATGATGAGCGGACAATGGGACGGCGACCGGTTCGAAGCCGCGCGCGAGGCCCTCGTCGGTCAGATCGCGGCCCCGTTACGCGCCGCCGGCCACGACGCCGATGGGTTTCGCCGCGAAGACGTCGCGGCCGTGCGCTATGCGGGACAGAGCTACGCGGTCGATGTTCCCATCGGCGGTCCGGTCGAGCCGGACGCAGTGGGCCGGGATTTTCGCGCAATTCATGAACGGCTCTACGGCTTCGCCACCGATGAACCCTGGGAACTGGAAGGCTTGCGCGTCACGCTCGCCACACCCGACGCGGCCCCTCTCGAGAACGTCGCCCCTCCCGGCGATGGCGAACCCCGAGCGAGCACAACGACGGACTGCTGGTTCGAGGCAGGCGCCTCAAACCCCACACCCCGTTACGACCGCGACCACTTGGGCGCGGGCGCACGGCTGACCGGGCCGGCGATCATAGAGGACGACTGGTCGACAATCGTTCTGCCGCCGGACGCAGTCGCCGACGTCGACGGCGCCGGCCACCTTCATCTCCGCCTGGAGGCCGCGTAATGGCCCGTGCCGCGCCCGATCCCTTCACCGTCGAAGTGATCCGCCACGGGCTCTCGTCGATCGCAGAGGAGATGTCGCTCGTGGTGATGCGTGCCGCACGCTCGCCCCTTCTGCGCGAGGCGGGCGACCTGTCGTCGGCGCTGACGGACGCGAACGGCGCGCTGATCGCACAAGGCCGCGATATTCCCATCCATATGGGCGTGATGAGCTCGACCATCCGGGAGCTGCTCAAACGCGTGCCGCTCGAGCGTTTCGCTCCCGGCGACGTATGGTTCCTCAACCTGCCTGAGATCGGTGGCAATCATCTGCCCGACGTCAAGGCGATCAGGCCGATTTATTCCGGAGACCGGCTGGTCGCCTTCGCCATCAGCCTCGCCCACTGGGCCGATATCGGCGGCGCGGTGCCCGGCAGCTATCTTGCGAGCGCCACCGATGCCTGGCAGGAGGGCTTGCGTCTCTCCCCGGTCCGCTGGTTCACCGCTGACGGTCCGAATCGGGAGACGCTCGATCTGGTCCTGGCAAATGTCCGGGGCGCTGCCGAGCGGGAAGGCGATATTCTCGCGCAGGTCGCGGCGACGCACGCAGCGGACGAGCGGCTGGGCGATCTGATCGGGCGCTTCGGGGTCGAGACGCTGGAAAGTGCGATCGATGCCCTGATCGACCAGTCGGCCCGGGAAACGGCCGAGGCTCTGCAAGCCCTCCCTGACGGGGTCTTCGAGGGCGAAGACTGGATCGACGACGACGGCACGGGGAGCGACCCCATCGCAATCCGGGTTCGCATCGAGCGCACCGGCGGGCGGGTGCGCTTCGACTTTTCCGGCTCGGGCGACGCGACTCGCGGGCCCGTCAACACGACTGTCCCTCCTATAAATTCCGTCCGGCGCAGAAATCCGGGCCTTTCAGGGTGATTTGATAGCGTTGGTGGTCCGCACACGATCCTGCTTCATGGCGTTCTCTCGGGCTTTCGCAGTCGCGCCATGCGATAGCTTGAGATCACCGCACCTCGTCATCAACGGGACGTCCTTCGGCGCAACCAGCCAAGCCAGTGGCTAGGACGTCCAAAATACCAGGGTTTCCGCGCCGGATGGAGTTAATGGAAGGGACAGGTCCACAGGGTAGACGTAAACGTCTATCCCACGCTTCTTTGCTTCGCGTGACGCATACGCTACACGAAGCAGTGCGGCTCCCTCCTATGAGCTACCGGGACAACCCGCAACACCCCACACCGCATCACATCAAGTGGACTGGTTTTGCTTCGCCGTTGACAACTTGGATATGTGATTCAAGATGCGGGCTGGAGAAAGAGGCCAGCCTGCATGACGCGACCTCTTTCGAATGATTTGCGTCGCCGGGTGGCGGTGGTTGGCGGGGTGTCGCGACGGAGAGCGGCAAAGCGCTTTGGGACCGCCCCGTCTACGGCGATCAAGTGGGTACGGACGTGGCATCGAACGGGCAGCTACCGGCCCAGAGCGCAAGGCGGTTTGCGGGGGTTTATGTTGGTTGCGGGGGCTCGCAACCCCCGAGACCGACATTTGGTCGAGATTCCGGTCTGAACTGTCCCAACCTATTGATCTTACGCGCGGAATCGTACCACCACCCCGCCGCAAACGTCAATGGCAACTGACTGATGCGCGGATTTGGGCCCGGATTGACCCCGCAACACACCGTCCAACAAGGCACTTCCCAGGCTGCTAATGCGCGGCGACGGCGGAATCGGCGTCGAACCCGGCATCGCCGCCCACCCTGACATCGCACTCACGGTCATCGTTTCCGGCGCCGCGATCCGCTCCTGTGACTGGCCAGCGGGCCGCGCCGCCGACGCACCATGTTCTCCATACAGAAACGCGCCCGCTCCTCGTCGAAGCCGCTCGGGTCCAACGACCCGCCGTATCGACACGCACGATGGGCCGACTTCGCATCACGGGCGACGGCCCGCCCTTCTACCGCTTCGGCGGCTGTGTGCGCTATGCGCGCGCCGAGCTGAAGGAACACGATGGCCATCTAGTGGGGACTTGTGTGGCCGGCTGGTCGCCTTCGGCTCATGCCGCCGGGCGGACCCCCCTTGAAACGCAGGACGATTGCTATTACTGTTTCATCTGATATATGTCCTGTAACACAAAGATAGAGGGCATTGCGGCATGGCGAAAGTCGTCCAGCTCCCGCTCACCGGTGCGCTCCGCACGCCCATCGGTCATGCAATCCGCACTGGCGAGTTCTCCTACCGGCGGCTCGAGGACCTCCATGCCGAGGGTCGCCTCCCGGCACGCGCGGTGATCGTCGATGCGTCCAAGGCCTGTTTCCAGAAGGAATTCATACGATCCCTGCGGGCCTCCGGCGCCGACGTCATGCTCGATCCAAAAGTTGCGGAGCTGAGCGAGGTCGGCAAGTTCAGCGGATCGGCTACGGGAACGCCCTGGGCAGTTGAGGACGCGAGACGGCCGCTGGAGCCGGACGACTTCGAGCGGGAAGCTGACTCCGATCTGTTCGGCAAGATCGCCCGGACGGCCGCCGAGCTCGGCGTGACATCCGTCATGTCTCCCACGCATCTTCTTCGTCCCGGGGTCGACAATGTCTGGCTGCCGATCGATTGCCGAAGCGTTGCCTTCCTCCGCGACGCGCTGGATCGGGACGGGGCTCGTCACGTCGGCATCGACTATCCGCTGATCCTGCCCCACACGCGCCTGTTAGACGAGGAGTATCTTCCCCGGATCTTGACTGATCTGCGTGGCCTTCCGATCGACAACCTGGTCTTGCGACTCTCCGGCTTTGGAGCCGATTCTGGGCCGCACACTGTCAAGCGGACTCTGGGAGCAATCCGGGAACTGCACGTCCTAGGTTACCCTATACTTCTCGACTACGTCGGCGGGCTAGTGGGCCTTGGCGCGCTCGCTTTCGGCATCGTCTCCGGCATCGCGCACGGGATTGGCGAACGGGACCGCTTCGATGCCCGTTCGTGGAACACGCCGCCGAAGCAGTTGGGCACGGAACGATCCTTCGGACGTCCCATCTACATACCACTGCCGGGAATGGACAAGTCGTTCCTCAAGAAGGATCTCGAGACCATAGCAAGCACCGCACGGGGGCGGCGGCTAGTGGCCTGCGGCGATCGAGATTGCTGTCCGCGCGGACTTACCTCAACGCTGGAAAACCACCGTTCGCATATCGCACGGCAGAAATTCCGAGCAAACGACGCGCTCTTCGAGGTTCCTGACGCACGGCGCATTGACCATTTCATCAATAGGGAGCTGCGCGCCGCCGAGCGTCTGGCGCGCGACCTGGTGCACCTCGACATCGACGACGGCAGACTCAACAAGGCCCTGTCGCACTGGAGGAAGCGCATCGACAGCATGACCAGGATGTTCGAAACGCTCTCGGAAGACATTCGCCCCTCTCCGCCGCCCCTGAAGATGCGGCAGGGACCCAGAGCACCGACGCATCGGAGTTCGGCATGACTGAGGCAACAGCAAGACCGGTCGTACAATTCATTGCACGGCTCCAGAGGGATGGCGGTTTGAAGGGAACTGACATCGCCAATTTCACTGGTGTCTCCAAGGCCACCGTTTCGCGCTGGGGAAGCGGCCGAAAGTCGCCGCACCCCAAAACCCAGCTGATCATGTCCGATCTCGCCTACGTGGTGATGCGACTGAGCGAGTACTACAGCCACGAGGAAGTGCGCGCGTGGCTCTACGCACGCCATCCGCAGTTGGGCGGCCAAAGAGCGATCGATCTCATACACGACGAGCGGACCGAAGACGTGATTGCCATTCTCGACCGACTCGACTCCGACGCTTACCTCTGAACATGCTCCCAACCGTCGCAGGCCGGAGCGTGCGCCCCATCCGCGATCAGCGGCTGCTCGACGCGTTGGAGCAGAGCGATCGAGCTTCTTACGCTGGCAGGGTGTGGCGTTCGGTCCGCGAAGGGCGCGACCCGCTCGCCTGCTGGCGGGCTGGAGGGCGCTGGGACGACGGCACCCTCGACGTCCTTTACACGTCCGAAACGAGGGCCGCTGCCATCGCCGAACGGCAGTTCCACCTCTATCGAGGCCAACCCCTACCGCCTTCCAAGGTGCGTTACGAGCTTTTCGAATTGCGTGTTTCCCTCAAGGCGGTCGTGTGCTTTCCGGACCTCGACTCGCTCGCGTCCATCGGGTCCGACGTCGGGTCTTTTGGCCAATTGAGCTATGTGGAGCGCGAACGGGAGTATCCGCGCTCGCAGGAGATCGCCGAGGCCTGCGCGTTCCTCGGTGCCGACGGTCTGCTGGTCCCTAGCGCTCGCGAGACGTCGTCGAATAACGTGATTGTATTCTGCGAACAGGAATACCCCATCGACATCGAAGTCATCTCTAATCATGGTTATCTGGACTTCGGATGAACTGGCAGACCCACCCGAAATGTCTTAGACGGTTCCCACTTCGCCCCAAAGCCTGTCCCCCGGCCGGGGCTCATCCGAGCTCTGGCGATGGTCGCATGGGGCCGCGTTCGGGAAACTCGGGCTCGACACCGCCGAACGGGACAAAGCGCGCGTCGATGGCCCGGCCGAGGGCCTTCGGGGACGGTGACTCACCGACGGCGCGGCGCAGGATGTCGCGGACTTCCTCCTCCATCGAGCGCCCGTTCTCCACCGTACACCCACGGAGCCGATGTTTCAGACCGTCGTCGAGGTTACCAATGCTGATGCTCACCATGGACGGTTTCCTGCAATCGAATATTGGCTACGGCGCTTGCTGGAGGCGTGAACCTAATCGTCTCCGGCGATAAGAAGCATATGGCTGCGCTTCAGGAAGTTGACGGCATCCCTATCGTGACTGCTCGCCAAGCCTTGGAGCGAGTACGAATTTGGCACCACGAGACTTAGTGGGAGATGGGCATGCCGCTAGATGTGGTCACGCGCGCGTCGGTTCTTCGAGCGATAGAGGAGTATGATGAACTCGGGAGATCGCCATTTCTCAGAAAATATGGATTTGGCAAAGCAAAAACGACTTGGCTTATACATCGGGAACATTCTTATGACTCGAAAGCCGTCATTGGTGTTGCCCGTGGTTACGCTCGGCCAGATTTAGGCCCATTAGCTTGGGATGAGTTTCATGGCGGTGACCCGGTAAGAAATAGACTCTCCTCTCTTGGTTTCACAGTTGAGAAAGAAAGAGGACATGCACCTTTTCCTCAGCAGCAAATCGTCTCTCCGGACGCGGCTGACGACGAACCGTTCGACCCGAACAATGTCTTGGATGCGCGGAAAAGGATAAAGAAGACCATCACGCAACGTCGTGGCCAAAGAGCCTTTCGAGATGCTTTGATCGCCGCATATAGCGGCAGGTGCCCGATTACAGGTGTCTCGACCCTTCACATCCTGGAAGCAGCGCACATTTTTCCATATCTTGGACCTGCCACGAACGTGACATCGAACGGTCTTCTTCTCCGAGCTGATTTACATACATTGTTCGACTGTAAGTTGCTGACAGTTCATCCTCGAACAAAAGAAGTATGGGTAGCTCCAACCATCAAAGACGAAGAGTACAGGAAACTGCATGGACGCTGCTTGGAATTACCAAAGCGCAAGAAGGATCGGCCTAACAATAAGGCCCTCAGAAAACATCTCTCAGAGTGCAAGCAGGTTTGGAAAGCTGGGTGAGCTCGTCAAACAGAGCCAACAACACATATGCGCGCTTAAGATCGAAAACACGCTGTGACAGGTGTTACTGGTTTCTTCGGTGGAGCACTCTTGGATCTGCATCGGAGACCGTTACTACTTGCTGCAGGCCCCCTCAGCTCACTCACCGCGAAGCGCCAAGAGCTCCAACCAACTGAGCACGTCCGAATATGTCCCGCGCCTGTAAGCGATGGAGTGGACGCCCCTCTCGACGTCATCGCGATGTGCCATGTTGGCAGTGGTGTTAAGGCCAAGAGAGGAAAGGGGCGTCCATGGACAAGGTTGGCATGATCGGAATCGATCTGGTGAAGAACAGCTTTCAGCTGCACGGCGCGCGGGCGGATGGATCGGTTGCGTTCCGCAAGAAACTGAGCCGCGGGAAAGTACTGGAATTTATGGCATCGCAGCCGCGCTGCGCGGTGGCGATGGAGGCCTGCGCCGGCGCTCATTACTGGGGCCGGGAGATCGGCGATCTAGGTCACTCGGTGAGACTGATCCCGCCGCAATATGTCAAGCCTTACGTCAAGCGATAGAAGAACGATGCGGCGGATGCCGAGGCGATCTGCGAGGCGTCGTCGCGCCCGACGATGAATTTTGTGGCGATCGAGACGGCGGATGTATGCGGCGGTGACAAATTAGACCACGGAAGCGGGGGATTTTCCTACCGCGGGCGGAGTAAAACTCTGCCACCTGTAGCCTTCGATCCTTTTGGGGACGGAAGGTGGGAGGATGTACACCGTGGATGTTTATTTGCAGGTACGGCTTGCCTGTCATGTTGAAGGTATAAGTGAGCGGGAGGCAGCCCGTCGGTTTGGTCTGGCGCGTGAGACGGTGAGGAAGATGCTGCGGCATGCGGAACCACCGGGCTATCGTCGCCAAGAGCCACCGAAGCGCCCGAAGCTGGACCGGCTCACCCACCATGTCCATATCCTGGAAATGAATGGCGAAAGCTATCGTCTCACCCAAAGCCGAAAACAGCGGAAATCCCCAAAAACGCCTGCTTGATCGTCAACGCCATGGTTGACCCGGTGACCTCCCAGGCCGCTTCGCTTCGCGTAACGCAAGCGCTGCACGAAGCGGCGCGGGTCCCTCCTGTGGACTACCGGGACAACCCGCTAAACTGCGTACCGCATCACCTCAAGTGGTCTGGTCTCGCTCCGCCCAACTGGTCTAATTTTGCTCCGCCGTTGACAAGTCCGGCGGTTCGGTCCCGAGCGGGTCGAGTAGTTCGATATCGATGTCGACACGCGCGTCAAACATGGTCTCGTCTGCGTGATCGAGATCGGCCCTGGCCCTGATACTGAAATCTCCGGCGTCCACGAACCCGAGTGATGTCCCCGTTGCGCTCACGCAGCCCCCAACAACCGAGGCCCGTGCGGTGTCGGTCGTGGCCCAATGCTCATTTGACAGGGAGCTTTTGTGCTTCCTCGATAATTGGATTGATCATGTTGTCGTATTTCCAGATCATCTGCTGCGCGAGGAATGCGTTCGATTGCAACCTCGAAAATACAAACAACATGGCGGAAAGGTCACTCTGGGTATCAAACCACCGATAGTCGCCTACCTGTGTTTGATTCTTGGCTACGGACCCATCCGGTTCTCTAGCTTGCATATCTGACGAAATGCGGACCAAAACAAACTTTCCGAGTACGTGAATAATACTTGGCCTACATTCTTGGGGAGTATTGGGGTTGTCGATGTAGTAATTATAGAGATGCCGATACAACGTCGTTTTTCCAACCCCGCTAGAGGCGAATACAATTTTGAAGGGGAAATCCCAGAGCCGTTCGAGTGGAGGAGGCTTGACAGATGGATTTAAAGCCCGGCCAGGTTCAGCGCTCACAGGCAGCTCTGAGAAATTGTCTAGCGCTTCATACAGTGTTGTCTTGTTGAGGTTCGATTTAACTTCCGCGACCGCTACTGTACCTTCCAGCGGAGAAATTGCTTGGTTTCCACTGCCCATTTCAAACCGAGGGGTCGTGCCGGCGGTAACAATTATGTCTATTTGTCTGGACCGAATTCCCTCCAAATTAAACACGTAGCCACCGCGAAACACTTCGCACAATCTTGGCACGTGACGTTCCAAGAAACGTCGATATACCTCTTCTCTGTCAGTTCCAACCGCGGTTGGATTTCTGAGAAGGTCAGCTTGCTTCGCCTCGCTGGCCAACTGTTCGGCTAGCGCACCGTAGTACTTTGCAAGATCTGAAAACGCATTCTCGGACATTCGCTTCCTCACTCATCTGGCATCCGCCAGTAGTGCCGATCGGCAGGATATCGTCAAGCGGATCGAATTTTCTCGAGCTTGCTCTACCTCCAATTGAGCCCCTTGCGCGTTCATATGATTTGAACAATTTGAATGATTTGACCTGTCCCTCCTATTAATTCCATCCGGCGCAGAAACCCTGGTGATTTGGGCAACCCAGCGACTGGCTTGGCTGGTTGGGTCGAAGGACGTCCAGTTGATGACGAGGAGCGATGATCTCGAGCTGCCGCATGGCGCGACTGCGAAAGCCCGAGAGAACGCCGTGAAACAGGATCGTATGCAGGCCACCAACGCTATCAGGCATCACCCGAAAGGGCCCGGATTTCTGCGCCGGACGGAATTAATAGGAGGGACAGTCAATTCTCGGAGCCGAACAACACGCTCTCGCCTTGTTGTCTGCGGCTATCCCGGCACGGATGGCAGCAGGCGCGGATTGCACGGTTCTTCTGCCTCTCCGGTGCACCCAAAAAGGCCATGACGCTATCACCGATGAACTTGTCCACTGTGCCGCCTTCGGCCTCTATCCCACCGGAAGCTCATGGAAGGCATTGGAGAGATTTTACAAGGTCAGATCGTCCGCTTTTGCGCCGATGAACGCGATTGTCAGCTTCTCGTCCGGCAGCGGCGTTTGAAGCGCCGCCGCCCGGTCTCCGCCGCCGGTCAGCCAAGTCTCGAATTCGTCCTGCGTATCGAGGATGACCGGCATGGCCTTCGGATGGATCGGCTGGACGACGCGGTTCGGCGGACACGTCAGGAACGTCATCGCGAGCACCGGCGCGTCCACGTCTGCGAGTTCCTGGTCGGACTTCCTGCGCAGCCCGTTCTCTTTCCAGTTCCATCGCCGATAGAAGCCGGGAAACGCGAACGGCGGGCGATCCTCCTCTCCGGCCAGCCGAAACCAAGCAGCCGCCTTGATCGGTTTGCCACTCGCACCTGGGATCGTTTCGCTCGGGTGATACTCGGCAAACGACGTCGCCGGCACCAGGCAGCGCTGGCTCACGTTGCGGATGACGCCCCAGCTCTTGTCCAGATTCCGCGCATTGGTCACCCAACCGCGCGGCGTCTTGTCCCAGCCCCACCGGGCCTTGACAAGTTCACGAGCGCCGTCGTCGCCGATCCGGACGATCGGCACCTCGGCATCGGGAAAGATCGCCGTAAGCGGTTCCTGATTGCCCAGCCGATCCAGAGCCTTGAACAAGCGCCGCATGGCGTCCTGCGGCATCGTGTTGGCGTACAAGTTGCACATCTGTTCCTCCCGCGGGTCCCTCGCTGCCACCGCCGCTCACGGATCCGGCCAATTGATAACCTGAAACTCGCATGCCTTGCGTGGGTTTCAGGGCCCGATCCAAACCTCTATATCCAGCGCCGCGTTCAATGGAAGTCCCGGCTCTTGGGGACGATGCGCACGTCGCGAGGGTGGCGCGATACGGGCGCCGCCAGCGGCGGGCCGGTCCCGTTTGCATGGAACGCGGGCGATCCGGAACCACCGGAGGCGAGGCGCAGGAGCACGTCCGAGCGGTCTTCGAGACTCCGGGCCACCACATGGGCGATCTCCACGTCGCGCTGCACATGCCCGTGGACTGCAAGCAGCCGGGACTGCATGACGGCCTTGCGGTAGTCCGCCATCACGTTGGGCCAGACGACGAGATTGGCGACCCCGGTCTCGTCCTCGAGGGTGATGAAGCAGACGCCCTTGGCGCTGCCCGGCCGCTGCCTGACCAGGACCAGACCCGCAAGCTTTACCTTTTGGCCGTTGCGGCTACGCCTGAGATCGGCGGCGGAGATATAGCGCTGTTTGCGCAGGCTCTTGCGCAGAAAGGACAGGGGGTGCGCCTTCAGCGAAAGGCGCAACGTCCGGTAGTCCTCGACGACCTGCTCGCAGACCGGCATGACCGGCAAGGCCACAGGCGGCTCGTTACCCTCGTCACGGACAGACCGGAATAGGGGCAGGTCGGGCGCATCCTTCAGTGCGCTTGCCTCCCAAAGCGCTTGCCTGCGGTCGATGTCAAGCGACCGGAACGCATCGGCCGCGGCCAGCCTGTGTATCGCGGCGGCGCTTAGCCCGGCGCGCTCCTGCAATTCCCGGAGGTCACCATAGGGCAGGTCGCGATGGGCTATTATCCGCTGCCCGGCCTCCTGGCGCAGCCCCTCGATCCGGCGCAGCCCCAGCCGGACCGCAAACCGCCCCGCGCCGGTGGGCTCCAGCGTCGTGTCCCAGTCGGAATAGTTCACGTCCGGCTGTCGCAGTTCGACCCCGTGCACGCGCGAATCGTGCACGATCTGGGCCGGCGCGTAGAACCCCATGGGCTGGGAGTTCAACAGCGCGGTGCAGAAGACGTCCGGGAAGTGGCATTTGATCCAGCTAGAGACATAGACCAGCAGCGCGAACGAGGCCGCATGGCTCTCCGGGAACCCGTATTCCCCGAATCCCTTGATCTGGTCGAAACAGCGTTTGGCGAATTCCGGATCGTAGCCCCGCGCCACCATGCGCCCGACCATCTTGTCCTCCAGCGCGCCGATGGTGCCCCGGGAGCGGAACGTCGCCATCGCCTTGCGCAGTTCATTGGCCTCGGCGGGCGAGAACTTCGCCGCGTCGATGGCGATCTTCATCGCCTGCTCCTGGAATATCGGCACGCCCAGGGTGCGGCCGAGAATGTTCTTCAGTTCCAGCGGATCGTGCGGCGGTCCGGGACTCGGGTAGTCCACCGGCTCCTCCCCCGACCGGCGGCGCAGGTAGGGATGCACCATGTCGCCCTGGATAGGACCGGGGCGGACGATGGCGACCTCGATCACCAGATCGTAGAACCGGCGCGGACGCAGGCGCGGCAGCATGTTCATCTGCGCCCGGCTTTCGACCTGGAAGACGCCGACGCTGTCGCCCCGGCAGAGCATGTCGTAGACCCGCGGGTCCTCTTGCGGGACGCTCGCCAGGGTATGGGCCTGTCCGTGGTGGGCCTCGATCAGATCGAAGCACTTGCGGATGCAGGTGAGCATGCCGAGTGCCAGAATATCGATCTTGAGGATGCCGAGCGCGTCGATATCGTCTTTGTCCCATTCGATGAAGCTGCGCTCCGCCATGGCGCCATTACCGATCGGCACGGTTTCGGTCAAGGGGCGCTCGGTCAGGATAAAGCCGCCGACATGCTGGCCGAGATGCCGGGGCATGCCGATCAACTGCCGGGCCAGGAGAATGGTCCGGCGCAGAACCGGATCGGCCATATCGAGCCCGGCCTCGTTCGCATGTCCATCATCGACGTCTTGTCCACGGCTGCCCCAGACGGTCTTCGCCAACACACCTGTCACGTCCTCGGACAGCCCCATGACCTTGCCCACCTCGCGGATGGCCGAGCGCGGCCGGTAATGGATCACCGTGGCGCACAGGCCCGCCCGGTCGCGCCCGTACTTGCCGTAGATGTGCTGGATCACTTCCTCGCGCCGTTCGTGCTCGAAATCGACGTCGATATCGGGTGGCTCCTTGCGCTCCTCGCTGATGAAACGCTCGAACAGAAGATCGTGTTGGGCGGGGTCTACAGCAGTGATGCCCAATACATAACAAACGGCGGAGTTGGCGGCCGAGCCGCGCCCCTGGCACAGGATCGGCGGCGAGGCCTCGTGCCTGGCGAAGCGGACGAGGTCGTGGACCGTCAGAAAATACCGCGCGATGTCGAGCTTTTCGATCATCGCCAGTTCCTTCTTCAGGAGTGCCACGACCTCCGGGCTAACTCCATCGGGATAGCGCCATTGAACGCCCCGCCAGGTGAGTTGTTCCAACCGGTCCAAGGGGGTCATGCCCTCCGGGACTGCCTCGCGCGGATATTCGTAGGCGAGTTCCTCGAGATCGAACCGGCAGGCATCGGCGACGTCCCGGGCGGCGCTGACGGCGTGCGGCCATTCTGCGAAGAGGCGGATCATTTCCCGCGGCGGCTTCAGATGGCGCTCGGCGCTCGGTTCGAGCCGGAAGCCGGCGGTGGCCAGGGTGCATTTCTCGCGGATGCAGGTCATCACGTCCTGCAAGGGCCGTCGTGCCGGTTCGTGGTAGAGCACATCGTTGGTGGCGAGAATGCCGAGACCGTGGGCGGCGGCGAGCCGGTCGAGCCGGTTGATCCGTGCCCGGTCCTCGCCCCGGTAGAGGCAGGACGCCGCGACGTGGCCCAGGCTCGGCAGCCGTTCGGCCAGTCCGGGCAGCCCACTCGCGAATCGGTCAAGGTCGGCGGGCGGCACGGCGATCAGCTGGAGGTCAGTTCCTTCGGCAGCCAGGTCGTCGAGCGTCAGATCGCAGACGCCTTTCTTCTGCCAGTTCCCTTGCCGATCGCGCATCTTGCCTTTTGAAAGCAACCGGGAAAGCCGGCCATAGGCATCCCGGTCCTTCGGATAGGCCAGGAATGTCTGGCCGTTCGCCAGTATTAAGCGGCAGCCGATGACCGGCCGCAGGCCCGCCTTCCGTGCCTCCGCGTGAAGCTGCACGACCCCGGCGAGCGTATTGAGGTCGGCGATACCGATGGCGTCGTAGCCCTGGACACAGGCGGTCAGCACCAACTCTGCCGCATCCGATGCCCCGCGCAGGAAAGAAAAGCAGGAGGCCAGTCCGAGCTCGACAAAGGGTGCGCGGCCCGCCGTCATTCGAAGACCCCATGCACGAACCAGCGTGGGGGCGCCCCCCGGCCATCTCCAAGCAGTCCCTCGCGGTAGAGCCAGAGGCGCATCCCCCGCTGGTCCTCGATCCGGAAATAGTCGCGCATCCGCGATCCCGGCCGGGCGCGCCACCACTCTGGCCCGATCCGCTCAGGGCCGGCGAACCCGGTTACCCAGTAGGTCACGCGGCGCCAGGTGAAGCGGGCGGGTGGGCCTTCCGGTACGGCATAGATCACGCGGACCTCTTCGGCGGGATCCAGCATACGGACCGGACGCGGTGCGGCCAGGAACGCCGAGGCCGGCGCCGGTGGTTCCATCGCCGCCGCCCAGCCTTCCCGCCGTTCCGGAATATGGCTTTCGCGCGAGCCTCCCCGTTTGACCGCGGCGGATCCGAAGCGCGCGATCAGCCGGTCGATCAGCCGGGCAAGCTCGACTGCCTCTTCGGCCTCCCCGCCGAGCCGGGTCTGGATCGGGGAGAGCGGCTCGACCGCCGGGGCGCCGAGCGTGACCAGGTCGAACCCGAAACCGGGATCGATCCGCTCCAGCTTGCCGTCGAACAGGCGGCGAATATGTTCCGCGTCGCGGGTCGGGTGCGCGGCGGCGGTCGCGACCCGCGCCGTCTCCCCATCCGTGCGATAGATCGTGAGCACGATGTGGCGCGCGCCAAGCCCGGCCTCGCCGAGGCGTTTGCAAAGCTGCCCGGCCAGCTCCGGAAGATACGGAACAGGGTTCTGAACCGGTTCCGCGAGGCGCGCCTCGGCCACGAACCTGGGAGGATCGCCGGGGGCATTCACCGGCTCGGGCATTCGCCCCATCATCTGGTCGAGACGGATGAGCGGATTCGCGGCAGGATCGCCGCGGCCAAAGCGCCGCGCCAGTGCCAGGCGCGGCACGGCGGACAGCGCGCCGACCGTCTTGAGGCCGAGGCGTTCGAGAACCTGCACCGTTTCCGGGTTCAGCCGGAGGGCCCGGACCGGAAGCGGCGCCATGCGGGCGGCGAGGTCTTCGGAAGCGCAGATCTTGCGCGTGGCGCCCAGACGCGAAAGCGCCCAGGCCGCTCCGTGAGTGGGAGCAGCGGCCAGCCGGCAGGAAAAACCGAGCCCGGTCAGTCTTTCCTCGATGTCGCGTAGCATCGCGGTTTCGCCGCCCCACAGATGGTCCGAGCCAGTCGTGTCCATCACGATGCCGGCCGTCCCGTCCACGGCGGTCCACGGACACCAGCGGCGGGACCACAGCATGAGTTGCTCCAGGGCATTGATGTCCCCGCCAATATCGGCCTGCTCCACGGACAATCCGGGGCAGAGAGCTTGCACGTCGACAACACGCCCTCCTTCCCTGACGCCCGCTTGTTCCGCGGCACCGTTGGCGGCATGGACGACAGGACCGTGGGGGCCATCGCGGCCAAGCGCTACCGGCAGGTCCCCAGGAGGCCCTTTACCCCGCCGGTCCACTCGTCGTTGCCAGCATTCGATGGCGAAGCGACGGAACCAGATCGCCGTCACCCTGTGCACGATTGGATCCCGATGGCCAGGCGGCCTGTTCACGCGGAGCATCGGAAGAAGCGCCTTGGCGCAGGTCTGCGGGACCGCTCAGACCGCGCGGGCGAAGTTCGGCGCGGTGCCTGTTTCGTCAATGGTCCGGTCGCTGTCCAGCACCAGCTGTTGATGGGCCGGGTCATAGCGGGCGGTCCAGGCGCCGGGCGGCCGCAAACGCGACCGGAACAGTTCCACCCGCCAGCGCGGCAAGCCCGGTGCGCGAAGGTCGAAAGCATGCCGGTCCGAGGGGAGCGGACCGACACGCCAACGCTCGCGCGCGGCGCTGAGATTGGGTTGCGCGAACCGGCGCAGGAGCCAGCAAGGGACACCGTGGGCCTCCGAGCGCAGCGCCAAGCGTTTGCTCGCCGTGAAATCCACGGCGGGGGGATCTCCCCAAATCTCGACGATCACGGCGCTGAAAGACGGGCAGTCCAGCCCCTGTTCGGCCGTCCAAAGTGAGCCCCGGGCGCTCGGCACATCGACCTTGAGCACGTCCACGCCCGGACGTATGCCCGCCAGGCACGGCCATCCCGCCTCGCGCCGCGACATCCGGTCCTGCACCCAGAGCACCGGCTTGCAGCCCGGTCCGAGTTGGGCCAGGACGAACCCTGTCACGGCTCCGTCCATGGGGGTCTCGGCAAAAACCTCCGAAAGCATGGCCGGTGCGGGCTCCGCTTGCAGGCGGAAGCTTGGGCGTTCCATATGGGATGCGGGGTAGATGTCGAGGCACGACACGATGGCTCCTTCCATATGTTCTCTATTTGTTCTATCATCCCCAGCAAGGTTTCGTCAATTGTCCCTTCCATTTATTCCATCCGGGGCAGAAACCCTGGTATTCAAGGCACCCCAGCGATTGGCTTGGCTGGTTGCGCCGAAGAACGTCCAGTCGATGACGAGATGCGATGATCTTGAGCTGTCGCATGGCGCGACCGCGAAAGCCCGGCGGACCAGGCGCGGACTCTCGGCGTCGGCTTCGACGCCGTGGTGTGCGCCTCGGGGAGCGCGCTCACCCATGCCGGGCTGCTGGTGGGCCTGCGGGCGCTGGGCGAGCGGATCCCGGTGCTCGGCATCTGCGTGCGCCGCGACGCCGCGAGCCAGGCCGCCCGGGTGGCGCGGGTGGCGGGCGAGCTCGCCGCGATGATCGACCGCCCGGACGCGTTCGATGCGGGCGACGTCGAGGTGTCGGACGCGGTGCTGGCGCCCGGCTATGGCCGGCTCAACGAACCGGTGCGCGAGGCGATGGCGCTGGCAGCGTGCCACGAGGGGCTGCTGCTCGACCCGGTCTACACGGCAAAGGCGATGGCGGGATTGATTGACCACGTGCGCTCGGGGCGGATCGCTCCGGGCAGCCGGGTGCTGTTCGTACACACCGGCGGCCAGCCGGCGCTCTTCGCCTATGCCGAGAGTCTCGGGTGCTGGCTGTCGCAGGCGCCGGAGGGACGCGGTCCCTGACGGAACGCGGCGCCCTGGGTCAGGGGAAGCCGGGGGCTGCGGGCGACAGCGCCGCGCTGGCCTCGCGCAGGATCCATTCGCGGAACGCCCGCAGCTCGGGCCGCTTCCGCGAGGCGGCGGTGGTGATCAGGCAGCAGCGCTCGGGTGCCTCCTCCTGGCGGTCGAAGAGCGGCACCAGGGCCCGGTTCTCCAGCTCCTTCGCGATCAGCATCGGGCGCCCGATGGCGGCGCCGAGCCCGCTGGCCGCGGCCTGGATCAGCATCGAGTAGAGGCGGAAGCCCGAGGCCCGCGAGAGGTCCGGGGTGGGGTGGCCCTGGCGGGCGAACCAGTAGGACCAGTCGGCGTCCCAGCCGAGGTCGTAGAGCAGCGGCCAGTCGCGCAGCGCGGCCGGGCTCCGGGGCCGGCCGCGCGCGGCAAGCAGCGCCGGGCTGCACACCGGCAGCAGCGCCTCCTCGTAGAGGGTCTCTTCGAGCAGCGTCTCCTCGCGACGGGCCAGCGGGCGGGGCGCCGAGGTCTCGCCCGAATAGGCGAGCCAGGCGTCGAAGTCGCGCCGCGACGGATCCACGCCCCTGTGGTCGGTCTCTACCTCGATGGCGATGCCGGGCCAGGCCGCCCTGAACGAGGCGAGCCGGGGCACCAGCCACTTCTCGGCCACCGCCTCCACCGACACGATGCGCACCCGGCGCGGCGTCGTGCGCTGCTGCTCGGAGGCGCCGTGCACCTCGGCCAGGATGCGCTGCACCTCCTTCAGATAGGCCCGGCCGCGGCGGTTGAGGTGGACGCTGCGGCGCCTGCGCTCGAACAGCGCGGCGCCGAGATGGCCCTCCAGGCCGCGGATGCGGTGGCCGACCGCGGCGGCGGTCACGCCGAGCTCCTTGCCCGCCAGCACGAAGCTCTCGTGCCGGGCGGCGGCCTCGAAGAAGCGCAGGCTGTCGAGCGGGGGAAGATCGAGCACGGCGGCAGTCCATAGGCCAATGATAAAGCCTGATTATGTCATCTCACATCGGCGCGCCGGAAACAAGCCGGGGCGGGCGATGAGCGTGCCCGACCGTGCGCACTCCCCGGCGACTCCCGCTTTTCCAATGCACGAATCCGGTCGTTCCCGAATCCGGTCGACGGGGGCTCCGGGCCGGAGCGGCGAACCCTCCTAGCGCCCCCGGAACCGCCGGCCGTCGGCGTGGCGCGCGGTGGTCTCGTCTATGTCCAGCAGGATGCGCCGGACCTCCTCGTAATAGGCCCGTCCCCTGCGGTTGAGGCGCACGCTGCGGCGGCCCCGCTCGAACAGCGCGGCGCCGAGATGCTTTTCGAGCATGCGGATGCGGTGGGCGACGGCGGGCGGGGTGACGCCGAGCTCCTCGCCGGCATGGGCGAAGCTGCGCAGCCGGGCGGCCGCTTCGAAGAATCTCAGGCAGTCGAGGGGCGGCAGTGAAATCACGGGTTCGGGCGCCGGGAAAGGTCGGGTGGGATTCAGATAAATATATTGTTCGTGATTGCACAAATATACCTTTTTCAAGACGCCTGCCGGCACGGTGCCGGAAAAGTGCCGCGTTACGGCCGCCCGGGTGGATCGAGGGGGTATTCGAGCGAAAACAAATCGTAATCATTGATATAATATCATTTGTTCTTACATTCCAAACAACAGTGTTTGCAACGGCTTGAAATGCGGATATGATTCGCTCCCATTGGCGGCGAACCATGGGCGCCGCTCACGTGACAGGACGGGAACCGGGAGCGGTGCGGCGATGGAATCGATTTGTGCGCGTTTGTTGGAAGCTGTCGGATTCGTGACAATTAGGAGCGCCGAGCGCCGAGGGCGCGGGAGCAGGCAGGCCCGCCATCGCCGCCTGAGCGCCGGCCGCCCCGCCGGGGCGGCGGCTGTCCCTTCCATTAATTCCATCCGGCGCAGAAACCCAGGTATTTTGGGCGCCCCAGCGACTGGCTTCGCCGGTCGCGCCGAAGGACGTCCAGTCGATGACGAGGCGCGATGATCTCAAGCTGACGCATGACGCGACTGCGACAGTCCGAGAGAACGCTGTGAAGCAGGATCGCGTATAGGCCACCAACACTATCGGCATCACCCGGAAAGGCCTGGATTTCTACGCCGGATGAAATCTACAGGGGGCCTATACAGCCCGTTGATTAAGTCGGCGCCGTCTGATTCTCTGGTTCCCTGATTTGCAGGGGGATTCGCCGATGGCGATGGGACGGCAGAAGGATGGCCAGGGGGACCTGATGGTGAGCTGGTCGGAGATGCCGCGCTCTCCGGGTCATGTGTTTTATGACCGCTTGCAGTCGGTGCTGATCGAGGGCGGCTTCGACGCCTTTGCCGAGGCGAGCTGCCGGCCTTATTACGCGGTCCGGATGGGCGCGCCCTCGGTGCCGCCCGGGCGCTATTTCCGGATGCACCTGGTGGGCTACTTCGAGGGCATCGACAGCGAGCGCGGTCTGGAGTGGCGCTGCTCGGACTCGCTTTCGCTGCGGGCGTTCCTGCGCCTGGGGAGCCGTGATCGGGTACCGGACCATTCCTGGCTGTCACGGAGCCGCACGCGCCTGCCCCATGAAGTCCACGCGGCGGTCTTCGACTGGGTTCTGGTGCTGATCGCCGAGGCGGGGCTGATCAAGGGCGAGCGCATCGGCGTCGATGCCTCGACCATGGAGGCCAACGCGGCGCTGCGGAACATCGTGCGGCATGACAACGGCGAAGGCTACCGGGAGATGCTGGAGCGCCTGGCCCGGGAAAGCGACGTCGAGACACCCACGGCCGAGGACCTGGCGCGTCTGGAGCGGAAGCGCAAGGGCAAGAAGCTTTCCAACACGGATTGGGTTTCGAAGAGCGACCCCGAGGCCAAGATTGCCAAGATGAAGGACGGCACGACGCATCTGGCCTACAAGCCCGAGCACGCGGTGGATCTGGACACCGGCGCGGTGGTGGCGGCCGAGCTGCACCCGGCCGATGAGGGCGACACCACGACGCTTTCCAAGACCCTGGCGAAGGCCGAGGCAAACCTCGAGGCGGTGGATGCGGCACCGACGTCGGAGGACCCGGCCGAATGCGTCGCCGACAAAGGTTATCACTCACGGGCGGTCTTGAGAGCTCTGAACGACAGTCCCTGGAAGACTCGGATCGCGGCGCCCAAGCAGACCGGCTTTTCGCGCTGGCACGGTGATGAGGCGGCGCGGCGCGCGGTCACCAACAACCGTGCGCGGCTCAAGTCCGGGGTCGCCCGCGAGGCCTTCAAGCTGCGCGCCGAGATCGTCGAGCGCTGCTTTGCCCACAACCTCGATCGTGGCGGCATGCGACGAACCTGGCTGCGCGGGCGAGAGAATGTGCACAAGCGATACCTGCTCCACGTCGCCGGCCACAATCTATCGTTACTGATGCGCCAGCTCATCGGCGCCGGCACCCCGCGGGAGGCCGTGGCGGGCGGATATGGCGGTATTTTCGTTCTGCTCACGCCCACCGGGGCCATGCTGGTGGCACGGGGGGTCTCGCAAAGCGGCCAGACGGCTTTCGCCGCCGCATTCCTCATCTGGGGGTGAGAGCCGGAAAAAGCCACTTAATCAACGGGCTGTATAGCCCTTCGGGCCCCGAGACACGTTCCAGACCCGCGAATGGCGGAGCGAAAGGACGAAGACGATGCTCGACCGCAAGAAAGACGAGGAGAGCGCCAAACCCGCGCCGGAAACGGCGCCCGACAACGACGATGATCCCAGGGGCGTTGCCGAGCCGGCTTACGTACCGACCCCGGCCACCTCCAAGCCTCCGGCACCGGGGCTGCCCGGCATGCCCGCGATCCCCCGCCTGATCGCGGACATCCCGCCGATCTCCCGGCCCGCCGAGGACGGTTCCCTCGCGCGTTCGGAGAACACGCGCCTGACCGTGGGCAAGGACACCGAGATGTCAGGTGAGATCGCGACCTGCGATCTGCTCATGGTCGAGGGCACGGTCGACGCCAACCTGCGCAACGGGCGCGAGATCCAGATCGCACGAGGCGGCCGGTTCTCGGGCTTGGCGGAAGTCGAGGACGCGGACATCTCGGGCGGGTTTTCGGGCAAACTTGTCGTGCGTCGGCGGCTCATCGTGCGGACCGGCGGCAAGGTCGACGGCGAGATCTTTTACGGCAAGATCGAGGTCGAGCCGGGCGGCGAAATCTCGGGCCGGCTTGCGGTGGGCGACGGGCACGCCACAGAGATCGCAGTCGCCGTCGAGGCCCGGCGGGCGGAGGAACACGAGCTTGAGGCTGACGACGGAGACGGCACGGGCGGATTAACGGAACCGGGCGCGTCGGAGACATAGCCGGAAGGAGACCTCTGGACGAGTGCTCCGCCGGCATGGCTCGATGGCTATCTGTCGGCCGCCGCGCTCGCGCCCCTGGCGCCCCGCCCCGGGGTTTGGCTCTCCGCCGTGGCGGAACGGGGTCGCGGCATGGGCGATGACCGGATGCTGGAGCAATTCCTTTCGCTGGCGACGGGACGGTACAACGAACTCCTCGCCGGACTGGGCGAGGGAAGATTCGGTGCGGCGATGCTCGCCGGTCTGGGCGACGGCGATCTCACGGCCTGGGCACGGGGCTTCGCCCAAGGCGTCCGGGTTCTCGAGGACGTCTGGCTCCGGCGGGAGTTCCAGGCAGGCGATCGTCGGGCGCTGTCGCTGATCGCCGCTCTCGCGGGCGGAGAGCCTCCCGATGAAACCTCACGCGGCGTTCTGGCGGAGTTCATCGATGGAAGAGCCGCAATACGGCAGGACCCCCGAGCTGTTGCCCGCTAACGAAGAGTGAAGCCTGGCGATGTTGAAGGCCGGAGATCAGGATTTCCGGGCCATCATCGAGCACTGGACGCCAGCTGCCTCGGGCTGGGATACCCCAAGCCGGGTGAGGATTTCATGACGACCATCGAAGCCCGCCGCGTCACAGCGACGATGAAGATAACGCAACCGATGCCGGATCTTGATGGAATGGACGCACCGGTACGCCACTGCCTGAATTCCGCTTGTCCAGCCCGCATGGTCACTGCGCGGTCGCCGTTCTACCGATCCGGCTCACAACTCATGGTGTCGCGCTCGGATTTGGCCGATGGCCAAAAAATCTGAATCAATGTGGCTAACGGATTCTCCGCCAGCCCAGGCGGCCGTTAGTTATCGGTCGCCATCTCAGGGTCAAACGGCGATGCCTTGGAAGCGCGTGCGAAGCAAGACCCGCATAGCATCCGGCGTGCCGGCGTGGTCTCGAACTCGCGGCCGCAGAGGGAGCACGGCCGGCGGCGCGAGACGAAAAGCGACGTTGGGGATTCGCCGCCTTCCGTGAACTCTTCCGGGCCGTTCGTCATTCCGCCTCCATGAGCTCTGCGAGCGCGGCCGCTTGCCCGCCGTCAAGCCATTCAGGACATCTGAGGCAGCTGCTTAACGGTGGATTTGGTTCATCCTGGATTGATGTCAAGCCGCTTGGCGTTGATGGTTCAATCGGCGGTTTCAGGTGGTCAGTTGCTTGACCTTTGCCCTCCTTTCGAAGATGGCCGTGTCGCGCCCGAAGGAGGCGTCGGCGACCACTCTCGCGTCGCTCATATCCGGGAGCGGTTCGATGCGCCCAAGCCGGTCACGATCGGCGGCCCGTGGGGAATGTGGGACCTCGTCGATCCGACCCACGACCCGGTTGAATTCCTGACCCTGCTCGCGGACGAATACTGGCCCATCCTCAATCCACCCCTCCACGAAACCTTGCCCGCAGTTTTCGATGGGCTGGTCGTTCCGGCCCCGAGTGACGGCGAGAATCACGGCGAGGATTTCGCCGACTGAAATCTACGCCCTCGACGCCACAATTCGAGCGCTTCGATCGCGCCAATCTCGCCGGTTTTACGGAACCCTCGATCGCGCACATTTATCCGGCCGTAAACAGCCGGTAAATCGCCGTTTCACGCCCCCTTACCAGCGCCGAGTGCCAAGACTTTCCACCGCGCCCGTCGCCCGCTTCACGCCAGGAATCGCCTCGCTCAACCCCTTGATTCTGTTACCTCTGTCCAGCCTGGTCCAGCCTGGTCCAGCCTAGTCCAGCCTAGTCCAGCCTTTAACCGCCAATGCCAAGATTTCTGATGCCCTGCACGGAGACAGGTTCGCGGCGGACTGCGCACACATGCACGATGGCCAGATCACCGGCCTGCCCAACCGGTGGGGCTGCATCGGCATGATGCTAAACTCGGCGTTCGAAAACCTCGACGACTGGAACGACTACACGCCGGCGTTCGAGCCGCGCAACAAGGACAAGGTCGCCATGATGGATTTCGGCGACTATCCGATCCTGATCCTGGCGCAACATATCGGCGTTAATCCGTATGTCGAGCTCGACCAGGGCGAGATCAACGAAGTCCGCATGATCCTGCGCAAGTGCTTCGAGCAGTCGCGCTTGCTGGTCGGCGATCTGACGCTCTTGCAGAAGGGTCTGGTCGACGGCTCGATCGTCACCGGCTTCGGCTGCGGCAACTACTGCACCTCGGGCGCCCGCTATGCGGGGCACCGTACGGTGTTGACGAAGATCCCCGAGCCTCTCGAGAACGGCTTCAAGCGCGGCGCCATCTGGCTCGAAGCTACGGCGATCGTGCGCGAGCCCAACAACCCGCAGGCTGCGGAGAACTGGGTCAAGTGGTGCCAGACCGACTTCGTCTGCCGCGTGATCTCGCTGGGCGAGGTGACGTCGGATCCGACGCCGAACGCCGGTGTCGAGGCGACCTACACCGAGGACGAGCGGGACATCATCGACATGGACCACATCTGGGATTGGTGGGACAAAAGTATGTTCCAGGTCATGCTGCCCAACGTGGACGAGCTTCTGGCGATCTTCCAGGAAGAGCTGGCCCGTTCCACCTGAGCGCGCCCGCGTTCAACGATAAAAATAAGGATTCCCCGGCGGCGAGTGCGTCGCCGGGGACGCTTTTATGACGGCATAAGAGGTGGTCATGGCGGGCGAACATATTCTCCAGGTCGAGAACGTCCGGAAGCTGTTTCACAAGACCGTCGCCGTCGACCAGGTCTCCCTCGAGGTCGAAACCGGCGAATTCATCGCCCTGGTCGGCCCGTCGGGTTGCGGCAAGACGACATTGCTCAAGATGATCGGGGGCTTCGAGGAGCCGACGGCGGGCCGGGTCGTGATCAATGGGCAGGACATGACAAGCGTTCCCGCCGCGGCTCGGCCGACCAGCATGGTGTTCCAAAAGCTCGCCCTGTTTCCCCACAAGACGATCGAGCAGAACATCGGCTATCCGCTGAAGCTGCGCAAGACGCCGCCCCAGGAGATGAAGAAGCGGGTCGCGGACATGCTCGATTTGATGCATCTCAAGCCAGAATATCTGCGCCGCTATCCGCGCCAACTTTCGGGTGGCGACCAGCAGCGTGTGGCGCTCGCCCGCTCGCTGATCTTGTCGCCGACGATCCTGCTGCTCGACGAGCCGCTTTCCGCGCTCGACTTCAAGCTCAAGAAGAACCTCCAGGCCGAGCTTAAGCGCCTTCACCGCAGCCTTGGCGTCACCTTCGTCCACGTCACCCACGATCTGGAAGAAGCCATGATCCTGGCGGACCGGATATGCGTCATGCGCGATGGCAACGTGATCCAGCTCGGCAAGCCCGCCGATATCTATTATCGCCCGGCCGACGATTTCGTCGCCTCCTTCATCGGCGAAACCAACATCTTCGACATCACCGTCGACGACGTCGCCCCCGACGGAATTCGCTACGCCGGCCGGGGGATCCAGGATTCCGATCCGCGCATCGAACGCGCTCAGGCCGCGAGCGACATTCACCCGGGCCAAGCCGAAATGATGGTCCGCCCCGAGATCGTCCGGATCCTGCGCAACGGCGAGGGTGCCGACTGCCGGGCCAAAGCCACGGTCGACGAGGTTTTCGTCAAGGGTTCGAGCCTGCAATACCGGGCGAGCCTGTCGGACGGTGGCGCCCCGCTCGTATTCGAGATGCTCGGCACCCCAATTCTTCCGGTGGACGTCGGCGAGCAGGTCACCGTCGGTTGGAGCAAGGCCGACATCTTCGTCTTCCAGCGCGCGACGGGCGAAGCGGCGGCGCCCGAGGAGCTGGACGCCGGCTGATGGTCAAGGTCGTTGACAAGCGGCTGACGGACCAGGAGCTGCTGATTACGGCGAGCCCCTCCTCGCTGATCCAGCTCGCCTTCCTGCTCGCGCCGCTTGGCCTAATGTTGGTGATTACGTTCCAGGTGTCCGAGTTCTTCCAGGTCACCTGGGTCTGGAGTCTCGACACCTGGACCGACGTGTTTACGACTGGCTATTACTGGTCGATTCTTTTGGTCACCCTGAAGATGGCGGCGATCTGCGTCGCGCTCTGTTTCCTCATCGGCTTTCCCATCGCCTACGGGCTTGCGACCCGGTTCAAGGCCTTCGAGAACCACATCAAGGTTCTCATGATCTTCGCCTTCATGACCGACATCGTGCTCAAGACCTATGGTTGGGTCGTCGTGTTCGACGACAACGGCGTAATCAACTGGATGCTGCACGGCATCGGCGTCGTCGGTCCCGAATGGACGAACGGCCTCGTCTTCTCCGAATTCGCGACGATGGTCGGCATGATCTACAACCTCATCCCCTTCATGATCTTTACGATCTACCTCTCGGTGCTGAACATCGACCGGGATCTGATCCAGGCCTCCTACGACTGCGGCGCCGGTAAGTTCCGCACCTTCTGGGAGGTCGTCCTGCCGCTATGCCGACCCGGAATCTGGGCCGGCTGCGTTCTCGTCTTCGTGCTCAGCCTGGGCGTCTATCTGGAAGAAAAACTGATGGGCGGCGGCAACGAGCCCATGATGGGGCACCTCATCCACCAGACCTTCGGCACCCGGGTGAATTGGCCGCTAGGCTCGGCGTTGACGGTCGTGCTCATGGTCGTCGCCATCGTCATCCTGATCGCATTTATCCGGATCTACCGCTTCGACAAGTACTCGGTTTCCCGATGATTTGGCACAGAGCGGAAAAATGGGTCGCGAACGTCATCCTCTATGGGTCGATGGCGGGGATTTTGCTGTTCTTCTACACCCCGATCTTCACGATGATGGCGTTCTCCTTCAAAGAGACCAATTACATGATCTTCCCGTTCGGCGGCTTTTCGTTCCAATGGTACGAGAAGCTGTTCGAGCATGTGGACTTCTACGACGCGGTGACCAACTCCTTCCTGATCGCGTTCTTCACCATGATCATCGGGACCTCGCTGGGCACGATGGCGGCACTGGCCTGGGTGCGCTACCGGTTCAAGCTTCGGCAAGTCTTCCAGTCGGTTAACCTGCTGCCGATCATCTTTCCGCAATTGATCCTTGGCATCATGCTCCTGCTCTGGTTCTCGGTGCTCGGCAACGCCTTCCAATTCAACACCGGCCTGATCACCGTGATCATCGGCCAGGTGGTCTATCTGACGCCGTTCGCCATGGTCGTGGTCTCGGTCCAGATCCACGCCTTCGACGATACCCTCGAAGACGCCGCCCGCGACGCCGGGGCAACCACCTGGCAGGTTTATCGCGACGTCACCCTGCCACTGATCTGGCCGGGCATCTTCTCGGCAGCGATTTTCGTGTTCCTGCTGTCCTGGGGCAATTTTTACATCACGTTCTATTTGAACGGCGGCGCCCGGACGATCCCAACCTTCGTTTTCGCGGGCCTGACACAGGGCTCGATCCCGATCTACCCGGCGCTCGCCACGCTGGTGTTCATCCCGGGCATCATCCTGGTCGCGGTCGCGGAACACTTCCGCCGCCGGGCGCTCGCCCGCCTCTAAGTCGCGACCCCGTCGGCGTCATTTCGGAAGCACGACTTCCGCGCGTTTCGCGCCCCGGGTGACCAGCGCCATCCCGACGAAAAGCAACCCGAGCGCCGCCCAGATCCAGCCGCTGTACCGGTCGGAAAAAATCAGTACCGCCCATCCGATCCCCGCGAGTGCGCCGAGGTAGTTGTGCATGGCGAAGTAGAAGGAGCCCTCGCGCCGGATCAGCTCGTAATAGCCGACCCTGAACAGCCCAACGATCGCCGCCATGGCGATTACCATGGCGCCCACGCGGTCAATCCCCGTGTCGAAGAACCACACCTCGCCGGTCGCCAGCATCAACGGCAGGAGAAAGACCGCCGAGGCGAAGAGAATGCCACAGGCGAGCGGCAGCGGCCGCGCACCCGGCGGCCAGACCTTTACCGCGACGACATTGGACAGCCCAGCCGAAATCGGCATGACGCACCCCAACAGGGCCCACAGCGCGACCTCGGGCGACGGCAGGCTGGTCCGCGGCAGCAGGATCATCAGCACACCCCCCAGACCCAGAAGGGCGCCTCCACAGCGCATCCAATCGAAGCGCTCCATCTTCACGAGCAGAGCGGCGATATAACTGCAGGTAGGGATCAGTGTGAGCTGCATGGCCAGAATCCCCGCCGGCACCTTGGCCGCCGTCACGGCGAGGACGGCCAGGGGAATCGCGGAACTGAGCGCGCCGTTCATGAAGTAGGCCCGAAGATAAGGCGGTGAGAGCGGCGGCCAGGTGCGCCGCAGCGCACACAGAAAGAGCAGGATAAACCCGGCGCCGACCACCGCCCAGAACGCGTAGGCGCCGAACGGCACGCCGCCGGTTATCGCGATCCGGCTGAGCGAGTAGGTGATCCCCCAGCCCGCAGCGAGAGCGACGAAGAGCAGCGGCGAAATCCAGTTCAGCGGGCCTGGGGTTAAGCCACGCGACGCGGATGAAGTCCGATCGTTCATGAGGATCCGCCGCCTGCGATCAGCCGAGGCGCCGGATTTCGGCGAGCACCGGCAGGATGTAGCGGCGGAACTGCGCGAGGTTCTCGCTCATGGGAAAATGACCGAGCTCTTCCATGATCTGCAGGTTGGCCCCGGGAATCGCGGCTGCCGTCGCCTCGCTGTCCTCGGGTCGGCAGGAGAAGTCGTATTCGCCGGTCAGCATATAGAGCGGACAGCGCGCCGTGTCGATGGCTCCGATACGGCTGCGGAAGTCGCTGTCGACCCGGTAGAAGTGGAGGTCGCCCTTGAACACGCCGGGACCGCCCTGCATGTATTGCCAGAGGGTCTCGAAACGGGTTTCGTCGGGGCTCTGGGGCGCAATCAGGCCGGAAATGAGCGCGGCGCACACCTCACCGCCATGGACGTCGGGCCGGTGCAGCCAGACCGTGTCGTACCAAGGCTCCTGATAGGCCGCGGACTGCAAACCGATCGCCGCCCTGAACTCATCGCCATGCTCGAGCGCCAGTTGCAACACGATCCGCCCGCCGATCGAGCAGCCCATCACGACCAGACCGTCGAGTTCGAGCGCCCGGCAAACCGCCATGACCGTCTCGACATAGAGCGCGGTGGTCAGCTGGTATTCCTCGTCCTGCCAGCCGGCCGGGGGATTGGATTTACCGTGCCAGGGCATGTCGAACGCCACGACCCGGTAGTTGCAGGTAATCGCGTCGTCCAGCATCAGGTGACGGAATTGACGTCCATCCGCGCCCGCGGTGTGGAGGCAGACAAGCGGGATGCCCGTGCCGGCCTCCTCGACATAGACCCGATTGTCCCGTCCGGCGACTTCGACGTGGACATAACGCCCGACGATGGGCTCGTAGGCGACGCTCACGATCCTTCCTCCGTCAGCCGGCGCGGCGCCGCAAGCACGTCCTTGATAAATTGCAAGTTGGCCATCAGCGGTTGAAGGTCGCCCTCGACGCGGGCCTCGCCCGCTTTGACCATGGCGAAGATGTCGTGGTAGCCGGGCCGCGGCATGGGCTCCCAAAAGCGTCGCCACGCGTCGGCCGAAGCGCGGATCGCGAAGCACCACGGCCGAAGCAAGCCGGAACCCGCCTCGACGCCGACAACGCGACCCCGTTCGATCCGCACGTAAAATGGTGCGTTCCCGACCTCGACCAGAAATTCGACGCTCAGGAATTGGCCGCGGCGCACGAGCGGCTCGTTGTCGTTCACAAGGTCGGGAAGCCGGTCGATCACGGGACCACTCCTCTTTACGGGGCTCGCCGCCCGTTTGCCGTCGGGCAAGCCTTCGGGTCAGCCGCGGAACTCCGCCATTTTCGCCTCAAGTTCATCGGTATCGAGGAGATTCTGATCGGCCAGCAATTTCACGCCGGCGGCAAAGAAACTCTCGTAGTAAGCCGGCGGCTCCCCGCCGGAGTCCCGTGCCCGTGCCTCGCCCGCCGAAATTTCGTCGACCAGATAAGTCTGAACGTCGTTCCATTCATAGCGGCCCTGCTCGCACAGACCGTAGACCATGGCGAAGACCTTGGCTTCCCAGGGGGCCGAGAATACCGGACCGTCCTCGTCTTGGGGCATACCGTCGAGGCATGGGATATCGGGTTTGGCGACGTCCTTTGTCATGGTCGACCCCACACGAGCATCACAGCGATCACGGGCTCAGGCTGCTTCGAGATAGGGCTCGAACAGGTCGAGATAAACGCAATCTTTCGCCGGCGCATCGGGGCCCCAGAGTTCCCGCGCCTCGAACCGCACGCAGTAGAGCCGCCGCGGATCCTCGCCCTGGCAGAGCGCGTTAACGTCGGGAAAAACGTATGGCCCGTGATCCATGACGATCACGCCCGTCTTGGCCCGGGCGTAGCGCGGCAGGCGGGTATGGGTGACGGGCTGAATGTTTCGGGTGACAATCGTCTGGCCGACCGAATACCGGGCCGGCATTGCATTATCCGGACGGTACTTCGTTCCGCCTTCCAGCATCGCCGGCGCCACGTCGTCGGGCTTGACCGCGTCGTTTGACAGCGCGACGTTCGCGGGCGACTCCCAGGTTCCCGCCTGAGCCGCCTCGATTTCGACCTCGGTCAGGGTACCCTTTTCCACGCCAATCCGCTCAATCAACCCCAACACACGCTCGTAGTAGCCATCCGTCAGATAGTCCGCCGGCGCCGTGTGCTCGATGCAGCTCCTGCTTTCGTCTTCGGAAAAGCCCATAACGTCGTAGCCCAGAAGCCAGAGTCCGAACGCACGTTCCTCCCACGGAGCATGAAAATTAGGCTCGTTCTCTTCCGGCTCCACGGGTCCGAAATTTTGCATGCCTCCCATGTCGTGAATGCCATTCATGGTCCTGTCCTCCGCGCTCCCGCCACTAAACCAGCGCCGTGCCGATCATGCCGTCGCGAGTCACGATTTCGGCCAGCTCGTCTTCGCTCTTTCCATCCGTGCCGGCAGGCCGCTGCGGCAGAACCAGATAGCGAACCTCGGCACTGCTGTCCCAGACGTGGACTTCGACATCGTCGTCCAGCATCACGCCGAAATCGTCGAGCACTGCGCGTGGCTCGATCACGGCGCGCGAGCGGTAGGGTGCGGCCTTGTACCAAACGGGTGGCAGACCCAGAACCGGCCAAGGATAGCAAGAGCACAGGGTGCAAACGACCATGTTGTGCACCATCGCCGTATTCTCGACGACGATCATATTCTCGCCCTCGGCGCCCGAATAGCCGAGTTCGGCGATTGCCGCCGACGCGTCTTCCATTAACCGGGCCTTGTAGTCGGCGTCCGTCCAGGCACGGGCGACGACCTTGGCTCCGTTGCGCGGACCGACCTTGTTCTCGTAATAGTCGATGACCGCGTCAATCGTCGCTGACTCAATCAGGCCCTTGCCGACAAGCAGCTCCTCGAGCGCCTTGACGCGAACGTCCGGCTCGCTCGGCGGTTTCTTGTGTTGATGGGTTGCCATAGCTCTCCCTCCCGTCGGAGTACGACGCCGGTCAGCGCACCGCTATCGCACCACCCGATTATGCCACGGCTGACGAAAGGGCCAACCCCCCGCTTCCGACTTGGGGCGCAGCGTGCGTATACGCGCTGTCTCAAGGGTCAGTCTTCGTCCAGGCGTGGGCGCAGAAATCGCGCGAACTCGTCGCGCTCGATCGGCTTGTGGAGGAAAGGAACGTCACGATCGTGATCTCGGGGGTGGTCGATCACGGTTTCGGGGTAGGACGACAGGTATATCACCTTGATGCCGGGTTCGTGCTCTCGCGCCCGGCGGGCCAACTCTCGGCCATCGACCTCACCGGGCATCACGATATCGGTCAATATCGCATCGAACGGCGCATCGCTCGCCAATTGTTCGAGCGCCGCAACGCCGCTTGCTACCTCGGTTACGGCGCAACCCTTGGCGCGCAGGAAATCGTCCGACACCCGGCGCAGCCAAGGATCGTCGTCGACTAGAAGAATCGACTCGCTGCCGCGTGGCACCGGTTTCTGCGTAGCGGATTCAACTTGAACGACGGGGCGTTCGTCACCAACGTGTGGGAATTCGAGGGTTATCGTCGTTCCCGCTCCTGGTTTGCTCTCGATTGTCATCTGCCCATCGGCCTGCTTGACGAAATTATCCACCATGCTCAGCCACAGACCGCTGCCGACTTCCTTGGCTTTCGTCGTGAAGAACGGTTCCGTGGCTCTTGCCATGACACCCGGCGACATGCCGGCACCTGAATCGCTGATCGATAATCGAACCATCCGGTCCCGCCGGCCGTCGATCGTGGACGATCCAGCGTCGACCAGATCGGTTCCGATAACCAGCCCGCCGCCGTCCGGCATCGCGTCGCGCGCGTTGATGGCGATATTCAGCAGGGCGTTCTCGAGCAGCAGGGGATCGACCCGTGCCACAGCCGGCTTGCCCGACGATCGGACCGAGACGGTAATCGCATCGCCCAGAGACCGTTGGAGCATCGACAAGTTCGTCTCAATCACACCTCCAATATCGACGACGCGGGGTTGAGGGCTGTGGCGCTGCCCGAACGCCAGAAGCTGACGCACAAAAGCCGTGCCGCCGCGCGCTGCATCCATCGAGTCGGTCACGAACTCCATCGCGCGGCTCCCGGGCTCGAGATGTTCACACAAGAGTTCGAGGGTTGTAGCAATCGTGCCGAGTAGATTATTCAGGTCGTGTGCAAGCCCGCCGGTGAGTTGACCCAGCGCCTCGATCCTCTCGGCGCGCCGCAACGCGTCTTCCGCGTTGCGCTGCTCGGAGATATCCTCGACCACATGGATGACCCGGCCCCAGTCACCCCGGTAGGGCGAGGGCAGAAAGACCGTGTCGCGAATGAAACCCTTGCTGTCGTCGAAGGCCTGTTCCAGGCCTTCGACGACGATCTTGGTCTCGCCCTGGGCCAGCCGGACAAGCGTTTCGAGGAACATGTCGAATTCGCCCAGGGTCAGAAAATCATCCTGTGCCATGGACCAGAACGCCTGCTTCGAGGGCGCGCGGTAGATTTCGACGGTCGCAGCATTGAAGTCGAGAACTTCGACTTCATAGGCCATGGTATAGATGAGATTGCCGTGCGCTTCGAAATACGTTCTGAAATCGCTGATCCCATCCTCGATCATGCGGTCGATGACGGTTTTTACCTTGGACCAGTCCTCCTCCCAGATCGAGACAGGCGCCTGATCGAACAGTTCGCGGTAGCGGGAGAGGAAAACTTCACCGTAGCGCATGACGTCGTCGAGACCCCGGGAAACGGGACCCTCGCCGGCCTCGCCACCGATCTCACCAAGCCGCGCATGCAGCCGCTCGATCTCGAGAATCAGATCCGCACGCGTAAGACTCTGAAGATCGCCCGTCTTGTTACTCACATCCGCCGGTTCCATGGTCGAATGGCCTCTCGCGAGCTCCCCACGCTCCATTGCACTCAATCAGGCGTCCGATTATGCCAGATCGGCCGATCGAAGGTTTACGTCGCGCCGTCGAGTTTAAGGATCACCCGTGTCCGGCCGCGCCCCAAGGCGTGTTGGATCAACGACGCAGCGATTGGCTGCAAACCCCTCCACCGGCCGTTCCGATACCCGCCGCCCGGGCTTCCGTCTTGCATGCGAACCAGCTTATGCCCGCGATGGCGACAGTCTCGTAAGCCGGGTACAGAATACCGCGAAGTCGGGTCGCTGAACAGGGCGCGGCCTTCCCATCAGCGTAGACTTTCGTCATACAATTCCCGACTATAGGAATGGTCGAGCCGCCCCGCGCACAAGGCGGCGCCGGTTACCATCTCCACGATCCGCCCCTCACGCATCACGCCGATCCGATCGCACAGATGGGCGACGACCGCGAGGTCGTGGCTTACGAACAGGTAAGCCAACCGGCGATCGCGGCGCAGACGGGACAACAAATTGAGGATCTCGGCTTGCACCGAAACATCGAGGGCCGAGGTCGGCTCGTCCAGCAACAGGATGTCCGGCTCGACCATGAGAGCCCGGGCGATCGCGACCCGCTGGCGCTGACCGCCCGAGAGTTGATGGGGGTAACGGTAGCGGAAGTGCGCTTCAAGACCGACATCGTCGAGCACCATCGAAATCCGCGAATCGACCGAGTCGAGACGGTGAATGCGCGCTGGCTCCGTAAGCGTCCGGTAGACCGTGTGGCGCGGGTGAAGCGAGCCGTAAGGATCCTGAAACACCATCTGGACCCGCCTGCAATAGGGAGCGTCTCGCCGGTGGCCAAGGGGGGTTCCGTCGAGCCTGATCGCACCCGCACTCGGCACGATCAAGCCGGCGATCGCGCGCAGAACCGTCGACTTGCCGCCCCCGGATTCGCCCACCAGGCCGACCGCTTCGCCGGCCCCGAGCGTCAGGCTGACGCCTGCAAGCGCCGTGACGGCGTTGGTCCCCGCGCCGAACCGGACGACGAGATTGTCGACCTCGATCACGACGCCTCGCCCGCGCCCCAGGTGGGGTCGCGCCGCAAGAAGGGCAGCTCGCTCACCGGCGCGTGAAGCCGCGGCCGGGCGGCGAGCAGGCCCCGCGTATAGGGATGGCGCGCGGCGTCGAGATCGCGCCCGGCGCACCGCTCGACGATACGCCCTCCATACATGACGAGCACCCGGTCGCAGAACGAGGCGACCAGCCCCAGATCGTGGCTGATGAAGACGAGGCCCATGCCCCGGTTGCTCACCAGCTCGTCCAGAATATCGAGGATCTGCCGACGCACCGAGACGTCGAGCGCCGAGGTCGGCTCGTCGGCGATCAGCAGCACCGGGTCGGCCGCCAGCATCATCGCGATCATGGCCCGCTGGCCCATGCCGCCGGAGAGCTCGTGAGGATAGGCGCGGGCGACCCGGCCGGGATCGGCAATTCGAACCGCGCGCAACAGCTCGAGAGTCTTCTCGCGCGCCTGCCCTCGACCCAAGCCGCCGAGCCGGCAGGCCTCGGCGATTTGCCCGCCGACACGCATTACCGGATTGAGCGCAATTTTTGGATCCTGGGGGATCAGGCCGATGCCCCGGCCGCGCAGCGCGCGCATGGCCGGATCGGACAAGCCGAGAAGATCCGTGCCCTCGAAATCGAGCTTCTTTGCGCTCATGCGCACGCCGGGCGGCAGCAGGCGAAGGATGGCACGCGCGGTCATCGACTTGCCCGAGCCGGATTCCCCGACGATGGCGAGCTTCTCCCGGCCCATCGCGAAGCTGACGCCGCGGACTGCCTCGACTTCGCCGCCAGGGTCCGGGAAGGCGACCCGCAAGCGTTCGACGGCGAGCAGCGGCACGCTCATGTCTGCTTCGGGTCCAGTGCGTCGCGCAGACCGTCGCCCAGAAGGTTGAAGCCGAGGCTGACGACCAGGATCGCAAAGCCCGGCATCGCGGCGACCCACCATTGGTCGAGCACGAACTGGCGACCCGATGCGATCATGGCGCCCCATTCGGGGTCCGGCGGCTGGGCGCCGAGCCCGAGAAAGCCGAGCCCGGCCGCGATCAGGATGATTCCCGCCATGTCGAGGCTCGCCCGCACCAGGACGGAGGGGATGCACAGCGGCATCACCTGACCCCAGATGATGCGGCCCATCGACGCGCCCTGCAGCCTCGCCGCGGCGATGTAGTCCGTCCGGCGGATCGTCAACGTCTCGGCCCGTGCGAGGCGGGCGAACGGCGGCCATGCAGCAAGCGCGATGGCGATGACCGCGTTCTCGATCCCGGGGCCCAGCGCGGCGACCAGGGCCAGGGCCAGGATCAGCTTAGGAAAGGCGAGGACAATATCGGTGATCCGCATCAGTATGTGGTCGACCCAGCCGCCGGCATAGCCCGCGAGACAACCGATCAACAGTCCGGCGGGCGCCGAGATCACTGCGACGAGTAACACGATCACGAGGGTCGTGCGCGCGCCATAGAGGATCCGGCACAGCAGATCCCGGCCGAACTGGTCGGTACCCAGCCAATGGGCGCCATCGGGCGGCATCAGGCGACGGGCGAGGTCCTGCTCGACCGGCGAATAGGGTGTCAGCCAGGGCGCGGCGAGGGCGACGACGACGAGGCCCGCGACGATCCCGAGCCCAGCCATGGCCAGCGGGTTGGCTGCAAACGCCCGCCAGATCCGAAAGCCGCGTCCCAACCGGGCCTGCCAGGCGGTCTTGGGGCTGTCCGCCAGCAACCAGGCCCGCCAGCTCCCTCGCCCGCCCCGGCCGTCCGCCAGATCGCTCATCGCGCCCTCGGATCGAACAGCCGGTAGAGAAGATCGGACAGCATGTTGAGCCCCACGAACAGCGCGCCCACGACGATCGTGCCGCCGAGCACCGCATCCATGTCGGCGGCGAACAGCGAGTTCGTGATGTAGAGGCCGAGGCCCGGCCAGGCGAACACGGTCTCGGTCAGCACCGAGCCCTCGAGCAGGCTGCCGTAGGACAGCGCGATCACCGTAATCAGCGGCACCCGGACGTTGCCCAGTGCGTGGCGCCAGACCACGGTGCGCTCCGGGAGTCCCTTGACCCGGGCGGTGGTGATGTATTCCTGGCCGAGTTCGCCCAGCATCAGCGAGCGGGTCATGCGGCTGATATAGGCGAGCGAGAAATAGCCCAGCACGGCAGCGGGCAATACGATGTGGCGGACCGCGTTGACGAAGATTTCAAGATCGCCCGCGAGCAGGCTGTCGACAAGCAGCAGGCCGGTCACCGTGGGCACGAGGCCGTCGTAATAGACGTCGAGGCGGCCCGGCCCCGCGACCCAGTCGAGTTCGGCGTAGAACAGCAGGAGCCCCATCAGGCCGAGCCAGAAGACCGGCACCGAGTAGCCGAACAGGCCGGCCACGCGGATCACGTGATCGGGCCAGCGGCCCTGGCGAGTCGCCGCGATCACGCCGAGCGGAATGCCGAGGCCGACGCCGATGAGGGTTGCCAGCGTCGCAAGCTCGAGGGTCGCGGGGAAGACCCGGCCGATGTCGGCGAGCACCGGATTGGCGGTGAGTGTGGATTCACCGAAATCGCCGCTCACGACGTCACCCAGATAGATCCAGAACTGCACGAGAATGGAGCGGTCGAGCCCCAGTGCGGTGCGTGCGGCCTCGTAGGCCTCGGGGCTTGCCCGGTCGCCGACCACGGCCAGGACCGGGTCGATCGGCACCACTCGGCCGATCAGGAAGGTCACGAAGACGAGGCCGAGCAGGGTGATCGCGACCGAGAGCCCCACGCGCGCAACGCCCCGCAAACGGCGGATCAGCGGGTCGAAGGTGTCGGCGTCGAGCGGTTCGTCGATCCGGGCCACCGGGGGCTCCCTCGAAGAGTGGAACGTCGGGATTATTTCACGATATGGCGGTAGAACACCGTATCGAATGTCGGGCCCGCGACGAAGCCCGCAAGGCTGGTCCGCTGGGCGACGACATCGACCTTCTGGAACATGACGACGAACGGCGAATCCTCGCGCATTGCCTGCTGAATCTCTTGATAGAGCGCGACCCGGCGCGCGACGTCGCCCTCCAGCATGGCGTCTTCGACGAGGCCCGAGAGAGCCGGCGTCTCCCAGGCGTTGCGCCACGCCAGGGTCTTGTTCTGCGCGTCGTCGCCGTTGTCCGGGTTATGGGCGAAGACGCCGGCGTTGGTGTGGGGGTCCTGATAGTCGGCGCCCCACAGCCCGAAATAGATGTCGTGGTTGCGCGCCCGGTATTTGGTGAGCGTCTGCCTGCCGTCGCCGGGGATCAGCTCGAGCGTGATGCCCGCGGCCGCGAAGCTCGCTTGGATCGACTGGGCGAGGTCGATCAGCGGCGCAGTGTTCCGGGTATCCATGGTGACCGTAAAGCCCTCGGGATAGCCGGCGCCCGCCAGCAGGGCCTTGGCCTTCTCGACATCGAGAGAGAACGGCGTATCCATGAGCGCGCCGAGGAAGCCCCGGGGCAGGATCGCCTGCTGGATCACCGCGGTCTCGGCCAGGATGGTCGCCTGCAGGGCGTCGTAATCGATCAGCCAGCGCAACGCCCGGCGCACGCCCGGCTGGCTCAGGGCCGGGTTTTTCTGGTTCAGCCCGAGATAGAACAACGCGCCCTTGGGCGAGGGCCAGACCCGGATGTCCGGGTTGCCGGCGAGGCCCGCGAGCTGGTCCGCGCCAAGATTGCGCGCGACGTCGATGTCGCCCTTTTCCAGCAGCAGCCGTTGGGTCGCGGGCTCGGCGATATGGCGGATCACCGCGCGCTCGATTGCCGGCGCGCCCTGCCAGTAGTCGGGATTGGCGTCGAGCATCAGCGCCTCGTTGGGCTTCCAGGCGCGAAGCACGAACGCACCCGAGCCCGCCGAATGGGTGCGCAGCCAGCCATGACCCAAATCGCCGCCCTCCTCATGCTCCGCCAGCAGAGCGCTGTCCACCACCGAGGCGACGCCTGCCGTGAGGCAATTGAGGAAGAACGACGGCGCGTAGGCCCGATCGGTGGTGAGCAGCAGGGTTTGCGCGTCGCTTGCCCGGATCGTTGCCTCGACGGTCTCGGGCGCAAAGCCGAACTGGGTGAGGATGAAAGCGGGCGAGAGGTTGAGCCTGATCACGCGCTGGAGCGAATAGGCTGCATCGTGCGCGGTGAGCGGGTTGCCCGAATGAAACGTGACGCCCTCGCGGATAACGAATCGATAGGTCAGGCCATCCTCGGAGACGGACCAGCTCTCGGCGATACCCGGCAAGATGATGCTGGGGTCGTCGAGGTCGAAATAGACCAGCCGGTCGTAGACGTTGCCCGAATATTCCGCGCCCGAGAACTCGAACACCTCCGCCGGATCGAGCGAGATCAGGTCGTCGATCTGCATCGCCATGACGAAGGTGTGGGACGGCGTGCCGGCGAGCGCGGACACGGCGAGGCCCCCCGCTCCGCCCGCCAACACCGTCAGTGCGAGGACCATCGCGCCCGCCGCGCGGCCTGGCCGCCGAACGCAAAGAAGCGCCACCCCGAAGAGCGGCGCAAAGAGGGAGGGAACTACTATTGCGGTCATGGGAGGCTCGCCGGCCGTCTTACTACTCTCAGCAAGCCTCCCTTAGGGTTTGATCGGGGTCAAGGCGCCAAGTAAATTGATTCCATCCCCATTTCGATAATTTTAAAAGCGAACTGTTGATAATTACCCTAGTTCTTCCGTCCGCAGACCTTGAACAGCAGCGTTTTCACGCCATAACCCGACCCGCTGGCAAGTCTCAGGTCGAGATTGGAACCGTTGCGCTTGTAGGTTCTCGTTGGAGCGGTCCCGTTTCCGGCGAAGGTCAGCTTTTCGGTAATATCGGACGTAGAACAGTTGGTTGTGTAAAACACCACATCCAGGAAAGTTTCGCTCAGGTCATTATCCTTCGATCCGCCCACAATCACCATGGACTCACGGTTTCCGGGTTGAGCAATCTGTGTATCCGTCGTGCTATTCACGCTCTCCGTAAATTGGGTTATAGCCTCGGTCGGTTCGACACTCCCAGCCTGCGAGAATGATATATCCCGGTAACTTGTGTCGAGGCTATCGCCTCTGGCAAGGTTCAGAAGGGATAATTGATTGGGGTTCAACGCACCCGAAGCCCCTCGGATGTTCAACCGGCCGGTTGACGCGTCGACCTCGAAAAAGTCGTCGTGTGTCTGAGAGCCGATTAGAAAATCCGCATCTGCATTATCGCCGTTGAACGACGCGGAGCCTCGGACATCGAGTTTGGCACCTGGTGTCGCCGTCCCGATCCCGACCTCGTCCGCGCTCGCGTCCACGAAGATCAGGTTTTCATCCGTGTCGCCCTCGACGCGGAAATCAAGGTCATCACCGTTGAAATTGAAGACGGTCTCAGCAGGGCTCTTGCGGTACATCACCCGTAGCTTGCCTGTGACCGTCAGTGTAGCGCCAAACTGATTGGATCCATGAGCGGGCCCAAATATACATCGAGCATATAGAGGTCGTTATCCGTATCGAAGCCGTAGACAAGCCGCGGCTGCGAGTTGTCGGGATTGAGAACTGACATGCCGTTCCCGCGCACCACGAGGCCGAGTGCATTGTTCGGCGGGTCTGCGGTGACGTTCGGATTTTCCACAATTCCCGTTGAGCCCTGTATTTCGACTTCTTCGCCACCGACGAAAGTCGCGCTGGGCAAATGTATTCCAACCTTATTGTTTGTCCCATTGGCAAAAATGGCGTGCGATTTCCCATCCGTCTCGACCCGGAAGTCATTGGCGCCTCCATCTTCGTTGAAGACAGCATCGCCGCGCACGTCAAGCTTTGCACCAAGCGTACCCGTGCCGATGCCGATCTTTTCGGTTCCAGCATCACAGAAAAGCACGTCTTCATTCGAATCGCCGTGGACGCGGAAATTTACAGCGTTCAGCGCAGGGTTCACGATGATCTCACTGAACCGCCATGACTGCACCTGCTGAGCATTAGCGCCACTCAGAGTGTAGAGACGCATAGTATCGGCGCCGTGCTGGTAGCGAATATATGCGGGGAAGTCGTTATCCTCGTCCGCGAAGGTCAAATAGCCATCCTTGTTGTTTTTTGAATAAATCGAAATCCCGCAATCGTCGAAATTTGTGGGAGCACCCACTATTTTTTCGACAACGAGATCGTCCGCGCGCTGGCTCGGCGTAATCGTGCCTGAGGTTGCGGACTGGATATGCACCTTGCCTTTGGGCGACAGGGTCCCGATGCCGACTTGCTCGCTGCTATCAATGGTCATCGCCAGCGCATCGGCGTTGTCGTCGATGCCGGTGCTGGCGAAATTCGAGATTGTGCCGCCCTCAATCGCATCGCCACTGATCTGATCGGCAGCCAGCGTCAGCGTGCCGGCGGAAACGTCAAGCGTTTCGGCGGCTTCCACCGTGACATTGCCGGATACGGTGTTGTCCTTAATCAAAACGCCTTCGACGGTCACGCCGTCATCTGCTGTATCTTCGTTTATTGTGTTAACTTGAAGCAAGCTAGCCATGGTTTCGTCTCCTCAAAACGTAAGGGTTGGGTTGCCGCCGGCGGGTGCCTCCCTGGGCTCCGCCGGGACGTTGACGGGAAAATTCCCTAGTTGGGCTTCTTGGGCTCGAAGCGCTCTGCGGCCGCGATCGAATCCAGAAACTGGAGAACCGCCTTGTGGGCGAACCCCCAGCGGAAACTCTCGACGCGGTGCTTGACGTATTCGTAGTCGGCGTCCTCGAAGACGACCGCGCCGTTGGCCGCTTCGACCCTGTCGAGCAGACCGATGACCTTGCGGATCTCGGTGGGCTCGAAGCCGCCCTGGGGGGCGGAAAGCAGGATGGTGTTCAGAAGCTCGGCGCTGGTCTGGCTCGCGGCCTTCTCTCCGTCGCCGAATTTAAACTCCCGGAGCTCGATGGTTCGTGCCATGTGATCGTACGGTCCTTTCCCCCGACCGAATTTAGGGGTGAACTGCCCGGTTGGCGGAGCGCGCGATGCGCCCCGGATTTCGGCTCGGAGGGCCGATGGCGGACCATTGATGCACTCGGCCCGGACAGGTGGGCAGACCTGTCGGGAGCGGCCCGTCGGTCGGGATCAGGGAAATCCCAGGCGGGTGGGAGTGGCCCTGCCGGATCCGCCCCCTTCTCGCACCGTCGCTCATTGGCCGCCACCGGCGCCTCCTTTACGATTTGCCCGGTGAATGACCGGACGATTCGAGCAATTTGGGTTTGATATCGCCCGTCAAGGCGATATATACCCCGAAGACCGAAAATCTTTCGTTGTTTGCTCCCGCGAACGTCGTGCAACCACAAGACGAGTAAAACGAGTGTGATAGATCGGAAGGTCTACGGCGTTCCGTCGCCGCGCCTGTTCGAACGCGCTCATCCGCCGCGTAGGCTAGCACTCCAAGAGCATCGTCTTACGAAGATCATCGAGTGGCCGCGTCCGCGGCGGGCGCGGGCTCGCGAAAGCCAGGCGATGTGATGGGCGCAGGCGGCGCGCTAGGGCAGGAAGGCGAAAAGCGTGATATCGAGCGCCCCGTCCACAGGCAGGTTGTCCAAGGCAAACCCGGCGCCGGCGGAGCCGGTAAACTCGAGAACGAGGCGCCGGCGTATCGCCCCGCCGACATCGTCCCGGGAGATGGCGGGCCGCACATAAAGCGCCCGGCCGGTTTCGTTGTAATCGATCGAGGCGAAGGCCATGGGCAGGTCCGCCGCCATCTGGTTGCTGTCGAGCAGGAGCGTGCCGGGTTTGCCGGTCGTAATTCCCGCGCCGCCCCGAAAGTCCGTCGCGGGGCCGACCAAGGGCGTGCGGCAAAACCCCGAACGCAGGCCGACAAGTCCGCCGCTCAGGGGCCCGGCGGACAGGCCGGCGCCCCAGGGCAGGACCGCGTGTTCGAGGCCGCCGCCCGTCGTCCGCAGCCGTATCCGCAGCCCCGAAAGCCAGCACCCGCCGAGACCCAGCCCGCCGGGCGCGACGTCGATTCCCCGGTCGCTCACATCGAGCGCCCGCGCCCCTGCCCGATCACCGATTCCCCGGCTCTGGAAGTTGTCGATCACGCCGTGGCGAAGTCTCAGCCCGGCGACCTCGACCGGCTGAATCGGGTTGGCCGGTTCGATCCGATTGGTTGCGATCCCGTCCGGTAATACTACCGATTCACCTCGTACTGTCTGGCGGATCACGTCTGCTCGAAGTTCCCAGATCACGCGGCTTCCGATCTTTTGTTTCGTGCTGGCCCTGTAAGGCCCGCGGCGTTCTGTAACCCTATTGTGTGATAATTCCCCCGTCAAGCACATTTTCCCCCGCGCAAGGGGTTTGCCGACATGCGGCGAGCCATCGCGCTCGTCCGGCCGGCCAAGCCGGGATCTGGTCTCGGCTTGATGCTCTCGACTAGATGAGGCGGGTGCGGAGCTGACGGCGCTCGCGGATGCGGGCGAGCGCGTGGGGGTCGATATCGCCCTCGTCAATGAGCCCCTGGGTAACCAGGATGTCGACCAGGTCCTCGATGACCCGGGCCATGCCCGCGTCGGTCGATTCGAGCCACTGCAGCACGAGGTCGCGCTGCTCCATCGCACCCTCGCCTTCGGTCAGCACGGGCCGCGGGACGCCCAGCTCGCCCATGAGGTAACCCACCGGACAGCCCAGCACGCCGGCCAGCTTCATCAGCGTATCCTGGCGAGGATTGCGCGACTTGCCCGAGAAAATGTTCTTGACCGCAGTTTCGCCCAGACCCGCCGCCTCGGACAGGCCGCGCCCGGTCAACCGCTTCGCCGCCATCAGTTCGCGCAGCCGCTGCTGCAGAATGCTGTCCCGCCGTTCGCCCATGACCTCCCCGATTGCCGCCCGTCCCGCACCCTTACGCTCGGGGAAAATTCAATCCCCGCAGTGGGTTAGATCGAATATCATTGTAGGACCCGCGATCCTGAGTGCAACGATTTCCGCACCCACGCCGGGTCCGCCACCTTTGCGGAACATCTTAGCGGATTAATCCGAAAGGATTAACCGCCCGTGAAGCCGTTGGTTTTAGCCCTTCACCCGCTCGCTCTTGGGATCGTAGAATGGCGCCAGCGACAGCCGGGCGGCGGCCCGCTCGCCCGCGAGATCGACCTCGAATTTGCCCGACTCGAGCCACGCGGCATCGACGCCGGCCACGCGTTCGACCAAGGCGAGCCCCACAGAGCAACCCAGAGTGTGACCGTAGGCACCAGAGGTCACCTCGCCCACGATCTCACCGTTGCAATAAACCGTCTCGTCGTGGAGCAGCAGCGGCTCCGGGTCGTCGAGCGCGATCGAGACCACGCGGCGGTTGAGTGTTTTGCCTTTCTGGTCCGCGATCGCCTCGCGGCCGATGAAGTCCGTGTTCTTGCCAAGCTTGACCGCGAAACCCAGACCTCCCTCATACGATGTCTCCTCGACGCCGATGTCGTGACCCCAATGGCGATAACCCTTCTCGCAACGCAAGCTGTCCATCGCGTGAAAGCCCGCGAGCCGCAAGTCGAAATCGCTACCTGCCTCGATGAGCGCGTCGAACAGCCCGGTCGCCATCTCCACGGGCGCATAAAGCTCCCAACCCAGCTCGCCCACATAGGTGAGCCGGGTGGCGCGTACCCGGGCGTAGGCCAGATCGATCACCTGCGAGGTCGCAAAGGGGAAGGCTTCGTTCGACAGGTCCGCATCCCCCAGCCGCCCCAGCAGCGCCCGAGAATTCGGCCCCATGACCGAGATCATCGCGAGGCTGGCGCCGAGGTCGGTCAGCACCGCGTGAGCGTCGGCCGGGATCTGGCGCCCGATCCAGTCGAAGTCGTGGCGCTCCGAGGCGGCGGCTGTCACGATCATATAGCGGTCCTCTGCCAAGCGGGTCACCGTCAGATCCGCCTCGATACCGCCATGGCGGTTGAGCATCTGGGTGTAGACGACCTTGCCCTCGGGCACCGCGACGTCGTTGGCGCAGATTCTCTGGAGCACGGCCTCAGCATCCGGTCCCGCCAGCTCGAATTTGGCGAACGAGGTCTGGTCGAACAGGCCCACCGCCTCACGCACCGCCCGATGCTCCTCGGCCGCGTGCTCGAACCAGTTCTGCCGGCCGTAGGAATATTCGTAGACCGGGTCGACGCCCTCGGGCGCGTACCAGAAGGGCCGCTCCCAGCCGGCGGTCGCGCCGAAGCAGGCACCGCGCGCCGCCAGCCGGTCGTGAAGCGGCGATGTGCGCACGCCGCGCGCCGTCTCGGGCTGGCGGTAGGGCCAGTGCATGGCGTAAAGCAGGCCCACCGTCTCGACGGTTCGGTCACGCAGGTAACGGGGATTGCTCTCCCACGCTCCCATGCGGCGGATATCGACATCCCACAGATCCATCGGCGGCTCGCCGGCGACCAGCCACTCGGCGGTCGCTTTGCCCGCCCCCGCGGCGGACGCGATGCCCACGGAATTGAAACCGCAGGCAAGATAAAAGTTGTCGAGCTCCGGCGCCTCGCCCAGAAAATAACGATTGTCCGGCGTGAAGCTCTCGGGCCCGTTGGTCATGCTCTTGATCTGCGCGGTCTCGAGCGCCGGAATCAACGAGAGACCGTGCTCCATGAAGACAGCGAAATGGTCCCAGTCGTCGTCGAGCAGGGAAAACTCGAAATCCTCGGGAATGCCGTCCATGCCCCAGGGCTTGGCGACAGGCTCGAAGCCGCCGAACATCAGCCCGCCCACTTCCTCGCGGTAATAGGCGCAGCCGTCAGGATCGCGGAGCGTCGGCATCTCGCGGCTCATGCCCTCGAGCGCCTCGGTGATGATGTAGAAATGCTCGGCCGCGTGCAGCGGCACGGAAACTCCCGCCATGCGGCCGACCTCCCGACCCCACATGCCGGCGCAATTGACCACGTACTCGCAGGCGATTTCGCCCTGGTCCGTCGCCACGCCCGTCACGCGCCCTTGCTTCTGGCGAATCGCCGTCACCGTCAAGCCCTCGATCAGCGTGACGCCCCCCATCCGCGCGCCCTTCGCCATGGCGAGTGCGGTGTTGGTCGGATCGGTGCGCCCGTCCTTGGGAATCCAGAAGGCGGAATCGAGGACCGCGGTGTTGAGCAGCGGCCACAGCCGTTTCGCCTCTTCGAGCCTGATCCGCTCCATCTCGATGCCGAACCGTTTCGCCATCACGGCGCCCCGGGCGAGCTCGGTGCGCCGCGCCTCGGTGCGCGCCACCGCCAGGCTGCCATGCTCGCGATAGCCCGTTGCCTGCCCGGTCTCGTCCTCCAGCGTCTGGTACAGCTCGGTCGCGTACTGGGCGAGCCGGGTCAGGTTCTGGGTCGCGCGAAGCTGGCCGACCAGGCCCGCGGCGTGCCAGGTGGTGCCGCAGCCGAACTGCTTACGCTCGAGCAGCACCGTATCGGTCCAGCCCAGCTTGGCCAGATGATAAGCCACCGAACAGCCGACGATGCCGCCCCCGATGATGACCACGCGCGCCTGGCTCGGGGCTTTATCACTCATCGCTTTCTCCCGTTGGTTTGCTATGTCGTAATGGCCGCGCAGCTATTGGGCAAGAGCAATTTCCGACCTCCCGGGTTGCTCGACAGGGTGGCCGCACGCGCCTATAGTTCGCACGGGCGGTCCCCTGCGGGGATCATCGGTAAAGACGGAGACGGCAAATGGAAACGGTCAACTTTACGACTATGGCCGAGGGCACGAAAGAAGACTACGAGTTGCTGGGGCGCATCGGCAACACGCCGGATTTCGAACACCTTCCCGACCGGGCGCTCGAGGCGTTGAAATATCTTTCGAACTACGGCAAGGGCTTCCAGATTGACCGATACCAGCACTCCCTGCAGACCGCGACCCGCGCGCTGCGTGACGACGCCGAGGAAGAGTTGGTCGTTGCCGCGCTGCTCCACGACATCGGCGACGCACTGGCGCCCGCGAACCACGCGGAAATCTCTGCCGCCGTTCTCGAGCCCTACGTCTCGGAGCGGACCCACTGGATCGTCAAGCACCATGCGCTTTTCCAGCTTTATTATTTCGGCCACCATATCGGGCGCGACCCGAATGCCCGGGACCGGTATCGGGACAATCCCCATTACGACTCGACGGTCGAATTCTGCGAGGAATGGGATCAGACCGCATTCGATCCCGACTACAACACTCTGCCCGTCGAGGAATTCGAGCCCATGGTGCGGCGCGTGCTGAGCCGTAAACCCTACGCGCTCCGCACGGCTGCGGGAGAGGAATGCCGAGCCGCCGCATCGTCTTAAGTCCGATCGTCGGGACCGGCCAATCCGGAGAGGGCCATGAGCAAGGCGACACTGTTCAAAAAAGACGAGATGACGTGGGAGAGCTGCGCGGAGCCGTTCTCCACTGTCCAATTCACCCGGCCGATCGGTGACAAGCTCACCAACGGAATGGGCGCGGGCATCGCAATCATCGAGAATATCGCCTACGACTGGACGGTCACCTACAACGAAGTGCTCTACATCATCGAAGGCGAGCTCCGCGTGACCGTCGACGGCGAGGCCTTCGTCTGCCAGCAGGGCGATTTCCTGTGGCTGCCCAAGGACACGCCGATGGAATATGCGGCAGACGGTCGCGTCGTGGTGCTCTACGCGCTCGACAAGGACGCCGCCGTCGCCTGGAATCTCTTCGGCTTCGACTGAGCCCGCGAAAGCGACGGCTCAGGCGTCGAAGGCCGGGTCCTCGCGCGCAAGCACGCGGGCCAGCGCCGTGAAATGGGCATTGGCATAGTCGTGGACGGTGTCATCCCATTCCGCCGCCATCGAAGCGGCCGCATTGTCGCTCACGGTCGCGATCGTGCCGCCAGTCGACTGGGCCAGCACCTGTTGCCGGCAGGCCCGTTCCAACAGATAGAGGTCGTGGAAACAACCCGCGACGGTCTCGCCCACGACAATGACGCCGTGATGGGAGAGGAATAGCACCCGGGCGTCGCCCAAGGCCGCGGCCATCCGTTCGCCCTCCTCCCGGGTGCCCGCGAATCCACCGAACGCCGGATCGTAGGCAACCGCACCATGGAACCGCAGCGCGGTCTGATGCGCCGCGGTTTCGAGCCGACCGTTCTCCAGGATGGTCAGCGCCGTCGCGTAAGGCATGTGGGTGTGCATCGCCACGCGGGCGTGGGGCTTGAGACGGTGTATCCCGGCATGGATTGAAATGGCGCTCGGCTCGACCTGGCCCTCGCCGTCGATCACCGAGCCCTCGGAATCGACAAGCACGAGGTCGTCGGGGCGAATTTCAGACCAATGAAAGCCCCAAGCGTTGACCAGGAAACAGCCGTCCAGGCCCGGCGGCGCGAAAGAAAAATGGTTGTCGACGGCCTCATGCAGCTCGTAACGCTCCGCCCACCGCAGGGCGACGGCAAGCTCGACGCGCGCCCGGCGCAGCGTATCACCCGAAGGCCGAATCGATTCCACACGCGCCATCAGCGTTCTCCCAGTCCCGCGATAAAGGCGGCGAGCGCGTCGCCGATTTCATTGGGGGAATCTTCCTGGAGAAAGTGATTTCCCGCCACCGTCACCTCCGTCTGATTTGCCCAGGCCCGGCACAGCTCACGCTGGCGCCCGACGAGTATAGCACCCGGCGCCGCGTTGACGAAGAGCTTGGGCAGGTCGCTTTCGGCAAGCCAGGCCGCGTAGTCGCGGACGATGGCGAGGACATCCGAGGGTTCACCCTCGATCGGAATTTCGCGTGGCCAGGTGAGCGTCGGGCGCCGACCCTCCCCAGGCTCGGCGAAGCGCTTGCGATAGACCGCCATCTCCGCGTCGCCCAGTGCGCGAAGCACGCTACCGGGCAAGATCCGCTCGACGAACACGTTCTTCTCCAGCACGAGATCCTCGCCGGCGTCCGAGCGCATCGCCTGGAAGATGTCCCGGGCGGCGTCCGGCCAGTCGTCCCAGCCAAACTCGGTGACCATGGTTTCCATGTAGCACAGGCCCCTGACCCGCTCCCGATTCCGGTTGGCCCAGTGCATGCCCAGTGCGCCGCCCCAGTCATGGCCGACGATCACCGCACCCGTCTCGACGCCCGTCGCGTCGAACCAGGCGTCGAGATAGCGCGCGTGGTCGACGAAGCGATAAGAGCCGCTACCGCTCGCCCCGGACTCGCCCATGCCGATGAGGTCGGGCGCGAGGCACCGTCCGAACGGCTCCACATGGGGAATGACATTGCGCCACAGATAGGACGAGGTCGGATTGCCGTGCAAAAAGACGATCGGATCGCCCGCGCCGACCTCGACAAAGGCGATCTTGGAATCGAGCACGCGGACCCGCTTGCGCGGGTAGGCGTCGTCAGCGGAAATCGGCGTCTCAGCCATGGCTCCGTCTCCCGTCTGTAGCGCACGATCCAGTGAACCCAGAGAACCGCCGCGCGTCAACACGCCGATCGGCCTTGATAGCGGGCAGCGCGCCATGGTTTGATCGGTGCCAAAGCAGCTGTCACGTCATCATCCGGGTCGGATCGGAGAACTAGGGAGAGATCAGATCATGAGCAACCAGGCGAAGAATACGGAAACCACCGGCGATACCATGACGCCGGATTTCGCGGATTACGAATTCCCCTACATGGAAGTCGCGACCTTCATGCGCGCCCCGATGACCAAGGACCTCTCGGCGGTCGACATCGGGTTGATCGGGATTCCGTTTGACGCCGGCGTAACCAACCGCGCAGGCGCCCGCCACGGGCCGCGGGAAATTCGCAACATGTCGAGCTTCATCCGCCGCGCCAACCAGTCCAGCGGCCTGGCGCCGCTCAACATGTGCCGGGTCCGCGACATCGGCGATTGCCCGGTGCACCCCTACAGCGTGCCGAAGACCGTCGACATGATCTCGGGCTTCTACCGCACGCTGCACGAGGCCGGTGTCGTGCCGGTTTCGGCAGGTGGCGATCATTCGATCACCTATCCCGTGATGAAGGGCATCGCATCTGACGAGCCCGTGGGCATGGTCCATTTCGACGCCCATTGCGACACCTGCGACGACTTCATGGACGAGAAATTCCATCACGGCGCACCGTTTCGCCGGGCCGTCGAGGACGGGGTCCTCGATCCGAAGCGCACGGTCCAAATCGGCATCCGGGGCGGCCTGCCCGAGGTCGATTTTTGGCAATTCTCCTACGACACGGGCATGCGCGTCATCGACATGGACGAATACTGGGATATGGGAATCGACGCGGTCATCGCCGAAGCCCGCCGGGTGGTCGGCGACGGACCCACCTACATCAGCTTCGACGTCGACGGCATCGATCCCACCTACACGCCCGGCACGGGCACGCCCGAGGTCGGTGGCTATTCGACCTACGAGGCCTTGCGCATGCTCCGGGGTTTGCAGGGGCTCAACCTTGTGGGCGGCGACGTGGTCGAGGTCGCGCCCCCGGCCGATCCGACCAACAATACGGCGCTGGTTGGCGCGACGCTGATGTTCGAGATCCTTTGTGTGCTCGCCGACGCCCTAGTCACCCGTGTGTGCTCGCCGACGCCCTAGTCACCCGGCAAGGCACCAAGGCGGCGGCCGAATAGGCTACGCGGCTACGCGGCGGGCGTATCGCTCGCCGCCCTCTCGCCAGTGCGTTTTGCGGCGAATTGCGGGTAGGCCTCGGCGATCTCGTCCGTGATCGAGCCCCGGATCAGGGTGAGGGTCTCCCCGTCGGGTGCCGGCGTCGTGGGGACGTTCGCCGGGCAGTCGAAGTCGAAGCCCGTCGCCTCGACGACCTCGTCCGCGCCATGCCCGGGATGAACGCTCACAAGGGCGAAGCGTTTCTTTGATTTATAGAATGAAAACAACGCCTTGGAAGTTATCAGCGCGCACGGGCCGCCGGGCCGATAGACGTTATCGGGGCTCGTGCCAGGCGCGCTAATGAAGTCGACCTTCGGCACTAGGACCCGTGGGCTGTGCTCTTCACGAAACAGGATCACCCGGGGCACGACGAAATAGAGATAGGCCGAGCCGAACGAGCCTGGAAAGCGCACCCTGGGCCGGTCCGCTTCGCCGATGCCCACGAGGTTGAGATTCGCCGCGCCGTCGATCTCGCCGCCGCCCAGAAAGAACACGTCGATACGCCCCTGACCGGCACAATCGAACAGCTCCCGGCCACCATCCGTAAAGCTGTTATGCCGCCGGCTGTTCAGCATGCTGACCCGCAGGCTCCCGCCCGACCGAGTACGGGCAAGCAGGGCCGCCATACCCGGGATCGGCGACGACGCGCCGACTGCAACATGGCGCGCCTCGCTTCCGATCAGGCGGGCGAGCAGAGCGACCAACAGGTCTCGCCCGCTGCACCCGTCCATGGCGTTACGCGGCCCGGGTCGCGCCGAACACGTAGCGATCGAGATAGGCCGCGAAGCCGGCCCTCGTTCGCGCCTGTGCGGCGTAAGCTGCAAGTTGCTCCTCGTCCGCAGCGTAGCAGCCTTCGAGACCAAGCGGCTGGGCGCCCCGCTCGGCCAATGCGATGCCCGACACATAGAGCGCCGGCAGCGTGCCCGCCGCGAGAACCTCGTCGGCGAGCAAGTCGCCGTCGTGGATCGCCTCGACGGTCGCAAAGGTCTCGGCTGCCGCGTGAGCCATGGTCACGAGCTCGCGCCGCCGTCCAATCCACAGATTGCCTTCCCGGTCGGCCCAGCGCGCATGGATCAGCGCGACATCGGGCCGGATCGCCGGCAGCAGCACGATGGGATCGTCGTTCGCGAACGGGTTGTCGACGACCCGCCAGTCGGGCCGGCGGGCGAGCAGATCCGACCCGATGATTCCCCGAAGGGGAAGGAACGGAACGCCCTTCTCGGACGCCTGCAAAGCTGCGTGTACCGCCGGGCAGGTGGCGTCGCGCATGACCAGCCGGCCGTCCTGCAGTGCCTCGACGAAGCGCGGCGCCGGGCCGTATTCGCCAAGGCTCACCGCGGCCGCCTCCAGGCTCGCGACACAGCCGGCGCCGATCAGAAGATCCGCCTGAAAGCCCGAGATCGGCACGGCGAGCAGGTTGAGATCCTTCGCGCCGCGCCGGATCAAGGCGTGCGTCGCCGCCATCGGCACGTTGCTGTAGTCCGGCGGCACGGCAAGCAACGCGCCATCGGGAATCCGCGCCGCCAGCGCGTCGAGCTCCATTGGACAGGCGTCAGAAGCCATCAGGCCACCCTTTCATCAATCGGCCTCGACTGTTTTGCGTCTTTTTGCCGGGTATTTAAACCGAAATTTCCAGTCCGGCGACGCGGATCGGTCGGTTAGGAAAGGATCCGACTCTCACGCAGGCCGTCGAACTGATCATAGAACATCGTCTCGCTGTCCATCACCTCGGTCATTCCCAGGCGGAACCGCTTGACGTTCGACGACAGCATGTCGTGGTCGGTGTGGAACTCCTCATCGCCAAATTCCCAGCCGACCAGCTCGTCGAGCCGGTAGGGTCGCAGGCCATGACGGGCTACGATTGCGTCCCACAGCGGTCCCTTGTCAGCCATCGTCCGCGCAAGTGAAATCGTCTGGGGCGGTGCGCACGCCATCTTGAAATGATCGGCGAATCGGGGCCACAGGTCGCACCACCGAAAGCAATCGCCGTTGGTGACGTTGAAGGCCTGGTTTTGGCATGCGGGCTCGAGTGCGGCCTGGACGGTTGACCGGGCGAGCAGACCCGAATCCGTGACTTCGAAGATCCGCTCATACGCATCCGCCGTACCCGGGAAGCGGAACGGCAGGTCGAGTTCCCTGGAAAGCGCCGCATAGAGCGCGATCACCAGGGTCAGGTTCATGGGATTGCCGACCGCGAAGCCGCAGACCGCCCCGGGCCGCGGCGCGAACCATGTCCAGCCCGCCTGGCTCGCGCGCGCTCGAAGAAAATCCTCCTGTGTGTAATAGAAGTTGGGCGAAGTCGTCCGCGCATCGTCTTCCTTCGCCGGGGTGCGGCCGCCGCCGAGGCTGTGGAAACCGTAGTAGCTGCTGCCCTGCATCAGGCTGACATGGCGAAGCGGCGCCTTCGCCGCCTCCAGCCCGTCGACGAGGTTCACTAGCATGCGCAAATTGGCCGGCCGATCCCAGGCACCCGGGCGCGACGACAGCGCGGCGAAGAAAGCGTCGCTCACGGGGGGCAGCGAGCCGAGCAGCTCGACAGCCCGACGCCGGTCGAGCAGATCGAGGGAGAGGTATCTCGCATCGCTGTCAAAATCGGGCTGCCGCCGGGAAAGCGCAATGACGCTCCAGCCGTCGCGGCGCGTCAACTCGGCGACCAACCCACGACCGATCACGCCCAATCCGCCAGCGACGAGTACGGTTTTCGAGTCCATCCGATAAACAAAGCACAGCGCCGCGCGGGGTGCAAAATCGCGGGTCGAGTTCCGAAGTTCGAGGGTCGACGCTAGGCGATGACGTGTTCGGCGGGATTGATGCAACCAACCAGGAACCCGCGGAGGTCCTTGACACCCATCGGTTTGGTCTGACCATCGATCGCCTCGAGACCGAGACCATTGCCGAGGGACATGATCATGCCGAGATAGGTTGGGAAGGCGCTGGTTACCAGCACGGGACAGGTGCAGTCGGCCTGTCCGAGGAAGCGGATCAATTCGACACCGTCAATATCGGGCATGACGATATCCATGATGATAGGCTGGGCTCAAATTCGCCATACTCGCGTTTGAAATCTTCGCCGTGGAAACAGGTGACGACGTCAAATCTCTGATCGACGGCAACCGCTTCGACAAATTCGCAGGCATCCGGTTCATCATCGACGACAAGCAGGCGATTCGGGTTCATCCTATCATCTCCCAGTAACTCAGGATCCCGTGGCGAGGGCCCGGAAATCTCTCATCTGGCTCCAGTTAGACGCCTTTTAATCATTGAAATAAAACATCTTCTGGAACTTAAATCGAATCCGCCCGGTCACTAAATGCATCCTTTCTTGGATTCGATGATATACTATAACATCAAATTATAGAGAGTATCAAGCGAAAAATTTACGCTAAATATTACCCGCAAGGACTACTAAATTATGGGAGCTTATATACTTAACTTGACAGGCGGCAATCCCGCGCTCGCGTCTGTCGGCACGAACGTAACACAACGGCCCATGACTGGAAAAAACCACGCTTCGGCGACCGCATTGCAGCTAAAATGGGGCTACGGCAGCCGGCGAACCTGCCCGTCAAGCTAAGTATATAAGCCCCAAATTATGAGTATTTCGGGATCGACGGGAGCCGTCGTGAGCATCGTGCTCAGACCGAGTTCTCGGAGAGAAATTCCTGAATTTGCGAAACGTCGAGCGGTTTTGCGATCGCCGTGACCGACGGAAGGCCGAGTGCGCGGCCCAGCGCCTCGCTCAATCCGAGATAGGTCTTGTGCCCGCTCATCACAAGAATTGGCCAACGTACATCCTGCTCGGCCAGGAAACGCATCAGTTCGATCCCGTCCGTCTCGGGCATGATGACGTCGAGAACAATTGCGGTCGGCTTCAGGGACGGGATCATTTTCTTGAATTCGGACGCCGACGTCGTTGCCGAGACCGCGTAGCCCGCCTGCTCTGCAATCGTGCTGACGACGTCGCAGATGTTGGGTTCATCGTCGATCACGAGTAGCCGGTTTGGCTTAAACCTGGCGTTCTGACCGTCGTCTATGAATTCCGGCTGGCCCACAATAATCCTGCATCCATCTTTCGCGAGTGTTTCCCGTGTTGCTCACCAAGGGGACAATCACTCTGCAAATCGTCCCCGGCACATGTTCGATTACCGCACGAATTAAAAGAAATTTCTGTGACCGGAGTCACAATTCTCCGCCCATTCGCGGGTCTCTCTCGAGCCTCCTATGCAGTTCCCGGGTCGAACAATCGGAATTCAATTCGCGCCTTGGTCCGTCTTGGAGATTGACGCACAACCCCTTAAAAATGCGATAAAAATGGTTAATTACCCAATTGCGGGCCTTGACCCGCATTCGGCGCTTGCCTATCCTTTTCGTCGTGACGCGGAGGCGCGTCGAGCGGCCACTCAATTGAACACGACGTAATAAAATAACGGCGGGTCATGAATCAGGGACCACAGCAAGTCTTCGAGGAGCCCGTGAACAGCGGAGTGGTCCTCGTCGTGGACGACGATGATCGTCAGGCGCGAACGATCATGGAGTACCTGCAACTACAGGGGATTGAGGCAGAGACGGCGTCCAACGGCTTTGCCGCGATCAACGCGGCCAAGCGATTGCACCCCGCACTCGTCTTACTCGACATACGGATGCCGGGCCTCGACGGGATCGAGGTGACCAAGCATCTTCAGCCCGCATTTCCCAAGTGACCGCTTCGCCTGATGCCTGATTGGCACGATTCTGCTACAAGAATCACTGGCTTGAGGGTGTCGGAGGGCGGCTCGGATGCGGAACCCGGAGGGTGAATCGGATCATGGGCCACTCCGGCCCCTTTTCGACCGCCGCCTGAAACTGGAGTTCCACGGATCGCAGGTGACCTCCGACGCGGGGTTGCTCGCTTATCGCGAACTGGACGACGCGCTCGGGCTGACCGCACTGGCGGGCGGCGTGCTCGCGGATAGCCGCACAGGCAGGAACGGCTGGCACGGCATCGTCAGTCTCCTTCGCCAGTCCGTCTATGGGCGTCTCGCCGGCTACGAGGATGTCAACGACGCCGACCGGCTCGGGCGTGATCCCGCGATGCGCTGGATCGTCGGCGGCAAGGCGGTCGAGCGCGGCGGGGCATCGACCAGCCAGATGGGGCGGTTCGAGACCGAGCTGCTGGCGAACAACGAGAACCTCGCGGCCCTTGCGGACCTGTCGGGGACGTGGATCGACCGGGTTCACGACCACGATCCGCCGAGGCGCGTGGTGCTCGACATGGACAGCTCCGTCAGCCCGACATTCGGTGAGCAGGAGGGCACGGCCTATAACGGCCACTTCGGCTGCACCTGCTATCACCCGCTGTTCGTGTTCAACCAGTTCGGCGATCTGGAGCGTTGCGCGCTGCGCCCCGGCAACGTGCACAGCGCCCACGGATGGCGTGATGTCCTGGTACCGGTGGTCGAACGTTACAAGGAACGAGCCATCCGCCTCTACTTCCGCGGCGATGCGGCCTTCGCCTCACCGGAGATCTACGACTACCTCGAAGCCGAAGGCATGCTCTACGCCATCCGGCTGCCCGCCAACAAGGTGCTGCAAGAGAGCATCGCTCATCTCCTGAAGCGCCCCGTCGGCAGGCCGCCCAAGGACGTGCGCCGGTATCATGCCAGCTTCAGTTATCAGGCCGGAACCTGGGACAAGCCCCGCCGCATCGTCGCCAAGGTCGAGTGGCATCCGGGTGAGTTGTACCCGAGGGTCGGGTTCATAGTCACCAACCTGGGCCGCCCTGCCGAGCGGGTGGTCGCGTTCTACAATCAGCGCGGCACGGCTGAGCACTGGATCAAGGAGGGCAAAAACGCGATCCGGTGGACACGCCTGTCGTGCCGCAGGTTCGACCACAATGCCGTTCGCCTCCAGCTTCACGCGCTCGCTTACAACCTCGGCAACTTCATGCGCACCCTCGCGCTGCCCGATGCCGTGAAACAGTGGTCACTGACCAGCCTGCGAGAGAAGCTCATCAAGATCGGAGCGAAGATCGTGCGCCACGGGCGCTACGTCACGTTCCAGATGGCCGAGGTTGTCATTCCTCGTGACCTGTTCGCCGACATCCTGCGCCGTATCGACCGGCTCAGACCGCCGCCAGCCCCGGCATGAGCGACGGCACCCCGTTCCTTCGCGTCGCCGCCGACAGGATCGGTGCGCCCGGATCGCCGGCAAAAATGCCATTCCGCGCCACCAACGCCGCCAATTGGTCCTCAATCATCCGGCTCGGCGCGAAGATGGCTGTCATTCGAAGGCAAATTGCACGTCGAGCGGTGTCGAGCCACACTCAACGGGCTGGGAGGGTTCCATATGGGGAATCCCGGTTCAGCAGGCGCGACCAACCCCGAAAGTCATCCTGATGTCGGGATTCGCCAATTCCGTTCAGGATGCCAATATGGCGAAACTTGGCGTGTTCGCTGTCGTGCAGAGGCCAATTCCACTGAAGGTATTGGCGTCGTTCGTCCGCCGTGCCATTTCCGAAAGCGGCGAATAGGGCTGATCGAGCGCCGCGAACCCGGATGGCACAACCGCAATTGGGCCGCGCCCGGCGCTGAAAAGCGCGGTCCAGCCCGCCGACTGGCGTCGCGTGCCCCCCGGTGTTCGAGTCGCTCGCCCGCCGATTTCTGAACAGCCGCTAGGCGCCCGAGACAATCGAAGCCGCCACAGGTTTAGACGCGCTCACGACCCGCGTATGACTGACAAGGCCGCCGTCACGCGAGGCGACGTGCAGGAGGTACAAGGGCGTCGCTTCGATCGCTGCGTCGATTCCCTTGCGCAGGTCTGGCGCGACACTGGGCATGGTGGTGGCGACGGTTCCGCCCCATGGCTCGTGGTGCAAACGATGGACGTGCCCGCAGAGAAGCCGCTCGACCTGTGGATGGCGGCTGACCGCCGCTGCCAGACCCTCGGCGTCCCGTGGGCACCGGTACCCGCCCACATAGTGCGGAGCGATATCGAATGGCGGGTGGTGGATGAAAAGAATCGTCGGCCTGTCGGGTTCTCGGGCGAGCGTCTCCTCCAGCCACGCGAGTCGCCGCACGCAGAACACGCCTTTCCGTTCTCCTGCGCCGACCGAATCGAGTGCGACCAGGCGAATCGGATGGTCTTCGACGACGTAATGGAGAAGATCGCCGTTCTTGGGCAGATAAGACAGGTGGTTAAACGCGGCACGCAACGCGCCATGCCGGTCGCGATTTCCGGGAATCAGGAACAGCGGCGTTTCCAAGTCGGCCAAGATCTCCCGCAGGTGCGCATATTCTTCAGCACTGCCGTGGTGCACGCTGTCTCCCGTGTGGATCACCACGTCCACCCCCTGTCGGTTGATATCGGCGATGCACCGTCGCAGGGTCTCGGCGCGACTCGCGGCCACGGCCTCGTCCGATGACCTTGCCAGAATGTGGGTGTCGCTGATTTGGGCGATAACCATCCAATCCTTCTCCGATCCGACCCCCAAGTTTCGCCGGATCGGCGCCTCGGGGAATTTGGCAATTTCGGTCAGCTTAAACCCTCGTAGTGGGCTCGAAGCACCGCGAGGACTTCGGGGCGGCTGAAGGTGGCCGGGATGGGCTCGTTATTGGCGAACATCTCGCGCAGCCGGGTCCCCGAGATCGCCAACCGATGCGCCTCGTCGTGGGGGCAGGTCCGGCGGGTGGCCGCGCCCTGGCAGATGTCACAGTAAAAGGTTACGTCCATCTTCAAGGGTTCGGTCTCGAGGCTGCCCGGGTCGAGGGTGTCGAATATGTGGTGCGCGTCGAGGGGTCCGTAATAGTCCCCCACGCCGGCATGATCGCGGCCCACCACCAGGTGGGAACAACCGAAGTTCTGGCGGAACAGAGCGTGCAGCAAGGCTTCGCGCGGTCCGCCATAGCGCATCTCGATGGGATAACCGGCCTGGATGACCGTATCGGGCGCGAAGTAATTCTTCACCAGGGCGTCGATCGCCTGAGCCCGAACCGCGGCTGGGATATCGCCGGGCTTGAGCTTGCCCAGGACCTGATGGATCAGCAGGCCGTCGCAAACTTCGATGGCGACCTTGGCCAGATACTCGTGGCTGCGGTGCATGGGGTTTCTGGTTTGGAAGGCTGCCACCCGCGACCACCCCCGACGTGCAAAGAGGTCGCGGGTCTCGGCCGGGCGTAGATACAGACCCTTGAAGTCTTGCGAATAGGCGCCCTCGCTCAACACCCGCACCGGTCCGGCCAGGTTGACCTCGCCCTGGGCCATCACCTTGGCAACCCCGGGATGCGCAGTGTCAGTGGTTCGAAAGACCCGGGAACATTCCAGCTCGCGATCGATGGCGTATCTTTCCACGACATCCATGACCGCCATGATTTGGCCCGACTCGTCATCGACTAGGGCCACCTCCTCGCCGGGCGCGATGGCATCGGCCAAGTCGCGATCGCAGGATAAAGTGATCGGAATGGGCCAGAACGTGCCGCTGCTCAACTTCATGTCCACGCAGGTCCCCCGCCAGTCGTCGTGTCCCATGAAGCCGTCCAGCGGCGTATAGGCACCCATGGCCAGCATCACCAGATCCGACGTCTCGCGGCTGGTCATGGGCACGGCCCTCAGCCCGGCCGCTCGTTTCAACGCCTCCGCGCGTTCGGCCTCGCCATCCGGCCCCGAGCCAAGCAGTTTAGGCTGGAGCCCGCCGCCCCCATGCGGAGAAACCAGTTTCGACATGAAATGCATACCCCTCCCATATAGTCCCGTCGCCCATTCGGCATTCCTCGCGGAGAAACATATTCGTCCTGTTTGATGTTTGCGAGAGCATTTGGAAACTACGATCTTGTGGATGTCGGTTCTTGCGGGGCGGCGCACAAACCGCCGCCGCCACTGCTTATCGTCAGCTTGGTACGGACAGGGCGACCGCCTGCGTCCCCCGAACTCATCAATCGGATGTCCCTTGACTCGCGCACCCCCGATAAACATCACATAGTCGACAAGCTTTATACGTTGATGGAACTGAACAGTTGAGCCACCATAAACCTACATGATTCGCACCAAGCTCACCGGACCGAATCAATACAAATTAAGGTCGAAGCGACGCGCTTGGGTCGCGCTGATCTGTGTGGATCCGGACAAGAGCAGCGGTGGCCGGGCTCTGGACCGTTCCGCGTGCCCGCACATCCATCCCATGGAGCTGGTGACGTTCGATAGCACCATGGGCAAGGCTTGCAGGGTTGATAATGATCGGCTGACATAGGGGCAACTTAATGTTTACCAGCAATCCCTTCGCCGAGCTTTCGGCGTCCCTTTCGCCCGTCGTCATGCAGGCCTACATCGCCGTCATGATAGTCCTGGTCGTGGGTGGCACGCTGTTCGACATTATTCACAAGAAGAGTGCTAAGTACTTCTTTAACACTTGGCGGACTGCCAAGGATAAGGGGACACAGCAAGTCAGTGGCGGGGAAATGGTGTCCCTGGCGGTCCAGACCGCTGTGGTGGAGGGCCTGACGTCCGGCGAATTCTGCGACGCGCGGCGCAGAATTGCCCATCTCCTGACGATGTACGGTTTCCTGGCTTACGTCATCGCAACCGTCGTCATGGTGTTTGGCTACCCCACGCCTGCCACGCCGACACCCGCCTTTCTGCCGTATCTTTGGATCGTCGGGGCTCTCTTGGTTTGCCTCGGCGGTTACTGGTTTTGGTTCTTCATTCGGGTCGACGTCGTCGCCGAAGGCCGTTCGCCGTTCCGCATTATACGCGCCGACCTATTCATCCTCTCGCTTCTCGCGAGCGTGAGCCTGGGACTGATCTGGGCCTGTCTGCAGTCGGTGAACAGCGCGTGGACAAACCCGTTGCTCGGTTTGTACCTCATCGCCACGACAGTGCTCTTCGGATCGATTCCATGGTCCAAGTTCTCGCATATGTTCTTCAAACCTGCGGCGGCCTTCCAGAAACGGGTGGAAAACGCGAACGGATCGAGGAGCAACCTGCCGGACCCCGCCGACAAGCCGGAAATCTTCGGCAGCGCCCGCCGACAGCCGCGACATTACTGACCTTCGATACAGGAGATAACGGAATATCATGCCGACATTCGTCTATATGACCCGTTGCGACGGCTGCGGACATTGCGTCGATATCTGCCCGTCCGACATCATGCACATCGATAAGACTTACCGGCGGGCCTATAACATCGAGCCCAATATGTGCTGGGAATGCTACTCCTGCGTGAAGGCTTGTCCGCAAAACGCGATTGACTGCCGTGGCTATGCCGATTTCGCCCCCCTGGGCCACAGCGTTCGGGTGCTCCGGGAAGAGCAGAAGGGCACCATCTCCTGGAAGATCAAGTTCCGGAATGGGCAGGAAAAGAATTTCGAGTCCCCGATCCGGACCACGCCCTGGGGATCGATCAAGTCGCCGTCCGATTATGAAGCGCCGGCCGAGGACGCCCTGCGATCCCAGGAGCTCGCTCACGAACCCGAAGCGCTCAACATCGACAAGCTGCCCGCGCTGACTCCCGACCAGCTCAGGCGGATCGTGGTCTGATGGGGCTGTTCTCGAAGAGAAAAACGGTCTTCGTGGATTCGGACATCCTCGTCGTCGGCGGCGGCATGGCTGGCTGCGGGGCGACCTACGAATCCCGCTACTGGGGGCGCGATAAAAAGGTTGTCGTCGTCGAGAAGGCGAACATCGAGCGTAGCGGGGCGGTCGCGCAAGGCCTCTATGCGATCAACTGTTACATGGGCATGCAATGGGACGAGAACCAGCCCGAGGACCATGTCCGCTACGCGCGCAACGACCTCATGGGTCTCGTGCGCGAGGATCTGGGCTACGACATCGCGCGCCATGTCGATTCCACGGTGCACAAATTCGAGGAGTGGGGCCTCCCGATCATGAAGGACCCGGAAACCGGGCGCTACCTGCGCGAAGGCAAGTGGCAGATCATGATTCACGGCGAAAGCTACAAGCCGATTGTCGCCGAGGCCGCGCGGAAGGCCGCCACCGAGATCTACGACCGGATCATGGTGACCCACCTGCTGATGGACAAGACGAAGCCCAACCGTGTCGCCGGGGCCGTCGGATTCAACGTCCGCAGCGGGGAATACTACGTCTTTCGCGCCAAAGCCGTCATCGTGGCCGCCGGCGGGGCGTCGCACATCTTCAAGCCCCGCGCGGTCGGTGAAGGCATGGGACGGACCTGGTATGCCCCCTGGAGCAGCGCCTCGGCCTATGCGCTGCCAATCCTTGCCGGCGCCAAGATGACCCAGATGGAGAACCGGATCGTCCTCACCCGATTCAAGGACGGCTATGGCCCGGTCGGCGCCTACTTCCTGCATCTCAAGACCTACACCGAAAATGCCTACGGCGAAGATTACGAGCCCAAATGGTACGAACACACCAAGGAACTGGTCGGCGATTACGTCGATCGGCACCCGGTGCCGACCTGCCTGCGGAACCACGCCCTCTTGGAGGAGATCAAGGCCGGCAGGGGCCCTATTCGCATGGTGACGAAGGAAGCCTTTCAGGATCCGTACAAGGAGACCGTTGGCTGGGAGAACTTTCTCGGCATGACGATCGGGCAAGCGGTTGTCTGGGCGTCGCAGAACATCGATCCCAAGCACACCAACCCCGAGCTGACCACGTCCGAGCCTTACGTCATGGGCTCCCACGCTACCTGTTCAGGGGCTTGGGCAAGCGGGCCGGAGGACTACGCGCCGGACGAATACCAGTGGGGGTACAACCGGATGATGACAGTCGATGGATTGTTCGGCGCCGGCGACACCATCGGCGGCACCGCTCACAAGTTCTCGTCGGGATCCTTTGCGGAAGGCCGGATCGCCGGCAAGGCAGCGGTCAATTATGTGAACGACCTGGGCAGCGAGCAACCCCAGGTCAGTGAGGCGGAGTACGACAATCTCAAGAAGGTCGTCTACCAACCCTTGGATAACTACGAGGTCGGCCGTAACGAGATCGTCGCGGGTAGCGTTTCGCCGAGCTACCTGCTGCCGAATCATGGCCTTCAGCGTCTCGAGAAGATCATGGACGAATATGTCGGCGGTATCGGCGCCCACTACACGACCAACGAACCGTTGCTCACCCGCGGACTGGAACTGCTGAACATGCTGAAGGAAGACCTCGACCATCTCGGAGCCGAAGACCTTCACCAGCTTCAGCGGGCGTGGGAGCTTCAGCACCGGGTCACGGCCTCGGAATGCGTGACGCAGCACACGATGTTTCGGACGGAAACGCGGTGGCCGGGCTATTACTATCGGGCCGACCATCCGAAGCTGGACGATACCGATTGGCATTGCTTCACCTTGTCCCGATACGACCGGGACTCCGGAGCGTGGGACTTGGAGAAGGCCCCCGTGTATCACATCGTCGATTAAACGGAGTCCATCGAAGTACCCTTTGATGGAATGAGAAGCTCCTGATGGCGTCCGTGGCCGGACGCGCCGAGTAGGCCCGAAGCGGCGCCAGGCGGCTTGCTTATCGAACGCTGGCTGTTCTTTACCGAAGCGCACCATTCGTCAGCCTCTATTACGGCGAGCGGGAGGTCTGAGGTCTCCCGGTCGGACCAACCGGACGCTTTGACAAGAACCCCGCGCGGGACGATAACTACGCCCACGGCATTTCCGATGTTCAGGTGGCGCGTGCCCCGCTTCGTCTTCTCTCGACCCTGATGCAGATCTACCTCCCGATCGCCGAGATGTCGGTGAACGTTCTCTTGCTGCTGGCGATGGGAGGGGTAGTGGGTTTTCTCTCCGGCCTGTTCGGGGTCGGCGGCGGCTTCCTGATGACGCCGCTCCTGATCTTCATCGGCGTGCCGGCGCCTGTTGCCGTGGCGACCGAGGCCAACCAGATCGTCGCGTCCTCGGCGTCGGGCATTTTCGCCCACATGCGCCGACGCAACGTCGATTTCAAGATGGGCGGCGTGCTGTTGGTGGGCGGGCTGGGCGGCTCCTATCTTGGCGTCGAACTGTTCGCCCTGCTGCGCGAGATCGGCCAGATCGACCTCATGATCCGGCTCTCCTTTGTCGTCTTCCTCGGCATCATCGGCGGCCTGATGCTCGCCGAAAGCACCCGGGCACTGCTACGCCGCCAGCGCAAGGGGCCGCGCCCCAAGCTGCACCAGCACACCTTTCTGCATGGCCTGCCGTTCAAGATGCGCTTTCGCAGGTCGCGACTTTACATCAGCGCATTGCTGCCGCTCGGACTCGGGTTCGTCGTCGGCATTCTGGCCGCGCTAATGGGGGTCGGCGGCGGCTTCCTGATGATCCCGGCGATGATCTACCTGCTTGGCATGCCGACCTCGATCGTCGTCGGCACCTCGCTGTTCCAGATCCTCTTCGTCACCGCCAACGTGACCTTCTTTCAGGCCTATAATAACCAGACGGTCGACATTGTCCTGGCCCTTCTGCTGCTGGTCGGCGCCGTCGTCGGCGCCCAGTTCGGAGCACGGTTCAGCACCCGCCTGCGGGGCGAACAGCTTCGCGGCCTGATGGCCTTCGTGGTCCTGCTGGTCTGCGCGAAGCTCGTCTACGATCTGGTCAGTCAACCCGACGATGTCTACTCCATCGGCTTCCTGGGAGCCCATCTGTGATCGTCCGGTCCGCAATCGCCCTCCTCGCCCTCCTGCTCGTCGCGGGGCTCGCCGGCCAGGCGCGCGCGATCGACCAGTTGATCGCCGACTTGTCCAAGGATTCGATCGAGATCACAACCGCGTTTTCGGGCACCGACGTTCTTCTGTTCGGCGCCATCGAGGGCGAGGGCGACATCATGGTCGTCGTGCGCGGGCCCGAGACCGATATGGTCGTCCGGCGCAAGGAGCGCGTCGCCGGCATCTGGATCAATCGGGCCAACGCGCGCTTCGAGAAGGTCCCCAGTTTTTACTACCTGGCGACAACGGGCGCTCTCCACGAGACCGTTTCGGCCGACATCATCGCGCATTATGGCATTGGCGCCGACCACTTCGCGCGCCGGCCCGGAAACGATCTGCTACCCGGTCGCAAGGCCTCGTTCCGCGCGGGCATGATCCGGACCCTGAAGGCCGACGATCTGTTCCGCGAAACGACGAGCGACATCGAATTCCTGGCTCCCGGCCTGTTTTCCGTAAGGCTCTTCTTCCCGGCCAACGTTGTGACCGGCGTCTACGACGTCCAGGTCTTCCTGCTGCGCGACAATGCCGTGGTGAGTAAGCGCAACTACTCCCTGGTGATCCGCAAGATTGGCATCGGTGCCGAGGTCTTCCGCTTCGCCCACCAGCATCCCGCGGCCTATGGCGGGCTCGCCATCGCCGTCGCCTTGCTCGCCGGCTGGCTTGCGGGCTTGGTATTCCGCCGGGCCTAGGCGGGCTCCCGGCTGGCGCGCTATAGTCGCGATCTGAATATCCCGGCAACCGGACCAGGGGAAACACCATGAAACTCGAAGGCTCCTGCCACTGTGGTGCCGTGCGGTTTTCCGTCGAATCGCACACGCCCTATCCCTACATGCACTGCCACTGCGCGATCTGCCGCAAGACGGCGGGCGGCGGCGGTTATGTCATCAACATCATGGGCGATGCCGCGACCCTCGAGGTCTCCGGCGCTGAAGCGATCCGGATTTACCAGGCGCGCCAGGACGACGGCTCGATCAGCGAGTCCAAGCGCCATTTCTGCGGCGCTTGCGCGAGCTACCTGTGGGCCGCCGACGACCGCTGGCCCGACTGGGTCTACCCCTTCGCGTCGGCCATCGACACGCCCTTACCCAAGCCGCCCGAGCGCGAGCACATCTTCCTCGACGACGCCGCGCCCTGGGTCGAGATTCCCGAGGGGCCCGCCGATCCGCGCGTTCCGACCTATCCCGAGCAATCGATCGAGGATTGGCACCGGAGCCGGAATCTTTACGATGCCGACTGAACCAAGCGCAGGAGACAAATTATGAACGCAGCGAGCCTGCATGACGATGCCGTCATTCTCGACGGGCTCGTCGTCTCCAAATGGAGCCGCTCGGTGTTCGAGGACATGCATGCGGGCGGCCTGACCGCAGCCAACTGCACCTGCTGCGTGTGGGAGGGCATCCAGGGCACGATGGACAACCTCGGCCACTGGAACCGCTGGTTTGCAGAGAACGAAGACCTGCTGCTCCAGGTCTTTACCACCGCTGATATTGCCCGGGCCAAGCAGGAGGGCAAGACAGGCATCATCCTGGGCTGGCAAAACACCAGCGGCATTGAGGACCGGATCGACTATCTGGCGCTCTACAAGGCGCTGGGAGTCGGCATCATGCAGATGACCTACAACACCCAGAACCTGGTCGGCTGCGGCTGCTACGAAAGTCGCGATTCCGGGCTTTCCGACTTCGGCCGCGACGTCGTCGACGAGATGAACCGGCTGGGCATCCTGTGCGACCTCTCCCATGTCGGGCCCGTGACCAGCGAAGACGTGATCCGTCACTCGAAGCAGCCGGTGGCCTATACCCACTGCCTGCCCGCGGGCTTGAAAGAGCACCCGCGCAACAAGACCGACGAGCAGCTTCGCGTCATCGCCGCGCATGACGGCTTCATCGGCGTCACCATGTTTCCCGCCTTCCTCGCGCGCGGAACCGATGCCACGGTCGACGATTATGTCGAGGCGATCGACTATGTGATCAATCTGGTCGGTGATGACCGCGTCGGCTTCGGCACCGATTTCACCCAGGATTACGGACGCGACTTCTTCGACTGGCTCAACCACGACAAGGGCTATGGCCGCAAGCTCGTCGAATTCGGCGAGGTCATCAACCCGGAGGGCATGCGCCGGATTCGCGACTACCCGAACCTCACGGCCGCGATGGACAAGGCGGGCTGGGGCGAGGCGCGCATCCGCAAGGTGATTGGCGAAAACTGGGTCGGGTTCCTGAAAGAGATCTGGGGCGCGTGAGCACCGTGCCCGGTTGGCTCGCGGCGCCGCCGTCTACTGGGCCCAGGTGCGGTAGGTGAGCGTCGCGGTAGCAAATTCGACCACCCGGTGATTGTTGGTGTCCACGACGAGAACCCGGCCCGACCCGTCGGCGGTCACGCCAGCCGGCTCGGCCAGGGGCAGGCAGATCGGGTCCTGGCATACGAAGTCGTGATTGTCGAAGTCGCGCACCTCGCCCCGATCGAGATCGATCAGACGCAGGGCCGAATTGTAGCTGTCGGCCACCAGCAGAGATTTCGCATCGAGCCAGGAGAGCCCCAGCGGATGCTGGAAGCGCGCCAGGGCGAACGTATCGTTGGTATGGGCGAAGTCGAACAGGCCCGCACCGACGAGGGTGTCGACCCGGGGCGCGTCATTCAGGTAAAGCAGGCGGATCGACGAGGTTTCGCTGTCCGCAAAGCCCAGCACCGAACCGTCGGGGCTGAGCGCCAGCCCGCTCGGCTGGGCGAGCAGCGCCTCGCCCGCGGGCCCGTCGCGCAGGTCCTCTCCCCCGGTGCCTGCGAGCGCTTGCACGGTCGCGGCGTCGAGGTCGAGTTCACCCAGCTGATGGGTGCCCGCATTGGCAAAGAACAGGCGGTTGCCGGAAATCTCCAGGTCCCAGACCGAGGCGAGCACCGCTTGATCGGCCGGCGTCGGGTCGCCCAGCACCGGTCCCCGCTGACCGTTGCCCGCCAGCGTCGTGACCTGGCCGCTCGCCCGGTCGATGCACCGGATTGCGTGATTGAAGGTATCGGCGACATAGATCGCTTCGGCCGTGGCGACCAGCCCTTCCGGCGAATTGAACCGGGCCATGTCGGGCGGGCCGTCGAGCAGGCCCGCCTCGCCGCTGCCGTAGCGCATCACCGCCGCGCCCGTGTCGTCGAGCAGGGCGATCTGGTGGTGGCCGCCGTCCGCGATGGCCCACAGCCGGTGGCCGTTGCCGCCCGGCAGGGTTTTGAGCTTGCCTGGATAGGACAGGCGACGCTCGGGCAGGGCCGTGCCGATGAGTTCGAGCGCGCTCGGCCGCAATACGCCCTTCGCCCCCGCTTCCTCGACCAGGCTCGTGACGGCGCGCATCAGCAGTTCCGCATCGGGTTCGCCAAGTGCCTGGCCGATCACGGCGCCCGTGGGCGAGACGAACATCAATGTCGGCCACGCCCGCACGCCATACTCCCGCCACAGCACCATGTCCGGGTCGTTGACCACGGGATGGACGATGCCGTAGCGGCTGATCGCCTCGCGTAAATTGGCGGCGTCGCGCTCGGCGGCGAACTTCGGCGAGTGCACCCCGATGACCACGACTTCGTCGGGAAACACCTCTTCCACCCGACGGAGCGACGGCAGCACCTGCATGCAGTTGATGCAGCAGTAGGTCCAGAAATCCAGAATCACCAGCTTGCCCCGAACACGCTCGAGCGAGAGCGGTTCGGCGACGTTGAACCATTCGAAGCCCGGTCGGTCGATTTCCGGCGCGTGAATCAGGTCCTCGGACATCTGGCCCTGGCGTTGAAGGCGTTTTTTAAGCTCGTCTCGTCGGGTCACGGGCTCATTGAAATCCGCTGCATCGGCCAGCCGGATCAACCCGGCCGGTTTCGAGAGCTATAGGGCAAGTCGTTGAACGGTCGGCGAGTTTACCCGTTTTCCCGTCGTGGCGAAGGAAAAGTTTTTCGATCCTTCGCGCTCCTGCCCGCCGCCGGCACGAGGCGCGGCATCAACCGCCATAGGTCGTGTCGTAAGCCGCTTTCGCATTGATAAAGCAGTTCATCGGCGGCTTGACTACGCCGGCGCCGATCTGCCCGCCGTCCTTGCCACCGACGCCCATGTCGATGGCCGGCTGGATACCGGTATCCAGCACCTTGCGGAAGTCGATCCCGGTCGGCGTGCCGCGATATTCGAGGTAGGGAATCTTGTAATGCGAATTCTCTCCCACGGTGATCTTGTACATCGACAGGTTGCGCTCGATCATGACCTGGGGCGCGCCCTGATAGCGCTGCAGCGGGAACGCCGCGGCCTGTGCGAAGCCGCCCAGCCCGATGGTTTCCGCGATTGCGGAATCGCCGCCCATCCAGGTGATCTCGTCTTCGGTGTGGCCATCGAACAGCTTGGCGTCGACCGTCGCCTGGTCGCCCCGGATCCAGGCGTTGAGATCGCCCACGCCGGAGACCCGGATCGCGAATTCCTTGCAGTTCAGGCACATGCCCGTGAGCACCGTCGAGCCTTCGACCCCGTGGGCGCCGTCGGCCGTCGCCTTGGCCGCCGCCAGCGAAAGTCGAAGGAAGAAGTAATGGTCCGCGGTGAGCGCCTCGATTGTGTGCTTCACCGCATCGGGCTTGTCTTTCGCGATTTCCATGAAATGAGGCACGAGCTCGCGCAGGAACAGAAGCGAGGCCGCCGTGTTCCGGCTGTGGAGCTCGTCGCCCATGTGAAGCGCGCGTTCCATGATGGGTTTGAGCGGAATCCCGCCGGCGCGCTTGACCGCCTCCTGAACCGTCGGCGCGACGGTCCTGTCGATGAACTTCAGACGGTCCTTTACGCCGTCGTCATAGACGCCGTAATTGAGCCGGCGCGGATTGGTGCCCTCATAGAAGTTGCAATGCCCGAGATTTCCAAAGGTCTCGTTGCGCACCACGAAAACCGGCATCGAGGCGGAGTAGATGCCGGCGAGCGAACCCAGCGCCGCCATCGCGTGGGCGCCATCGATCTTGATCGTGCCGGATTCGAGCTTGGCGATCGCCTCGTCCCGGTCCGCCGCGATCTCCTCGAACAGTGCACCGCCGATGATGCCCTCGCGCTGGCCGCCGAAATAGTCGGCGAAGGGCATTTGCGGACCCGAGGCGAGGATCGTGTCCGTGTCCATGCCGGCACAGGTCTCGATCGTCGGCAGAACGTCCACGAGCACGGGCTCGGCGTCGTCGAGCCGCTTGAGGGTTTCGGCATTTGCCCTGCTCACATCGACCATCGTCGTATCTCCCGTTGCAGTCGTCTTTCTCTCCGGCACCGGAGCTCAGTCGAGGCGGTCGCCCGGGGCCAGCCCACTCTCGGCGGCGTAATCCGCCGCGCTCACTTTTTTGCCGCCCTTGGGCCGCACCCGGCCGACGCACACCGCGCCGTCGGTGCAGGCGACGGCCAGGCCGGCGTCATCGAGCCGCACGATCTCTCCCGCCACACCGCCGGTCTCTTCGCCGAGCCGGCGGGAAGCGAACAGCTGAAGCGTCTGATCGCCCGACATCGTCCACGCGCCTGGGGCCGGGTCGGTGCCCCGGATCAGGTTATGCACTGCGGCTGCGGGCATCGCCCAGTCGATCCGGGCCTCCTCGGCGGAGCACCAGCTCTCGTAGGTCGCCGCCGTCTCGTCCTGCACGAGTCGGGGCGCGGTCCCGGCCTTGACCAAGTCGAGCGCCTCGACCATGGCTTCGACGCCGAGCGAAAACAGCTTGTCGAAATAGATCGTGCCCAGCGTGTCGTCGGACCCGATCTCGACCGTCTTCTGGAGCAGGACCGGTCCCGTATCGAGCCCGCTGTCCGGCCAGAAGATCGACAGACCCGTTTCCGGCTCACCCTGGATGATCGGCCAGTTGATCGAGCTCGGGCCCCGATGACGGGGCAGCAGGGAGGGGTGATACTGGATGCTTCCATAGGTCGGGATGTTGAGAAACTCCTCGGGCACGATGAGGGTCACGAAGGCCATCGCGCAAAGATCGGGGGCGAGTCCCCGAAACTCGTCCCACACCGCAGGCGTTTTGTAGGACGCCGGTTGATAGACCGGCAGGCCGCGCTCGGCTGCGGCTTCCTTCAGCGGATCCGGCGGCCGGCCCTCCCGGTCGGGCGCGACGTAGACCGCGATGATATCCTCACCCCGTTCGACCAGGGCATCGAGCACGGCCTTGCCGAAGGCCTGCTGCCCGTGAACGACGATCCGCATGACCTCTCCTGGCCGCTGTCACCCTTGCCGGACGCACGTCCGGCGTCCTTCGCGCTAACCTAACATCAAGGCAGGACCGCCGGAAACCCGAAGTGCGCCGCGCTCCAGCGGTTCCGCCCGCCCGGCCCCTCGCCCGACTTGGCGGCACCGGGCTCGCGGGCGATCGCCAGGACGTCGAAGCGGAACTGCGCGGGCGCGCCCGGCGCAATGCTTACGACGACTGCGCGCATCGCTCCCGGGCCCCAAACCTCGATGCGCACGACGTTTTCGAGCGGCGCACCCGCCGGGCCGGCCAGTGGCGTGTCGATGATGAATCGATGACTGTCGCCGTGGACCAGCAGAACGGGGCGGCCGAAGGCGGACGCCAGACCCGCCAAGGTATCGAGCACGCCGCGATAATCCGCGTGGCCTGGGGGATATCTCTCGAAGAAGGGATCGGCGTGAAAGAACAGGACCAGCGCCCGCGCGTCGATGGCCGCGGCGCGCTCGAACGCGCCGTCGAGCCACGCGAGGGCCGCAGCCCGGCGCGCTGCGAATTCGGCCGGATCGCGCCGGGCGTTATCGAAGCTGCCGACGATGTGAAGCGTGGCAAAGGCCACGCCCACAGCCTCCCAGCGCAGATTCTCTACGTTGCTCTCGAAGTCGGCCGTATCGCTCTGCGCCGCGTGGACGGCGCCCGGCGCACCGTACTGGAACGCTCCAGCGAAGAAGATCTCCCGCAACCGGGCGAGCCGCTCGAGGGGTTCGAAGCGCCCGGCCATCTCCCGGTGACAGTCGGTCCATTCATTATCCCCCGGGATATAGACCAACGGCCCGTCGAAATGCCCGAACAGGGCGGCAATCCGGTAGAAAGCACCGTCGGAGCACAGGCTCTGGCCGCTCTTGATATCGCCGACATGGACCGAGAAGTCCGGCGCCTCGGCATTGATCGTCTCGATCAGCCGGGCAAACCGGGCAAGCTGATCACCGCCGCCATAGGGCAAATCGCCGATCGCGGCGAAGCGCAGCGGCGCTTGCTCCGCCGCGCCCGATGAGGCGCCAAAGAGCAGAGCGATGCACAGCAACGCAGCGGTCAGCCCGCGCGGCGCCATGGGCCCTGCCATCCGTCTCAACTCGCCATCAGTTCGCGGATCTGCTCGTCGATGAAGGCGGAATCTGCCGGGTCCTTGTCGCCCGCCGCCATGTGTCCGTAAGGCGATTCGATGACCCGGAGCTCGGCGTTCGGCATATGGGCGACCTCGTATTCGCTGTCCGCGACCCGAAAATAGAGATCGTGATCGCAGGGCATCACGAAGCTCTTCGCCGTTATCGCGCCCAGCGCCTTGTCGAAATCACCGCCATAGGCCTCGTTCGCGCTGATGTCGCCATGCTGCCAGGTCCAGATATGGGCGATCATGTTATTGGCGTCGCGCTTGAGGAAGCTGTCCTCCCAGTAGCGCTTGAGGAAGTCGTCGCGCGAGCTATAGCCGAGATTTTCATAGAGCGCGTCGCGATAGAAGGCTTGGGAGAACGCCCAGCCCGCATAGACCTGGGACATCGCCGTCAAGCCGGTGTGCGGCGGCTCGGCGTACTCGCCCTCCGCCCAGGCGCAATCCGCGGTGAGCGACCGCTTCGCGCCCTCGAGAAAGACGAAGTTGTGGGGCGACGTGCGCGCCGAGCCGCAAAGCGGGATCAGACGCCGGACCCGGTCGGGAAACGTCGCCGCCCACTGATAGACGTTCTGCGCCGCCATCGACCAGCCGATCGCGAGCGCGATCTCCTCGATGCCGAACCGTTCGCGCAACAGCCGCTCCTGGCACAGCACGTTATCCTGCAGCGTAAAGCCCGGAAACCGCATCCGGTCGAACGGCGCCGGCGTATTCGAGGGCGACGACGAAAAGCCGTTGCCGAACATGTTCAGCACAATAATGAAGTAGGTCTCGGGATCGAGCGCCCGGCCCGGCCCGAACATAATCTCGTTTTCAATATGACTGCCGGCAAAGCGGGTCGGATAGACGATGACGTTGTCCTTCGCTGCGTTCGGCGTGCCGTAGGTCTTGTAGGCGAGCTTGACGTCGGGCATCGCGACGCCCGATTGAAGCGTCACCTCGCCCAGATCGAAGAGTTCGTAATCTGTTGTCACACCAGCCCTCTTGTCGGAATGAAGCAGCGTCAGATGTCTGAGGCGGCCGCCGCTAGGTCATGCCTGCGACAACGAGCTGGGCGAAATGGTGGGTCACCGTGTCCCAGTAGGGCGACAGGCGGCCGCCGTCGTAAGCCGGCGCGGCCCGGCCCAGTTGCTGACGCTCGACGATGTCGACGTCCTAATCGTTCAGCTCCCGCCACATCGCAAAGGTCTCCGCGCGCGCCGCTGCATAGTCCGGCGAGTCCGCGGCGTCGCCCGAGAAATACACCTCGATCCGCTCGATGGTCCGGTCGGGTGCCAGCGGCGTGAGCTGAAACACAGCGACGTGATCGGGCCAGATATTCAGATCGATACTGGGAAACAGGTGCAGATAGGTGCCGCAGTGGGATAGCTCGTCCGTCAGGTTCGGCATCGGGGGTAGTGCCCCCGAGCCCCGACCATCCTCGCCGGCGTCGAACGAGACGCCGTTGATGAAGCAGACCCCGTCGTGGGAAAAGCGATGGTCGGTTGCCGGTGTCCAGGCCTCGAGCCTGGGGTGAACTTGGGCGGCGTGGTAGGGCTCGATGAAGTTTTCATGGACCAGCTTCCAGTTGGACGCAAGGTCGTAGCTGATCGTACCGCCGTGACGCAGGGTCGAGAAATCGTAGCCCTTGAGCTGCGCGGTGAACGGCGCCATATAGTCTGCGAGCTCGGGCGCCCGACCGTCGATATTGACGAAGACGACGTCGAACCACTGGGCGGAGCGCACCGGGAAGAGGCAGACGTCGCGCTCCTTCGAATGCTGGTGAGGTCCCTCGAAATGGGGCTTGCCCACAACCCGGCCGGACAAGTCGTATGACCAGCCATGGGCGGGGCAGGTCAGCGCCGCAGCTCCCCGGGAGGGCTCGGCCAGGAGCTGCGTGCCCCGATGGGGGCAGACGTTGTGAAAGGCTCCGATCTTCCTGTTGCCGTCGCGCATCAGGATGATCGGCAGGCCCGCGGCGGTCACGGGTATCGCGTCGCCCGGGTTGGGAATCTGGTAGGCGAAGCCCGCACACATCCAGCTCCGGGCGAACAGCAGCTTTGTTTCGAGCTTGAGAAATTCGTCGCTGGTATAGGCGACATTGGGCAGGCAGGTCGCCTCGCGGGTCTCGGCGCGTGCGATCCGCTCGCAGTGCGCCTCGCCCAGAAGCCGCCGCGCGGCCTCCAGCGCCTTCGCGTCCGCAACGCTCGCATCCATCGTCGCGCCCTCCGTTCGGGAGATGCCGGAACGATTGGCCCTCCTGGATTATAACCGGTTTCGACGATTGCCTTCAAACGCGGCGCCGCCGCTTTAGCCGCCGTATTTTGCCCGGTGGGCCTCGACCGCCGTCTCGAAGCTGGGCATGGGCGCGCGCACTACACCGGCGCCGATCTGCCCGCCGTCCCGCCCTGCGACCCCGATATCCATGCAGGGCAGGATGCCGTGCTCGACTACCTTGAAAATGTCGATGCCCGTCGGCGTTCCCCGGTATTTGAGGATCGGGATGTGGTAGTCCGGGTTTTCGCCCACGGTGATCGCATACAGTTCTTCGTTACGCTCGACCATCGCCATCGGCTCACCTCCCTGATAGTTCTGCAGGGGGAAGGCGGCCGCCTGCGCGAAGCCGCCGAGACCCATCGTCTCGGTGATCGGGCTCTCGCCGCCCATCCAGGTGATCTCGTCTTCGCTATGACCCTCGAACAGCTTGGCCTGGACTTGGGCATGAGGGCCGCAGAACCATTGATTGCCGAGGCCCGAGACCCGGATGCCGAACTCCTTGCATGAAAACCCCATTGCGGTAACCACGCTCGATCCCTCGACGCCGTGTGCCGCATCCGCCACCGCCTTGCCCGCACCCATCGACAGCCGCAGGAAGAAATAGTGATCCTCGGTCAGCGCCTCGACGGTCTTCTCGACGCCCGCGCGGTCCGTCTCCCCATGAGCGAGCAGCCCCGGAATCAGCTCACGGGTAAACAACAGCGCCGCCGCCGTGCTCCGGCTGTGCATTTCGTCTCCCATATGCAAGGCGCGCTTCATCACGGGCTTGAGCGGAATTCCCCCCGAAGCGCGAATGACCTCGGCCAGCACCGGCGCGATGACGTCCTGCACGTAAAGCAGCCGCTCCCGGACGCCGTCGTCATAGACGCCGTAATTGAGCCGCCGGGGATTGGTGCCTTCGTAGAAATTGCAGTAGCCCGTGTTGCCGAACGCCGTGTTTTCGATCACGAAAACCGGCATCGACGCGGTATAGATGCCAGCAAGCGAGCCGACGCAGCCGAAATCGTGGCAGCCGCCGACGACGATCTCGCCGGCCGCGAGCTTCGCCATGGCGTCGTCCCGGTCGCTCGCCAGACCCTCGAACAGCGCGCCGCCGATCACCGCGTCGGCCTGGCCGCCCGTGTAGTCCTCCCAGGGCAACGCGGGCCCGGAGGTCAGGATGATGTTATCGTCCATGCCCGGCAAAACCTCGATGCCCGGGCGGATGTCGGTCAGCACGGGCTCGGATTCAGTCAGCCGCCGGAACGCCTCGGCGTTCGCCGCATCTCTATCGATACCGCTCAAGATCATTCCCCCTTGTCGTCGCCGGGCGGGAGCCGTGTCCCACGGGGCGCTCGTCATGGCCCGGCCGGTGGGCGCGGGCGCGCGACTGTATCAAAATTCCTCGATCTTGGGCAGATCGTCGGTCAGCTCGTACCACGGCACCTTCGAGGCCACGAATATATGACGCTCCTTGCCTACGGGATGACCGGGGTGGGCGCCGTCGTCGAGGGTTCCCGTCAAGATATAAGCCGTCGAATCGCCCGGCATCATCGTGTAGATCTGAGATCCGCAACTCTTGCAGAAACGACGGGGGTTGCCCGGCGAGCTCTCGAAGGCCGTGAGATTGTCCGCGCCCCGATCGATTCGGAACGCGTCCGCCGGAATCGCCGAAAAGGTGGCGAACAGCGCGCCGTGCACCTTGCGGCACATGGAGCAGTGGCAATGCACGGTATCCGTCGCAGGCGCGGACATCGTGTAGCGCACCGCGCCGCACTGGCAGCCACCGGTCAGCTTGAACTCCTCGGCCATGATGGGTATCTCCCTCGCTCGCGACGTCTCGAACTCAGTCGGGCGGCTCTTCCTCGAATTGGGGTCGGCCGTCGGTGATCTCGAACCACGGCACCTTCGAGCCAACCCAGACATGCTCGCCGAAATCGCCCGCCGGTCCCGGAAAGGCCCCCTCGTCGAGCGTGCCCGTCGCCAGGTAAACCAGTCCCGGCGCCGGCATCCATTGGGCAAACAGCTGGGCGCCGCAACCCGTACAAAACGAGCGCCGCATGACGGACGAGCTTTCGAAGACCCCGATGGCCTCGCTGCCTGCCTCTAGGGCAAAGCCGTCCTCGGGTATCGTCGAGAACGTCACGAAGATCGCGCCGTGGAGCTTGCGGCACATCGAGCAGTGACAGTGAAAGGTCCGCTTCGCCGCTGCCGTCACCCGGTAGCGCACCGTGCCGCACTGACATCCCCCCGTAACGTCGATGTCACTCATCCACGTACGCCTCGAACTGGGGCAGACCGTCGGTAATCTCGAACCAGGGCGCCTTCGAGCCCACGAAGATGTGATTGACCTTCCCGTCCGCATGCCCCGGGTCGGCACCCTCGTCGAGACAGCCCGCGGCAATGCCGACGGCATCGTCGCCGGACTCGGGCAACGACACCCAGCAGACATGCGACCCGCAGGTCGGGCAGAAGAGACGCTCGTAGCCCGGCGAACTCGCGTAATGCACCACGCTATCCGTCCCGGCGGTAAGCCGGAAGCGGTCGTGGGTGGTTGTCGAAAACGTCACCATCATGGCGCCGTGCATCTTCCGGCACAATTGGCAGTGACAGTGATGGGTCTCGTCGACGGGCCCATCGACTTCAAAGCGGACCGCACCGCATTGACAACCGCCGGTGAGAGTTGATGCCGTCATGGTCTCTGATCCCTCCTGTCGTGTCTTCGATCCGCCCGCCTACCGGCCGTCACATTGGCGCGGGCTAGAATTCCTCGTGTTGCGGCAGGCCATCGGCGATCTCGAACCAGGGCACTTTCGAACCCACGAAGATGTGCCGTATGGAATCGTCGCCGTGCCCGGGATGAGCGCCATCGTCGAGCGTGCCCGTGGAAATGCACGCAAGGTCGGGATTATTGTCGAAGAAGCCGAAGAGCGGGCTGCCGCAGGTTTGGCAGAATTTGCGGTGGACCCCCGCGGAGCTCTCGAAATCTCCCAGATTGTCCGCGCCCTCGTCGATAATGAGCGGGTCGCGCGCCAGCATCGAGATCGTGCCGAACATGGCGCCGTGACTCTTGCGGCAGATCGAGCAGTGACAATGGAACGTTTTCGCCGTGGGCGCTGTGATCCTGTAGCGGACCGCACCGCACTGGCAACCGCCGGTCAGTTTGAAATCGCCCATGTCTATTCCTCCGGTGCCGCCTCGTCGTATTGTGCCAGGTCGTCCGTAATGTCCATCCACGGAATCTTGGAGCCAACCCACAAGTGATAGAGCTGGTCCGCGGCGTGACCCGGATGCTCGCCGCCGTCGATGGTTCCCGTGGCAACTTCGACGAGATCGGGATAATCGTCCATCTCGATGAACAGGTGGCAGCCGCAACGCGAGCAGAACCGCCGGTGCGAGGGTGGCGAAGAATCGAAGCGGCCAAGGGTTTCGGCTCCCTTGTCCACCGTGAATTTATCCTTGGCGACGACCGATAAGGTCACCATGACGGCGCCGTGGAGCTTCCGGCACATGCCGCACCAGCAGTGCGACGTGTTGAGCGCCGGCGCGTGGATCGTGTAGCGCACGGCACCGCACTGGCAGCCGCCGGTCAATTTAAAATCGCTCACGTCCCGTCCTCCGATGCCGACCGCTCATGCCGAGGCAAATCGTCGGTTATCTCGTGCCAGGGGACCTTCGATCCCGCCCACACATGGAACAGCTTGCCCGGCTCATGGCCCGGATGCTCGCCGCCGTCGATGGTTCCCGTCGAGATCTCGATCGTGTCGGGGGAATTGTCCGATTCGATGAACAGGTGAGAGCCACAAGTCTTGCAGAACCGTCGGCGGATGGCCGGCGAGGACTTGAAGGTGGCCAGATTGTCGGCGCCCGCCTCCAGCGTGAACGTATCGCGCGATACGATCGAAACCGTGAGCATGATCGAGCCGTGGAGCTTCCGGCATATGCCGCACCAGCAATGTTCGGTCACCCGGGCGGGCGCGCTGAACGAATAACGCACCGCGCCGCACTGGCAGCCGCCGGTTCGATTGAATTCACCCATGGTTTACCGTCCCCTTTCCGGTCCGCCTCCATCGGCTGCGGACAACGCGTTTGTCAGGTCTCCTCCCGCTGGGGCCGCCCGTCCGTGATGTCGTACCACGGCACCTTCGAGCCGACATAGATGTGAACGACGCTGTCGTCAGGGTGGCCGGGTGCGCGCCATCGTCCAGCGTGGCCGGAAGCATCTCGATGATATCCGGGTCGTCGTCGATCTCCGCATAGATCTGGCAGCCGCAGGTCCGGCAGAAATGGCGATGGACCGGCGGCTAACTGTCGAACGTCGCAAGGCTGTCCGCGCCCTGGTCGATACTGAAATGATCGCGCGGGATAATCGAATAGGTCACCATGAGCGCGCCGTGCACCTTGCGGCACATGGAGCAATGGCAATGGCCGGTCATGGTGACGGGGGCGTCGATGGTGTAGCGCACCGCGCCGCACTGGCAGCCGCCGGTTCGTTTGAAATCGCTCATGTCCGTCCGCCTCCCGGGCCGCGGGCCCTAGAATTCCTCATGCTGGGGCAGCCCGTCGGTGATCTCGTGCCACGGGATCTTGGAGTCCGCGAAGATATGGCGGCGCGACGCCTCCGGGTGGCCCGGATGGACGCCGTCGTCGATGGTGGCCGTGGCGAGCTCGACCACGCTGGTGGTCTGCTCGAGCTCGTCGAACAGGTGGCAGCCGCAGGTCTTGCAGAAATTGCGGTGCAGCCGCTCGGAACTCTGGTAGGGCACCAGGTTGTCTGCGCCCGTCTCGACGGTGAAATAGTCCTTCAGGATCACCGAGAAGGTCCCGAACAGCGCGCCGTGCACCTTGCGGCACATCTGGCAATGGCAGTGTGGTGGGTCTCGAGTGCGGGCGCGGTGAAGCGATAGCGCACCGCGCCGCATAAACAGCCGCCCGTTCGCACGAAGTCGTCCATCGTCCCGCGCTCAGAAGTCGTCCGACTGGGCCAGATCGTCGGTGATCTCGAACCACGTCGCCTGGTGGGATGCGAAGACGTGGCGCAGCGGCCGCCCCGGGGTGGGGTCCGCGCCGCCGTCGAGCGTCGCCGGCGAGAACCAGAAATGCTCGGGTTCGCGCTCGTCGTCGCTGAACAGCGGACAGCCGCAGGTCTTGCAGAACATTCGGTGGTTCGGCGGCGAACTGTCGATGACGACGAGATTGTCACGGCCCTCCTCGATGATGATGAGCTCGCGCTTTATGTACGAGAAGGTGGTGACGACTGCACCGTGGAGCTTGCGGCACATTTCGCAGTGGCAGTGATAAGTCTCCTTCGCCGGCCCGTCGATCCGGTAACGCACCGTGCTGCACTGACAGCCGCCATGGAGCGGGAACGTGCCCGACGGGATCGCCTCGGGAACCGGGTCGGGGCCCGGGTCCTGCTCCGCGCCGTCGGCGATGATGTACCAGGGAATCTTCGCGTTCGCGTAGATGTGCTTGGGCAAGCCTTCATGGCCGGGGTGCTGGCCGTGGTCGAGGGCGCCGGTCGCGATCATCACGACGCCGTCCTCGCCTTCCTCAGTGTCCCACAGGTGACAACCGCAGATCGAGCAGAAGCGGCGGTGAATTTTCTCGGAGCTGTCGTACGTCGTCACCTTGTCCGCGCCCGTGTCCACCACGAAACCGTCCCGGGGGTAGACCGAACAGGTGAGCATCACGGCGCCATGGGTCTTGCGGCACATGGTGCAGTGGCAGTGGTAGGTCTCGAGGGCCGGACCCTGAACCGAATAACGCACCGCGCGGCAGAAACAGCCGCCGGTCAGCCGCTGATCGTCATGCTCGCTCATCGCTCCTCCTCCCACTCGTCGTGTTGCGGCAGGTCGTCCGTGATTGTATGCCACGACGCCTTGTGAGCCACGTAGATATGACGCAAGGTCGCATCCAGGTTGCCGGGATCCGCGCCGCCGTCGAGCGTCGGCGTCGAAACCCAGACTTTGCCCGGCCCGCCGTCGATCCAGGCGAAGATGTGACAGCCGCAGGTCGAGCAGAAACGCCGATGCGCTCCGGGTGATGTGTCGTACGTGCCGAGTGCCGATTCGCCCTGCTCCAGCGTGAAGCGCGCCTCGGGCCAGATCGAATAAGTGCCGAACGCCGCGCCCTGTGCTCGCCGGCAGATATGGCAATGGCAATTGTAGGTATCGAGCGGTGGCCCTTCGACCCGGTATCGCACCGCGCCGCACTGGCAGCCACCCGTAAGCACCCGTTCATCCGTCATCGGTCATGCTCCTTCGCCACCCATGGCGCTCCCCAGAGGTCCCGTCGCCCAGGGTTCTCCGGCGAAGCCGTCATATTGTGGCAAACCGTCGGGGACCGTCTCCCACGGCGCCTTCGAGCCGACGAAGATATGCGCGGCGCCATCCACCGCCCGGCCGGGATGAGATCCGTTGTCGAGTGTCCCCGCGGCGAGCCACAGATCGGGATAGCCATCGTAGTCGAGCAGGATGGGAGAGCCGCAAGTTCGGCAGAACGACCGCCGCACGTCCGGCGTGCTCTCGTAGACCGCCAGCGCCTCGGCTCCGCGTTCGAATATGAAGTCGGCGCGCCCCAGCTTGGCCCAGGTCACAAACACCGCGCCGTGGATCTTCCGGCACATTTCGCAGTGGCAATGGTTGATGTCGGCGGCCCCGGCCGGCGCCCGATAGCGAACCGCGCCACACAGACAGCCGCCGCTGAGCGAATCGCCGGTCATGGCTTGGGGCTTTGATTCGGCGATCCGGTATCGTCCTGGGGCAGGCCGCCGGTAATCTGATCCCAGGGCGCCTTGGACGCGACGTAAATATGCCGCTCGGTTTCCGGCGGATGGCCCGGGTTCATGCCCTCGTCGAGCGTGCCGGCGGCGACCGACAGGATCTCGGGCCGCGCCGTACGCTGGAAAAACATCTGCGCGCCACACTGGCCGCAAAACGAGCGCGAAATCCCCGGCGAACTCTCATAGGCCCGCAGCGCGCCGTCTGCCGCGTCAAGCGTGAAGCGCGCGCTCTCGACGCGGGAATAGGTGGCAAAAAGCGAGCCGTGGGTCTTGCGGCACATCTCGCAATGGCAATGGCTCGTCCGCAGGGCGGGCCCCGCGATCCGGTAGCGTACCGCGCCGCACAGGCAGCCGCCGGTCAGGTCGCTTCTCGCCATGTCGATCACCTCCCGCCGAGCCCGCTTCCAGGACCCGGCCGCGCCGCCGTTTCGCGTAGAGTGGCCTCTGTTGGCACCGCTTGGCAAGCCGTCTCGGGCGAGACGGGTCTGGCCCAGCGTCCATTGCACGACACGACCCGCCCCGTCCTCAGCCAACTGCGGGGATGGCAAGCGGCGGGTATGGCGATCCAGCGGCCTCGCCCCGTGTTGGCCAGTTTAACAGGCTGGCGACAGCGCGGGACGCAATTTCGTGGGAACACTAGGGTTTGGCGGGCCCCGGTCAGATACCGGCGTCTCCTCGGGCGATGTGGGAGCACAGCGTTGGCTCCGCCGAAGGGGTACGTCCGTCTGGAACGGAAACACGCGGCATCGGCTGTCGAACCGGGCGCGAAACTGATGCGTCGCGATCACGATGGGGGGAACGTTGCCGGGGCCCGCCAAGTTTGCATCGGACGTCGACTGGATTGACCGGACGTCAATGCAAATCACTATCATTCGCAGTAATAGCGGAAACCTGTCGTCAGGTCAAGTCCGGTTTTTTCTGCGTCTCAGCGAAAGCTCCGTGCCGGAAAAGCCCGGGCTTCGTTGCTCTTGCCGAGGGTGGGCGTCAAGCCCGGGCCGTGAGGCCGGAGTGCGTGCAGCCGAGTGGTCAGATCCTCCAGATGGTCGGCCACCACGTGGATCACGATACCCTCGATCTGCAATTTGCCGGCGACCCGGACCAACGGCGCACCCATCGCCAAACTCCGGAAGCGCTCGAAGGTCCTCGGCCAGACGACGAGGTTGGCGATCCCGGTTTCGTCCTCGAGGGTGACGAAGATCACTCCGCTGGCACTGTCGGGCCGCTGGCGGCAGATCACCAGCCCGGCGGCACGCACCCGCTGGCCGTTCACGAGGTCCGCGAGATGGCTGCAGGGCAGCGTGCCTTCCGCGGCGAGCCGGTTGCGTAACAGGGCGAGCGGATGATCCTTGAGCGAGAGCCTCAAGCTCGCATAGTCCTCCATCACCGCTTCGCCGAGCGCCATCGCGAGCAGCCGCGCGGGCGCTTCCGCCGGTCGCTCCCTGGAGCCGCCGGGATCACCGGCGAACAGCGGCGCAGGGCCCGGGCCGAGGCCGTGGATCGCCCACAGCCCGGGGCGTCGGGCGAGCCGCATCGAACCGAAGGCATCGGCGCGGGCCAGGCGCTCGAGGGTCGCCGCTTCGAGCCCGCTTTGCGCCCGTAAAGCCGCCGGCGTTGCGAAGCGCCCCGCCTTGCGCGCCGCGCAGAGTTTTTCGGCGTCGCCCTCGCGAAATCCCTTGATCTGGCGAAATCCCAGCCGGAGCGCTGGCTCCCGCCCCGCCCCGCATCCTTCCAGGGAGCAGTCCCAGTCGCTGTGATTGACGTCGACGGGGCGAAGCGCGACGCCATGATCGGCGGCGTCGCGCAGGATCTGGGCGGGCGCGTAGAAGCCCATCGGCTGGCTGTTCAGCAGCGCGCAGGCGAACGCCGCCGGGTAGTGCCGCTTGAGCCAGGCCGAGACGTAGACCAGCAGGGCAAAACTCGCGGCATGGGATTCGGGAAAGCCGTATTCGCCGAAACCCTCGATCTGCTTGAAACAGCGCATTGCGAAGTCGGGGTCGTAGCCCCGCGCCGTCATGCCGGACACGAACTTGTCGCGAAAGCCGCCGATCCGGCCGGTGCGCCTGAACGTCGCCATGGCGTGACGCAAGCCGTCGGCCTCGGCGGCCGAGAAGCCGGCGGCGACCATGGCGATTCGCATAGCCTGCTCCTGGAACAACGGTACGCCGAGGGTCTTGCCGAGCGCGTCGGCAAGCTCCTCGGAGGGAAACGCGACCGCCTCCTCACCCGCCCGCCGGCGCAAATAGCCCGCATTTCCCAAGTGACCGCTTCGCCTGATGCCTGATTGGCACGATTCTGCTACAAGAATCACTGGCTTGAGGGTGTCGAAGGGCGGCTCGGATGCGGAACCCGGAGGGTGAATCGGATCATGGGCCACTCCGGCCCCTTTTCGACCGCCGCCTGAAACTGGAGTTCCACGGATCGCAGGTGACCTCTGACGCGGGGTTGCTCGCTTATCGCGAACTGGACGACGCGCTCGGGCTGACCGCACTGGCGGGCGGCGTGCTCGCGGATAGCCGCACAGGCAGGAACGGCTGGCACGGCATCGTCAGTCTCCTTCGCCAGTCCGTCTATGGGCGTCTCGCCGGCTACGAGGATGTCAACGACGCCGACCGGCTCGGGCGTGATCCCGCGATGCGCTGGATCGTCGGCGGCAAGGCGGTCGAGCGCGGCGGGGCATCGACCAGCCAGATGGGGCGGTTCGAGACCGAGCTGCTGGCGAACAACGAGAACCTCGCGGCCCTTGCGGACCTGTCGGGGACGTGGATCGACCGGGTTCACGACCACGATCCGCCGAGGCGCGTGGTGCTCGACATGGACAGCTCCGTCAGCCCGACATTCGGTGAGCAGGAGGGCACGGCCTATAACGGCCACTTCGGCTGCACCTGCTATCACCCGCTGTTCGTGTTCAACCAGTTCGGCGATCTGGAGCGTTGCGCGCTGCGCCCCGGCAACGTGCACAGCGCCCACGGATGGCGTGATGTCCTGGTACCGGTGGTCGAACGTTACAAGGAACGAGCCATCCGCCTCTACTTCCGCGGCGATGCGGCCTTCGCCTCACCGGAGATCTACGACTACCTCGAAGCCGAAGGCATGCTCTACGCCATCCGGCTGCCCGCCAACAAGGTGCTGCAAGAGAGCATCGCTCATCTCCTGAAGCGCCCCGTCGGCAGGCCGCCCAAGGACGTGCGCCGGTATCATGCCAGCTTCAGTTATCAGGCCGGAACCTGGGACAAGCCCCGCCGCATCGTCGCCAAGGTCGAGTGGCATCCGGGTGAGTTGTACCCGAGGGTCGGGTTCATAGTCACCAACCTGGGCCGCCCTGCCGAGCGGGTGGTCGCGTTCTACAATCAGCGCGGCACGGCTGAGCACTGGATCAAGGAGGGCAAAAACGCGATCCGGTGGACACGCCTGTCGTGCCGCAGGTTCGACCACAATGCCGTTCGCCTCCAGCTTCACGCGCTCGCTTACAACCTCGGCAACTTCATGCGCACCCTCGCGCTGCCCGATGCCGTGAAACAGTGGTCACTGACCAGCCTGCGAGAGAAGCTCATCAAGATCGGAGCGAAGATCGTGCGCCACGGGCGCTACGTCACGTTCCAGATGGCCGAGGTTGTCATTCCTCGTGACCTGTTCGCCGACATCCTGCGCCGTATCGACCGGCTCAGGCCGCCGCCAGCCCCGGCATGAGCGACGGCACCCCGTTCCTTCGCGTCGCCGCCGACAGGATCGGTGCGCCCGGATCGCCGGCAAAAATGCCATTCCGCGCCACCAACGCCGCCAATTGGTCCTCAATCATCCGGCTCGGCGCGAAGATGGCTGTCATTCGAAGGCAAATTGCACGTCGAGCGGTGTCGAGCCACACTCAACGGGCTGGGAGGGTTCCATATGGGGAATCCCGGATAGGGGTGCACCATGTCGCCCTGGATCGGCCCGGGGCGGACGATCGCCACCTCGATCACCAGATCGTAGAAGCAGCGCGGCTTGAGCCGGGGCAACATGCTCATCTGGGCGCGGCTTTCGACCTGGAAGACGCCGATCGAATCCGCGTTGCACAGCATGTCGTAGACCGCCGGGTCCTCGGCGGGCACGGAAGCCAGGGTCAGCGCCCGCCCGTGATGGGCCTCGAGCAGGGCGAGGCCTTTGCGGATACAACTCAGCATGCCAAGCCCCAGCAGGTCGACCTTGAGAATGCCCAGCGCATCGAGGTCGTCCTTGTCCCACTCGATCGTCGTGCGCTTCGCCATTGCGGCGTTGGCGATCGGCGAGAGCGCCGAGAGCGGCCCCCGGGTGATGACGAAGCCACCGACATGCTGGGACAGGTGGCGCGGAAAGCCGATCAGCTCGCGGGACAGCTCGAGCACGAGGGTGAGCCTGGAATCGTCCGGATCGAGGCCGCGCTCGGCCAGATGCCGCGCCTGGACCCCCTCGCCGCTCCGCCCCCAGACCGTGCCGGCGAGCGCGCCGAGTGCGTCCGCGGACAGGCCGAACGCCTTGCCGACCTCGCGCACGGCGCTCCTCGAGCGGTAGCGGATCACCGTGGCGGCGAGCCCGGCGCGCTCCCGGCCGTATGTCTCGTAGACGTACTGGATTACCTCCTCGCGCCGCTCATGCTCGAAATCGACGTCGATGTCGGGCGGCTCGCCCCGGGCCGCGCTGACGAAGCGCTCGAACAGGAGATCGATCCGGTCCGGATCCACCGCCGTGATCCCCAGGCAGTAGCAGACCGCCGAGTTCGCCGCCGAGCCCCGCCCCTGGCACAGGATGCCCCGGCTCCGTGCGAAGCGGACGATGTCGTGGACCGTCAGGAAATAGGGCGCGTAGCCGAGGTCGTCGATCAGCGTCAGCTCGTGCTCGATCTGAGCGCGCACCTTGTCCGGCACGCCGTCGGGATAACGCGCCGCCGCGCCCTCCCAGGCAAGGCGGACGAGCTCCTCCTGAGGCGTGCGCCCGCCGGGCGCCAGCTCGGCCGGGTATTCGTAGCGCAGCTCGTCGAGCGAAAAGGTGATCCGCTCGGCGATCCCGACGGTCCGTATCACCGCCTCCGGATAACCCGCGAACAGCCGCGCCATCTCGTCCGCCGGCTTCAGGTGGCGCTCCGCATTGGCGAACAGGCGAAAGCCCGCCTCGTCGATGGTGCAGTGCTCGCGAATGCAGGTCAGCACATCGTGGAGCGCCCGGCGCTCCGGGCCGTGGGCATACACGTCGTTGGTCGCCACCAGCGGCGCACTGCAGGTCTCGGCGATGGCCGCGAGGCGGGCGATCCGGCGGGCGTCGTCACCCCGGTAGAGGTGGTGGGCCGCCAGATAGCAGTGACCCGCAAACGGCCCGGCAAGCTCGGTAAGCACGCGGACGAAGGCCGCATCGGGCATTTCGGGCGCGAGCGCGATGACGATCTGGTCCCGCCCGAGAGCGATCAGGTCGTCGCGGTAGAGCCAGCATTCGCCCTTCGGCGCGCGTCGCTTGCCCATCGTGAGCAGGGCTGAAAGCCGGCCATAGGCCGCGCGATTGACGGGCAGGCAGAGCAGGCTCGGCCCGTCGGTGAGGTCGAGCCGGGCGCCGATCAGAAGCGTAATCCCCGCCGCCTTGGCCGCCAGATGGGCGCGCACAACGCCCGCCAGGCTGTTGCGGTCGGTGATCGCGATGGTGCGCAACCCAAGCTCGGCGGCCTGGGCCACCAGCTCCTCGGGGTGGGATGCGCCGCGCAGGAAGCTGAAGTTGCTGGTGACCTGAAGCTCGGCGTAGGCGGTCACGGATTTGTTTGATTCGCCGGAATCGACGGGTTTTGCGCTCTTATACGTTCCAGTCCCTTGCGCAAATAATCGGCCAAGGGCGTCTTCTCGATCATGTAGCCAGTTGTATTTTCATCGAGGGTTCTCTCCGCATTTCTGCGAATTCGAGGCCAATCGCTTATGTTGATATCAGGGTCTTCGCGACCAAACCGCATGAGCGCGAGAAGATCGGCGCGTTCGTTCTTTGAGAGAGAGTCAATGTAAGCAAGTATCCTGCGCTGAGCTGGAGCATCGCGCTCGAGCTCCAGCGCCTCCCATATCCTTTCGTCGCCCACGTCAATGGTTGTTTCTCCATTCCATAGCGCTTCGTCCACAGTCTCGCGTGTCTCCCTGAGGGCATCGGCCACGCGAATAACCCGCTCAATTCTGCTAACAGGAATTTTGAGCGGCAGCATGATTTCTTCCTCAAGACGTCGAACTGAGACGTTTAACTCTGTGCCGCGCGTAACTCGCCGTAGGCGCTTGTCGGCTGTAATGAGCAGGCTGTTAGTGACCTCGGCGCAGGCGACATAAAGACAGTCATAGACCGGATGGTCGAGCGTGAGCGCGATCTCAAAAGCGCGCTCGATCAACCCCGCCGAGGGAAGCAACCGGGGTACGCCGCTAACGATAGCTCCGGCGATCCGGCGTGCCTGAATCCCGTCGATCTCGCCGGCCGTGCATTTCCGCCATGCCGTGTTGGCCACTTCGGTAACGATCAAGTCGGGCGCTTCGAGCTGCTCGTCGAGGTCGAGTAGGGCCAAGGCCTCCTCGTGCAACTCCTCTCGCACGAACCATTTGGCGACGACGCTTGCATCGACAATGTAGGTCACCGATCTCGGTCCTCACGGATCAGCTTGGCGCTGTCGGTCTGGGGCACGTCGGTGGTCATCGCAGCAATGCGCGCAGCTTCGATGCGCAGACTGGCTGGCGTGGCACCTTCTGCCACGCGGGCCAGAACCTCGCGCAGCTCCGCCTCTAGCGATCGGTTGTTTCGTTTTGCTCTTCGCTTGAGGATATTGACCACCTCGTCGTCGAGATTCCGGATCGTCAGATTCGCCATGATCTATCCTTTGCTGGCATTATGATTTCAATATGCTATCATATTGCCTTCATTTCGACATCACGCAAACACGCCGTGCAGATACCAGGCGGGCGCCATGCCCAGCCGCCAGGGCCGGTCGCGATAGACCCAGTAGCGCCGGCCCTCGCTGTCCTCGATGCGGTAATAGTCGCGCGGACCCGCGGCCCGGGCGCGGCGCGAGCGCCACCATTCGGGCCCGATCCGCTCGGGCCCCTCGGCGCGCACGATACGGTGAAGCCTCTGCCGGCGGCGAAACAGGGCGGGCGGCGCGTCGGGCAGCTCGGCGACCACCTCGATGGGCTCGGGCCGGACGAACAGGCGAAGCGGGCGGGCCGGCGGGTTGCAGACCGCCGGCGCGGTTGCCGCACCGCCGGGAGCGGCCTCGAAGGCCGGACGGGCGAGCGCCGCGCGCTCGGGCACGTGGCTTTCCCGCAAGCCCAGGCGAAGCACGTTGCCGATCCCCAGCCGGTTGCCCAGCCGGTCGATCAACCGGTCGAACGCGCCCGCTTCGCCGGCGATCGCCGGCGGCGGGGCAACGGACGGCTCAAAGGCCGTCGTGCCGCCCGGAGCCGCGTCCCGGGGCGGCTCCGGAGGCGCGGGCAAGTCGAGGTTGAGCTGGTCCGCCGCCAGGGGCTCAGCGGCTGCCAGCAGGGTGATGCCGTCGGCGCCAAACCCGGAATCGAGGCTCTCCAGCCGGTCCGCCAACAGGCCCATCAGATGACCCGCATCGCGCGATCCCCGGCTCGTGCCCACGGCGGTCCGGGCCAGCGTGCCGTCGACCCGGTAGAGCGCCAGCGCAAGCCGGCGCGCCCCCGTCCCGTCCGCCTCGAGCCGCGCGCACAGGGTGGTGAGCAACCGCCGGGTCGCCTCCCGGATCGCCTCCAGGGTACCGATCGGCTCGGCGAAGGCCAGGTGCTCGTGATAGGGCAAGGCCGGCCGGCGGGGCGAGATCGGCTCGGGCGCGCGGCCCAGCGCCTGGTCGAGCCGGTGCAGGGTCGCTTCGCCGAAACGCCGGGCGAGCGCGCCACGCTCCAGCATCTCGAGATCGCCGATCGTGCGCAGACCCAGGCGAACCAGCGCGGCCGCGGTCTCGGGATCGAGGCGCAGGCCGGCGACCGGCAGGGGGCCGAGCGCGGCAGCCGTGCCGCCGGGGGCGACGATACGGTCCTCCCCGCAAGCGGCCGTCGCGCGGGCCCCGGCGAAGCGTGCCACCGCCCAGGCGGCGCCCAGTGTGTCCGCGAGCGCCGTACGGACCGTAAAGCCCAGCGCTCCGATACGGGTTGCGAGATCGCTCAACAACGCCGCTTCGCCGCCGAACAGGTGAGCACAACCGGTCACGTCGAGCCACGCGCCGTCCGAGCCGTCCACCGCGGTCCACGGGGTATAGCGGGCGCACCAGTCGGCGAGCTGGGTCAAGGCTTTCATATCGCCCGCTGCGTCCGCCTCGCACAGCTCGAGAGCCGGCAACCGGGCGCGCGCATCGGCGAGCGGCAGGCCCGGGGCGATCCCGGCGCCGCGCGCTGCGCCGTTGACGGCTGCGATCCGCGGGCCGGCGGGGGCCTGCTCGATCGTCGCAAAGAGGCGGATGCGCCACTCAGACGGCGAGACGGCGAGGCGCCGGCTCAGCCGGTCGGTCGGAAAACGCGGCAGCCAAAGAGAAATCACCCGTTTCATTGCACCACTCCATGAACCACACATTGGGCGGGCCGGACCGGCAGCGCAGCAGCTCGGCGCGCCAGCGCGGCCGCCCCAGCCCGTCGTTCGAACCATCGCCCGCCCCTGCCCCCCCGCCGGGCGCGCTCGGCAGGGCGCTGACCCCCCAGCGGGTGAGCGCCGCGCTCGCTTCGCTTCGCGCGCTCGGCGGACGCAGCAGAAAGCCCGGCACGCCCTGGCTTTCGGCGGCGAGTTGAAGCCGGCGCCCGGCAGTCAGGCCCAGCTTGCGCGGCTCGCCGACGACCGCGGCAAGCCGGCCGCAGCGCAGGCCCTCCTGCATCGCCCAGAGCAGGTCGGCGTCGCGTCGGGCGCGCACCAGGATCAACCGCTCGGGCGGCAAGCCGAAGGCGGCGAGTCCCGGGGCATAGAGATCGCCCCCGCCCACCCCGAAGACCGGCCGGCACCACAGCACCACCCCGCCCCGGGTGAGCAGGCGGGAGAGCAGGGCTGCGCAGAAGCCCAGCGCCGCGCCGTCGCCCGCACCGACCACCTCGTGCAGGCCCCCGAGCGGCAGGCCGCCCCAGGGTAGCCCGTCGTCGATCGCCGGCACGCCGAAGCGAAGCCGCGCCGCGCCGGCCCGTTTGAGCGACGGGGTTTCGAGGCTTCGGATACGCCGGCGCAGGGCCGAAAGCCGCACGGAGCGAAGACAGTCCGGGGTCGTGCCGACGGTGCGGTCCACCTGCCGCGTCGCGCCCAGAATCGACCTGGATAATTTTGATGATTTTTCAATAATTTCAGACTCTTCAAACGATATTCTAATAGTATGATCGACCGTCTCCCGGGCTCCGGACTGTGACAATATTCCTATTTTGTTCTAACGCGGAACAAGCCTGGCGTCAAGCGCCGATCGCAGTCGTCGTCGAATGACTGGTGCGGCGGTTGTCCCCCCGGCGCCGGGTTCCGCGAGCTTGTGTGTTGACGGCTGGATCTTCATGGCCGCGGAACCGGTGCTTCTGTACATCGAGCACCACACCAATTCCGGATGGGAACGCCCCGCGATTTGTGATTATTCGAATTTATGGCGCCATAAAAAGAATAATTTATGGCGCCATAAAAAGAATAAAGTTCCGGGATCGAATTGGCTGGCGTACCTTTTCCGCTTTCACCGCTTCGATCTTGGAGGCGGTTTCGACGGGAGTGAACGATGACCGACGACATGCTGCACGTCACGAAGTGGCACAACGGCGACAAGGTTTATTCGCCGTTCTCCGAGACGGAAATGAACCGACGCCAGAACGCGATCCGCGGCTGGATGGCCGGGAACGACGTCGACGCCGTACTGTTCACCTCCTATCACTGCGTCAACTACTATTCCGGCTGGCTCTACTGCTACTTCGGGCGCAAGTTCGGAATGGTCATCGACCAGGACGTTGCCACCACGATCTCGGCGGGGATCGACGGCGGCCAGCCCTGGCGGCGCAGCTTTGGCGACAACGTGACCTACACCGACTGGCGCCGGGACAATTTTTTCCGCGCCGTCGGCGAGCTGACTCGCGGCGCCAAGCGCATCGGCATCGAGTTCGATCATGTCCATCTCGACTACCGGCGCCAGCTCGAAGAGGCCCTGCCCGGCGTGACTTTCGTGGATGCGGGCGAGCCCTCCATGTGGATGCGGACCATCAAGTCGGGCGAAGAAATCACGCTGATCAAGGAAGGCGCCAAAACCTGCGACATCGGCGGCTGGGCCTGCGCCGGCGCGATTGCGGCGGGCGTGCCCGAGCACGAGGTCGCCATCGCCACCACCTCGGCGATGATCCGCGAGATCGCGGCCAACCATCCTTACGTCGAGCTGATGGACACCTGGACCTGGTTCCAGTCGGGCATCAACACCGACGGCGCCCACAACCCGGTGACCAACCGGGTCATGGAATCGGGCGATATCCTGAGCCTGAACGCGTTTCCCATGATTTTCGGCTACTACACGGCGCTCGAGCGCACGCTGTTCTGCGACCACGCCTCGGACGAGCATCTGCGTCTCTGGGAGATCAATTGCGACGTCCACCGCGCCGGGCTGAAGCTGATCAGGCCGCGCGCGCGCTGCGGCGACATCGCCAAGGAGCTGAACGAGCTCTACCGCTCACACGACCTGCTGCAGTACCGCTCGTTTGGCTACGGCCATTCCTTCGGCGTGCTGTGCCACTACTACGGCCGCGAAGCGGGCGTGGAGCTCCGCGAGGACGTGGAGACGGAGCTTGCGCCCGGCATGGTGGTTTCCATGGAGCCCATGATCATGGTGCCCGAGGGCAGGCCCGGCGCGGGCGGCTACCGCGAGCACGACATCCTGGTGGTCGGCGAGGACGGGGCCGAGGACATCACCGGCTTTCCCTTCGGACCGGAGCACAACATCATCACGAACTGACCCGCCCGCGATACGGGCGAACCGACGACGGCGCGCCCGCTCGCGCCGGAACCAGACCCCTGGTTTCGGGGCTAGCGCTTTTTGACCGTCATTCGGCGGCCGTCACCCGGATACTCGGCCCGATCGAAAACTCCCTGGTCAAGGCATCGACGATGCCGTCGGTGCAAACCTCGAGCAGAAGGTCGCCCTTCTCCTTCGACGCGTTCTTGGGCGAGGACAGCGTGCCGCTGGCCGGCACCCAGTCGGGATTTACGGGATAGACGTCGTAGGGCGGAAATTCCGCAGGCGAATGATCGACCGCCTTGTCCATCTGGACCAGATCCGGGAACAGGGTCAGCATCAGCGAGGTCTCGAGAACCCCGCCGTGCTCCAGGTCCCATCCCGTGAAGCCTTCCGGGTAGAGTTTCTCGATCGTCGCATCCGTGACGAAGTCCCAATAGGACAGGACGACAATTTTTATGTCCGCGACGCCGTCCCAGCGCAACTCGCGCAAGGCGGTATCGACCCCTTCGATGATGAACCAGGAGTTCTCGTAATGGCCGTTCATGAGCACGAACTTGCGCATGCCGTGGCGGGCATATTCCTTGATCACGTCCTTCAGCGCGCCGATCAGCGTGACTCCATCGAGGCTGGTCGTTCCCGTCAGGTGATTGCCGCCTCCCGACTTCGGGTGAGACTTATAGCCATAGGTGAAAGGTTGGGCGACCAGGGCGCCGACCCGCTGGGCGACCCGCCGGGAAAACTCGGTCGGCAGGAGCACGTCAACATGCATGGGCATATGGTGGCCGTGCTGCTCCATCGAACCGATTGGGATCATGATGGGGGTGCCGCCATCTCGCGCCCGTTCGTCGTATTCGGGCCAGGTGAGCTCGTAGGCGAAAGCTGTCTCGTCTGGCATCGCTCGTCCTCCGCGATATCCTCGGCATGCTTGGTCCGATGATAGGCTTGCTCCACCGGCCGGTGAAATTTAAATTCGTGATGGCCTCATAAATACAGCAAACAGGTGGGTTTGGTCGGCGCGATGCGAAAAGATCTCCCGATGGAGCTTCTTAGAACGTACGTGACCGTGTTCGACCTGGGCAGCTTCACCCGCGCCGCCGAGGCGCTTGGGCGCACTCAGCCGGCCATTAGTCTGCAGATGCGGCGCCTCGAAGAGATCGTCGACGCCAAGCTGATCACAAATGTGGGGCGAAAATTGAAACTCACCGAGGACGGTGAGTTCTTCACCGGGATTCCCCATATGGAACCCTCCCAGCCCGTTGAGTGTGACTCGAAACCGCTCGACGTGCAATTTGCCTTCGAATGACAGCCATCTTCGCGGCGAGCCGGATGATTGAGGACCAATTGGCGGCGTTGGTGGCGCGGAATGGCATTTTTGCCGGCGATCCGGGCACACCGATCCTGTCGGCGGCGACGCGAAGGAACGGGGTGCCGTCGCGCCGGGGCTCGGCGGCCTGAGCCGGTCGATACGGCGCAGGATGTCGGCGAACAGGTCACGAGGAATGACAACCTCGGCGGAACGTGACGTCGCCCGTGGCTGTCCGATCGGCTTCTCTCGCAGGCTGGTCAGTGACGTTTCACGGCACGGGCAGCGCGAGGGTGCGCATGAAGTTGCCGAGGTTGTAAGCGAGCGCGTGAAGCTGGAGGCGAACGGCATTGTGGTCGAACCTGCGGCACGACAGGCGTGTCCACCGGATCGCGTTTTTGCCCTCCTTGATCCAGTGCTCAGCCGTGCCGCGCTGATTGTAGAACGCGACCACCCGCTCGGCAGGGCGGCCCAGGTTGGTGACTATGAACCCGACCCTCGGGTACAACTCACCCGGATGCCACTCGACCTTGGCGACGATGCGGCGGGGCTTGTCCCAGGTTCCGGCCTGATAACTGAAGCTGGCATGATACCGGCGCACGTCCTTGGGCGGCCTGCCGACGGGGCGCTTCAGGAGATGAGCGATGCTCTCTTGCAGCACCTTGTTGGCGGGCAGCCGGATGGCGTAGAGCATGCCTTCGGCTTCGAGGTAGTCGTATCGCGCGCGGCCGTTCCTTTCACCACCGGTACCATCACGTCCGCGCTCACGGAATTCGCCGAGCCGGCGAGCATCCGAAGATAGGCCGTGCCCTCCTGCTCACCGAATGTCGGGCTGACGGAGCTGTCCATGTCGAGCACCACGCGCCTCGGCGGATCGTGGTCGTGAACCCGGTCGATCCACGTCCCCGACAGGTCCGCAAGGGCCGCGAGGTTCTCGTTGTTCGCCAGCAGCTCGGTCTCGAACCGCCCCATCTGGCTGGTCGATGCCCCGCCGCGCTCGACCGCCTTGCCGCCGACGATCCAGCGCATCGCGGGATCACGCCCGAGCCGGTCGGCGTCGTTGACATCCTCGTAGCCGGCGAGACGCCCATAGACGGACTGGCGAAGGAGACTGACGATGCCGTGCCAGCCGTTCCTGCCTGTGCGGCTATCCGCGAGCACGCCGCCCGCCAGTGCGGTCAGCCCGAGCGCGTCGTCCAGTTCGCGATAAGCGAGCAACCCCGCGTCGGAGGTCACCTGCGATCCGTGGAACTCCAGTTTCAGGCGGCGGTCGAAAAGGGGCCGGAGTGGCCCATGATCCGATTCACCCTCCGGGTTCCGCATCCGAGCCGCCCTCCGACACCCTCAAGCCAGTGATTCTTGTAGCAGAATCGTGCCAATCAGGCATCAGCGAAGCGGTCACTTGGAAAATGCGGGCTTCATGGTCTACGCCCGCCAGATCCTCTGCCTGAACGACGAAGCGCTCTCGCGGGTCGCACCCCGAGGGCTGCGAGCCGGGAGCATCCGGAGGTCGATCTCGAAATACGCTGCGAACTAAGCGGGGAGCTTCTGAACGAGTTGAACAAAGACGCGTTGGATGTGGTCATCGCCATGACGGGTGAAGGCGCCGAGAGGTACCTGGCCCGGGAATGGGTCGAACGGCCGATGTGGGTGTCGGCCAAGACGGGAAACGTGCACAAGCGCACGCCCGTCCCGATCGCGGCGCACCCCGAGGGCTGCGAGTATCGCAACCGCATGTTTCAGGCGCTCAGCTCCGTACAGCGGGAGTGGCGGTTGGCCTATTGCAGCCTTGGGATTACAGGCCTGCAGAACGCCGTGCTTTCCGGCTTGGGCGTGAGCGCTCTGACCAAGCGAACCTATTTGGACGGCATGAGAATTCTCAAGGAGAAGGACGGCTTTCGGGCGTTGCCCGATCTCCATGTCGGTTTGTATTACAAACACGTTCACCAGGCCGACCCAGGTCTTCAACTGGTCAACTACATCATTGCGAAGCTCGATGAAGCGGGGGAACCGGACTTCAAGCCGCTTCAGACAAAATGGCCGGTTCAGAAGTGACGATCGATCTTGGGGTCTCGTGTCCGGGCTGCACCTTGTCTGAAGCATAAATCGCACTGATGAAGCCATTTAAATTGTTGCTTTTGCTAATGGATCGGCAGTCGATAGCATACTCCCGACGCATCGAATTATCGGATGCAAAATGGCCCCTGAGCGTTTCTCGGCGTTCACGCAAAGCGGTTTCATGAACGGGCGAGAAATGCGAGACTAAGAACAGGGAGAGGTGCCGTGGCCAGATCTTTCGAGCATCTTCGGCCCGAAACCATTGAAGAAGCCGTGGCGATGAATGCGGTGCATAGTGCGCGCGCCGGGTTCTGGGCCGGCGGCACCGACATGATGCTGCTGTGGAACCGGCGTGCAATCGCAATCGACGTTTGCATCGACCTCACCTACGTCCCGGCGTTGCGATTCATCGAGCTTGACGGCGAGATTTTGCGGATCGGCGCGATGGCGACGCTCGACGATCTCGACCTCAAATCGGACCTCAATCCCGTGATGGCCGCCCTGGGGGAGACGGCGAGGCTAATGAACACGAAGCAAACCCGCACCATTGCCACCGTTGGCGACAACATGTGCCATGCCTCGCCATCGGCCGATCTGACGCCACCTCTGGTTGCCGCTGCTGCCGTCATGAAGCTGCAAGGCCCCCAAGGCGAGCGTTGCGTGTCGCTCGGCGAGTTCCATTCGGGCGTCAACCAGACAGCTCTTGCCGATGACGAGATCCTCACCGAGATTTTCGTGCCCGACGCCAACGACAAGCTCACCGTTTCCTACAATCGCGTGGCGCGGACTGTCGTCGACATCGCGCTCGTGAGCTCGGCGGTGTGCCTCAAGCTCGATGAGGGCGGCAAAATCGAGCGGGTGGGTGTGGCGTTGGGCGCCGTTGCACCGACGGTGCTGCGCGTGACCGGTGCGGAAGAAATCCTGGTTGGAAGCAGTCTGTCGGAGGCCGCGAACGGACTCGCCGTCAAGGCAGGCGAACAGGCGTCGGCCACGGCGAGGGCGATCACCGATATTCGCGCCAGCAAGGGATACCGGACAGATATGACGGCCGTGCTGACGCGTCGCGCGATCCGCCGCTGCGCGGAGATCCTGGGAGGCGCGGCATGACGCACAGACTGAATGTTAATGGCCGCAGTTTCGACGTCGAAATAAGGCCGCACGAAACCCTGGCGGACGTGCTGCGGGATCAACTGGGCCTGATCGGCGTCAAGGTATCCTGCGCCGAGGGCGAGTGCGGATCCTGCACGGTCCTGCTCGATGGCGTGCCGGCGACGACCTGTCTGATGCTCGGGCGACAGGGCGAGCAATATGAGATCACGACCGTGGAAGGCCTCGGCGACCACGACGATTTGCATCCCATTCAGCAAGCCTTCATCGACGAGCAGGGTTTTCAGTGCGGCTTTTGCACGCCGGGCTTCATCATGATGGCGAAGGCGTTTCTCGACGACAATCCGGATCCGACGGAAGAGGAAGCCTCGATTGCGATGAGCGGGAATATCTGTCGCTGCGGCGCTCATCCCTATATCGTCAAATCGGTCATGACCGCGGCAGAGATGATCAAGCGGCAGCAGACTTCGAAACCCTAGCTGTTCCTTGTCGGCTTCAGTGCCCCGTGGCTGAATTCGACGTAACTCGAACCGGAGTAAGAAAGATGGGCGTCCAGCACCTCCCGAAAAAACTCAAGGTCGTCGGCCAGGGGGTTCCCGTCCTGGACGCGCGTGAGAAAGTGACCGGCACGCTCGAATACGGCGTCGATTTCACCGTGCCGAGGATGGTGCACGGCGAGATCCTGCGCAGCACGGTACCCCACGCCCGGGTCAAGAGCGTCGACGCCAGCAAGGCCGAAGCCCTGCCCGGCGTTCTGGGCGTGGTGACCCACGAGGACGCGCCAGGGCTTAACTGGATGGGCGTCTGGGACAACTATCGCGGAAAGGTGCTGGACGGCACCGCGCGGTTTGTCGGAGACGAGGTCGCCGCCGTAGCCGCGACATCCGTGGATATAGCCGAGGAGGCACTCGATCTTATCGAGGTCGAGTACGAGCCTTTACCTGCTGTGCTCGACGTCGAGAAGGCGCTGCTTGCCGATGCGCCCCAGGTTCGCGAAGAGGGCAACGTGCGCGACGAATACCGCGTCCTCTGGGGTGACATAGCCGAGGGCGAAGAAGAATCCGACCACGTCGTCGAGATCGAGATGCGCTACAAGTCCCAAAACTACGCCGGCATCGGCAGAAACGCCTGCGTTTGCGATTGGGATGGGGACCAGGTCACGATGTGGACCTCGTCGCAAACGCCGTCGAAACTGCAGTCGGGCATTCATCAGGCCTTCGGCATCCCCATGAGCAGCGTCCGCGTCGTGGCGCTGCCGTCGGGGTGCTCCTTCGGACTGTGGTGGAGCAACAACTTCATGATGGTAACGGCCCTGCTCGCCAGGAAGGTGCGCAAGCCGGTGAAGATCGAGCTTACGAGCCAGGAATGCATGGCGGCGGTGAAGCGGCGGCACATGGAGATCACGTGGGGACGAATGGGCGTCAGCAAAGACGGCACGTTGACCCTCGCCGATTTCTCGCACCTCATGGATAACGGCGCCTACGGCTTCAAAACGGACGTCTATTTCTTCTGTTGCGACCTGTGGGGCGGCGCCCGGAACGGCGACTACCGCGTGCGTGGCGTCAATACGAACCTGGTGACCTCGGGCTGTATGCGCGCGGTCGGCGACATCACCATGGGCCTGGCGGTCGAACGTTCGGCCGACATGTGTGCGGCCAAGGTCGATATGGACCCGGTCGAATTCCGCCTGAAGAACCAGATCAAGTCGGGACAGCAGCTTCGCATGCAGGAGCCGCGACAGCACATGAAGGGGAGCCTGACGGACTATGTCGACAGGCTGCCGGCGGAACAGAAGGACGACTGGCCAGAGATGTTCCATCTGTCTAGTGGTTCGACCCACGAATTGCTGCTCCGGGGCGCGGAAAAGTTCCGTTGGAAGGAACGCTGGAAGGGCTGGGGCGTGCCGGCCTCGGTGAACGGGACGAAACGCCGAGGCGTGGGGGTCGGCACCGGCGCCCATTGCTGTGGCGTCGAATTCGGCGGCAACACCTCTTCGGTCGTGCGCGTCAATCACGACGGCAGCGTGAACGTTTTCAGCTCCTGCGGGCGCCAGGGCCAGGGCAGCGAAACGACCCTGTCCCAGGTGGCGGCCGAGGAAATGGGCGTCTCTCTGGACAAGGTCAGCATTGTCACCGGTGATACAAATGCGACCCCCTGGGCATCCGGCTCGTCCGCGAGCACCACGATGTTCAGGACGGGTTGGGCGACCCGAGAGGCCTGCCGGGATGCCAAGCAGCAATTGCTGAAGATCGCGGCGAAAGAGTTCTTCGACGGAATGGATCCCGAGGCTCTCGGTATTGAGGACGGCGTCGTGCATGTGACCGACGATCCAGCCGACAATCGAAGCATTCCCATCGATGAAATGATGAATACCCTGTGTTCCGACTCCCTGTCCCAAACCTCGGTGATTACGGGACGTCCCAACGGGGTCATGCCGCCGACGATTGCCTTCGCCCGTCAATGGGCGGCGCAGTTTGCGGAGGTCGAGGTCGACGTCGAAACCGGGGAGATCCGGATTACGGACTACCTCGCCGGCCAGGACAGCGGCACGGTGATGAACCCGCAGGTCCTGAAAAACCAGGTGATCGGCGGCGCCATCTGTGGCGCGGGCTTCGTTCTTTACGAGGGCATGGAGTTCGACCAGAACGACGGCCGCGTGTTGAACGACAGCCTGCTCGACTACAAGCTCCTGCGAACCGGCGATTTTCCGTCGGATGCGGAGGTTTTCTTCGTCGAATCCCCTGATCCGGTCGGACCTTTCGGCGCCCGCGGCGCCGGCGAGTCGCCGGCCGCCGCCGCGGGACCGGCAATTTGCCAGGCGGTCCACAACGCGATCGGCGTCTGGGTCGATGTCCCCATGACGCCCGAGGCTGTCGTTTGGGCGCTCAAACAAAATGGCGGGCCCGCGGCAATGGCCGGCTGAACGGTGCGGATCCGGTCGGACACCGGCGTGGTAGCCAGATCTAGCCGCAAGCGTCGCGCGTCACACGAGCCGTTCGCCTTCGATCGTGCAGCGGTAGAGCAAGCACCTAAAACAACTCGGGCGGCTTAGCTCACCAGGTCTTTCAGACTGTGCAGAAGAACGTTGGCGCCGGTTACGAGATCGTCCTCGTCCGTCACTTCATCGCCGCGATGGCTCCGCCCCCCACGGCTCGGCACGAAGATCATGCCGGCCTCGCACAGGCCCGCCATGACCTGTGCATCGTGACCCGCGCCGGAACTCATGCGTCTGTAGCCGTGGCCGAGCGCGACGCACGCCGCCTCGATGCGATCGGCTATCCGCGACGACATGACCGCCGGGCGGTCGAAGGAAACCCGGCGAATTTCCAACCCGAGGCCCTGCCCATCGGCGACGTCATGGGCCAACGTCTCGCTCGCCGCACCAAGCCGCTCGACGATCTCGGCGTCCAGGTCGCGAAGCTCCTGGCGCAGCACGGTTTCGCCGGGAATTACGTTCGCCGCGTTGGGGGTTACGGCGATGCTGCCAAAGGTCATGCGGCTCTCGGCGCCGAATTCGGGGCCAGCTCGGCATAGGCGCGGCTGATAAACGCGGCCGCACCCTTGAGCGCGTCCCGGCGCAACGTCATCGGGGTCGTGCCCGCATGGCCGGGCTCGCCCGTAAAATCGTAGTCAAGCCCTAGGATGGCGACGATTCCCTCGACGATGCCGATCTGCAATGCCTCGGCCTCCAGCACCGGGCCCTGCTCGATGTGAAGCTCGAGGTAGGCCGCGATCTCGCCCGGCGCGCGCTGCGCCTCGGCAAATCGCGCCGGGTCGTGGCCTGCCCGGACCATCGCATCGCACAGCCCTGTGCCGTCTTCGCCATGGGCCCCTTCGATCTCGCTCGCGGTCACCTCGCCCGCCATGGCGCGCGACCCCAAGAGATTGAGAAAGGCGCCCTCCTCCTCGACGAACGCAACCACTTCCAGCGCCTGGGCTAAGCCGGTCTTTGTCGCGTGAATCGTTCGCGCGCATTCCAAGGCGGCGAGGACGCCGTAGGCCCCGTCGAGACGACCGCCACCCGGTACCGTATCGATATGCGACCCGCTGAGCACGGCTGGACCCGCCCCAGGCCCCAGCCGCCCGATAAGATTGCCCACCGCATCGCAGCGCACGGCGAGGCCCGCATCCTCCATCCGGTGCGCCAGCCAGTCGCGGGCCTCGACATAGGCGGGCGAATAGGCGCGCCGGGTGATCCCCCCACCGTCGTGTGCGCCGAATTCGGCGAGCGTCGCGATGTCGTCAAGCAGTCGGTTTCGGTTGATAATCATTCCTGCGCGTCCTTTTGCCGGGCTGCGCTTCGGTCATTTGACGAGAATCTCCCGCGGCAGGATGGAGAATTGCTCACACCCGGTCTTGGTCACCCGGATCGTCTCGCTGAACCCGATACCGTATTGTCGATAGATCAGGCAGAGGGGCACCATGTGGAACGTCATGCCCTCCTCGAGCAGGCGCGGCTCGCCCTGGCGCAGGCTGAGGATTTCGCCCTCGCCCCAATCCGGCGGATAGTTGACGCCGATGGAATAGCCCAGACGGTGGCGGAAATACTCGCCGAAGCCCGCCTCCTGAATGACCGAGCGGGCCGCGGTATCCGCTTGCTCGCAGGAGACGCCCGGCTTGATGGTCTCCATTGCCGCGTCGACCGCGCCGATCACGGCCTCGGCGCAACGCCGCTGTTCGTCGGTTGGCTCGCCCACGAAGATCGTGCGCATCAGCGCCGTCGAATAGCGCCATTTGGCGGCGGAGACCTCGAAATAGACCAGATCGCGCTCGCCGATGATTTCGTTGCGCGAGGTCTGATGGGGCAGACAGGTGCGGGGCCCGGAGAGGATAAAGGGTGGCAGGCCCCAATATTCGCTCCCGTTTTCCAGCAACGTATGGTTGACCACGGCGTTGACCTTGTCGTCGGAGATGCCCGGCGCACAAGCGTCGAACCCGGCCTGGATCGCCTTGTCCAGAACCGCGGCCGCCTGTTTCATGACGCCGATTTCCTCGGCCGACTTGCGAACCCGTGCGTCCCGCACGATCCAGGTTCCGTCGGCGAAGGTCAGTCCCGGCAGCTCAGAGGATAGCGTCTCGTGCTCCTCGACCGTATAGAACCAGCCGTCTTTCTCGACCCCCACCGTGCCGCTGGTCAGGCCGAGATCCTTGAGCGCCCCCGCTGTCACGCTGGGCGGATGGTCCCAGTCGTCCACGGGAACATGCCGGGTGAGCCAGGAATATTCCGGGATGTTGATCTCCTCGAACCGGCGCAGCACGAAAACCGGCTCGATCCCCGGCGCGATGATCAGGCAATGATACTTGTAGTAGCCCGGCGTCTCGTAGCCTGAGACGTAGGTGATGTTTTCCGGCGAGCGGACGAGGAGGATGTCGAGACCCTTCTCCTTCATCAGATCGAGGATCAGCTCGTAGCGCCGGCGGTATTCCGCAAGAGAGAAGCCCAACCGGCTGTGTTCCTGCATGGCAAGGTTCGCACCACTGCTCAGTGGATAGTCGGCGGTGTCGTTCGTGATGATGTTCGAGCCTTGATACATCCGAATTCTCTCCCGTTGTAAGTGCGATTGCACGGTGTCGCCGGCACGCCCCTCTCGAGAACCGCCGGTCAGGACAAGGCGCTACCTTGCCTCGATGACGCTTGTACGAAAATATATTTTAATGGATTTTCACTTGGGTAAAATTTGAACTAAGAAGAATCAGGAATGCGCCGGTGGCAACCCTCAGCAACATTGACTTGCGGCTGCTTCGCGTCTTCGTTGCCGTAACCGAACACGGCGGCTATTCGGCCGCCCAATCGGAGCTGAATATCGGACTGTCCACGATCAGCTCCCACATGTCCGCCCTGGAGGAGCGGCTTGGTGCCCGGCTGTGCGAGCGCGGACGGGGCGGCTTTCGCCTGACCGACAGGGGCGCCGCCGCCTACGAGGAAACCAAGCGCCTGCTTGCGGCGGTCGGCGAATTCGACAGTGCCATGAGCAGCCTCCAGGGGCGGGTTACGGGCGTGCTGAACATCGGCATGGTGGATCACGTCCTCGGTGATCCGGAGTTTGTCCTTGACGAGGTCGTGCGCCGGTTCAACCGGCGCGACAACACCGTGCACATAAATCTCCGCGTGGCACCACGCCAGGACCTTGAACAGGCTGTTCTCACGGACGACGCTCATCTCGCGATCGCGCCCTTCGTCCGCAAGATCGACGGCCTGCGCTTCCGCCCGCTTTTCCGGGAACGGCTCGAAGTCTATTGCGGCGCCGGGCACCCGTTATTCTCCCGAACCGATCGGACTTTGGCCCGATCCGACCTCGACGGCTGCGCCATCGTTACCCAGCGTTACCTGCACGACCAGGACCGCGAGCGGGTGGGCCCCGTCCGGGTCCGGGCGGCGGTGGACAACATGGAGGCGCTCGCCACACTGATCCTTTCGGGCGGCTATCTCGGCTATCTGCCGATCTGGTATGCGGATGATTGGGTGCGCGAAAAGCGGCTCAAGGCTCTGCCCGTCAAGGATCTGGGCTACGAGTCGAAATTTATGCTGATTACCCGGAGCGGCAAGAAGGCAACCACCGCTCTCGATCTCTTTATCGAGGACTTCGAGGCCGTGGTCAAAGAGCGGTCCACAGGTGGAGGCGCCGTCGGGATCACGTCGTCTCGACACCACTGAATTTGGGTGGGACCCACGCTTGGAATCTCGCCGCTAAACGCTGGAGTGCGCTCCTAACTTCGAGGCAATTCAATCTAACCTTCGATTTAATTTGATAACCGTAGAAGCGCCGCCGGGTTAGTCTTGAATCACAGGAGAAATCCATACGTTCGCGACAGAAATCGGGAGATTGAGGGATGGCTCAGCCCAGCAATTACGATCTTGACAATATTCGCACGTGGGACCACGAGCACGTTCTGCATCCGTGGCACGACCTGCAAAACCTGCCCGAGTCACTCGTCATGACCGGCGGCGAGGGCTGCTACGTCTACGACGCCGAGGGCAACAAATATCTCGACGCGCCGGCGGGCATGTGGTGCGTACAGGTCGGCTACGGCCGCCGCGAGATCGCCGACGCCGCGGCCCACCAGATGCGCGAGCTCGCCTACTTCTCCCCCTTCCACCAGATGACCAGCCCGGTCACCGCCGAGCTGGCGCTCAAGCTGGCCGAACTCGCGCCGGGCGACCTGGAACACGTCTTCCTGTCGGGAAGCGGATCGGATGCCAACGAATCCGCGGTCCGCTTCGCCTGATTCTATCACAACTACCGGGGAAACAACGCGAAGACGCAAGTGATCTCCCGGATCGATTCCTATCACGGTTCGACCTTCCTGACCGCCTCGCTGTCGGGCAAAATGTCCGAACGCAGCGAGCATTTCACCTACCTCGACGAATCCAATTTCGTCCACCTGATCCCCTCCCCCCACCCCTACTACCGGCCCGAAGGGATGAGCGCGGAGGCGTTCTGCGACGAGAAGGTCGCGGACCCCGAGACCAAAATTCTGGAGCTCGGGCCCGAGACCGTGGCCTGCTTCATCGCGGAGCCCGTGATGGCGACGGGCGGGCTGGTCATCCCGCCGCCGGGCTACCACCGCAAGACCCTGGAGGTCTGCCGCAAACACGACGTGATCTACATTTCCGACGAGGTCGTGACCGGGTTTGGCCGGCTCGGCCACTTCTTCTGCTCGGAGCCCGTATTCGATATCGTGCCCGACATCATCACCTGCGCCAAAGGGCTGACGTCGGGCTACGTCCCTCTCGCGGCGACGATCATTTCCGACCGTCTGTTCGGCGCGGTCAGCGGCGAGGAGGCCCGCGAGGCCGTGTTCGCCCAGGGCTTCACCTATTCCGGCCATCCGGTTCCCTGCGCCGCTGCACTCAAGAATATCGAGATCATGGAGCGTGAAGGGCTGTGCGAGCGGGCCCGCGACCTCAGCCCCTATTTTCTCGACCGTCTTGGAACGCTCGGCGACCTGCCGATCGTCGGCGAAGTCCGGGGCGTGGGCCTCATGGCCTGCGTTCATTGCGTTCAAGACAAGGCGACCAAGGAGACCTTCCCGCCGGAGCACCAGGTGGGCGCGCGGATCGACCGGAACTGCCAGAAGCGGGGCTTGATCCTTCGCCCTCTGGGCAATCAGTATCTGATCGTGCTCTCGCCGCCGCTGGTCATCACCGAGGAGCAGATCGACTGGACGGTCGCGACGATGCGCGAGGGCATCGAGGAAACTCTGGGCGAGTTGAAAGACGAGGGCCTCTGGGCCCGCTGACGGGTACTTCTAGCCAGGCGCGGCGTACTAACAAGGAGACCTTCCCGCCGGAGCACCAGGTGGGCGCGCGGATCGACCGGAACTGCCAGAAGCGGGGCTTGATCCTTCGCCCTCTGGGCAATCAGTATCTGATCGTGCTCTCGCCGCCGCTGGTCATCACCGAGGAGCAGATCGACTGGACGGTCGCGACGATGCGCGAGGGCATCGAGGAAACTCTGGGCGAGTTGAAAGACGAGGGCCTCTGGGCCCGCTGACGGGTACTTCTAGCCACAGGCAAGCGGCGTACTAACTCGCGCTCCGTCACACCGGCCTTTCGCCCTCGACGGCACAGCGGTGGAGCAGCCGGAGATAACGGGCGTCGTCGAACGTCGTCGCCGAATGGTTGGTGCAGCGGTTGTCCCACAGCACCAGGTCATCCTTTCGCCAGTAGTGACGGTAGATATGCCGGGGTTCGGTCGCGTGCGCCATATAGCGGGCCAAGAAGATCTTCGACTCTGCGGGTGTCATGCCTTCGACATGGCTGATCACGTCGGGCGAGAGATAGAGCGATCGTCGCCCGGTGACCGGGTGCGTCGGCGCCAGCGGATGGCTGACCGGCGGCAGGCTTCGCTTGGTTGCCTCTGTCAAGGACGGGCGGTCCGGGTCGTGTTCGCGCAGCACGTTATCCATGCAGACAAAGTCGTAAACTGCGCCTCGTCTGTCGATGGCCTCGCGCTCCGCGTCGCTCAGACTGTCGTAGGCCGTGGCCATGTCGGCAAACAACGTGTCGCCACCGACCGGCGGCACCGCGACCGCGTAGAGCATGGTCGCCTTGTTGGGCATCGGCGTGAACGTGAGGTCGGCGTGCCATTCCTCTCGGGAATTGACGAACAGCGAGCGGTATTCATCGCCCTCCTTGAGATTGCCGATCAGCATGACCTCCGGGCAATCGGGCACGCACAAGCGATGATCGGGATGCGGCCTGATCTCTCCGAATTGACGGGCAAAGGCCAAGAGCTCGCGGGGCGAGAGGTCCTGCGCCGGAAACACCAGCACCCGATAGGCGTGGAAGAGAGCGAGCAGCTCGTCGAAAAGCGCTGGATTTCCAACGCTCGCCCTCACGTCACAGCCTTGGATTTCGGCCGCGAAACTCCGACCGAGCTGACGCACATCGAACGCCGACGACGGGGCATTTTGCATTGGACCTGTCATGGCCGCATTTTTGCGCCCTCGGCACGTCCGTTCAAGTTCGTCACACGTCAGGAACCGTTCCCCGGAAACAGGAGGCCCCCGGACGCGTGCTCCCTAACTCGGTTTTAACTGCTCGCTCGGACAGCCGGGCGCCTTCTTCGAGGCGATGTAGTCGTCGGCAATCTCGATCATCCGCTCGCGCCCGCAGCTTTCGTAATGGCCGCCATGAACCGCGCTCACCGGCAGGGCTCGGATCCGCTCCATGGTCGCCACGTAGGCGTCGATGTCCGAGAAATCGTAGAAGTCGAGCAGCGGGCCGGTCGCGGGATCGTAGATCGCATCGCCCGACAGGAAGACCCCCGTCGCCTCTTCGAACAGGCCGATGCTGCCCGGCGAGTGACCCGGCAGGTAGAGCACCTGAAACGCCCGGTCGCCCAGATCGACGACATCGCCCTCATCGAGCAGCTCCGTCGCCGGCGCAGCGCGAACCCCATAGTCGGTCCGCACGTCGTAACCCTCGCGGGGAACGGCCTGGAGCCACGGGTCCATCTTCTCCACCATCGCCGGCTCGAAGCCGATACCGATCAGCATGGCGGAATCGTAGAACAGGTTCGCGACCGTATTGTCGTTGTCCGGGTTCTCGAGCACGAAGGCTTCCGCCGCGTGACAGGCGCGCGCCGCGAACTCGTAATGCCCGCCGATATGGTCGAAGTGGGTGTGGCTTGCCACGGCGAGGATGTCGCGCTCGAGATGGGCGACGAGTTCGGAGCGGATCGGCACGATGCCCGTGCCCGAATCCACCAGCAGGTCCCGGTCGCGCCCGCGCACATGCCAGATGTTGGGGCGCAGCCAGTCGTGCACATGGGGCTCGTAGAACCGGGTCACCCCATCGGCGTAATCCTTCGTTGCATACCAGGTTTCGACTACCGGAAGGCTCATGGCGTACCTCGCTTCGATGACGGGGACCCATGATGGCACGCCGTACCGGCTGCAGCCATCCCCGATCGGGCAAGTTTACATTCGTGTCCGGCGAAGCGTCCCGCGCCCGGGTCCGGGGCTATCGCCGTCGCGGCGGATCGGTTAGGCTTTGCCCGGCCATGTCCGATCACGCGCCGAACCGATGCTTTACCTGACCCGCAAGCTGGGCGAGACCGTGGTGATCAACGATACCATCGAGGTCACTGTGGTCGAGGTGCGCAGGGGGTCCGCCAAGTTGGGCTTCACCTTCCCGGCCGACGCGACAGTGTTGCGCAAGGAAATATCGGACAAGATCCGCCAGGAAAACATCGAGGCCGCCCGTGCCCGCGCCGAGCTCGGCGCTGAAGAGCTCGAGGCACTGGCCGCACCGGCCGCAGGACCCGGCGTCGAAGCCGAGGCGGGAGGCGAGCCGGCGGCCAAGGCCGGGCCCGCAGGCGAGGCCGGCAAGCCGGACTAGAGCGCGAGGCCGGCACCGGTCTTGACCGCCGGATCGCCTCCGGAAAAGCCTGATAAAGCGCAGAAATCAGCGCCTTATCCCCCTGGATTAAAGGTTTGTTAAGGACGCGCGGACGACACTCGGGCCGAGGCGCGCGGTAGATTTTTCCGGGCGCGCCGCGCTGCATCGCCGAGGGACGATCGAGCCGTCCATGCCTGCCTCCAAGGAGCCTGATCCCACCGCTGCCTCTGCCGCCGAGGCCGTCGCCGTCGCGCTGACCTACGAGCGCGGCAACGACCCGGCACCCAAGGTGAGCGCGACGGGCCGAGGCGCGGTCGCCGCGCAGATTCTCGAGATCGCCTATGCCAACGGTGTCGTCGTGCGCGAGGACGCCGACCTCGCGGAGGTCCTCGCCGAAATCGACGTCGATAGCGTCATTCCCCTGCCCGCCTTTGCCGCGGTCGCCGAGATTCTGGCCTATCTCTACCGCCTCAACGGCACCACCCAACCGAATCGGAGCGCACCGTGACCCAGACTGCCGAGCTCAAGACCAGGATCGATACCATCCAGGGACGGCTAGCCAGGCTGCGCCACGGTGGCGCCCGGGGTGAGCCGGTCGACGTCGGCGACCTGACCCGCGAGATCCAGGCCATGAGCAACCGGCTGGTCTCGGTGCCCGCCGCTGCCGCCCGACCTTTGCGCCGCGACCTGATGGTGCTGTTCGACGAGCTCGACCGTCTAGGCCGGGACATGACGGCCCACCGGGACGCGATCAAACGCGAACTCGAGAAGCTGTCGGTCAACCAGCGCGCCGCGCAGGCCTACGGCGGCGGCACGAACCGCTAGCCCGGCCCCCGCCGCGCGCCGCCTCGATCATGGATTTCGACACCTACCTGCGCTTCGCCCTCGCCCTGGTCCTGGTGCTCGGACTGATCGGGCTCGCCGCCTGGCTTGCGCGCCGCTTCGGCATGGCGGGCCGGGTCAGGGTTTCGGGCGCGAAGCCCGGCAAGCGGCTGGCGATCGCGGAAGTTCTCAGCCTCGATAACAAGCGCCGGATGGTGCTGGTCCGCCGCGACGAGGCGGAGCACCTGATCATTCTCGGCCCCTCGTCCGAAACCGTGGTCGAGCGCGGCATCGGCACCTCTCACCGTGGTTTCCGTGACGCGCTGGATGCCGCCGACCGCGACGAGGCCGACGACGCATGACGCGCACCCGCGCCGTCTGCCTCGGGATCCTCGCGCTGGGCGCCGGCATGACGCTGGCCGAGCCCGCGGCGGCTCAGGAGCTCAACGTCGAATTCGGCGGTGAAGGCGGCTCGTTCACCAGCCAGCTGATCCGGCTGGTCGCGTTCCTCACGGTTCTGAGCCTGGCGCCCGGCATTCTCGTCGTGGTGACGTCCTTTACCCGCATCGTCGTGGTGCTCTCCCTCCTGCGCAGCGCGCTCGGCATCCAGCAGACGCCGCCGAATACGGTGCTCATCAGCCTCGCCCTGTTCCTTACCGCCTTCGTCATGGCGCCGACCATGGAGCGTGCCTACGACGAGGGCATCGCGCCCCTGATCGCCGAGGAGATCGACGAGGAGCAGGCGTTCGATCGCACCATGGCGCCCTTGCGCGAGTTCATGCTGATCCAGGTTCGCGACGAAGACCTCGGCATGTTCATGGAGTTGGCCGAAGTGCCCACGGTCGAGAGCCAGGACGTCGTTCCCCTGCGTGCGCTGATTCTCGCCTTCATGATCAGCGAGCTCAGGCGGGTCTTCGAGATCGGCTTTCTCGTCTTCGTACCGTTCCTGATCATCGACATGGTGGTCGCCTCGATCCTGCTCTCCATGGGCATGATGATGATGCCCCCGGTCATGGTCTCTCTGCCATTCAAGATCGTGTTCTTCGTGCTCGTCGACGGCTGGTTCCTGATTGCAGGCAGCCTGGTGCGTAGCTTCGGGGTCTGACCCCGGACCTGGACAACCGCGCCGAGCGCTCCGATATCGGATATGCCGGCCCTTCGGGCCGAGCCGTTGGGGGTGTCCTCGCCCGGACTAAGGTCATTGCCGGCGGACGGGAGCGAAGACGCGGGGTTGACTGGCCGGGGGTGTGATATTGATACTGCCCGGCCGAACGACTGGCCCGGGCTAGGCGCCGCCTTCCCGGTAGCCGTCGAGAAAGGCCTCGATGGCGCTGACGTCGGCCACCGCCTTGGCGAATTCGCGGAACGGAATGCGCCCAGGATCGAGCACGCTCACGATCAGCCGGAAGGCCTCGGCATGAGCACCGTCCGCCATCGCTGGGCCGAACCGGCGTTGCAGCTCGGCAAGCGCTTGGTTGTCGTCCAGCGGGGTCAGGGCGACAGCTCGCATCATGACATAGTAGCGCTCGGTTTCGCTCAGGTCCTGCCGCTCCGGCGCCGCGACGCGCAGCAACCGCTCGGTTGCCGTGGCGGTCTCCGACCAGTTCTGGTCGCGCCAGCCGATGTCGGCGCGCAGCATCTCCGCCGCCTGGCTTGAATCGCCGGCCAGAAGCTGGCGCGCCTCCCCCGGCCTGTCGAGCTCGAGCAACGCACGGGCTTCGAGATAACGCCGCTCGAGCAGCAGGTCGACGGGCAGGCGGATACTATCGACCCGACTCAGTTCGAGGCCGGTCAGGGCCCCGTCCGGATTGCGATCGAGCAGCTGGATTGCGGCAAGCTTGGCGCCGACCTGCGCCTTCTCGGCGCCTGTCAACCGGTGGTCCACCTGATGCTCGAGCAGCGCGGCAGCCCGGTCGAGCAAATCGACGCCGACCAGCCGGTCCGCCAGGCCACCGATGATCTGATCACCGACCGGGCCGTCCGGAGTCAGATTGCGAGATTCGAAATAGACGCTGACCGCGTCCAGCGGCGAGAGCCGGGCGGCCTCACCCTCGACATAGAGTTCCGTGAACAGGTCGTTCATCGATTCGGCAACGCGCCGGGTTATCGGCGAATCCTCGAAATTGACCACCGCTTGGCGCCATGCGGATAGACCCTGCAAATACATCTCCTGGCCCATATAGAGCGCGCCAAGATCGCTCAGAACCTCCTGCTCGAAGGTATCGCCCCGCCAGGCGAAGCGCAGGCTTTCATAGGTCTCGATCGCCTCCGGCACGGTGATCCAGTCGAGCTCGCGGAGCAGGCGCACGCGCGCCAGCGCGGCCTTCGCGCGAAGCAGGCGGTCCGGACCGACCGCAGCCTGGTCCCACAGATCGATCGCGGTATCAAAATTCGCGGCCAGCGCATAGGCGCGACCGCGAAGAAAGTCGATCTCGCTTTGTGCGAGCGGCGTCGGGCCCGTCTTTTCGATCTGATCGAGCCGAAAGTGCGCGCGCACAATGTCGCCGGTTTCGACAGCCGCGCGCGCGGCCAGCAGACCGAAATCGGCTTGCCACGCCGCAGGCAGGCGCAGCAGCTCCATATCCGCTACCTTGAACAGCTCGGCGCCGAACTCCCAATCGCCGCGCCTCGTCGCAATGGCAGCGCGCCATACGGTAATCTCGAACACGACGTCGAGCTCGGGGCGCTCCAAATCGTGCGCCGCTGCATCCATGCGACCGGCGAGATATCGGGCCGCCCCCCGCACCACGACGAAGTCGCTGCTTTGAGCTAGGTCCGGGGTCTCTTCCTCGATTAGCGCCAACACGCCGAGCGCGTCGACATAAAGGTCGTTCGCGACGTAGAAGCGCGCGAGGTTGAGACGCGCTTCGGGCCGGGTCGCGTCGTCCGCCATCGCGACACCGCGCAGAAACCGATTCCGCGAGTCCGTAAAATCGACGGCATCGACGACGCGCCGGTCGTCGAAGCGGAGAATGCGGCTGAAGGCATCGCCCCCGCCCGCCAACGGCGCAGCGCTTGCCGTGAGCGGAGAGACCCGCAGGCCATGGGCACTCGACACCTCAATTCCCGTTCGCAGACCGCGCACGAGCACGTCTTCGCTGTAAGGGTGAACCACGACCCCCTGGACCGACGGCAGCACGGCAAACTGCGCGTAGTTGCGGCCTGGCGCAATGCCGTGGCCCGAGCCGTAGAGCGGCACGATCGCGATCTGATCGCCGACCACCGGGTCGGTGAACTGAAGCACCGGCCCGACACTCGAATCCGGAAATACGACGCGCGAATGACCGGTGACGTCGGGCTCGATCCGCATGGCGAGCATGCGCAAGGGATCGCTCGGCGTGCGCATGATATCGACCAGCCAGTTGGTTCCCTCCCGTTGCACGTCGGCATAGACGTCCGGCTCTATGTCCAATCGCAGGACGGCCGCCTCGGCGACATCAAGCTCCTCGCCGCCCCGGATTCCGGCGTTGCGAACCAGCGGCGAGCCCATGTTGGGCAGGGCGATGTGGCGTTTCCCGTCGAACACGATCCACAAGGAGCCGTTTCGCGTGTAAACCGCTGCCCCGGTCGACTCGGTCCAGGCGAACCGGAAGCGCAGGCCCGCCCCGTTATGGCTCAGTCGAACAGGCACGTGCCAGTTGTCTCCGGCGGTATCGTAAACGACGGGCGCCTCCGCGGTGACCGACGCCGCCGCGACGTAGGCGGGCTCCGATGCACCGGGCAGCAGAGGTATCGGCGGCGTGGCGGCCGCCCTGCCGGAAGGCGCCATTCCCCAGGTTTGCGTCGGTGCCGCGCTGGGCTCGAGCGCGGCAAGTGCGGCAGTGCTGCCGCCGATATCGCCGACCGGCGCACGCCCGGCGTTGGGTTGGCGCGCCGACGCTGGCGGGCCGGAAGAGTCGGTTTCGGCGACTGCGGCAGGCAATGTCACCGGTACCGTCGGCTCAGCCGCCGCCGCGTCCGACGGCGTGCGGAAATCGAGCGCCACGAAGGTTCCGCTCAGGAAATGATGAATCGAACCTGGCGTCGCGCGCTCAAACGTCACGACCAACTCGCTCTCACCGGCGGTTGCGGCAACCCCGACGAGGCTCGACGGCAGAGTGCCGCGCAGCGTCGCAAGATCAATTGTTGCGGGTCGCGCGAACAGAACGGTCACGGTTCGCCCGCTTTCCTCCACCGCGTAGTCCACGGGATCGATCCAGTCGAAGACAATCCGGTCGAAGCCGTCATGCTCGCCGACGCGAACCGGCAGCGCAGGGGACGTCTCGGTGATCGTTTCAGGCACGGGTGACTCGGGACGATAGGCCGGTTCGGCTGCCGCAGGCTCCGGCCCGGCCGCACCCTGTCCGGTGTCCGGGGCCAGATCCGGCCCGCTCTCCGGCTCGATGAGATCGATGACGACCATCAGGGCCTGGGGGAAACTGCGCAGGAGGAACGGCCGGGTCAACTCGAAGGTGACCGTGCGGCTGTCGGGCTCGACGATGCCTGCCAACAGATAACGGCCGCCGAGGCGGGCGACGAGGGCATCGAGATCGGCCTCGATCGGACGGTCGAACTGGATCGAAAGCGTGCGACCCTCGATAGCCGCCTCGAAGCGGGTCGGCTCGCCCCACTCGAAGACGATTCGGGCGAAGCCTTCATGTTCGGTGCTGCGCACCGTCGTGCCGTGAGCCTGCGCCGAAACTACGAGGACAAAGGCAAAACTCAGGACGATGAGCATGGTCCTAAAGTGCCGCGCGATCAGGTTTCGATCTCGGTCCGCCTGTCTGATGCTCAAACGATACTCCATTGTTCCAGAGCCCGCTCCCCGACGCTGCGATCGATCGCCAGGGGATTTGCCGAGCAATGCGGTACGTATCCGAAAAGCTATCCGACAGGATTAAAGAATGACTAGGGTCCGGACCCATTAAGGGGATTCCCAAAGCGGGGCTGGCATGATTCATTGTCTCCAGCGAGGAGGCGATGGAAATGTCGGATTTCTTTTGGTTTTCGGATGCGCAATGGGCTCGGATCGCTTCGCTTTTGCCGACGGATACGCGCGGCATGGCGCGCGTTGACGATCGCCGGGTGCTGAGCGGGATCGTCCATGCCCTGAGGAATGGCGGGCGCTGGGCCGACTGTCCGCGTGAGGTCTACGGACCGAAGAAGGCGCTCTACAACCGCTTTGTACGCTGGGCGGAGCGCGGCATCTGGGAACGGATATTCAGCGCGCTGGCGGGCGGCGAAGACGCCCCCGACCGGCTGTTCATCGATTCAACCTGCATCAAGGTTCATCGCTGCGCCGGCGGCGGAAAAGGGGGGCCTTGGCCCATGGCATCGGCCGCACCAAGGGGGGCCGCAACACCAAGCTCCACGCTGTCTGCGATGCGAAAGGCAGGCCCCTCGTCCTGCTCCTGACACCAGGAAACGTCCATGATTGCAAGCTCGCCCAGCGCTGTATCGAAGCCATGCCGCCCGCCGCCGAACTCGTCGCCGACAAGGGCGATGACAGCAAAGCCCTGCGCGACTGGCTGGCAGAACGCGGAACCACGGCCGTCATCCCACCGCGCAAGAACCGCAAGGTCCAATACCATTATGACAAGACCGTCTACAGGCAGCGCAACATCATCGAGCGCATGTTTTGCCGCCTCAAGGACTGGCGCCGTATAGCCACCCGCTTCGACCGCAACATCAAAAACTTCATCGCAGCAATCGCCCTTGCCGCCGCCGTCATCTGGTGGCTGTAATGAGTCCGGACCCTAAAGAGATGGCCAAAAACCCGGCAAATTCTGCCGGGGCTCCCGCCCGGGAAACGGCCTCAGTCGAAGCTCGCCGGCAAGATGTCGACCATGGCGTGAATGTTGTCCATCGCCACGCCCCCTCTCCTGATGCGAACCGGCTAGAACGGACCGAGCACACTTTGCAGCTTCGTCCTCAAGGTCTCTGTGTCGAATGACTTGACGATGTAGTTGCTCACGCCGGCCTTTTTCGCCTCCATCACGGTCTCGGTCCTGCCTTCTGCCGTCACCATGATGAACGGAAGCTCCCTGAGCGTCTCGTCGGACCGAACTTCACGGAGCAGCTCCAGACCGGTCATCGGCTCCATGTTCCAGTCCGAGATCACCAGCCCGAAATTGCCGCTTCGCAATTTGTCGAGCGCCGAATTGCCGTCGAGCGCTTCGTCCACGTTGGAAAACCCGATCCGCTTCAACAGGCTTCCGATAATCCTCACCATCGTCTTGTAGTCGTCGACGACAAGTACGTTCATTGCATTGTCAACCGCCATAGCATCTCTCTAGAGCTAAGGTGTCCGGCCGCGGTAACGACCAACCGGGAAAGCCCTGGAAGCTACAACTTAGGAATTAAAACGGAGTAAATAATATAAAAGGATTAGTAACGGGAAGCAGCCGTTTCTGGTAACCGGCCGCGCTCGACCAATTCGATCGTCAGCGTTTGGGCCCGATTGGGATCCATCAAGGCGAGAATCGGCGCCGTCTTGGCCTCTCGCATCCGCCCCAGAACGTCGAGCAGCACGTCGGTATCGAGCTCGGCGAATATTCGGGCGGCATCCTTCGGCTTCATATTCTGATAGATCTTCACGAGACTATCGATCCTCGCCGCTTGTTCCTCGTCATACTGTTCGAGCAACTTGGAGATCGGTTTCTCGATTTCCTTGAGCTCGGCGATTTTGCCGTCGACCTGACGCTCGGCCGCAAGCAGCATTTTCTCGCGCAAATCCAGCTCCCGATCCCGATCGTCGAGGGATTCCCGGCGCGTGGCGAGGTCTTGGAGAAGCGCGAATTCCGTCGCGTTCAGGGCCATCGGATCGAACAGATCCTCGACCGCCGTCGTGGCTACCGGGTCGTCCATCAGGTCGGTGGCGGCTGCGTCCGTGTCGGCGCCCTCGACAGGCTCGAAGCCCCGCAGGTCGGAGTCCGCATCAGGCGGTTCCGGTGGCTGCTCCTGGGCCTTCGATTCCGCAACGGAAATATTTGCCATGACATCGTCGAAGTCGCTCCACATCGTGCCCGCCTTGACGGTCAACAGCAGAACGGCGGCAAAAATCGCAACCGGAAGCAGACGAAACTTGGCGAAGATAGCCATGGCTCAACGCACCGTCCGAAGCGCGTCCAGGAGCTCCTGCTCGGCGTCATTGCGCTTACCGCCCTGCGCCGCGCCGTTGGCCGGCCGGGCCTTGCCGGAGACACGCACGGCGTCTTCAAGCCGATCGGCGAGATCGGAGCCGTGCTTGGTCATGAAGGCGAGATCCGAATTCAAGGCATCCGCTTTGTCGATCTTGTCCTGCAGTGAACGGCTCATTTCCACGCTTGCTGCCTTCAGGCCCTCGATGTCTTGCTGCGCCTGGCTCGTGGCCTCGTTGAGGGTCTGGGCGAACTGCGCGAGATCCGCCTGAGCGCGCCTAAGCGCGCCGAGCCGGCGATTGAGCACGACGCAAAAACCGATGGCCGCGACCAGGAGAACGACGATCAATCCATCGAGAAGAAATGATGTGGACATCAGTACTTGCTCCCTTCGACGACGCTTTCGTTGATACAGACGGCGACGCGATTCGCCACGTGCCCCATCCGGCCGCTGACCAACCCAATTCCGCCGCAATGCATCCTGATATTCGATTGCGGGCCGGTATTGAGCACCAGGGTGTCGCCGATCCGTAAGTTCGCGATATCCGTGAGCGATACGATCTGCTCGTCGAGCACCGCGTCAATCTCCACCGAGGTTGCCCAGAGTTCCTGTGCGAGATGGGACTCCCAGATCGAGTCGCGGCCGAATTTCTCACCCATGAACATTTGCAGCAGAAGTTCGCGAACCGGCTCGAGGGTGGCGTAGGGCAGCAGCATGTCGAATTTGCCGCCGCGGTCTTCCATATCGACACGCATCCGAACCAGGATTGCCGCGTTGGCGGGTCGAGCGATCGTGGCGAACCGTGGGTTGGTTTCCAGCCGGTCGAATCGCATCGTGACGGGGCTCAATGGCTCGAAAGCGGCGCTCAGATCCGACAGGATGAGGTGAACTAATCGCTCGACGAGGTTACGCTCGATCGTCGTGTAGGGGCGCCCTTCGATCCGCATCGCTGCGGTGCCCCGGAGGCCGCCCAGCAGAACGTCGACGATCGAATATATCAGCGCCGAATCCACAGTGATCAGCGCATAATTGTCCCATTCCTCAGCCTTGAACACGGCCAGCATCGCTGGCAGGGGTATCGAATTGAGGTAGTCGCCGAAGCGAATCGAACTGATCGCGTCGAGACTGACTTCGACGTTGTCCGACGTGAAATTGCGCAGGGTCGTGGTCATCAACCGGACCAACCGGTCGAACACCACTTCGAGCATCGGCAGGCGCTCGTAAGACACGAGCGTGCTGTTCAGGATCGTCTGAATGCCGATTTTGTCGCCGTCGTCTTCGTTTTCGAAGCCGAGGAGGCTGTCGATTTCCTCCTGGTTCAGGACCCGTGCAGAATCCGCATCCGCATCGCCAAATTCGCTGGCGTTACCTGGTCCGCCCGAGGCGGGATCATCCCAGGCTGCGCCAACATCGCCGTCTCCGCCGGAAGCCTGTTCGTCCAGGGCTCCGTCGAGTTCCTCGCCGCTTTCCGCGCCGTCTGTCTGTGATTCGTCGTTCTCGTCGGCCATGCGAGCGGAGACCTACTGGACCAGCAACTCTTTGAACAGCACGTCGTTGACCTCGACCGGTTGCACGGCTGTGTTGACCCTGGCGAGCAGCTCCTCCTTGAGGCGGTAGACGCCTGCAGATCCACTCAGATCCTCGGCTCGCAGCTCACGCAGATAGACCTGAAAATTGTCGATGATGCGCGGCATCAACCTTTTGAGTTCCGAAATTACGGCCGCGTCCTCGAGATCGAGGCTGACCACGAGGCGCAGGTAGCTCGGCTTGTTCGCAGTCGTTGTCAGGTTTACGAGAAGATCGGGCAGATCGAAGTAGGTCATGTCCTTTTGGTGAACGACCTCTTCGTGAGCGGCGTCCTCTTCGGCCCCGCCGAGAAACGCGTCGAGTATTCCCTTGTACCAGGCGCCACCCAGCACCAGGACAAATACGCCGACGCCGATAACGAGGCGCTTGCCGCTGAGAAGCTTGCGCTTGCCTTTGCCCTTAGTCGTGGCTTCGGCTTCGCCGTCTTCCCCTTCGGTCTCTTCGATTTGGCTTTCGTCGACTGCGGTATCCGCCATGCGTTCTCTCCGGCCGCGGCACCCGTTGGAGGGTATTCACCCGACAATTAATAGAAAATATTCGTTAACAAGACGTTGCTCCCGCCCATTTAACAAAGACTGCGGATGTCGTTCCCTCTCGAGCCTGTTCGCAGACCCCCTGGGCCGCGCTCCCCAGGCAACGACGGGCCCGGCAAAGCTTGCCCGAAGCGCACGACCGAGGCCGGTCGCCTCGAGGTTCCTTTTGGTCAACTGTTTAAAATTAATACCGAATTGAAGTTGGCACGAGAGCTGCATCGGAGGGCGTAACGCCTCAACCTCGAAACAGTATGGACGATGGATAGCACAGTTTATATTTCGCTCTCACATCAAGTCGCCCTGAAGTCCGAGATGGACGTGGTGGCCCACAATATCGCAAACGCGAGCACCACGGCCCATAAGGGCGAGCGCATGATGTTTTCCGAATACCTGACAACCGACGAAAACGGCCAGACGGTCAGTTTCGTCGAGGAAGCCGGCCTGTTCCGGGATGACACCCAAGGCGAACTCCGGTCGACCCATAATCCGCTCGACCTGGCTTTCGAGGGCGGCGGCTATTTCGTCGTCCAGACCGAAGACGGCGAACGATATACGCGTGGCGGCCATTTCCAGCTCGACGCCGAACGCAACATGGTCACGATGGGCGGGTTCAAGCTGCTCGGCGAAGACGGCATGGAAATCACGTTCGCGGAGCGCGACGTGAGCATCCAGATTGCCAAGAACGGCACTGTCCGTTCCGAGAGTGGTGAAATCGGTAAGCTTCGAGTCGTCCAGTTCGAACAGCCCGGTTCCCTGGTCAAGGCGCGCAGCGGCCTTTACAGCAGCACCGAGATACCTGTCGACGCCGTCGACGTGCACATCGAGCAAGGCATGCTGGAAGCTTCGAATGTCCAGCCGATAGTACAAGTCACGCGGATGATCGACATTCTGCGCGCCTATCAGTCGGCGCAGAAGCTGAGCAACACCGATCACGATCTGATGCGAAAGACCATCAACGAAATTCTGAAGGTCAGCACCTAGCGCTGCCCGTAACCAAGGACGAAGATCATGAAATCTCTGAGCATCGCAGCCACGGGCATGTTGGCCCAACAGCTCAATGTGGAGGTTATCTCCAACAACATCGCGAACATGAACACGACGGGCTACAAGATTCAGCGCGCCGAGTTTCAGGATTTGCTGTACCAAAATATCGAGCAGATCGGGTCGACCTCATCCGATGCAGGCACCCTGGTTCCGAGTGGAATCCAGATTGGTGTGGGCGTGAAGACCGGGTCGGTCTACCGGATCACGTCGCAGGGCGAGTTGGTCGCGACCGACAACGAACTTGATCTCGCGATACAGGGCAAGGGATAATTCCAGGTCGATCTTCCGGATGGCGACTCGGCCTACACCCGGGCCGGCACGTTCCAGCTCAGCCCGACCGGCAAAATCGTCACCTCGGACGGGTTCGCGGTCAATCCCGGCATAGTCGTGCCGCAAGACGCTCTGTCCATAACGATCAACATCAACGGCGAGGTCCAGGCCAAGCTGGCGGGCCAGATCGATGCTCAGACCGTCGGTCAACTGCAGCTCATCAATTTTCCCAACGAGGCCGGCCTCGAGGCGATCGGCGACAACCTGCTGATCGAAACGACATCCTCGGGTTCGGGAACCACGGGGGCCCCGGGATCCACCGGCTTCGGAACGGTGCTGCAGGGATTCTTGGAGACGGCGAACGTCAACGCCGTGGCGGAGTTGACCAACCTGATTACCGCTCAACGGGCCTACGAGCTCAATTCCAAGGTCATCACGACGTCAGACGAAATGATGTCAACCGTCAACCAGATGCGTTAGGAGCAGTGCGGTGAGAGTTCTTGCTGTCTTTTTGCTCATGGCCTGGCTCCTGCCCGTCAGCGGAGCCTTCGCAACCGCGCGCCTTAATACGACCGTCATCGTCGACGGCAACGACGTGACCATCGGCGATTTGTTTAGCAATGCGGGCACACTGGCCAACGAGCCGGTGATGCAATCTCCGGCACCTGGTGAGCGGATGGTATTTTGGAGCGACCAGATCGCGGATCTGGTAAGCGACCATGGCCTTGAATGGACCGTCTCCAAGACCGAGAAAATTGTCGTCGAACGGTCGAGCCAGGTAATCTTGGGACACGAGATCGCCGCGCGGATCGCCGACGAACTCTTCATCCTGACGGGCGGCGACGAACTCGAAATTCAGCTCGCCAATCGTGGCGCCGAGCTTCACGTGGCGCTCGACGAACCGGCGGAGTTTGACGTCCGGCGTCTCAACTTCAATTCGGAGTCGGGACGGTTCAGCGCGGTGTTGGTCCCACCGTCGGGCGATCTGACCGGCCAAAGACTCAAGGTCGCGGGCCGCGCGTTCGAAATTATCGAGGTGCCCGTGCTGCGCCAGAAAATACAGGCCAAAGCCGTGATCGGCGAGGCCGATGTCTACTGGGTGAATGTGCGAGCGAGCGACGTCAATAACGATACGGTCACCGAGCTCGACGAATTGATCGGCATGGCGGCCCGGCGCCCGATTCGGGCGGACGAGCCGGTTCGCCTGCGCGATCTCGAGCCGCCCATCCTGATCGTCAAGGGCTCGCCAGTGACGATGGTTTACCGCACGGACGCGATGATCTTGACCATGATCGGCAAGGCGATCGACAACGGCGCCACCGGCGCCACCGTTCGCGTACTCAACACCCAGAGCAATGCTGTCATCCAGGCGGTCGTTGCCGGTCCCGACCTCGTGACCGTGCCCGCCGCAATGACGATCGGGTTCAACTAGAAATGACCGCCATGTTCCGTAACGTTCGCGGCGTCGCCACGCTGCTTGCCATTGCCGCCCTGGGCGGCCTGTCTCTCTCTGCCTGCTCGACACTCGACCGGCTCTCTCAAATCGGCACGGAGCCCGATCTCAAGCCGATTGAGAATCCGATCCAGGAACTGGGCTACGAGCCGGTGATCCTGCCGATGCCAAAAGCCAAGCAGATTGCCTACAATCCCAACTCGCTTTGGGAATCTGGCGCCCGGGCGTTCTTCAAGGATCAGCGGGCGAGCCAGGTCGGCGACATTCTGACCGTCGAAATCGAGATTTCCGACAGCGCTGATCTTGAAAACACCACAGAGCGCAAGCGCGACACGACCGAAGACAGTGCGGCCGCAGCCTTGCTGGGCTACGAGGCGGCGTTTGGCGAGATCCTGCCCGAGGCGGTCGACCCGACCGACCTCATCGACCTGTCGACCGACAGCGACCACAAGGGGGTCGGCACCATCGACCGGGCGGAGACAGTCAGCCTCAAGATCGCCGCCCTGGTGACCCAGATCCTGCCCAACGGCAACATGGTGATCCGCGGGCACCAGGGAGGTCCGGGTCAACTTCGAGGTCCGCGAGGTGCTGGTGCACGGCGTGGTGCGGCCCGAAGATATCGCTTCGGACAACACGATCGAGTACGAAAAGATTGCTGAGGCCCGCATCGCTTACGGCGGGCGGGGTCAGCTCTCCGACGTCCAGCAGCCGCGCTACGGCGCCCAGCTGCTCGACGTGATCTATCCGTTCTGACGCGTTGGGGCGTCGGGGGCCGGCCGGGCTGACAGCTCATGCGCCTGTCGAGCATTCTTGCCGGTCCCCGAAACCTCAGCCGATTTCCAATAAAACCCAGGGCTTGAGACCCGGCCCGCCACGCGCTGAGCGGGCCTCGCCCGGCGCGTAGCACCGGCCAAGTCCCGGAAGGCTCTGCACGTGCTTTTTTTATAGCGGGTAAAATTACCTGGCGGGCGCTCGTCCCGCGGTCGACGCCGTGCGATCAGTCGTCGCGGTAGATCCGTTCCATGCGCTCGTGACGCTCCTGGGCTTCGATGCTCATGGTCGCAATCGGGCGCGCTTCGAGCCGATTCAGGCTGATCGGCTCGTTGGTGACCTCGCAATAGCCGTAGCTTTTGTTCTCGATGCGCTCGAGAGCGGAGTCGATCTTGGCGATCAACTTTCGTTGCCGGTCCCGGGTACGCAGCTCGACGGTCCGCTCGGTCTCGGTCGAGGCGCGGTCTGCGATGTCTGCTTCCGGCACCGACCCTTCCTTAAGATTCTTGAGCGTCTGGTCGGCTTCCTCGAGAACCTCGCCGCGCCATTTGAGAAGCTTGCGACGGAAGTATTCGAGCTGCTTCTTGCCCATGAACGGCTCTTTTTCCGTGGGCCGGTAATTTTTCGGGAGTCTCGCCCCCATGATGAGTCCACTCCGCTGAGGCACAGCTGGTCCGTTGAACGGCGCGGAGTATATTGAATCGGCAGCCCCGCCTGCAAGACTGTTTGACGTCCGCGTGACAATTTTCCGCATGCCCCCGCAACAGGGCGAATTATGGCTGAAAACGGGGCTCTGGACGTTGTCGGACCGCGTCGTTAGGCGGCTTCGTTGTATTTGGCGAGCTCGACCCGCGCCCGCAGATCGATCTCGTCGAGGATCACCGCAAGCCGCGGGTCACTGACCTGACCGCGGGCCGCGTCGATCTCCTTGGCCAAGCGAACCAGGCTGTCGCGGGGAATCCCGCCCTGCAGCAGGCCAAGCCGGATTTCGTTGAGCCGGTCGAGCAGCCGGTGGCCCCGCGCGGTCGAGCGCTCGTGCTCACCGGTCACGGCGGAGACTTCCTGGATCGCCAGCAGGCTTTCAACGGAGCCGATCGGCGAAACCCCGCCGATCGCCGGGGCGTTGTCTTCGACACCGCTTTCGATGCTGAACCGCTCTTCTGTGGGCTTCCCCCGGCCCGTGCCGTTCTTGCGGCGTACCGCGCCAGCTCCCACAGAGTTCGTCGAGGTGATTTTCATCGGTTCCCCATGCGACGGAAACAAGGGCGCCGCATTCAGCGTTCGAGTCCGAAGCATCGGTCGGCTCGGTTAAAAAGCTGTTAAAAGCCCCGCCCACCGCCGGCACGACCGGAAGAATTTGCCGAGCGCCTAGAAGGGATCGCCGCAGATCCGCGGCGCCTTTCCGCAAATGTCTGAAAAAGCGCGGTAATTCAACCTGTTAAAAAACAGACCCGGGTTGGCACGGGGCTCGCTTATCCAGGCTTGAGATGAATTCCACCTGGAGCACGCGAGCTAAAGTGAATACGTCAACGCACGATCTTGCCGGCGGTTACCGGGCTGCCTGCCACAACGGCCTTGGCCGTTTCCGGCCCGTCGCCGTTCTGGCGCTCGTCTTCGCCGTTCTGACCACGATGTTTATCCCAGTGTCCGGCAATGCCGCATCGCGGATCAAGGATATTTCCGACTTCGAGGGTATCCGAGACAACATGCTCGTCGGCTATGGTCTCGTGGTCGGCCTCAACGGCACGGGCGATTCCCTGGCCAATTCGCCGTTCACCCAGCAAAGCCTTGAGAGCATGCTCGAACGGCTGGGCGTAAACACACGGGACGCCACCCTGAACACCGATAATGTCGCAGCCGTGATGGTCACGGCGACACTTCCGCCGTTTGCCCGTCAGGGCACCCGAATCGATGTCACGATCAGCGCGCTTGGCGATGCCGAGAGCCTGCTCGGCGGCACGCTCCTCGTGACCCCCCTCTTGGGCGCCGACTCCGAGGTCTATGCCGTCGCCCAGGGTCAGGTTTCAGTCGCCGGTTTCTCGGCGCAGGGTCAGTCCGGCACCACCGTAACCCGCGGCGTGCCCACGAGCGGTCGGATCGCGAACGGTGGGATCGTCGAACGGGAGATTGCGTTCGCGCTCGACCGCCTCGAAGTACTGAACATCGCTCTGCGCAACCCTGATCTGACGACGGCGCGCTCGGTGGCGCGGGTTATCAACCTCCATTTCGACGGCACTGTGGCCGAACCCCTCGATCCCGCCACAACCCAGCTGCAGATCCCGCAAAAATTTCGCCCCAATATCGCGCTGTTACTCAGTGAAATCGAGCAACTCGCGGTCGAGATCGACCAGGCCGCCCGGGTTGTCATTGACGAGCAGTCGGGCGTCATCGTCATGGGCGAAAACGTGCGAATCAACACGTTGGCGATCGCTCACGGCAACCTGACAATCCGGATTACGGAAACCCCGCAGGTCTCCCAGCCCGGCGCGTTCGCTCCAGAAGGGGCCGCCACGACGACGGTCCAACGAAGCGAAATCGAGATCGACGAGGACAGCGATAAGCGCCTCATGATCCTCGAGACCGGCGTGAACCTGCACGACCTCGTCGCGGCCTTGAACGCGCTGGGGATCGGCCCTCGCGACATGATCACAATCCTTCAGACGATCAAGGCTGCCGGCGCGCTGCAAGCGGATATCGAGGTTCTCTAATGGACGGGCTTGCAGCACCCCTGACCGCGACGCTCTTCGACCTCGGCAACCAACGCGAATTGCCGACGGTGAGTCCGACAACAAGCGCGGCGGAAGCCCGTGCCGTGGCCCAGGAATTCGAGGCGGTGTTCATCGGCCAGATGGTCCAGGCGATGTTCGCGGGCATTGAAACCGACGAAGTGATGGGCGGAGGTCACGCAGAAGAAATCTTTCGTTCCGTGCTCAACGAGGAATATGCCAACGCCATGGTCGAACAGGGCGGTATCGGCATCGCCGACCAAGTCATGCGCGAAATTCTGAAATTACAGGAGGTCCAATGAACGCCCAGACCCCCAATCCCCTTCTTGCCGAATTCATCACCGTATCCACCTGGCTCACGGATTTGATGACCGCCGAAGTTGCCGCCTTGCGTGCGATGCGTCCCAAGGACATCTCTCCGATGCAGGAAGAAAAGGCCGAGCTGACCGAGCGCTACGCGCTTTTTCTCAAGACCTTTCGGGAAGACGACCGCCCGATTCGCTTGGCCGATCCCGAGACCCGGGCGCAGACAAAAAACACCATCGAGCGGCTTCACAAGGTCACTGCAGACAATACACGGGCGCTAACAGCCGCACGCGCGGTGAACGAGCGATTGCTCCGTCATGTTGCCGACGTCGTCACGCAGAAGTCGAATCCGAAAACCGGCTATGCACCGAACGGCGCGACGGTCCAACGGGCGGCAACCCAGGCCGATGCAGTCGTGCCCGTAACGCTCAACACGGAAATCTAGGGGCGGCTGGGCAGGGCAAGATTCATGTCGGTCATCGTCGCAATCAATAACGCCATCAGCGGCCTCCAGGCCGCGCAGATCGGACTGCAAACGACGTCGCAAAACGTGACGAACGTCAATACGTCCGGCTATTCCCGCCAATCGGTAAGCCAAACCGCACGCGTGATCAACGGTGTTGGATCGGGCGTGAGCGTGACCGACGTGACCCGTTCAGTGGACCAATTCCTCACGCGCGAGGCGCGAAATCAGGCGTCGAGTTTCGGTGCCGCACTCGTCGCCGATGAGTTCTTCGTTCAAATGCAGGCACTGTTTGGGGCGCCGGGCCAGGATTCGTCGATGGCGGCCGATCTCGCAGCCTTCGACTCGGCCTGGAAGCGTTGACAATAACACCTGAAAATTCCGCGTTGAAATTCGATGTGGTTGCCGCGGGCGAGGCGCTCGCACGGACAATCTCTTCACTGGCGAACGACGTGCAGAGCCTGCGCCGAGAGGCCGACCTTCAGATCGAAGCAGCCGTGAATATCCTCAACGCCGATCTCACGGAGCTTAAGGAAATCAACATCCAGATTTCGCAAGCTTCTACCGCGGAGCAGTCGGTACCCGACCTGCAGGACAAGCAGGACCAAATTGTTCAGCGAATCGCAGATCAGCTCGATATCAACGTGATCAATGGCGGCAACGGGACCGTCGAACTGATCACGACATCGGGCATCATGTTCCTTGACGACCTGCCCAGGCAAATTACCTATTCCGCATCGACGACGGTTACCGCCTCGTCGGTTTTTGGTGCTATCGCAACGCAGCGGCTCGATTCCGCAGGCGTGGCCGTGGGCGCACCTCAGAATCTCGCATCGTCCGGCAACAGTGGATCCGTAACGACGTCGCTGACCTCAGGCCGGTTGAAGGGGCTGTTGGACACCCGCGACACGGATCTCGCTAATCTTGCGGCCCAAGTGGAATCACTGGGCACGATGGTACGAGATGAAGTCAACAGACTCCACAACCAAGGCGCCGGATTTCCCGCCGCCCGGACGTTGACCGGAACACGGACGGTCGCGTCTGGAGACGCTTTTCAGGCGACGGGCAACATGCGAATTGCAGTGCTCGATTCCGCCGGTGTCGTCGTCGACACCGTCGATATCGACTTGACCACCCTTGGCGCAACGACTGTCGGCGGCCTGATGACCCAGATCAGCGCGGGCCTCACCACCAATGCCGCCGTGCAAATCATCAACGGCAACCTTCAAATCCAGGCCGCCGGATCAACCCAAAGCATCGCGATCAACGATATCGGCAGTGCCGAAACCGGGACCAGTCGCGGCGTCTCTCATTTTTTAGGGCTGAACGACTTCTTCACGGGAACCAATGCCCAATCGCTCGCGGTCCGCAGCGACATCGTGTCAAACCCGAGTCTGGTTTCGACGGCGGAGCTAAGCACGACGGCGACCGTGGGCACGGCGGGAACGGTCATCGGCGACAATCGGGCAATTCAAAAACTCGCTGCCATGGACGACCTGGTCTTCAATTTCTCCGCCGCGGGCGGCCTGCCGACATCCCTTTCATCGCTCAACGCGTTTTCCGCCTCGATAGTCGGGTTCAACGCGGTGCAGGCCGCCGATGCCGAACAGGTCGCGAGCCGCGAAAAACTCTTGTTCGAGAACATCGAGAATCTTCTGACTTCGAAAACGGGCGTCAACCTCGATGAAGAGATGGCGAATTTGATTCTTTTCCAGAACGCCTTCGAGATGTCGGCGCGAATATTGACGATCGCGGACGAGATGTTCGAGACGTTGATCAACATAATTCGTTAGGGGCTTTTACAATGCTGCGTGTCTCCAATTTCGCTCAGCACAACCTGCTTCTCAACACGATTCTCGACTCCCAGCGTCGGGTCTTCGAAGGCCAGATTCAAGCGGCGACAGGCAAGGAATCACAGAATTATTCGGGCATCGCGCAGAATACGACCCGGCTACTCGATTTCGAGAGCAATCTGATCCAAACGGATCAGTATCTGAAGAACAACATCAACGTCACCAACCGCCTGGAGCGGATGGAAGGCTCGCTGAGCGGCATGTTCGACGAGGCCAGTCGCTTGCGCGCCCTCCTCGTGCAGCGGCTGAGCGACAATACGGGCACAGCGGGAGCGCTCGCGGTCGAGGCCCAGCACATCCTCGAAACGATCGCGGGGTTGCTGAATACGAACGAAGACGGCCGATTCCTGTTTGCCGGGACCGCGACCAGCGTTCCACCGGTGACTGTGCCGGTTCCCAACCCGACTACGTTCGGCGTGCCGACGAATAATTATTACGTCGGCAACAGCACAGAGCTGGCGGCAAGGGTCGCAGACAGTCAGACCGTCACTTACGGGATGGCCGGCGACCGCCTGGGATTCCAGCAGCTGATTTCGGCCGTAAAGGGCACGATCCAGGGCGATAATTTAGACAACACCATCTTACTGAACACCTCGCTGGGCCCCATGGATCAAGCGATCACGGCGCTCGGCGACTTCAGAAACGAAGTCGGCGCCCGGCTCGCGACTATCGAAAAGTCCACCAGCCGGCATCAGGACCTTGTCCTCTATCTAGAAAATGAAATCAATGAGATCGAGAACGCCGACGTCACGGAAGTGATGACGCGTCTGACAGCGGATCAAACGGCGCTCGAGGCGTCTTTCATGACCGTGGCCCGTTTAGCCAGCCTCAATCTCGGGCAATTCCTCCGTTAACCACATATTCACGCACGACACACAGGATCCCCCAACCGAAAAGGAACGCCGCCATGCAGACCCCCACCGCCGCGATCGCCGGACCAGCAATCGAACCGGTCGACGTCAGTGCCGAATCCCCGGCGGGTGAAAAGTTGATCATCGAATCGCGCTACGGCACGATCGAGCTCGACCCCACGACCGTAATTCATTTCCCGAACGGGCTTTTGGGCTTCCCGGAATGGCGCGATTTCGCGCTGGTCGATTTGGGCGAGCCCAAATTCGGCGAATTCGGGTTGCTCCAGTCCGTTCGCGACGAGGAAATCGCTTTCATCGTTCTGCCGATCAATCCGCATAACGAATTGATCGCCTACGAGGATATCGAGAAAGCCTGCGTTGCATTGGGCTTCGGCATGAACGACTTGGTCGTCCTGTTGCTCGTCTCGATTCGCAAGAGCGACGGCAAGATGCGCCGCACGATCAACCTTCGCGCCCCGCTGCTGGTCGATGCCGGCAGGTTCAAGGGGGCCCAGCATGTATTGGCCAACGAGAAGTACCAGATTCAATTCGAGATCTAAATACGAGGACAAACATGTCACGACGCGACCATCGACCCGATTCCAGTAACCAAGGCACGGAGGTGGCGCGCGCCGCCTTCCTCGACAGCTTCGAGTGTCTCGGCGCCGACTGCGAGGATAGCTGCTGCGGCAGCTGGTCGATGGTCATCGAACCCGAAAAGATCGAGCTCTACCGGAAGGAAGCTCCCGAATTGCTCGACGTCGTAGCTGACGATCCCGTCGGTCACGTCATGCGCCGCGACGCCAAAACGGATCGCTGCGTCGCTCTCGATTACGGCACCTGCAGGATCCAGAAGGAACACGGGACAGATTACCAGGGCGATGCCTGTCATTTTTTCCCCAGGATCACCCGGCGCCTGGGCGATCAGGTACGGATGTCGGCAACCACTTCATGCCCTGAAATTGCCCGGCGCGTACTTTTCGGGAGTCCGTCGTTCTCAACCTCACCCCAGAAATTCGACCGCCTTCCGCTCGCAGTGCGAGACGTCTTGCCGAGCGGTCTTGCTCCGGTAGAAGCCCAGACGATTATCGACGATTTCATCAACATCGCCGGCGACCCCACGGTGCCGCCCGAACGATCGATGGTCCGGATTATCAACGTCGCCCTTTCGCTGACTCGGCGCGAACCAACGCTGTGGGCCGCTGAAACGCCGGGGCTCATCGATTCGATGGACGATCGCCTGGCGACACCCGAACCGAATCCCATGGATCCGTTCCGGCTGATGCTCGCGCTGGCGGCCCTGTCGCACGCGACGAACCATCCAAAAAATCCCAGATTCATGGAAACCTTTTCGGCCATCGAGGCTGGGCTCGGCGTCAAGCTCGATTGGGACAGCTTCGGGATGACCGAGGCGGACGACGCGATTGATCCCGACCACGCCTATGATCGTCTCACCGAAATCTGGACGGTTGGCGGTCCGGTTCTTGCGCCGGTCATGCGTCGCTGGCTTCAGGCCGAGATCCACGCCTCGATGTTTCCCTTCGCCGGGCTCGGTCGCGACCCCACTGAACGCGCCACGATTATGGGTATCCGGTTCGCAACGTTCCGGCTTGCCCTGATGTGTCACGTCAGCGATGCGGGCATCCCGCCCGAGCCGGCGGTCGTCGTACGAATCGCGCAAAGTCTTGCGCGGTTGCTCAATCACCTGGCCGATCCCGAGCTGGCGCTTGCGATTTCCGGCGAAACCGGCTGGACCCGCGAAGCTCGGCTGCGCGGTCTTCTGGACGATCAGCATTTCGAGGCCAGAAACGAAGCGGTCGCATCTGCTGGGCAGAACCTGCCCGATCTCGCTGAGCGTTCGCCCGACGCCGCCCTCGTCGCGTAGTTATTTCAACGAATCCAATACGTTACATCCGACCACTTGAATGGCACGGAACTTGCGCCGTGTTACCATGAAGACAATTCTATCCGCGCGACGAGGATATTGATGAAGGGCGTCGGAAAAGGTTTACCGAGCAGCGGGCCAACGACGACTTCGGTCGATTTGCCGACGGTTCAGGATATCGACAGCCTATTCTCGCGCGCGCGTAACGAATTCGAATCCGGCGATCTAATTTCCGCTCACGGCACGTACAGCGAAATTCTAAAACAGCATCCCGATCATCCCGATGCGCTGCACGTACTCGGTGTCGTCACTTGCTCCCTGGGACGATCCGAGGAGGGCACCGAACTGATCCGCCAGGCAATTGATGCCAATCCCTGCAATCCCTCCTACCACAATACGCTCGGCAATACCCTTATGGACGAAGGGCGGTTCGAGACCGCGAGCGAGTGTTTCCGTCAGGCCATCGCCCTGACGCCAGAGTTCCTCGCGGCACATGCGAATCTCGGACAAGCGCTCCATCGGACCGGGCGGTTGACCGAGGCGGTCGCCAGCTATTGGCAGGCGCTCGAAATCGACCCAAACCAAGCCGAGCTTCATATTAATCTGGGCACCGTTCTTTCAACTCTGGGTCAATTCGACGAAGCCGGGTCCCATTTGGAACGGGCGACCACGCTTTGCCCCGAATTGGTCGGCGGCTGGTTGAACCTGGGGCTTCTTCGGGAGCAACAACGCCGCACCGAGGACGCGATGAGTTGCTACCGGCGCGCAGCAGAAGAAGCCCCGGAGGATGCGGCGCCCCATGTCATGATTGCGCGCTTGTGGGCGACGCTCGATGACCCCGAGCGGGCTGCTTCGAGCTATCACGAGGCGGTGCTCCTCGACCCCAGCCGGGTCGATGCGCGGTTCGCCCTTGCCGATTTGCTGGTCGACCACAACTGCCCGGCCGACGCAGCCGAACAAATTCGCTGTGCGCTGGAATACCGACCCAACGAGGCGTCGCTTCACAGCCGACACGCCAATCTACTGATCGAGGCAGGCCTAACGGCCGAGGCGGAAAAGGCCTTGACCCGATCGATCGAGCTAGCGCCCGACAACCAGGATTTCTGGATGCAGCTGGGATCGCTGTTGCGGGCCGAAAACCGCGCCGAAGAGGCGGTTCCGATCTACCAGAGTGTCCTCGCGCTCGACCCGGACTCTGCCGCAGCTCATTGCGAATTGGGAATCGCGGAGACCCAACGGGGCAAGACCGGCGATGCCGCCCATGAGAACGGCGGCGCAATAATCCCCCACTGAAGCGGCCGGTTGATCCGGCTGTGGCGGACCAAAATGGGACCGTCTATAGCCTTCTGTCAGGGCTGCTCTGACTGGAAGGCGGGGGGATGTATCGGGTGGATTTGTACGCGCGGGTTCGGCGGGCGTGTCGTGTCGAGGGAATGAGCACCCGCGAGGCCTCGCGGGTGTTCGGGCTGGACCGCAAGACGGTCCGCAAGATGCTGTCGTTCTCGGTGCCGCCGGGGTCTCGCCGCGGCAAGCCGCCACGGCGGCCGAAGCGGGGTCCGTTCACGGGGATCATCGATCGGATTCTGGAAGACGATCGGACCAGCCACCACAAGCAACGGCCCACGGCGAAGCGGATCTTCGACCGTCTCCGGGACGAGTACGGCTTTACGGGCGGCTACACCATCGTGAAGGACTATGTCCGTGAGCGGCGGCTTCGGTCGCGCGAGATGTTCGTGCCGCTCGTCCATTCCCCCGGCCCCGCCCAGGCGGACTTCGGCGAGGCGATGGCGGTGATCGGCGGCGTGGCGTGCAAGGTCCACTTCCTTGCCTTCGATCTTCCCCACAGTGATGCCTGCTTCGTGAAGGCCTACCCGGCGGAGACGACCGAGGCGTTCTGCGCTGGCCACAACGCGGCGGTTGCGTTCTTCGGCGGCGTCCCCCGATCCATCCTGTACGACAACACCAAGCTGGCAGTCGCCCGGATACTGGGCGATGGCAAGCGGCAGCGAACGCGCGTCTTCACGGACCTTCAATCCCCCTATCTGTTCGAGGACAGGTTCGGCCGGCCGGGCAAGGGCAACGACAAAGGCAAGGTCGAGGGACTGGTCGGCTTCATCCGGCGGACCTTCCGGGTCCCCGTCCCGCGGGCCGAGAGCTTCGAGGCGCTGAACGATGCTCTCGCGGGACAGTGCCGCCGGCGCCAGGCGGCGCGGCTGCGGGGTCACAAGGAGACCATCGGCGAGCGCCTCGCACGGGACCGGGAAGCCTTCTTGCCTCTCCCCCCGGCACCATACGATGCCTGCGACAAGCGCACTGGACGGGTGAGCTCGCTGTCGCTGGTGCGCTGCCGGGGCAACGACTACTCGGTGCCCGTGGCCTATGGCCACCGCGAGGTGCTGATCCGGTGCTCCGTCGACGAGGTCGTTATCTCTTGCGGCGCGGAGGTGATTGCCCGGCACCGCCGGTCCTACGACAGCGAGGACCTGATCTTCGACCCGCTGCATTACCTACCCTTGATCGAGCAGAAGATCGGCGCCCTCGACCAGGCCGCGCCGTTGGCGGGCTGGGACCTGCCCGAGGCCTTCATCACTCTGCGACGCCTGCTCGAAGCCCGCATGGGCAAGGCGGGCAAGCGCGAGTCCGTCCAGGTGCGCCGTCTGCTGGAGAGCTTCCGGCTCGAGGAGGTCGAGGGTGCGGTCGGCGACGCGCTCAGGCTCGGCGCCATCGGCTTCGATGCGGTGAAGCACCTGGTACTGTGCCGCATCGAGCGGCGGCCGCCCCGGCTCAACCTCGAGGTCTATCCGTACCTGCCGCGCGCCCGGGTCGCGACGACGTCTGCCAAGTCGTACATGAGCCTGCTGTCGGGGCTCGGCGCATGACCGACACACCACGGCTGCTGCTCGTCCACCACCTCAAGAGGCTGAAGCTGCCGACGGTCCTGAGGGAGTACGACAAGATCGCCCGGCAGTGCGCCTCTGAAGGCGTCGACCACGTTCGCTATCTTCTGCGTCTGGCCGAGCTCGAGCTGATCGACCGCGAGCGCCGCATGGTCGAGCGGCGGATCAAGGCGGCGCGCTTCCCCGTGATCAAGAGCCTCGATAGCTTCGATTTCAAGGTCATCCCCTCGCTCAACAAGACGTTGGTCCTGGAGCTCGCCCGCTGCGCGTACATCGAGCGCCGCGAGAACCTCATCGCGCTCGGCAACAGCGGCACCGGCAAGACCCACATCGCCCTCGGTCTCGGCTTGGCGGCCTGCCAGAAGGGCCTCTCGGTCGGCTTCATCACCGCCGCTGCCCTGGTCCACGAGCTCATCGAGGCCCGCGATGACAAGCAGCTGCTGAGGTTCCAGAAGAAGCTCGCCACCTACAAGCTTCTGATCGTCGACGAACTCGGCTTCGTGCCGCTGTCCAAGACCGGTGCCGAGCTCCTGTTCGAGGTGTTCAGCCAGCGCTACGAGCGCGGCTCGACCCTGGTCACCACCAATCTGCCGTTCGACGAATGGACCGAGGTGTTCGGCTCCGAGCGGCTTACCGGCGCTCTCCTCGACCGCCGCACCCACCACGTCAACATCCTCGAGATGAATGGCGAGAGCTACAGGCTCAACCAGAGCCGCAGGCGTCAAACCCCGACGGCGAACTGAACCGACCACCCAACCCACGCTTGACCCCATGGGCCCACAGGTCCCTCCCGCGCGCGCCGCCGCGTCGGCCTGTTGAGGGCACGCCGCGTCGCACGCGGGGCCCGCCCATGGACTACGGGGACAAGCCCGCAGCCGCCAAGCGGTCCCTTCTTACACCGCCACGGTGGTCCCTTCTTGCTCCGCCATTGACATGTAGGCGATCAATCGGCGCAGGGCATCGGTATCGCCTCGGGTATATCGATGCCAAAGGGTAACAGCGCCGGCACCGTCCAAGTCCTCCATGTCTTCTCTCACATGAATACCAAGCTCTCGTTCGATCGCCTTTTGGCCCCTCTTCAGTCCCGCTCGCCGACAAAGGTACATCAGATCTACATGCAAATCCGGCATCTGGATGTTCGGGTAATCGCGTGCCATAAACTTTGTATCGAACCGAATACCGTTGAAAGAGACTAATCCCGTTGCTCTTGTAACAGCATCTCGAAAACCGGAAATATTTGCGCCTCGTATAACAGTTTCGGCCGATCCTCCGAGTGCCCAACCGATTACGGTGATATCATCGTAATAATGACTGAGCCCGGTTGTCTCAATGTCAAAAAATAGTGTCCGATCCGGATTAGCTAAACACACATCAAGTTGTGCTTGCAGCTTTTTTGAGCGAATCTCAATCGATCGCGCAGCGTGGATCGGGGAGACCACGGTCGGCAGATGGGAACGACCAAGCCTGTTGCCCTGAGCTATAGCGGCTGTATGTTTTCGCCGCTTCATCTATTTTGACCCACTACCCTCAACTTCTGTTCCAACCACCATCCAGGCTAATCCAGCAATCTCTAGCACTTCAGCGCACCATACTAGGGTCCGGACTCATTACAGCCACCAGATGACGGCGGCGGCAAGGGCGATTGCTGCGATGAAGTTTTTGATGTTGCGGTCGAAGCGGGTGGCTATACGGCGCCAGTCCTTGAGGCGGCAAAACATGCGCTCGATGATGTTGCGCTGCCTGTAGACGGTCTTGTCATAATGGTATTGGACCTTGCGGTTCTTGCGCGGTGGGATGACGGCCGTGGTTCCGCGTTCTGCCAGCCAGTCGCGCAGGGCTTTGCTGTCATCGCCCTTGTCGGCGACGAGTTCGGCGGCGGGCGGCATGGCTTCGATACAGCGCTGGGCGAGCTTGCAATCATGGACGTTTCCTGGTGTCAGGAGCAGGACGAGGGGCCTGCCTTTCGCATCGCAGACAGCGTGGAGCTTGGTGTTGCGGCCCCCCTTGGTGCGGCCGATGCCATGGGCCAAGGCCCCCCTTTTCCGCCGCCGGCGCAGCGATGAACCTTGATGCAGGTTGAATCGATGAACAGCCGGTCGGGGGCGTCTTCGCCGCCCGCCAGCGCGCTGAATATCCGTTCCCAGATGCCGCGCTCCGCCCAGCGTACAAAGCGGTTGTAGAGCGCCTTCTTCGGTCCGTAGACCTCACGCGGACAGTCGGCCCAGCGCCCGCCATTCCTCAGGGCATGGACGATCCCGCTCAGCACCCGGCGATCGTCAACGCGCGCCATGCCGCGCGTATCCGTCGGCAAAAGCGAAGCGATCCGAGCCCATTGCGCATCCGAAAACCAAAAGAAATCCGACATTTCCATCGCCTCCTCGCTGGAGACAATGAATCATGCCAGCCCCGCTTTGGGAATCCCCTTAATGGGTCCGGACCCTAGTGCAGGTTTCGGCATCTACAAGTGAACATGATCTTCTTGCAGTCTGTGCGGCACTAATGCGTACCATATAGGCCAAAGGCAGCCAAACATGAGTCTTCCGTGGTTTGCCAGTACGTCGCCAGTCAGGCGCTCTACCGCACCGCAATACCGTTGACCTAACACGATTCCCGACAACGCCGAACCCTCACGGCTTGGACGCCCGCTTTCATGCCGCAGCCGCCCGGTTTCCACACCCCGGGTGCCGGTGGTGCTGTATGTCCCTATCTAAAGGCAATCCTGCACCCACAGCCTTAGCCGTCCTTCACCGCGCCCTTCGGGTCCTTTCCGGCTTTGAATGACGGTTTCTTCGAAGCCGGTATTGACAGCACCTCTCCGGTTCGGGGGTTGCGTCCGGTACGGGCCGCCCGACTCTTCACGGGATAGGTCCCGCAACCGGCAAGCCGAACCTCCTCTCCATTCGCCAGAGCCTCGCCGATCGCCTTGAATACGCCATCCACCGTATTCTTTGCTGAAGCATTGCTCAATCCCAGCCGACCGGCCAGACGACCGCCGATTTCCGACTTGTTCATGTATTCGCTCCCGGATTTCGTGGCGGGCTCAATGTCCGACTCCTGCGTAGCACGCGGCGGTGTCCGGCGCGAGACGCAAGGCGGGATTGCTTGCCGACGCCTCGCGCGAGGACCTCACATCGCACCGGCTCTACGCCTTCTGGTGCACCGTCCGCGAGGAGGCGGGACTGTCCGCGGATTGCGCATCCACGACGCACGCCACACATGGCCCTCGCAGGGCGTCATGAACGGCGTCGGACTGACCACGGTGGGACGATTGCTCGGGCACCGCAAGCGCTGCACCACCGCCATCTACGCCCATCTCGACGATGCCGCCTTGCAGGCTGCCGCCGCACAGGCCGCCGCCATCATCGCCGAGGCGATGGGCTACCAGCCCGAGCCGCCGCCGCTCCCGGACGAAGCGGACGGCGAGAATGCCCCGACCATTCCCCCGGAGTTCATGATATCCAGCACGTTGGCCGCGCCGAGTGGGGCGCGAACGCCCCTATAGCTCAAATCCCGGAGCGAGAGACCCGGCGACGGCCCCGATGAACCGGGCTCCAGTGCGAGGACCGGGAGCGACGGCGAACCCCGCAACCTGCGCGGCCCGTTTGTCCAGATTTGAACAGCCTGGGCCGGTCCGACCCCAGAGTCCGAGTCGCCCCCGATTCTGGCGGTGAGCATAACCGATAGCGAAGATGATCGGCCGTCAACATGACCATTAGTGTCGACTTTCCCGGTTCGAATCGGCACCCTAGTCAACACATCTTGACATCAGTCGACTCGCAAACAATACGTGAAACCATGAGCAAGTCGTCCTTATCGAAAAATTGCACCGCTCGTCAGATCGTCGGCCTGAGCCTTCCGCCCGCCCTAGCGCGCGAGGTGAAGCAGGAGGCTGCCCGGCGCGGGCTGAACCTCAAAGACCTCTTCCTCGAAATTTGGCAGCTTTACAAGACCGCGGGCCGAGGAGCGAGGGAGGGGTGAGCGCACTTGCGACCGAAGTTGACTTGATCGCTACGGCCGCGAGCCTCGCGGGTCATCACAAGGGCTGGTCGGCGACCGAGCGTCGGCTCGTCCGCGACCTTCCGGAAGCACCCGAATCCATGCTCGCCGCGCTTCGGGAGGAGATCGCCGAAGGCGGCGACCCGCTTGGCGAGGCGTTCTGTCGGATTCGCTCGCCGATGACCCGCCGCGCCCATGGCGCCACTTACACGCCTATGGACATTGTCGACGCCATGGTTTCATGGTCCGCCGGCGAACACGTTCAGCCAGCCCGGATCGTCGACCCCGGCGCTGGTTCCGGCCGATTCCTTGCGACTGCGGCTGACCAGTTCCCCTCGTCACACCTTATCGCCGTAGAAACCGATCCCGTTGCGGCCCTCATGCTCCGCGCCACAGCCGAGGCCAAGGGCTTCGGTGGCCGCTTGACCCTCAAGCTGACCGACTACCGTCGGATCCGCCTGCCGAGGATCGAGGGCACCACGCTCTTCATCGGCAATCCGCCCTATGTCCGCCACCATGACATTGAAGAGCAATGGAAGGACTGGTACGTCGGCGCGGCAGCCCGCTGTGGCGTCAAGGCCAGCAAGCTCGCCGGGCTACATCTGCATTTCTTCTTCAAGACCGTTACGCTGGCCCGCGAGGGCGACTACGGCGCCTTCATTACCGCCGCTGAATGGTTGGACGTAAACTACGGCCGCGCCCTCCGCCAGCTACTCGCCAACGGGCTCGGTGGCACCGCGCTGCACGTCCTGAACCCGGCTGTCGCCGCCTTCCCGGACGCCGCAACGACGGCCGCGATCACCTGTTTCCGGGTCGGTCGGAGACCCAAGAATTTCCGGATCCGCGCGGTCGAGACACGCGAGGCCGTCAACGGCCTGACCGAGGGCCGTAGTGTGCCCTGGACCGTGGTCGAGAAGGCGCCCCGGTGGTCGATCATCGTGCGCCCGTCTGAGAAGCCGCCCGCCGGCTATATCGAACTTGGTGAATTGTTCCGGGTGCATCGTGGCCAAGTTACGGGCGCCAATCGTGTCTGGATCGCCGGTGACCATGCCAAGGGCCTGCCCAAGAAGTACCTGTTGCCGACCGTCACTAGGGCGCGTGAACTGCTCGCTGTCGGCGACGTTCTCGCCGACGCCGGAGCCCTCCGGCGAGTCATCGACCTGCCAACCGATCTCGACCAGCTATCGCACGAAGCGCGATCAGCCGTCGAACGCTTCCTTTCTTGGGCCAAAGCCCAACACGTCGATTCGGGCTACATCGCTCAAAACCGCCGGCCCTGGTGGTCGGTCGGACTCCGCGAGCCCGCTCCAATCGTTTGCACTTACATGGCACGCCGGTGGCCAGCCTTCGTCCGCAACATGTGCGACGCGCGCCTATTGAACATTGCCCACGGCCTCTATCCCAGGGAGGCCCTGCCGGAGGAGTCCATTACAGCGCTTATTGCCTGGCTCAAGACCAACGTCCGCCTCGACGCAGGCCGCGCTTACGCCGGCGGTCTAATCAAGTTCGAGCCGAAAGAGGTTGAGCGCATCGCTATTCCCAACCCAGAACAGTTGAATGCTTGAGCCGATACAATGGACAGCGGAGCAGCTTGGTGAGGACACCGCCCGCGCACGAGATAGGTTCCGCGCCGAGCGGCTTGAAGAGCCGCTAGGACTCTACTCCGAATTCTTCGACGCCTTCGTTCCCATCTTCGACCGGCTGATCGACCAAATCGAGCAACTAGCCGAGCACGAGCTGGATCCCGACGTCCTGGTCGACGTCATGAGCAACGACGACACTAAGATGGCGTTCCGCTATCTGACCGCACCCCCTATTTCAGAAGACGATCTCAATACTTTGGCCGACGCCAAGCTGTCTCCCACGGCGCTGCGCCGCGAACCCGACTCGGCGCGCCGGGTCCGCGATACCGTGCTCCCCATCCTCGACCCCAAGCGCTTTCCATGGATTGCAGAGGGCAGGAATCCCCGCGACACCGAGCGCACGATCGCCACCGTCGCTTCAGCAGCCCTGGCCGCTGCCCAGAAGGTCCAAACCAAGCGCCGCAACGACGCCAAGTCGGATCAGGAAGAGGCCGTCAAGCAATTGCTCCGCAGCATGGACTTCGCCGAAGTCGGCCGCCGGGACATCCCGCTTCTGCGCGATGCTCCAGCGCCGGGCAAGTTCTGCCCCGAGAGCAAGCTCGGTGACAGTCGCGCCGACCTCGTTGTCGGTCTCTATGACCGCCGTGTCCTGGCCCTTGAGTGCAAGGCCTCCAACAGCGAGGTCAATTCCTTCAAATGCGTGAACCACGAGGCTGCCGGCAAGGCCCGCGCTTGGATCGCTGCCTTCGGCCAGCGCCAGGTCGTGCCCGGTGCCGTCTTGAGCGGCGTCTTCAACTCCGACAACCTCGCCACCGCTCAGGGCGAGAGGCTCGCCCTGTTCTGGCTTCACCGTCTCGACGATCTCCAAGTGTTCATCGAGACGACCCACGACTAGAACTGCGTCCCACCGCTATGGCCCAGACAGATGCCAGCCCATCCGGCTTTCCCACCAAACCAACTTCAAGCGCTCTGTGACGTTCTAGGAGAGACGAGCGCCGGCCTCACGGGGAGTGAAATTGGCCGGCTCTTGTCGGCGTGTCGTATCGACGATCCGATCCCCAACATTACCAAGCGCCATCGCCTCTTCGAGGCGCTGCTAGCGCGCCAGACCCAGGACCGATGCACAGCAATGCCGTACTGCAATTCGTCCAGCAGGCTATGGCCCCGGTAAGCTATCGGGGACAGACCGATATCTTCGATTCCAGACGGCATGCTTTGAACGAGGTCTTGGCCTTCGCCGGCTGGCAGCTCGGCGAGGACGGTAAGCTGCGCGCCGCCGAGAAAGCGACCACCCTTGCCGAGGCCCAAGAGCGCGCCGGTCGATTGCGTAGCGAACTACAGCGACGCGCCGTCCATCCCGACGTTTTGCAGTTCTGCCGGGCGGAGCTGCTTCAGCAAAATTTTTTTCATGCCGTTCTCGAGGCCACCAAGAGCGTGGCCGAGAAAATCCGCAGGAGGACTGGTCTTCAGGGAGACGGAGCATCCCTTGTTGATGCCGCATTGGGCAAAGGATCGTCGCCCTATCCCTTGCTTGCGTTCAATACTCTTCAGACTGACAGTGAGCGGAGCGAGCACACCGGATTGATGAACCTCTTGAAAGGGGCATCGGGCACCTTCCGCAATCCGACGATCCACGCACCGAAGATATCGTGGGTCGTCAACGAGCGCGACGCCCTTGAGGCCCTTACGCTGCTATCGATGCTCCACCGAAGGTTGGACGAAGCCGTTTCGACACGCCCGACCGGGCATCAACCCTGACCCATGCTCGTTTATCGGTCGCCACGCCATAGCAGGCCGCCGCACGCACGCTCCGGTTCAAGGTTCAACGCATTCGGCGCTTCACTTCCTCGACGAGCTTGGGCGAGCCCTCGACCCCGATGCTGAGATCATTGAGGTTCCAGCCCTTCACCCGCGGCTTCAACCGTGCACCCGTCTGCGGCTCGCGGACGTTGCCCACCTGCTCGCCGCACTACCGACCGCACCAGCTCTGCCGCCTCCGACTTCGTCCACACCGCTCGACTCACCGCCGCCGTCACCGTTGCAGCGCAGTAACGCGTGCGCTGTTCGCGCATGCGTGCGCGGTAACGGATGAACGGCCCGCCGTCGCCTTGTACATCGACTGCTGCACGGCACGCCGCTGCGCTGCGGGAACATGTGTGCGACTGACGGTCGCGGTACGGGAACATGTGCGGCGGTTCTCGGTGCGCGACGGTAACGGGTGCGCCCGCACGGCCGTTGCTACCGTTGCCGGTGCGCCATGTGTGAGAAATGCCCGCGCGCGCTTGCACGGCGCGCAGCGCTTTGTTACCTCTGTTGCCGGGAAGACAACGCGGAACGCGCCCGAAGGTTGCGGCCCGGTCCTCTCGCTCAAACGCCGCGACGGCTCCAACCCCTTGCGGCGTCGGCTGTTCCAGCCGATGATGGTGTGCAGGCGAAAGCGCCTATCCGGACTCCATTCGAAGTTTTTCTCGTCACACCCGACGCACATCGATTGCTACTGGTCCCTTGCGGTTGAATCGCAACTGGAAGCTCACCGACTGTCCGCTCTCAAGCAAGTCGTACTCAGGTTCAGATAACGAATTCCAGTGAGCAAATATAGCTTTCGGATATCCCCCAAATCGTATAAAGAAGAATCTTTCAGTAAGGCTCTCCACGACACCCTGATAGCGGCTTAGCTTCATCGTAATAACATCCTCAGTGCTGGAGGCTTTCTTGCGAAACACGCGGACGCGTTGTTGTCAATTTCTTAAAACAAACATTGACATTCGTCAATCCTACCTGCCAAGAAGAAGTACTCTACGCAAAAGAAACGTGCATCAAAGTTGTGATCACCTGTGGCATATCTTGACCGAAAGTGAAACTCTATCTCGTTGGAGGGTGCCGTTCCTATCTCTACTAGCTGGAGTGCTGTCTTTAAATGGAGGCTTTTATCGGAAGGAAACTTATCCAAGCCCTGTTTCAAGACATCCAAGGTATCCTTTCCTGCCTTAGCTTGTCTATGAAGACTTGGAAGACTTGAAAGCTTCATGTACACACCCGAGTTCTTTGGACGTGCCTCGAAGGCCTTTTCAAGGGCCATCTTATCTTTCCCACTTTCCCCTAGTCTCTGCCATAAATGCGCTTCAACAGAGGCAAGCTCTGCCTCCTCTGGAAAATCTTGATTTGCTCGCTTCAGTCTCTCAACGGCCTTGTCGACTTTAGTATCAAATTCGACAATCTCATATTCCTTTGATTCTTCTGTCAGTTCCATCATGAGATCGACTGCTTCATCCACAAGCAAGTTACAAAACGATAAGGCCTTTCGTGAGTCCTTGAGCCATATTTCGTTAAGATATCCACGAGACCTTAATCTTAGTTGTTCTTTCAAAGCAACGTTATCTGCCGGGTTTGCCCTTCGGCGCATTACCTCCTCAAGGGTACGAATGTAGATATGATTGTTGTCATCGATCAAACGAGCTCGTTCGGCGAGCTCCTGCGCTCTGTCAAGTGAGCCATGACGGTGCTGGTACTCAAGTATCGCTACTTGATGATACAGGAATTCTTAACTTGGTGCGACGGAATAAGCCATCTCAAAAATATCTCTAGAGTGGTGGACTGCAGAAAACTCTTGCGCAATTGTTCTTCCTTTGCAAATCGATTCAATGATCCTGAGATCGGAGGAATGCCCTGCATCAAGACCGGAGATAATCCGCGCCAGTTGACTCGATTTCTGTTCGTCGGATCTGCAGGCGACCCCGAATACTATCCGCGAAGCCCTTGCATGTCTTGTCTGGTATCCGCGATCGCCGCTGAATCGATCACTGGTTACGCGAACAATGTTCTTTAGAGGTTGAAAGAAATGTTCCTCGAAGTCGCTGAACCTTATCCCGCTTACTCTCGAGATTGCACCTGCTCTTGCTATAACGCCAAATTGGTGCATCGTGGCGATATCGAGATATAGCGTCCGCACAGCGTCAGGAATGATTCTCTTATACTCACCTAGAATGATTTCTTCGAAAGGTTTTCCTTGGGTCAACTCATGAAGCGTCACTAACAACTGGCGATCCGACCTGTCCGGCCTCATGAATGAGGCTATCCTCTCTGGCCTTGTCTTACTCTCAAGTAAGCCTAAGCAGTTGTGCCGTTCCAGTAGTTCAACAAGGTCCTCAACCTCGCCCTCAGAAAGGCCACCTAGAGAGTAAATTCTTGGTGGAAACGACTCCTCGATATCTTCGCAATAATTACCCCAGTCAGCTTCTCTCTCTGCACCAACGATCGTTAGCGGTATTCCGCCATTCTGGGACTTGTTTAGTAGTCTGAGCACCCCCTTTTCGTGAAGAGAAATCTCGTCAACAAATAAAAGCACACGCTTGCCTGTTAGCGCGTAAAGTTCTTCAAAAAACTCAAACCGTGGAACGCGGCCGTCCTTCAACCACAATACCAACTCGTCCAGAGCAGTTGCCGCATCGTAGGCAGCTCTCTTCAGGGCGATCGTTTTTCCCGCACCGGCCGCCCCTTGCAGCAAGAAAAACCTTATGGCCTGATCATATTTTTGCTCAAGCGCAGCGTACAATAGCCTCGCCTCTGCATTACGCTCGAAGTCATACTTCCGTACAATCCCACACCAGCCGTCATCGTAGCCTGCATAAAACTTGCAGGCCTTGACCTCTTCAAATGCCACCCCTTAATGGACATACTCAAAATCCTGGTCAAGCGAGATAAGGAACGCGTCTGACCCCGTTCCGTGTGTTCTGAAATGCTTCAAATAAGACTGATTGTCACTTTTCTTAGCTACAGAAAGTGAGCGAAATAGAGGATCAATTTGCGTTTCTAATGCCGACCTGAATTCGCCGAAGTTCGTGTCAATAATATCAATGCTCTTGCCCGCCCAAAATTTATTATCGTGATGATAAGAATTTGGCACAATGATATACCATCGAGGCCTCCTACCAGGATCAATGTCGTAAACTAGGTCGCGGATGTGTGTGTCAGAAAGTGGGTAGCCAACAAACACTAGTATGGAGTTTTCTGCCCAATGTTGAAGTATTTGTAAGAGCTTCACCCTATTCTTTCTGAACCTATTATAATGTTCGTGGGAAAGTACGAGAGGAATTTCTTTATCAATCCTGTGGTCAACTCACCCGTCAAGTCTGAGAAGTGCAACGGGGTTGCTCTCGGCTTCAAGGCGATCATCGTATGGCTATGCATCTATCACAAAGGGCACACAATTCTGTCTACGGCTGGGGTTTTCTGAATATGCCTTCTCGATCAAGGTGTCGTAGTTTGTGGTAGCTATTCCTCGCCATGCAAATCCAGCGATCGACTTGTGAGCGTCAGAAGGTAGAAAACCAGACAACAGTCGTGCGACTTCTTCGAAGACAAAGGTCTCGCCTGCGCCGCTCGAAATTGCCATTTCAGCGACGGTCATTAGGTCTCTTGCTTCGTTCGACGTGCCCAAGAATTTGTTGGCAAGGATATCTCGCATCTCATTGCCGTCTGGAGGTCGTCTACCTTCCGTGTTTTGTGCCTCCTTGGACGCCCCAGCCCCAAACACGAGGACAACCCGCTTCTCCTTAACTGCCTCTAGAAGTATACGAGGCAGTTCAACTAAATTCTTCTGCTTGGGCACTGTGACATCCATAACGGCGTGTCAAATTGGCTAGTGAACCGCTCCGGGTTTTCGGGGGACCATTTGGTTTAGGTCATGCTGCCATGGCTGGCGGCTCCAGCATAGCTTAGTAACGCTCCTCGAGCCGGAAGCTCTCCAGCAGACGGAGCACCTGGACGTACTCGCGCTTGCCTGCCTTGCCCATGCGAGCTTCGAGGAGGCATCGCAGGGTGATGAAGCTATCGGGCAGGTCCCAGCCCGCCAACGGCGCGGCCTGGTCGAGGGCGCCGATCTTCTGCTCGATCAAGGGCAGGTAATGCAGCGGGTCGAAGATCAGGTCCGCGCTGTCATAGGACCGGCGGTGCCGGGCGATCACTTCGGCGCCGCAAGAGATCATCACCTCGTCGACATAGCCGCGGATCAGCACCTCGCGGTGCCCGTATGCTACGGGCACCGAGTAGTCGTGGCCTGCCCCCGATTAGTGGTCCAGCGCTTAAGTTAGAGTTTGGCGCGGGTTAAGTTGATGGGCCGCCCGTAGCCCCTCAACAGGGTAGGTTGGCCCCTCAACGTTTGGCAAGATGGTTTCTGGGGCCGGCGGTCTGTATCCGAGCGAGCTATGCGGCCGGATGGTATTATAGTGATGGCGCCATCGTTCGATCAGCACTTTGGCCTGCTTCAGTGTAGAGAAGATCTCCGTGTTCAGGATTTCGTCCCGGAGCTTTGAGTTGAAGCTCTCGTTGTATCCGTTCTCCCAAGGTGACCCGGGCTCGATATAGAGGGTCTTGACGCCGATCCTGCCGAGCCAGTCGCGGACGGCATGAGCGGTAAACTCTGAGCCGTTGTCGGAACGGATATGATCCGGCGGGCCATGTTGGACGAAGAGCTCGGTCAGACAATGGAGGACATTGTCCGAGTTCAATCTTCGCTCGACGACAACGGCCATGCACCGCCTGGTGAACTCATCGATCACGGTGAGCATGCGGAACGTCCTCCCATCGTGTGTTCGATCCATGACGAAGTCATAGGACCAGACGTGATTGGGCCAGCACGGCCGCAGACGGATGCAGGATCCGTCGTTGAGCCACAGCCTGCCCCGTTTCGGTTGCTTCTGTGGGAGCTTCAGCCCCTCCCGCCGCCAGATGCGCTGGACCCGCTTGGCGTTCACGTGCCAACCTTCGGTCCTGAGCAAGGCAGTGATCCGCCGATCGCCATATCTGCCATACTGGCTGGCCAAGCGGATGATCGCGGCCCTGAGGGCCTCTTCATCATCCCGACCACGGGGTCTCTTGCGCTGGGTTGAGCGATGTTGGCCTGCAACAGCACAGGCCCGTCGCTCGGAGATCCCCAGTTCGGCCTGGAGATGATCAACACACTGCCGGCGACGGGCGGGGCTTAGCAATTTCCCTCAAGCGCCTCTTTCAAGATCAGCTTATCCAACGTCAGATCCGAGATCGCCTTGCGGAGACGGCCATTCTCCTTCTCCAGGTCCTTCAGACGCTTGGCCTGGTCAGTACGAAGGCCGCCATAGTCCTTGCGCCAGCGATAGTAACTCTGCTCCGATACGCCGAGCGTGCGACAAGCTTGACCAACCGACTGGCCCTGCGCCAAAGCCACCTCGGCTTCGCGCAACATGCTGATAATCCGTTCTGAGGTGTAGCGTTTACGGCTCATTTCGTCCTCCTTTCGAGGGGGCAAAATGCGCCAAACTCTTCAATAAATCTGGACCACTTTTAGGGGGTCACTCCACGGGCTCTGTCAGAGTAAATTGTCCAGGCCAGATCCTTCAGACCCTGGTTCCAAGGATTCGTGCACTAATCCCTCTGCTCGCTTGAAGTTTGCCAAGCAGGGCGCAGCGCAAAACGGCGAAAACTCACGTCACTAGATTACCAAATAAATTTAGTCTGACAACACCCCGCGAAAAGTTCCAGCATGCCGGAAATAAGGGTATCCGGGCGAAGCGCGTATTCCGGGACTTCTTGCGGCGCTACATGCCGGGCGACACGAAAGTAGGGCACGGGGAATTGTTCGACATCGACGGGCGGATCGCCAAGCAGACGGTGTCAATGTCGGTTTAACAACCGGCCAGTATGTTGGTGCAAAAACTAGCCAGTAGCGGTTGATACCCGTCCGGAAGGAAGGTCTACATCGTCCAGATCCGGGCACCCGGCCAAAAGGGGAAGTGGGTGAAGGTAGTCAATTACGGTGTCATCACTCCGTGGGAGGCTCGGCGCCGGGCGGCCCTCATCATCTCGAGGATCAAGTCTGGATCATCTCGAGGATCAAGTCTGGCCAGGAACCACACCCCCCGAGGCCAGATGTGTCACCAACGCCTGAGCGACCTGACGATGGGCTGCTCGACGAAAATGAACTCGAGGCGGAGGCATCCGAAAGCCCTATCCCCCGGGAGACGTTGCAGAAGGCGGCTGTGCGGATTTCCGATGACTGTCAACGGCGGAGCAAAAAGGGACCACCGTGGCGGTGTAAGAAGGGACCGCTTGGCGGCTGCGGGCTTGTCCCCGTAGTCCATGGGCGGGCCCCGCGCGCAACGCGACGTGCCCTCAACAGGCCGACGCGGCGGCGCGCGCGGGAGGGACCTGTGGGCCCATGGGGTCAAGCGTGGGTTGGGTGGTCGGTTCAGTTCGCCGTCGGGGTTTGACGCCTGCGGCTCTGGTTGAGCCTGTAGCTCTCGCCATTCATCTCGAGGATGTTGACGTGGTGGGTGAGGCGGTCGAGGAGAGCGCCGGTCAGCCGCTCGGAGCCGAACACCTCGGTCCATTCGTCGAACGGCAGATTGGTGGTGACCAGGGTCGAGCCGCGCTCGTAGCGCTGGCTGAACACCTCGAACAGGAGCTCGGCACCGGTCTTGGACAGCGGCACGAAGCCGAGTTCGTCGACGATCAGAAGCTTGTAGGTGGCGAGCTTCTTCTGGAACCTCAGCAGCTGCTTGTCATCGCGGGCCTCGATGAGCTCGTGGACCAGGGCAGCGGCGGTGATGAAGCCGACCGAGAGGCCCTTCTGGCAGGCCGCCAAGCCGAGACCGAGGGCGATGTGGGTCTTGCCGGTGCCGCTGTTGCCGAGCGCGATGAGGTTCTCGCGGCGCTCGATGTACGCGCAGCGGGCGAGCTCCAGGACCAACGTCTTGTTGAGCGAGGGGATGACCTTGAAATCGAAGCTATCGAGGCTCTTGATCACGGGGAAGCGCGCCGCCTTGATGCGCCGCTCGACCATGCGGCGCTCGCGGTCGATCAGCTCGAGCTCGGCCAGACGCAAGAGATAGCGAACGTGGTCGACGCCTTCAGAGGCGCACTGCCGGGCGATCTTGTCGTACTCCCTCAGGACCGTCGGCAGCTTCAGCCTCTTGAGGTGGTGGACGAGCAGCAACCGTGGTGTGTCGGTCATGCGCCGAGCCCCGACAGCAGGCTCATGTACGACTTGGCAGACGTCGTCGCGACCCGGGCGCGCGGCAGGTACGGATAGACCTCGAGGTTGAGCCGGGGCGGCCGCCGCTCGATGCGGCACAGTACCAGGTGCTTCACCGCATCGAAGCCGATGGCGCCGAGCCTGAGCGCGTCGCCGACCGCTGCCGTCAGCTCCTCGAGCCGGAAGCTCTCCAGCAGACGGCGCACCTGGACGGACTCGCGCTTGCCCGCCTTGCCCATGCGGGCTTCGAGCAGGCGTCGCAGAGTGATGAAGGCCTCGGGCAGGTCCCAGCCCGCCAACGGCGCGGCCTGGTCGAGGGCGCCGATCTTCTGCTCGATCAAGGGTAGGTAATGCAGCGGGTCGAAGATCAGGTCCTCGCTGTCGTAGGACCGGCGGTGCCGGGCAATCACCTCCGCGCCGCAAGAGATAACGACCTCGTCGACGGAGCACCGGATCAGCACCTCGCGGTGGCCATAGGCCACGGGCACCGAGTAGTCGTTGCCCCGGCAGCGCACCAGCGACAGCGAGCTCACCCGTCCAGTGCGCTTGTCGCAGGCATCGTATGGTGCCGGGGGGAGAGGCAAGAAGGCTTCCCGGTCCCGTGCGAGGCGCTCGCCGATGGTCTCCTTGTGACCCCGCAGCCGCGCCGCCTGGCGCCGGCGGCACTGTCCCGCGAGAGCATCGTTCAGCGCCTCGAAGCTCTCGGCCCGCGGGACGGGGACCCGGAAGGTCCGCCGGATGAAGCCGACCAGTCCCTCGACCTTGCCTTTGTCGTTGCCCTTGCCCGGCCGGCCGAACCTGTCCTCGAACAGATAGTGGGATTGCAACTCCGTGAAGACGCGCGTTCGCGGCCGCTTGCCATCTCCCAGGACCCGGGCAACAGCCAGCTTGGTGTTGTCGTACAGGATGGATCGGGGGACGCCGCCGAAGAACGCAACCGCCGCGTTGTGGCCAGCGCAGAACGCCTCGGTCGTCTTCGCCGGATAGGCTTTCACAAAACAACCATCGCTGTGGGGAAGGTCGAAGGCAAGGAAGTGGACCTTGCGCGACACGCCGCCGATCACCGCCATCGCCTCACCGAAGTCCGCCTGGGCGTGACCGGGGGAATGGACGAGCGGCACAAACATCTCGCGCGACCGAAGCCGCCGCTCGCGAACGGAGTCCTTCACGATGGTGTACCCGCCCGTAAAGCCGTACTCGCCCCGGAGACGGTCGAAGATGCGCTTTGCAGTGTGCCGTTGTTTGCGGTGACTGGTCCGATCATCCTCCAGGATCCGATCGATGATCCCCGTGAACGGATCCAGCTTCGGTCGCCGGGGCGGCGTGCTTCGGCGATATCCTGGCGGCACCGAGAACGACAGCATCTTACGGACCGTCTTGCGGTCCACACCAAACACCCGCGACGCCTCGTGGACGCTCATCCTATCGACACGGCACGCCCGCCGAACCCGTGCGTACAAATCCACCCGATACATCCCCCCGCCTTCCAGTCAGAGTAACTCTGACCGAAGGCTATAGACGGTCCCCTTTTGGTCCGCCGCGGCCGGATGGCCCGGGCGCTTCAATGGGGGATTATTGCTCCGCCGTTCTCAGATGACATCGCCCACCTCGTAATCCCGGGCTGGTCGGAGCGTGAGGATTGAGACTGCAAGATGCCGAATGCACTATGGTGATGCACCGTCGCGTTGAAGGGCAGGTTGCGAATTTTAACTCATAAATATGGCAAGCCGCTGAACGGGATGGCGTTAGGTGCTCAACGGTTGTTTTCAGGCGATGATTCCGATTGGGAGACGCGTTGAGAGCCGTCGGAACCCGATGCAACTGCCATGCTCTGGCGGTACATGAGCTTCGCAAAGTTCTGCTCCCTGCTGGAGCGTGGGGAGCTTTTTTTCTCCTTAGTCGGCGACATGGAGGACAGGTACGAGGGATTCATTTGTCCGCCGCGACCACGCGACCAGAGAGATCGTCTCCACCAAGCGGAGCCCATGGGTCGTGACGTGCTGCACAAGATCGCGCGGAGCGCCTTGATAAATTGCTGGACGAAGTCCGACCACGAGTCCGCACTCATGTGGGAAGCCTACGCCGGCGTGGAAGGAGTAGCGGTCCGTACCACCTTCCAGGACTTGAAAGAGTCAATTCGCTCCGTTGCCGAACCGCCAGTCACCTTCGGGCAGGTCAAGTACGTCGACTACCTCCAACAGGAAGTACCAAGGTTTGGGTGGGCTCCGCTCTTCCATAAGCGGATCGCGTACCGCGGAGAGGAAGAGGTGCGCGCAGTGCTGCCCGGCCCGCCTTGGGACACTCTTCACGATCCGAAAGTGCTGGAAATTCGCCTCGATCCGGACGTAGCGGAGCAGCGAGGCCGCTACGTACCAATGGATCTAGAAATTCTGGTAAAGCAGGTCGTGGTATCCCCGCATGCCGCGCCGTGGTTCGCCGAGGTCGTGAAATCGGTCGTGCAACGGTCGGCGGTCAGGGCGTGCGTCACACCGTCGGCCATCTAGGTTGCCGCCTATGAAACGGTCGGAGGAGATATTGGATACCCGTTCAGCCAAGCCTCGGATTGTCAAACTCGCCACCGAACCCAACGCTTGCAAACGACCGATTGTCTCTCGCGTCGGCCGTTTACCCGCACTGCCCGTGCGGGCCTTCACAGCTCGGCGGACCGTTTCCACCATGGCTCGGTCCGGAATCGCCAAGCGGCGTCTACGGGACCCAAAAGGCGTCAGATTGTTGGAAAAATCTGCATTCGGTTTGATGACGGATTTGCTAGAAACACGGGTGTCGATCAAGAAATATCAGAATAATGCTTTATATTACAATATCTTGAAGGGGATATCCTAAAACGCGATATTCTCAGCGGCGGAGAGAATATGTACCGCCGTGGCGGAGTCGGGGTTTAGATACACCAAGATTTTCGCTGACGCCCTCTCGGTCTCGGGAGAGAGTAAAATGGAGGCTTTACTCGCCAAGCGGCTCTCTCCTAAAGTGTACCAGCAGGTCATGAAAATGATCCGTGGCATGCGCGCGGAAGGGAAGAAAGAATATGGTCGACTCCCCGACCCTGGATGAGCTCGATACGCTGCGGGCAGAATGGGAGCAGGAGTTCGCCGAGCCCATGCCTTGGGGATTCGAGATTGGCCTCGCGCAGTTGCCCATGATGCGCCAGTGCCTGCTCCAGCATAGCCGTGCAACTCTTGAAGAGTACGTCAGATCCTTGGGCGATAGGACTTACTGACCAGCCTATTTGCGCCAGCTGGCGCAAATAGGCTGCGAACTGGCGAATTGCGCCACGTGGCGCAATTGCACGCGGGGGGCCTTGTGAGCGCCGCGTTTTGCCTACATGGTGCCGACACGGTCGTTTCGCCCGCTATCCGAAAATAATATAACCCATTGAAAACATTGGTGGGCGCACAAGGACTCGAACCTTGGACCCGCTGATTAAGAGTCAGCTGCTCTACCAACTGAGCTATGCGCCCGCCAGGGAACGCAGGGATATAGCAAAGCCCACCCGCTTTGTCGACACGCCTACAGACCCGGCGAAACCCCGGCGGCAGCCCGGTTGACGGGGCGGGTCCGTCCCGCTTAGCTGAGGGCCCGTTGACAGCGCGAGACGCCCGCCACCCGTGGCGGGAACCGGGCTGCCCGAAGACCAGGAGAAACGCCATGTCCCAGGCCCAGGACTACCGCACCCGCGCGATGGAATTCGTGCCGCCATCGCCCGAAGCGCCGTTCCCAATCGAGGAATATGACGCGCGGCGCGCGCGTGTCCGCGCCGAAATGGCCAGGGCGGGCGTCGACCTGCTGTTCGCCACCAGCCAAGAGAGCGTCTATTACCTCTCGGGCTATCAGGCGATCTGGTACCAGACCCTTTCGCTGGGCGGCTGGGAGCCGATCAGCGGCATCGCCGTCCAACTCGAGGCCGACGATCACATCCATTTCGAATGCAACCGAGAACAGGCCCTCACCAGCCTCACGACGATTTCGCACGATGTCCGGATCTGGCCGCTGGACGAAGGCTCGTTCGCCGAATTCATCCTGGATGAGTTGAAGGCCGCGGACTGGCTCGCCGGCACGGTCGGGCTCGAACTTTCCCACTATCGCCCCTACCCCGCCGCCAGCGCGCGCTTCGCCGCCGCACTTGAGACCGCCGGCTGCACCGTCCTCGACGCCACGCCGATCATTAACCGGGTGCGCCGCAACAAGTCGCCTGCCGAGCGCGCCTGCGTCCGCGAGGCGGCACGGATCTGCGACGCCGGTATGCGCGCTGCGCTCGCGATCCTGCGCCCGGGGATCACCGAGCTCGATGTCTATGCGGAGATCGTGCACGCCATGTCGAAGGAAGGCGGCGAGCACACCGCGATTCCCATGCCCGTCCAGTCGGGCCACCGTACCGTCGCGGCCCATGCGCTGCCCTCGCGCAAGGTCATCGAGGCGGGCGAGACGGTCAGCCTCGACGTCTGCGGCGTCTATAACCGCTACCACGCTGACAACGCGCGCACCGCCTCCATGGGCGATCCCGGGCCCGCGCTCGCCCGCTGGGTCGGAGATTCTGCCGCGGCGTTCACCCTCCTGGGCGAAGGCGTCAAACCCGGCGCCCTGATCAACGACGTTCTGGCGCCGCTCGAAGCCCATTACAAGGCGGCCGGCCTGTGGGGCGGCCAGCGCTGGACCGGCGGCTACGAGCTGGGGGCCAGCTTCGCGCCGGACTGGGTCGGGCCGTCGTCATACAGTGTCGGCGTCGATAACGGCGATGCCACCTTCGAGGTCGGCATGGTGGTCAATTACGAGAGCAACTTCTACCTGCCCGACCGGCCCGGCATGTCGATCTTCATCGACACGATCCTGGTCGACGAGGACGACGCAGGCTTCGTTCACACGATTCCCCAGGAACTGCTCGTTATCGAATAGGCGTCGCCCCCACGGCGACGCCAATATCCGGGCCTAGAAGCCCGCCTTGACCTCGTCGAACATCATCTGCAGCCCCTCCTCGTTCTGGATCGACTGCTGGTAGATGCCGTTCTTGAGCACGTCGTCCGGATTCTTCGACAGGCCGAGCGCGGTGAGCGTTTCCTCGTCGATCATATCGAAGCCGCTCTGGGTCGAGCCGCCATAGCCGAAGGCGGTCATCTCGTAATAGCGCGAACGGGGATCGAGGAATGCGTCGATCACGTCGTGGGCAAGATCGAAAACCTCCGTATGGGCTCCGATCGAGAGCCCGCAGACCCAGGTCATGGCGCCTTCCTTGGGGTTCATCCAGCCCACCGGCAGGCCCTGCTCGCGGAGCCGTACGATCGACTCGTTCCAGGTGGTCGCCGCGACCAGCTCGCCGCTGGCCAGCCCCTGCTCGAGGCTGGTCACGTCGTTCGAGAAATATCGCACATTGACGACCAGCTCCTTCATCTTCGCCCGGGTCGCGTCGAGATCGGCCGGATCGCGGTAATCGAACGGATTCTTGACGCCGGCCAGGATCGCGGCGATCGCGACGCCGTCGACCAGGCTGTCGAACACCCCGATCTTGCCCTTGTATTTCGGGTCCCAGAGAATCTCGTAGCTCTCGTTGCCGACATATTCGGGTGCGAGGTCCGTGCGATAGATGATCGAGGTGAGCCCCCAATCGACCGGGACCCAGATCCGCTCACCGCCGACCACCGTGCCATCGATGTTCTTGAGGCCTTCGAGAACGTCGTTCCAATGGCTCAGGCGCCCGACATCGATCGGCTGGACGATGCCGCCCTTGTACCAATTCTTGATCTTGTAGTTACAGGGAAACAGCACGTCGGGTTGGAAACCGGCGAGGCATTTGGCAATACCTTCTTCCTCGTCGCCCCAAAATGAAAAGTCGGGCAGTTCGCCGTGTTTTTCCATGTAGGCGTCCCACAGGCCAGGGTCGTCGTAGCCGGCCCAGCCGAAAAACACGGGCTTGCTGTCCGCCTTCGCCGTGCGAGCCAGCGAGCCGCTGGCCGCGACGATACCCGCCGCCGCCACGCCACGGGCGAATTCGCGCCTCGTGATTTGGCCCGCAAACAGCCGATCGCGCAGAGATATAATGTGCGAATCCATTGTTCTCCCTCCAGACAGTTCGAAATGATGACCCATTCTCGCCCGGTTGGAGGTCCTGACGGGCCCCACTCGCGGGCTCTTTGGTTCAAGGCTAACGCTGAACGAGCCTGGCTCGAAGGATATTTTCAACGGCGACCATCAAACCCTGAGGCCCGGGTGCTTCGCGGGTCTTGTCGGCGAAGCCGACTGCCTTGCTCTCGCTCAATAGAAGAAACATTATTGAGGCGCAGGGAGAGAATATTTTCTATGGTTCGATTCACCTTGAAGCAGCTTGCCTATTTCGTGGCGACCGCCGAGCAGGGCAGTGTCGCCAAGGCCGCGCGTCGTCTCAACATCTCCCAACCCTCGGTCTCCCTCGCCATCGCCAAGCTCGAGGCGCTGTTCGGCGTTCAGCTCCTGCTTCGCCACCACGCCCAGGGAGTCTCGCTCACGTCGGCAGGTCGGCGTTTTCTGGTCGAGGCTCGGGGCCTGCTTGCCCAAGCTGAAGAGTTGAGCGACGAGGCGCAGGGCCTGGGCCAGGCGGTTCACGGCCGTCTCGACGTCGGCTGTTTCCTGACCCTGACGCCGACCTACATGCCCCAGCTTGTCACCCGCTTCACAGCCGAATTCCCCGACGCCGACCTGCGCTTGCACGAAGGTCACCAGGATGCTCTTCTGGATGGTCTCGACGCAGGGCGCTTCGATGCCGCAATTCTCTACAACGTCGATCTGCCGGACGGTCTTGCGCTCGTATCGCTCGCCGATTTGCCGCCCTATGCGCTCTTGCCGGCGGATCATATCTTCGCCAAGCGCCGCCGCGTCTCGCTCGAGGAGCTGGCAGCCGAGCCCATGGTGCTACTCGATGTACCGCCGAGCCGCCAGTATTTCACGGCGCTATTCCGCCATTTAAAGCTGGAGCCCACGATTCACGTCCTCTCGCCGTCATTCGAGACTGTCCGCGGCATGGTCGCGAACGGGATCGGCTATTCCGTTCTGGTCACGCGTCCAGCGAGCGATCTCACCTACGACGGACACAAGATCGCCTGCGTGCCGCTCTCGGACGCCATCGAGCCTGCTCACATCGTGCTCGCCCGCCTGGCGCAGGCGCGCCCCACCCGCCTGTTCGAAACCTTCGCGGAGCATTGCGTCGACTATTTTGGAAACCGTGTGGCCCCGCGTTCCGCAAGACGCGGCTGACAAGCGCGCAACGCCAGGGTTCCCGGTCCTATTCGTTGGTCACCCGGCCCCGGCGGTCGAGCCGAAGATGCCGGTGAACGCTGACATTGAGGACCAGTCCGAAACCGATCAGCAGGGTCATCATGGCGCTGCCGCCGTAGGAAATCAGCGGCAACGGCATGCCGACGACGGGCATAATGCCCATGACCATGGCTATATTGATGAAGATGTAGAAAAAAAACGTCGCCGCGATCCCCATACCCATGAGTCGCCCGAACGAGCTGACGCAGCGCATGGAAATCACAAAGCACAGGGCGAGCACGACGGTGTAGAGCGCGAGCAGGCCCAATGCGCCGACCATGCCGAATTCTTCAGCCAGCATCGTGAAGATGAAATCCGTCTGCTTTTCAGGGAGAAAATTAAGGTGGCTCTGGCTGCCTTGGAGATAGCCTTTACCAAAAATCCCGCCCGAGCCCAGCGCGATTTTCGATTGTATGATGTGATACCCCGCCCCGAGCGGGTCCCGTTCGGGATCCAGAAAGGTCAGAATTCGGACCTTCTGATAGTCGCGTAGAAACTGCCAGGCTACCGGGATTGCGCCCAGGGCTGCGACGCAGATGACGCCGTACTGCCAAAGCCTCACGCCCGCCAGATAGATCACAACTGCGGTGATCATCAGCAAGACGGCCGCGGTGCCGAGATCGGGCTGACGCAGGACCAGCGCCGCCGGCAGGATCGTCATCAGCAGCGGGGGAATCAGAAAGACCGGGCGCGCCACGTTCTCCAGTGACGCACCGTGGAAATAACGCGCGAGCGCAATCACCAGCGCAATTTTCATGAGCTCCGAGGGTTGGAGCTGAACCGGTCCGAGCGCGAGCCAACGTTGTGCGCCCATCCCCGACGCACCCATCACCTCGACAGTCACCAGTAGGATCAGCGCCAGCCCGTAGATCACATAGGCCGCTCGCAGCCAGAACCCGATTTCCACGAGGGCGATGGCGAACATGATGAACAGGCCAATCCCGAAGCGAATCATCTGAGGCTGCGCCCAGGGTTGCAGATTGCCGCTCGCTGCAGAGTAGAGCATGCCGAACCCAACCCCGGCAGTGAGCCCAATCAGCAGGACGAGCAGCCAGTTGATCTGGAACAGCTTGTCGGTCAGTGAAAGCCGAACCCTGGCGAGGCTGGTTGCGTAGCGCATCACGATCCCTACACGTCGATCGTGTCGGACGACGTGCCTGGGACGCGGCGCGACGGGTCGCGCTTCTGGGTTTCCCACAGGATGTCGCGGGCAATCGGCGCGGCGACTCCTGCGCCCGAACCGCCGTGCTCGACCAGCACCGCGACCGCATAGCGCGGCGCATCGACCGGGGCAAAGGCGACAAACATTGCGTGGTCCCGGAATTCCCAGGGGAGATCCTCGTTCTTGCGCACACCGGATTCTCGTTCGCTCTTGCTGATCCGCCGGACCTGGGCACTGCCGGTCTTGCCGGCCATCGCCATGGCCGGGTCGGAGATCCGCGCCGCATAGGCGGTGCCGCGCGGGTCGTTGCTCACCTTGTTCATGCCTTGCGCAACGGTCGCGATCGACGCCGGCGCGATATTCATTGTCGAGGCCGCCGTTCGGGGCGCGGGAATGCGGACTCCGTCGCGAATCATCTCGCGAATCAGATTCGGCTGCACCGCGATACCGCCGTTGGCAAGCCGCGCTGTCATCACCGCGAGCTGCAGCGGCGTCGCCAGCAGATAGCCCTGACCGATCCCGATGACGAGGGTCTCGCCTTTCTGCCAGGCCTCGCCGTGGATCGCCATCTTCCAGTCGCGGCTGGGCACGAGGCCTCCGGCCTCGCCGGGAAGACCGATGCCGGGCGTCGCGCCGTAACCGAAGCGGCGCGCCATGGCACCGATAGCGTCGACGCCAACCCGTTTGGCGATATCGTAGAAATACACGTCGCACGATTGGGCGATGGCATCGACCATGGCTAAACTGCCGTGGCCATGCTTTCGCCAACAATGAAAGCGGCGGTTGCCGAGCTCGATATGACCGGAGCAATAGACTTTGTGCTCCGGCGTGACATGGCCGCCTTCGAGCGCGGCCGACGCGACGATAATCTTGAACGTCGAACCCGGTGGATATTGGCCGGCGATCGCCTTGTTCGACAGCGGATGACGGGGGTTTTCCACCAGGGCCTGCCACTCGCTGTGACTGAGTCCCATGTTGAAGGCGTTCGGATCGAAACTCGGTGTCGAAGCCAGTGCCAGGACATCGCCCGTATGCACGTCGATGACGGCGGCGGCTCCACTCTCATGACCTAGGCGCGTCGCGGCGAATTTTTGCAGCCCTACATCGATCGTGAGCACGTAATCGTCGCCGGGCTGGCCGTCTTTGCGGGCGAGCTCCCTGATGATCCGACCATAGGCGTTGACCTCGACCTGGCGCGAGCCCGCCGACCCGCGCAAGTCCCGATCGAAAACCTTTTCAACGCCGTTCTTGCCGATCCGGAATTCGGGGAGAGTCAACAGCGGGTCGTCCGAAAGTTCGGTCTCCGAAACCCGTCCCACATAACCGATAAGATGGGCGGTCTCCGCCCCGTAAGGGTAATAGCGGCTTTCTCCCACATCGATCATGACACCCGGAAGGCTCGGAATATTGACCTCGATACGGGACACTTCGGACCATGAGAGATTGTCGCGCACGGTAATCGGCATGAAGCTCCGCTGGCGGCGCGCCTCGCGCAGGATGCGTGTCTTCTCCTCCTCGCTCAGTTGAATCATGTCCTGGAGCGAGTTCAAGGTGATATCCGTGCTGTCCGTCTGTTCGGGGACCAGGACTAGACGATAGGTCTGGCGGTTGACGGCGAGGTCCTCGCCGAAGCGATCGAGAATGCGTCCCCGCGGCGGCGGCAGAAGCTGGTAATTGATCCGATTTTCGTCCGACAGCATGCGATATTGATCGGATTCGACCACTTGCAGCTGATAGAGCCGGCCCGCGAGCGCGCCGAACAAGGCGAGCTGGGCCCCGCCGAACACCAGCGCACGGCGGGTGAACAACTTGTTTCGACCCAATTCGGGCTTGCGCATGCTACGGGTGACGCGCCACGACCTGGTGGATCCGACCGAACACCCAAGTCAGCGCGGGATATAGCAAGATTGTGAGCAACACCTGAATGACGATGGGTATCGGCGCAAGAAAGGCGCCGAAAAAGACGCTCCCGACGATCCAGCTCAGGATCGCCGCAGCCGGCGCCACGAGCATGAAACCGCACCAGGTAACCAGGAAGGACTTGCCCAGCAGGAAGCGGTGCTGGGAGATTAGCGTGCCCTGGACCAGCAGCAAGACGAGCGACGTCATGCCCAGCGGCGTCCCGCTCAGCAAATCCTGAATCAGACCAAGGCAGAAAATCGCGCCGTAGGGCAGCCGGTCCGGCCGGTAGAGACCCCAGTAGAATACGGCCATCAGGGTGAACGCCGGGGTAATCGGTCCAAAGCCCGGGAGACGCCAGGGCACGACGGTCAGAAAAACGAGAAGCAGGGTCGTCGCGACCGGAATCGAGTGCCAGAAATAGGGCTGCGCTCGTTGAATAAGGATCGCTCTCACGGCAGCGTCTCCACCCGGCTGGCGCGTCGCGTGGACGGCAGCACGCCGGGCACAACGTAATTCAGCACGCTGACGAACTCGAGGCTACCCCAGTCGGCGAAGGGTTGAACCAGCGCTTCGCCCTCACCGGCGCCGGCGACCGTACCAATCGGAATTCCCGGCGGAAGCATGCCGCCGTGACCCGAGGTTACGACCCGGTCGCCAACCTCGACGGCGGCCTTGTCGTCGAGGAAAGCCAACGCGGGCCACAGGCCATTATCACCGGCCATAATCGCCCGCTCGCGGCTCGATTCGATGACCACGGGAATCCGCGAGTTCAAATCGGTGAGCAGCAGTATCCTGGCGCTCCGCTCGCCCGCCTCGACGATCCGTCCGACCAGCCCGTCGCCGTTCACGGCGGCTTGGCCCACAGCCACGCCATCCCGCCGACCGGCATTGATCAGGACAGTGCGCACGAAGGCACCGCCCGAATCCGCAATGACCCGCGACGAAATGAACGAGGCCCGCGGATCGGAGACGACGTTGAGCATGTCGCGCAACTCGGCGTTGTCATGCTCGAGCTGGCGTGCGACCGCCTGCCATTTCAGCAACCGGTCGTTCTCGAGGCGGAGTGCATCATTCTCCTCGTAGACCGAGAAGAACGTATCGACGCGCTTGGCGAGCAGGGCGACGCCAGCAGCGGGCTCCGCGAAGAATTCGAGGACGGGAGCGGTGATGTCGGTCACCACGACGCGTAGCTTTTCAGTTGCCGTGGGCTCGACCCGATCGAGGATCATGAGCGTCACGGTCACGCCAACCAGGAGGACGAAGGCGAAGCGCTGTGCGAGGACCTTGATCGGCATGGCCAAGCGCAGCACGTGGCGTCCCGACGTTCTCACCTATCTCTCCGATCGTCTCTTGGCTGCAGGACAGGACGCCCAAGCGCCATCGCTTGTCGCCCGCGTATCAGTAAGCCTCTTGCAGGACGTGCTTGAGGACCTTCATTTCCTCCAGGCAGCGTCCCGTTCCCACCGCCACGCAGGAAAGCGCCTCGTCGGCGATCGAGACGGGCAGGCCCGTGGCGTGGCGCAGAACGTGGTCTAGGTTGCCCAGCAGAGCACCGCCGCCGGTCAGCACGATGCCCTTGTCGACGATGTCGGCGGCGAGCTCCGGCGCGGTATGCTCGAGCGCCACCTTGACCGCATCGATGATCGCACCGACGGGCTCGGCGAGGCTTTCAGCGACCTGGCGTTCGCTGATCGCAAGCTCTCTGGGCACGCCGTTCATCAGATCGCGTCCCTTGATTTCGAACACCCGGCCATTGCCATCCGTCGGCGGACAGGCGGAGCCTATCTGGGTCTTGATCCGCTCCGAGCTCGATTCGCCAATCAGCAAATTATGGTTGCGCCGGATATAGCCGATGATCGCTTCGTCCATCTTGTCGCCGCCCACCCGGACGGAGCGCGAATAGACGATGCCGCCCAGGGACAGCACGGCCACCTCGGTCGTGCCGCCGCCGATATCGACGACCATCGAGCCCGTCGGTTCCGTCACGGGCAGACCCGCGCCGATGGCCGCTGCCATCGGCTCCTCGATCAGATAGACCCGCCGGCCACCGGCGCTCTCCGCCGACTCCTGGATCGCGCGGCGCTCGACCGCGGTCGAGCCCGACGGCACACAAACGATGATCTGCGGGCTTGCGAAGCTGCGCCGGTTGTGCACCTTGCGAATGAATTGCTTGATCATTTCCTCCGCGATCTCGAAGTCGGCAATCACACCGTCGCGGAGAGGCCGGATCGCCTCGATATTGCCGGGCGTCCGCCCAAGCATGAGCTTGGCTTCCTCGCCGACTGCGAGCACCTGTTTCTTGCCCTTGAAATTCGCGATGGCGACAACCGAGGGCTCGTTTAGAACGATTCCCTGGGCCTTGACATAGACCAGCGTGTTCGCGGTTCCGAGGTCGATCGCCATGTCGGCCGACATCATGCCGAGCAGTCGTGAAAACATTTATCCTCGCTTCAACTTCCTGACGCGGGCTCGCGCGCCGTCGCGTATCGGCGCCCCCGACGGACCGTTAGGCCGTAAGCGCCGCCGGCGCCGTTTTCTCCTGCTTGACCAACAATTTATTCAACGCATTCACATAGGCTCGGGCTGAGGCGACGAGCGTGTCCGTATCGGCGCCTTGGCCGTTGACTGTCCGCCCGTCTTCCTCGAGCCGAACCGTAACTTCACCCTGGGCATCCGTTCCTTGGGTAACGGCGTGGACCTGGAAGAGCTGTAGCCGGGCTTCGTGGGGACAGGCACGCTTGACGGCGTTGAATGTCGCATCGACCGGCCCATCGCCGCTTGCCGCGGCCAAAACCGTCTCGCCTTCGATTTCGAGGGCAAGATCGGCCTGGGGCGGACCCTCGGAACCGCATTGAACCGCCAGCGAGACGAACTTGATTCGATCGCTGGTGCGCGCCAACTCGTCGTCGACTAGCGCGATGAGGTCCTCGTCGAACAACTCCTTTTTCTTGTCGGCGAGATCCTTGAAACGCGTGAACGCATCCTGCAGGGCGTTGTCGCCGATCTCGTAACCGAGTTCCTGAAGTTTTCGTTTGAAGGCGTGCCGCCCCGAATGCTTGCCCATCACCAGCGTCGAACTCACCAGGCCAATCGATTCCGGGGTCATGATTTCGTAGGTGCCGGCATGTTTGAGCATGCCGTCCTGGTGAATCCCCGCTTCGTGGGCGAAGGCGTTCGCACCGACGATCGCCTTGTTGTTCTGCACCGTAAATCCGGTCACCGTGGAAACCAGGCGCGACGCCTTTGTGATCAATTCGGTCCGGATGTCGGTCTCGAAGGGCATCAGGTCGTGCCGCGTGCGCAGGGCCATGACGATCTCCTCCATCGCCGCATTGCCGGCCCGCTCCCCCAGTCCGTTGAGGGTGCATTCGACCTGGCGCGCGCCGTTCTTGACGGCGGCCAGCGAATTGGCGACCGCGAGCCCCAGATCGTTGTGGCAATGCACCGAGATCACGGCCTTGTCGATGTTTGGCACACGCTCGATCAGCATGCGGATCAACGCCGCATATTCGTCTGGTAGCGCGTAGCCCACCGTGTCCGGAATATTGACGGTGCACGCCCCCGCCGCGATTGCCGCCTCGACAGTGCGGCACAAGAAATCATGGTCCGTTCGTGATCCGTCCTCGCAGGACCACTCCACGTCGTCGGTATAGCCGCGCGCATGGGTCACGCTGTCAGTGACCGCTTCCAGAACCTCTTCCGGTTCCATGCGAAGTTTATATTTCATGTGCAGCGGGCTGGTTGAGATGAAGGTATGAATGCGCGGCTGCTTGGCCGGCTCGAGGGCTTCCGCCGCCCGGTCGATATCCGCCCGCGCGGAGCGGGCGAGCCCGCACACCGCACAGTCCTCGATCGCGGCGGCAACCTCGCGGACGGCCTCAAAATCGCCATTCGAAGCGATCGGGAAACCGGCCTCGATGACGTCGACTCCCATCCGCTCCAAAATCCCCGCGATACGCAGTTTCTCTTCCAGATTCATGGATGCACCCGGCGATTGCTCACCGTCGCGCAACGTCGTGTCGAAGATGACGACGCGGCTCGATTCAGCTGTCTTGGTCATGGCGTTCGTTCCTCATGTCTCGGTATCGGCAACATTAAGACGCTGTTCCAATCCCCAAACGGCCGCCGATAACGACGTCAGTCCGCCCGGGGGCGTCTAAGTCGCCGCGCCGAGACACGAAAATCCCGAGTCCCACGCGGAAAGAGCCCTGCATGCCGGCAACGACAGATTTGCCTCGCTCGCTGTTCTGTCATGGTTTTATCCAAAGACTGCCCGCAAACGGCTCCTATGCGCCTCTCTAGATAGGCACGCCCAAGGTTAACGGCAACTTAAACCCCGACCGTTAACCATTTACGTTCTACGCTTTTTTCTCCTTGAGACGCAATAACAATTCGCGATTCCGGCGAAATCGACGAACGGTCGTCCGATCGAAAAAGAGTTCTATTAAAGGGATTTGCCGCCTCGTCTTGAGCGTGGCCGTGAGAAATACTGTCTAGTCGGTTCCCAAACCAGCGGGACGTGGCCCAGATCGGTGACTCTATCCGCGTCCGTTGGAGGCCCCGCCCGGGTTGGGTTGTCGAATGCTCGGCGCTGGCGCGTGTCCCTAATTCTTGGTCTTGTCCACCAGCTTATTGGCGGCGATCCAGGGCATCATGGCCCGTAGCTTCTCACCGACTTCCTCGATCTGATGCTCCGCGGAACGCCGCCGCATGGCCTTGAACGAGGGCTGGCCCGCCTTGTTTTCGGATACCCACTCGCTGGCGAACTTCCCGGTTTGAATTTCCGCGAGGATTTGGCGCATTTCGGCGCGCACGGCGTCGTTGATGACGCGCGGGCCCCTCGAGTAGTCGCCATACTCCGCGGTATTGGAGATCGAATAGCGCATGTTGGCGATGCCGCCCTCATAGATCAGGTCGACGATGAGCTTGACCTCGTGCAGACACTCGAAATAGGCCATCTCGGGCGCGTAGCCCGCCTCAACGAGGGTCTCGAAGGCCCCGGTGATCAATGAGGTGAGACCGCCACAGAGCACGACCTGCTCGCCGAACAGGTCGGTCTCGCATTCCTCGCGAAAGGTTGTCTCGATGACCCCGGCGCGACCGCCGCCAATTGCGGAGGCATAGGACAGACCGATGTCCGTCGCATTGCCCGAGGCGTCCTGATGGACCGCAAGCAGGCAGGGAACACCGCCGCCCCGCTCGTATTCGGACCGCACCGTGTGGCCCGGACCCTTGGGCGCGACCATGAAAACGTCGAGATCGCCACGGGGCTCGATCACCCGGAAGTGGATCGAAAAGCCGTGGGCGAAAGCCAGAGCCGCGCCTTGCTTTAAATTATCCTTCAAAACCTCTGTGTACATGGTCGCCTGCAACTCGTCCGGTGTCAGCACCATTGCGACGTCGGCCCATTGAGCCGCTTCAGGCACGTCCATCACCTTCAGACCGGCGTTCTCGGCCTTGGCGATGCTTGTCGATCCCGGGCGCAGCCCCACGACAACGTCCTTCGCGCCGCTCTCGTTGAGGTTGTTGGCGTGGGCATGGCCTTGGCTGCCGTAGCCGATGACGGCAATCTTCTTCGACTTGATCAGGTTCACATCGGCGTCGCGATCGTAGTAGACACGCATGATGATCTGTCCTCCGGACTTGAGCGGCTGGCGGTTACGTTAGTCGGATTCGGGCGCTTCGGCGCCCCGCGCGATGGCGACAACCCCGGTGCGCGAAATCTCAGCAAGGCCGAGCGGCTCCATCATTTTGATAAAGGCGCTGAGCTTGTCGGAGCTGCCGGTCATCTCGAACACGAAGGAATGGTTCGTGGCATCGATCACCCGGGCGCGAAAGATGTCGGCGATACGCAGGGCTTCGACGCGCTTTTCCCCGGTTCCCGCCACCTTGATCAGGGCGAGCTCGCGCTCGACTGCGGGGCCTTCGACGGTCAGGTCGTTGACCCGGTGAACAGGTACGAGACGCTCGAGCTGCGCCTTGATTTGTTCGATCGTCATGGGTGTTCCCGAGGTCACCAGGGTGATCCGGGAAACCGTTTCCGCGGGATCGACCTCGGCCACGGTGAGGCTGTCGATGTTGTAGCCACGCCCCGAAAACAGCCCGACCACGCGCGCCAGCACGCCCGCCTCGTTATCGACCAGGACCGAGATCGTGTGGCGTTCGATGGCAGCGGACTCCATAGGCGTTTCCTCGGGCTGCGGCTCGGCCGGGGCTCAGACGCGCACCATGCCGTCCTCGCTGCGATCCAGGTCCTGGCGCGCGTCATCGGGGCCCAGTTTCATTTCGTAGTGGGCCGCACCTCCCGGAATCATCGGAAAGACGTTCTCGTCGGGATCGACCCGCACGTCGGCCAGCACCGGCCGGTCGACCGCGATCATCTCGCCGATCAGATCGTCGACCTCGTCAGGCTTCTCGGCGCGCAGTCCCACGGCGCCGAAGGATTCCGCCAGCTTCACGAAATCGGGCAAGGATTCCATATAGCTTTCCGAATAGCGGCCGCCGTGGAAGAACTCCTGCCACTGCCGGACCATGCCCATGTACCGGTTGTTGATGATGAACGCCTTCACCGGCAAGCGGTGCTGACACATCGTCGAGAGCTCCTGGATCGTCATCATCAACGATGACTCGCCCGCCACGTCGATCACCAGCGCGTCCGGGTGCGCGACCTGCACGCCCATCGCGGCTGGAAAGCCGTAACCCATGGTGCCGAGCCCGCCCGAGGTCATCCAGTGCTTGGGCGTCTCGAACTTCATGAATTGCGCCGCCCACATCTGGTGCTGGCCGACCTCGGTGGTGATGTAAACATCGTCGCGGTCCTTGGTCAGCTGGTTGAGCCGGTCGATGGCGTATTGCGGCTTGATCACGTCACCGGTCTGCTCGTAATGAAGGCAGTCGCGCGAGCGCCAGTCGTCGATCCGCGCCCACCAGGTCTTGAGCGCGTCCTTGTCCGGCGCATGACCGTCCCCATCCCAGCGCTCAAGCAGTGCGCCCAGCACGCTGGCACAATCGCCGACGATGGGCAGGTCGACCTTGACGTTCTTGTTGATCGACGAGCGGTCGATGTCGATATGGATCTTGGTCGAGCCCTGAGAGAAGGCGTCGAGCCGTCCGGTCACCCGGTCGTCGAAGCGTACGCCGACGGCGATCATCACATCGCATTCGGCCATTGCTATGTTGGCCTCGTAGGTGCCGTGCATGCCGAGCATGCCGAGGAAATGGGAATCACTCGCCGGGAAGCCGCCCAGCCCCATCAGGGTGTTGGTGATCGGATAGCCTGTGCGCGCGACGAGTTCGATCAGCCGAGCACTGGCCTCGGGGCCCGAATTGATGACCCCGCCGCCGGCATAGAAAATCGGCCGCTTGGCATGCGCGATCAGTTCGACCGCCTGCTCGATGGCTGCCGGATCGCCCTCGGTCTGGGGCTTGTAGGTGCGGTGAGTAACATTGTCGGGGCCGCTGTAGGTGCCGTCCTCGGATGTTAAAACGTCCTTGGGCAGATCGACCACCACCGATCCCGGCCGTCCCGAGCGCGCCACTTCGAAGGCCTCGTGCAGCGTACGCGCCAGGTCGTTCACGTCCCTGACCAGATAGTTGTGCTTGGTGCATGGCCGGGTGATGCCGATCGTGTCCGCCTCCTGGAATGCGTCGTTGCCGATCAATTGGGTCGGCACCTGCCCAGTCAGGCAGACCAGGGGGATACTGTCCATCAGCGCGTCGGCCAGCCCGGTCACGGCGTTGGTCGCGCCCGGGCCCGAGGTCACCAGCGCCACGCCGACCTTGCCGGTCGAGCGCGCGTAACCCTCCGCCGCGTGCAGGGCGCCCTGCTCGTGGCGCACCAGGATGTGACGAATCTCGTTCTGCCGGAAGATGGCGTCGTAGATCGGCAGGACCACGCCGCCCGGATAACCGAACAGCACGTCCACGCCCTGATCCACGAGGGCGTTGAGAACGATTTCCGAGCCGGTCTGTCGCACGTTTTGCCTTTCCTGAGGCCGCAGGTCGCCTCACGCCATGACGGCACGCTACCGCACCGCTGAACCCAGCGGCGTTCCCCATGTAAGTGATCTGGTGCGGCGCGCCCGTAAAGGCCAGCAAAACTAGTCGCTTAGGCCGAATCGGTCAACACAATCCGGCTCACCTCGGCCAGCGCGCTATTGAGGGTCTCGGGCGTTACCCGCGCCTCGATCCGCGCCGCGTCGGCCATCTGGTGACGAAACCAGGTGCGCTGGCGTTTGGCGTAGCGCCGGGTTGCGCGCGTGCCGGCCGCGATCGCTTCGTCCCGGCCGATCTCGCCCCGGGACAGCGCGATCAATTCGCGCAATCCAACCGCCTTCATCGCCGGCAGGGTCGGGGCGAGTCCGAGCGCATCCATGGCGGCCGCCTCCGCGGGACCGCCGCCCTCGGCAATCGCGGCAAATCGTGCGCTGCAAGCGGCATAGAGAGCCTCCCGGGGCGGATCGAGCACCAAGCCCATGACCCGGCCCTTGGGACTCGCAACCTGTGACTCGAGACGCTGCCAGGAGGCCAGGCTGCGACCGGTCGCCTCGATCACCTCGAGGGCGCGTATGACGCGTTGACGGTCGCCGGGCTTGAGCCGTGCCGCCATATCCGGATCGTGCGTCGCCAGCAAAGCATGCATCGCTTCCGGACCCTTGGCGTCCATCTGCGCGCGGGTGCGGACACGGATATCGGGTGGGATCGGCGGAACCGGTGCCAGGCCGTGAAGCAGGGCACGAAAATAGAGGCCGCTGCCCCCGACCAGGATGGGAAGTCCTCCGTCCGCCTGGATCCGGTCGATCTCCGCCAGCGCGAGCGTGCGCCAGAGCGCCGCGCTGCAGGGCTCGGCGGCGGGTCGCACACCGTAGAGCCGGTGGGGCACGGCCGCCTCTTCGGCCTCGCCTGGTCTTGCCGTGATCAGTCGCAGCTCGGCGTAGATTTGCATGCTGTCGGCGTTGACGACGACGCCGTCGAAGCCCTGGGCCAGTGCCACAGCCAGAGCCGACTTGCCGCTGGCCGTCGGCCCGCCCAGGAGCAGGACCCGCGCTCGATCCGTCATACCCGCACCGCCGCAACCCCGACCGGCCGCAACACGTCAGTCGAGGGGATAGGAGACCAGGCCATCGGCGAGCTTCGGCTCGAACCAGGTGGATTTCGGGGGCATCACGGCGCCGGTGTCCGCGACCGCCATCAGATCGTCGATCGCCGTCGGGAACAGCGCAAAGCCGACTGCCGCGTCGCCGGCCCGCACCGGGAGCTCGAGCGCATCCAGCCCGCGGATTCCGCCGACGAACTCGATTCGCGGGTCGGTCCGCGGATCCGTAATCCCGAAGATCGGCTTGAGCACGTGATTGGCCAGCAGGCTTACGTCGAGACGCTCGATCACGGGCCTATCGTCTGCCAGGGACTCGCGCAAGCGCAGGCGATACCATTGCGAACCGAGGATCATGCCGAATTCGTGAGCCCGCGCAGGCCGCAGGGGACCGTGAACCGGCGCAATCTCGAAGCGCTCCCCGAGCGCCTCCACAAACCCCGCTTCCGACAGCCCGCCGAGATCCCGGCACAGCCGATTGTAATCGAGAATCCGCGCGGCCTCCGCCGGGAACGCCACGGCGAGAAAATAGTCGCTCGAATCCGCTTGCCGCTCTTCCGCGATCCGGGCCGCGGCCGCGCAGCGGTGATGCCCATCGGCAATGTAAAGCGCGTCCAGCCGGTCGAGCCGCTCGCTGAGCGCCGCGATCCGCTCGGCCTCCTCGACCGTCCACAGCGTATGGCCGATGCCGTCCCGAGCAGTCAGATTCACGGCGGGCGGGCGCTGGATGGCCGCATCGATCAACGCGGCAAGCCGGTCGTCGGCGCGGTGGACCAGCAGGACCGGCTCGGTCTGCGCGTTGACCGTCGAAATATTCAAGACCCGGTCGTCCTCCTTGTCGGGCCGGGTAAATTCATGGCGGCGGATCTGCATGGCCCGGTAGGCCTTGATCGAGGCCGTGAGCGCGAGACCGGTCTGGACATGCGACCCCATGGTCAGCCGGTAGACGTAATAGCAGGGTGACGGGTCGCGCCGCAGGATGCCCTCTTCAAGCATGCGCCGGAAGGTGACCCCGGCCCGGCCGTGGATCGCCGGTCCGTCGGGCACGGCGTCGGCCGGAAAGTCGATTTCGGGCTTCGTCACGTGCAGAAGACTCCACGGCAGGTCCTGCGCGAGAGCGCGGGCCTCGCTGCTGCTGAGCACGTCGTAGGGCGGCGCAATCACCGCCTCGGCCTGTCCGGGCGCGGGCCGGATGCCCGCGAAGGGCCGGATCAGCGGTGACGCCCCCCTCGCTGGTGATGCTGTGGTCACTGCCACGGGCCAGCCGGCGGCACGTCCCCGGTCCTAGCCCGTCTCCAGGTCGAGCGCGACGAAGCGGCGGTTTCCGGCCCGCTCGCGCAGCACGACCACCGAGCCTGCGCCGGCCGCGGTAAGGATCTCGAAGGCCGCCAGAACGTCATCGGCCGTTTCAATCGGCTGATCGCCGATCGCGACGATCACGTCGCCCGGCTGGAAATCGTTCGACTCGTTGTCTGCGGATCGTTCGACGACGACCACGCCCAGCGCCGCCGCGGCCAGTCCGAACCGCGCTCGAAGCTCGGGTGTGATTTCCGCCAACACCAGCCCGAAGGCCTCGATGTCGCCGGCCGGCGGGGCCGGCGCGGGTGCAGGCGTCTGCGGCGTTACCGCGGCCACCGCGTCGGTCTCATCGAGCCACCCAATCTCGACCTCGATGGATTGCTCCTGGCCGTCGCGCCAGACCACCACCTCAACCCGCTTGCCGACCGGGGTATCCGCGACGATGCGGGGCAGGTCCCGGCGTTTGGCGACCGGCGTGCCGTCGAACCGTAATATGACGTCGCCCGCTTCGATGCGAGCGGCTTCCGCCGGGCCGGCGGCGGTCACGGAGGCGACCAACGCGCCGGCGGCTTCGGCCATGCCCAAATTCTCGGCGATTTCCTGGCTCACTGTCTGGATCCGCACGCCGAGCCAGCCCCGCCGGGTCTCGCCGAACTCGCGAAGCTGGAGGATGATGGATTCCGCGAGCGACGCCGGTGTGGCGAAGCCGACCCCCACGCTGCCACCCGAGGGCGAGAAGATCAGGGTGTTCACGCCGATGACCTTGCCGTCCATATCGAACATCGGTCCGCCGGAATTCCCCCGATTGATCGGCGCATCGGTCTGGATGAAATCGTCGTAGGGTCCGGCATTGATGTCGCGGCCTCGCGCCGAGATGATGCCCGCCGTGACCGTGTTGCCAAGTCCGAACGGATTGCCGATGGCGATGACCCAATCGCCGACCCGGGCGTTGCTCGAATCGCCGAACTCGACGAACGGCAGGGGCGTCTCGGACTCGACCTTGAGCAGGGCAAGATCCGTCTTGACGTCCCGTCCCAGCACCTCGGCGGCAAGCTGGGTATCGTCGTCGAGAATGACCGTGACCTCGCTCGCGCCCTCGATGACATGGTTGTTGGTCACCACGAATCCGCCCCCGTCGATGATGAATCCCGACCCCAGCGACGTCACCTGGTGCGCGCCGCCGCCAAAGCCATTGCCGTCTCCAGGGGGCATGGGCTGCCCGAAGAAATCGAAGAATTCCTCGAGCGGTGACCCGTCGGGAAAAGCGTCCATGCCGGAATGGGAGTTTTCGACATCCGCCGTTGTCGAGATGTTGACGACCGCGGGCGTCAGCCGCTCGACGAGATCGGCGAAGCTTTCCGTCGGCTCGCGCGCAACCGCAACCGCGGCCACGACCAGCGCGATCGCACCGAGCCCGGCGGCTCCGGCAAACCGGAGGACGGGAGCAATCGGGAAAACGATGCTGGTCATCAACACGTCGTCAGGTTGGCAGACCGCCGGCGAATGCTTGGCCGGCTAGTCGCCCTGCGTGGGGGCAACGCCGAAATAATCGAAGAAATCGCTGTCCGGTGTGAGCACCATCGTGGTGTCCTCCGGGTGGAACGAGCGTTTGTAGGCGTCCATGCTGCGCAGAAAGGCATAGAACTCCGGGTCCTGGCTCACCGCATCGCCGAAGATCTTGACCCGTTGCGCCTCGCCGTCGCCGCGCAGCTTCTGGGCGTCGCGCTCGGCTTCCGCGAGCAGCACGGTGCGTTCGCGATCGGCGGCCGCCCGGATGCGCTGCGCAAACTCGGCGCCCTGGGCGCGAAATTCCTTGGCTTCCCGTTCGCGTTCGGTCTGCATCCTTAAATAGATCGCCTGGCTGTTTTCTTCGGGCAGGTCGGCCCGCTTGATGCGCACGTCGATGACGTCGACCCCGAAGCCCGCCGCGTCGGTGTTCACCAGGACGGCGATCTGGTTCATCAGATCGCGCCGTTCGCCCGAGAGAACGCTGATCAGCGGGACGAGACCCAGCACCTCGCGCGTCCGGGCGTTCAGGATCGCGCCGAGCCGCGCCCGGACCGCCTCTTCGGTGCCGACCGTCTGATAGAACTTGAGCGGGTCGACGATGCGGTAGCGCGCGAACGTGTCGACGACGAGCCGCTTCTGGTCCGACGCGATGACCTCCTCGACCGGCACGTCGTAATCGAGGATCCGCCGCTCGAAAAATTCCACGTTCTGGACGAACGGGATCTTGAAGTAGAGCCCGGGTTCAGAGATCACGGCCCGCGGGTCGCCGAACTGGAGCAACAGGGCCTGTTCGCTCTGGCGGACCTTGAAGGTTGCGCTCAACACGAGGATCAGGACGACCAGGAGCCCAATTCCGATGGCGATCAGCTTTCCTCTGCCCATGGCCTAGTTCCCTTCCCCGCTTCTGGATTTCTGCAGCTCGTTGAGCGGCAGATAGGGCACGACACCAGAGCCCTGACCGTCGGTATCGATGATGACCTTGTCCATGCCCGAGAGAATCTCTTCCATGGTCTCCAGATAAATCCGTTTGCGGGTGATTTCCTTCGCGACCTTGTATTCGTTGTAGATCGCGAGGAACCGCGCGGCGTCGCCCTCGGCGGTCGCGATCTGCTCCTGCCGGAAGGCTTCCGCCTCCTGCAGAATCCGTTCCGCATCGCCCCGCGCGCGGGGCAGGATGTCGCGCCGGTAGGCTTCCGCCTCGTTGATCGCCCGCTGCTGATCGGCGCGCGCCCGCTGCACGTCGCGGAAGGCATCGATCACCGCTTCGGGCGGGTCGACCTTCTGAAGCTCGACGTTCCGGACCAGAATGCCGGCGCCATATTCGTCGAGCACGGCCTGCACGAGTATCTGGGCCTCCTGCTCGATCTGGGCGCGGCCTTCGGCCAGCGCGGACGCGATCTCGGTCTTGCCGACGATCTCGCGCATGGCGCTTTCCGCAACGACGTGCACCGTGCCTTCCGGGTTGCGGATGTTGAACAGGAACTGGCCCGCGTCCTTGATCTGCCAGAACACGGTAAAATTAATATCGACGATATTCTCGTCGCCGGTCAGCATCAGGCTTTCGGCGGGGACCGGCCGCGAACCCGTCGCGCGCTGATCCGGGTTGGACCGGAAACCGACCTCCACGCGATTGATCTTCAGAATCTTCGGCGTGATGACCGCCTCGATGGGCGCGGGCAGGTGGTAGTTCAGCCCCGGCTGGGTGGTCTTGACCCACTCGCCGAAGCGAAGCACGACGCCTTGCTCGTCCGGTTGAACCCGGTAAAAGCCGCTGGCGAACCAGATGCCAAGCGCGATCAGAATGAGAATGATGATCCCGCGGCCGCCCTTGGCTCCGCCGGGAAACCAGCTTTTCAGCCGGTCCTGGCCACGGCGCAAGATATCCTCAAAGTCGGACTGGCCGCCTCCACCGCGCGCGGGTCCGCGTCCCCAGGGGCCGCCACCGCCGCCGCCCTGCCATCCGCCACCACCTTGGCTCGTCCACGGCATGAATGATCGTCCTTCGATAATGCTCGCGACGCCACACCGCCCAAAATCCGGTGCCCGCGTCGCCAAAGGCTGGATTTGAAAACCGCTCTCACTGGTATATATGTCAGCCTAGGTTACAGCGCAACAACTACGCGGCCAAAAACGCCGCTAGAAACAGGGTTTACGGGAGAGACGGCGCACACCATGGCGGAGATTACGAATCAGCAGGTGCTCGATGCGCTCAAAGGCGTCGAGGATACGGACCGGGGCTCGAACGTGATCACGCTCGGCATGATCACCGGCGTCGTCATCCGCGACGGCAATGTGGGCTTCGCGATCGAGATCGAGCCCGAGGAGGCCGAGGCCAAGGAGGCCCTCCGCATCGCCTGTGAACAGGCGGTCGAACGGATCGACGGCGTGCTCTCGGTCACCGCCGTGCTCACCGCCGAGCGGGCCGCGCAAGGTGGCGCCGCCGGCCCGGCCCAGCCCCAGGCCGCACCCCAGGGCGACAAGCCCGCGCTGCCCGGCGTGCGCTCGATCGTCGCGGTGGCGAGCGGCAAGGGCGGCGTCGGCAAATCGACCACCGCGGTCAATCTCGCGGTCGCGCTGGCCGAAATCGGGCACAAGGTGGGCCTGCTCGACGCCGACATTTACGGCCCGTCGATCCCGCGCATGATGCGCCTGCAGGGCCAGCCGTTCTCGCCCGACGGCAAGATCCTGGAGCCGATGGAGAACCACGGCGTCAAATGCATGTCGATCGGCTTCCTCGTCGGCGAGGACACGCCGATGATCTGGCGCGGGCCGATGGTCATGAGCGCCATCGAGCAGATGCTCCGCGACGTTGCCTGGGGCGAGCTCGACGTCCTCGTGGTCGATCTGCCGCCGGGCACGGGCGACGCCCAGCTCACCATGGCCCAGCGGGTCCCGCTCACGGGCGCGGTCATCGTCTCCACGCCCCAGGACATCGCGCTCCTGGACGCGCGCAAGGGGCTCAACATGTTCAAGCAGGTCTCGGTTCCGGTGTTCGGCATCGTCGAGAATATGAGCTATTACGTCTGCCCCGAATGCGGCCACCGCGCCGATATCTTCAGCCACGGCGGGGCGAAGAAGGTCGCCGGCCAGCTCGAGACGGACTTTCTGGGCGAGCTGCCGCTCGACATCGAGATCCGCGAAACCTCGGACGCCGGCACGCCGATCGTCGCCTCGAAGCCCGACAGCCCCCACGCCATGGCCTATCTGGAGATCGCGCAAAACGTCGCCGCCAAGATCGAAGAATCGCTGGGCGATACCGCCCGCCAGGCTCCCCGGATCGTCATTCAATAGACGCGCGCGATATCCGCGCAGCGGGGATCGCGCTAGCCCGCAAGTGCGGGTCGGCGCTATCGCGCCGCACCCGCGTAGGCGCAGACCGCGAGGTCTGCTGCCGTGAGCGAAAAAGATCTCCTAATCGTCGAGCGGCAGCCCGTGCCACTCGTCGAGCGGAATCTCGCGGTCGGGGAAGGCGGGGTTCTCGAACGGCCAGGCCGAGACGATCCAGTCCTTGACCGCCCGGTAGAGCGCGTCGTCGAGTCCCGAGGCAAGCTCGTCGGCGCGGACCCAGAGCGTGACCGAGGCATCGAAGCCCGCGCGCCGGGTCGGGTTGATGTAGACGCAGCCCACGCAGCGGCTCTCGTCCGGGCTCATCGCCGTATAGGCAAAGGAAAAGCCCTCGGTGAATTCCCGCTGGTGCCAGCCCAGGTCGATCAGGTCGTCTTCGAAGGTCAGGCCCTCGGGCCAGTCCGAGCGGCTCTCCCGGCTGAAGGTCGAGCGCAGGTGATCGACGCTCGACATCACCGCGTCGTAATCCTTGACCACGTCGTGCACGCTCAGCATGCGCAGGCGAAAGCGCGGGGTCTCGAGGTTTTCGGGCACCGTGAATTCGTCGGGCACCAGGCGTTTGCGGTCGTGCATCGCGATTTCCTGTCGAGGCTTACGGATCCGGCTTCAGCACCGCCATCAGCTCGCGCCATTCGCGCTTCGACAGCCCGCTGTCTTCTTGCGCGACGTCCTCGCCCGCGATCAGCCGCTTGACCACCGCGAGCGCCTTGGCGGACAGCCGCGCGCCGCCCATCGCATGCTGCTCGAAGGCGTCATAGGCGAGCGGCACCCAGCGCTTGACGGTCTCGGCCATGGCGTCCGCATAGACCCGGATCTCGTATTGGGCGTGGGGGTCGGCGCGCAAGCTGATGAAGTGGAACAGGTTGTGCAGGTCGATCTTCCAGTACCACTGGGTATAGAAGTTGAGCGAGAGGTTCATCCGCGCAAGCTCGCGCGCGAGCCCCGAGCGTTCGGGATCGAGCGGCTCACCGTCCGCGCCCTCGTTCAGCATTTCGAGATAATGCGCGTAGACCCGCTCGGAATCCTCGCGCAGCAGGGCGAACACCCGGGCCGCCTCTTCGCCCGCGAGGGGTTCGGCCCGGCCCTGGCGGTTCGCGGCCGACTGGGCGGCGAGGTTCTCGGGCTCGGGGATGTAGAACTCCTTGTCCAGGATCGAGTAGCGCGCGGAATATTCGTTCACGTTGGCGGTGCGGTGGCGGATCCACTGGCGGGCGACGAAGATCGGCAGCTTGACGTGGTACTTGATCTCGCACATCTCGAAGGGCGTGGTGTGGCGGTGGCGCATCAGGTAGTTGATCAGCCCCGCATCCTCCGAGACCTTGCGCGTGCCCCGGCCGTAGGAGACCCTGGCGGCCTGCACGATGGCGCCGTCGTCGCCCATATAGTCGATCACCCGGACGAAGCCGTGATCGAGCAGGGTAATCGGCTCGAGCAGGATGTCCTCGAGCCCGGGCGACACCGCGCGCCGGGTCGGCTCGCTCGCGCCGTCGCCGGGGTCGTTGGCGGGTTTCGGGTTGGAATCGATGGCCATGGGCGTGCGGTCCAAGGGGCTGGCGGTGGCGCCAGTCTACGGCCTTAAGTACGGGCGCGCCATCACGGAACCCGCCGGGTTGGCTTAGGGCGGCGGCGGGCAGACATAAGAATCGGCGGCGGCGGGCAGACACAAAAACCGGCGGCAGCGGGCAGACACAAGAACCGCCCACCACTCCTCCTACATCGTCGACCCGCCGTCGACGGCCAGCGCCTGTCCGGTCACGTGGGGCGCGCTCACGAGGTAGAGCGCCATCTGGGCCATGTCGGCGACGGTCTGGGGCTCGCCTTGGGGAATCAGGACGTCGACCCAGCGGGCGTAGGTCTCCTCGGGCGTCTCACCGGGGTCCGCCAGGTCCTGGTTCAGCATGGTCCACATCTGGGTGCCAACGATGCCGGGGCAGATGCAGTTGACCGTGATCTTCTCGCGCGCGACTTCCCGGGCGAGCGCGCTGGTAAAGCCCACCACCGCGAACTTCGAGGCGCAGTAATGGGTCAGCCACGCCTCGCCCATCTTTCCCGAGGTCGACGAAAGATTGATGATCCGCCCGCCCTCCGGCGCCCCGCTTTGCGCCCGCATCTGGATCACCGCCGCCTTGTTGACCAGGAAGGTACCCTTGATGTTCACGTCCATGGTGGCGTCCCAGTCCGCCTCGCTCATCTCCGCGATCGGGCGGACGGTCACGATGCCCGCGGCGTTCACCACCACGTCGACCCGCCCGAAGCGCTCCACCGCTTGCGCCATCATCGCCTCGACCGAGGCGGCGTCGGTCACGTCCGCATCGATGGCGATGGCCTCGGCCCCGATGGCCTCGGCGACTTCCCGCGCCGCCGTGTAGCCACCCAGGTGGCGCCCGCCATACTGGTTCTCCGGCCCCTTCGCCTCCTCCAGCCCCGCGAGTGCCAGCTTCATGCCGGTGTCTGCGAAGCCTTCCGCGATGCCCTTGCCGATGCCGGTTCCGCCCCCGGTAATCAGCGCAACCTTGCCCGCCGTGTCGGCCATGTCTGCCTCCCTGTCCTCGACCTTGACGGCCGGTCCCCTACTCGATGGGCCGCTCCTTGATCGCCCCGTCCCCGGTGCTCGTCTCGGGCAACCGCGTCAAGACCGCGTCCTTCGATTGAGCGATGTTCGAACTGTTTTCCTGGAGAAGGTCTGTCGCCGTCTGGCGCGTCTCGTCATCTTCCAGGAGCAGTTTCGGGTCGCCCAGCTCGTAATGGCCCAGGTAAGGCGGGTGCAGCGCATAGCCCAGCAGCCGCTGCAGCTGTTCGGGCATCTTTGCCGTCACCTCGAGCGGCACGGCCAGGTACTGGTTCTCCTCCTGGCGCAGCCAGCCCAGCGAATAGCCCAGCAACATCCCGGTCCGCCAGTCCGCGCTGCGGTTGGCCCCGCCGCCGTGGTAGGTCGAGCCCAGATAGATGAACACCGAGCCCGGCGGCATCACCGCCTGGACCACCGCGTCATCCGCGCCGGGCTCCCGCTCGTCGGGCCAGTGGTTGCTGCCGAGAACCGCCCGGGTCGCGCCGTTTTCCCTGGTAAATGCGGTCAGTGACCACATCATGTTGACGAGGCATTCGGGCCCCGGGTGGCTGAACGGAAAGACGCCGTCGTCGCGGTGCAGCGCCTGGGCTTTCTCTCCCGGGCCGATCGAAGTCGCCTGGGTCACGCCGATCTGGAGATTCTGGCAGCGCGGCCCGAGAATGGTCTCGACCATGGCGAGGATCAGCGGATTGACCGCAAGCTCGCCGTAGGTCGGCACCTTGGCGAGCATTCGTGAGACCCGCTTGGTGCGATAGCCCGTGATCTCGCCCACGCCCGTGCCTTCGGCCTCGAGGTGGGGGCAGAGCTCGGTCGTGAGCTTTGCCACCGCCGCCTCGCCGATCAGCCGCTCGATGACGATGCAGCCGTGCTCGTCGAGCGCCTCGACCACCTCGTCCGCGCCGGCGGACGCCGCAAGCGAGGGCACCTGGGAAATCGTCATCGGCCGGCTTCCCTGATTCACTCCAACACCGACAAAGTCCGTGGAGTTACCTTAGGCCCGCCGCGCGCAATAGGCCACCACCCCCGCGCCCGCGAGCGCCACCCACCCAACAATGAACAGCCCGCCGCCGATCGGCGCGGGCCAGCCGACGCCGGCGAAGGCGGAAGCAAGCAGCCCGCCGACGAAGAAATCGATGCCGGCGGCAAAGCAGAATCCGGCCACCGTGCAAAGCCGCCTCGCCCACCCGGGGTCGAGCCGCCCCTGGAGCAGGGCGACCGCGATCAGCGCCAGCGCGTGCCACATCTGATAGCGCGCGGCCGTCGCCACCTGCTCTGCGGCCCCGGCGGTTTCGCCCTCCAGGCCGTGGGCCGCCCAGGCGCCCAAAGCCACGGCGCAAGCCGCGTTGAGCGCCCCAAGGGCGACGGCGAGGGCGGCAAGACGGCCGATCGGCATGGCGGGCGTTCCCTTAAGCTGTTTTAAATTAACCGGTTTATCCCTATATTACTCCTGCTGGCGGCAACGTCGGCTATGGCGATAAACGTCGTTCGGAATAAGCGTTTCGGACCCGGGGGCAGTACCCGGCGCCTCCACCAATTTCCGCCGTCAGCGGAGCGGATTTACGGGGGCGAACCAGGATCGACGTGCGTGGTAAAGGCTCGACTTTCGCCCGGCATGATACCACCGTTATCGGGTCACTTTGAAAGTGCCAATGACAATGAGATGGCGCTCGCTGCCTAACACTAGGTAAGCGCGGTTCGGGGGGCACCGGGCAACAGAAGCCCCCCACTGACGGGCCCACTGACCGGGACGGACCATGGCCGAAGACTTCGTAAGCTACGACAGGCTGATCGACCGCGCGCTGCGCTCCGTGGTCCGCGAGACGCTCCGCTACGTGGGCAAGAACGGGCTCACGGGCCAGCACCACATCTACCTCTCGTTTCAGACCGACTTTCCGAAGGTCGAGATCGCCGACTACCTGCACCAGGAATACCCCGACGAGATGACCATCGTGCTGCAGCACCAGTTCTGGGGCCTCGAGGTGGGCGAGGACGCGTTCTCGATCGGGCTGACCTTCAACAAGGTCGAGGAAAAGCTCGTCGTCCCGTTCGACGCGATCACCCGGTTCGCCGACCCCTCGGTCCAGTTCGGCCTGCAGTTCCAGACCTCGGGCCGGCCGTCTGCCGCCCCCCTGAACGGCGAGGCGGGCGCCCCCGATCCGCTCGCCGACACAATCGAATCGCCAACCGAGCAGGCGGCGGACGAGACCGGCGCCGACGTGATTACGCTGGATACGTTCCGCAAGAAGTAGGGCCACCCTTGAGCCCGCGCGCGCTGTGGCTCGCGGGCCTGGAGATCACACGCCATGACCGAGTTCCGGTATCAGGAGATGTTTCCCCTGGGCGCCGACGAGACGCCCTATCGCAAGCTGACCGACGGCCATGTCGGCGAGGCGGACTTCGCCGGCGCAGCCGTGCTCACCATCGAGTCCGAAGGCCTGACCGAGCTCGCCGCCCAGGCGTTCTCCGACATCTCCCACCTGCTGCGCCCGGGCCACCTCGCCCAGCTGCGCAAGATCCTCGACGACCCCGAGGCCTCCGACAACGACCGCTTCGTGGCGCTCGACCTGCTCAAGAACGCCAACATCGCGGCCGCCGGCGTCCTGCCGATGTGCCAGGATACGGGCACCGCCATCGTCATGGGCTGGAAGGGCCAGCAGGTCTGGACGCCCGGCGACGACAAGGAGGCGCTCTCCGCCGGCATCTACCGGACCTTCATGGAGCGCAATTTGCGCTATTCCCAGCTCGCGCCCCTGTCGATGTTCGAGGAGGTCAACACGGGCTCCAACCTGCCCGCGCAGATCGACGTCTATGCCGGCAAGGGCGACGAATACAAGCTGCTGTTCATGGCCAAGGGCGGCGGCTCGGCCAACAAGACCTTCCTCTACCAGCAGACCAAGGCGGTGCTCAACCCCGAGGCCTTGCGCGCCTTCTTCGATGCCAACCTGCGCACGCTGGGCACCGCGGCCTGCCCGCCCTACCACCTCGCCGTCGTGATCGGCGGCACCTCGGCGGAGCTGGTGCTCAAGACCGTCAAGCTCGCCTCGACGCGCTCGCTCGACGGCCTGCCCACGGCGGGCAGCCAGAGCGGCCACGCCTACCGCGACCTGGCGCTCGAGGAGGAGCTCATGGAGCTGACCCGCGAGATGGGCATCGGCGCCCAGTTCGGCGGCAAGTATTTCTGCCACGACGTGCGCGCCATCCGCCTGCCGCGCCACGGCGCCTCCTGCCCGGTCGGCATCGGCGTCTCCTGCGCCGCCGACCGCCAGGCGCTGGGCAAGATCACCCGCGACGGCGTGTTCCTCGAGCAGCTCGAGACCAACCCCGCCAAATACCTGCCCGAAACCACCGCGACCGATCTCGAGGGCGAGGTCGTCCAGGTCGACCTCAACGCGCCAATGGACGAGATCCGCAAGCTGCTCTCGGGCTATCCCATCAAGACCCGGCTCAACCTCTCGGGCCCCGTGGTTGTTGCGCGCGACATCGCCCACGCCAAGATCAAGGAGCGCCTCGACGCGGGCGAACCCATGCCCGACTATTTCCGCGAGCGCGCGATCTACTATGCCGGGCCGGCGAAACGCCCCGAGGGCTTCGTCTCAGGCTCCTTCGGGCCGACCACGGCGGCGCGCATGGACCCCTATATCGACGAGTTCCAGGCCAAGGGCGGCAGCTTCGTCACGCTCGCCAAAGGCAACCGCTCGAAACCCGTCGCCCAGGCCTGCAAGAAGCATGGCGGGTTCTATCTGGGTTCGATCGGCGGGCCCGGCGCGCGGGTCGCCCAGGACTGCATCAAAAAGGTCGAGGTGCTCGAATACGAGGAGCTCGGCATGGAGGCGATCTGGCAGATCGAGGTCGAGAACTTTCCCGCCTTCATCGTCATCGACGACAAGGGCAACGACTTCTTCGCCAACCTGACCTGAGCCGCCCCCCGGGCCGCCCCTTTCCCCCGTCGTCCCGCCATGGCGCAACGCTCCGAATTCCTCGACCTGGTGCTCGATCTGCTGGCGCCGCTGGGCCATGTCAGCCCACGCCGCATGTTCGGCGGCTACGGGCTCTATTGCGAAGGCGATTTCTTCGCGCTGCTCGCCGACGACGTGCTCTATCTCAAGGCCGATGCCACGACCCGGCCCGAATTCGAAGACTGGAGCCCGGGGCGCTTTACCTACCGGCGGATGGGCAAGGAGCAGAGCCTGTCCTACTACGAGGTCCCGCTCGACGCGCTCGAGGATTCCGACGAGCTGTGCGCCTGGGCGCGCAAGGCGATCGACGCGATGCGCCGGTCCAAGACGCCATAAATACCCGCTATAAAAAAAGGCGGCGGAGAACACCATGACCGATGGGCGGACAAGCAGCCGGAAACGCTCGGTCACCATCGCGGGCCACGCCACGAGCGTCTCGCTCGAGGACGCCTTCTGGGACGCGCTCGGCGAAATGGCGGTTGAGCGGCGGACCACCCTGGCCGCGCTGATCACGGCGATCGACGCGGGCCGCGCGGGCAACCTGTCGGGTGCCATCCGGGTCGCCGTGCTCGACTGGATGCGCGGGCGGATCGAGCGCGGCGCGTAAACCGCTCAGCCGCTCAGGCGGTCCAGCGCAGCGTCCTTGCACTCGACCCCCCGAGACCCCGCCTCGCGAGAGGACATGCTCACGGGGCACCAAGAAGTGCGCCTAGCGGGTTGACCCGCAGGGCCTTCCAATGCCAGAGTTAATGCCGCTGGGAGGCACGACGAGCCCATGGGCGAGATCATCAATCTCAACCAGTACCGGAAAAAACGCGAGAAGGCCGAAAAGGCCGAACGCGCCGCCAAGAACCGTGCAAGCCATGGGCTGTCCAAGGAAGACCGCGCGAACGCCCGGCGCAAGGTGGAACAGAGGCAAGCCGACCTCGACACCAAGCGGCTCGAGTCCGGACCGTCCGACGATCCGCCCAAGGTCGGCTGAGCCCCCCGACGCCGGCGGCCCGCACCCGGGCATCCCGACCGCTCCTCCCGCCCCTCCGACGGTGCGACCGATGACGACGCCATGATTATCCCTGCGCCCTTCGACGTTCACCGCGAGACCATCCGCCCGGAATGGATCGATGTGAACGGCCATATGAACGTGGGCTATTATGGCCTCGTGTTCGATCATGCGGTCGATGCCTTGTTCGATTATCTGGGCGTCAGCTTCGATTATATCGACCAGACCAACTGCTCGGTCTTCCAGCTCGAAACCCGCACCCAGTTCCACCAGGAGGTGACCGTCGATCAGCCGGTCCGCATAAAGACCCACCTGATCGACTTCGACGAAAAACGCATGCACTACTGGCACCAGATGGAGCATGGCTCGGAAGGCTGGGTGGTGGCACGGATGGAAGCGGTCTCGATCCATGTCAACCTCGCCTCCCGCCGCTCGACGCCGTTTCCCGACGACGTGCTGGTCGCCCTCGGGCGCACGCAGATCGCCCACGAGGACCTGCCGCGCCCCGCGACGTTCGAGCGCCTGCTGGGCCTCAAGCGCGAGGACTGAGAGCGGCATGCGAGACATCCCCGAGCTCGTCGCGGGCTACCGCGAATTCCTGAACGGCACCTGGCCCGAGCAGGCGGCGCTCTACCGCGTGCTGGCTGAAGCCGGCCAGTCGCCGCGCGTCATGATCGTCGCCTGCTGCGACAGCCGCGCCGACCCCGCGAGCATATTCTCCGCCAAGCCCGGCGCGCTGTTCGTCGTGCGCAACGTCGCCAACCTGGTGCCGCCCTGCGAGCCTCCCGGCGATTTCCACGGCACCAGCGCGGCGCTCGAATTCGCCGTCACGGGCCTCGAAGTCGAGCACGTCGTCGTCATGGGACACGCGCGCTGCGGCGGCATCGGGGCGTACCTCGACGGGCAGCACACACGGACCGGAACGGAGAGCTTCGTCGCGCGCTGGCTCTCGATCCTCGACGATGCCCGGCCGGCCGCGCCACGCGCTGCGGGCGACGGGACCGACGCCGCGGCGCGCCAACAGGCATTGGAGCATGCGGGCATCCGTTTATCCCTGGACAATCTGACGAGCTTTCCCTGCGTCAAGGAACGGCTCGCCGCCGGAAAGTTGTCGCTGCACGGGGCCTACTTCGATATCGCGACGGGCGCGCTTCAGGCGCTCGACCTCGCGAGTGGAGCGTTCGAACCGGTCAGTTGACCGCAACACTCCTGCGCCGCCGAGTACTTGACAATAATAATCATTCGCATAATGATAACCCGGCGATCGAGGCTGGCCAACGGCGGACCGATTAATGCGCGGACCGAACCCCCCGAGCCGACCCCCTCCGGGCACGCTGCCCCGCAATAATAGGATGGATGCCCATGACACGCCCCTGGAACGCGAACCCCCTCACCCTGCTTGGCATGGCCCTGGCGCTCGGATCGTTTGCCGTGACGTGTCAACCCGAGGCGGCCCGTGCCGCGGAACGGACGCATTACATCGCGGCCGAGGAGGTCGACTGGGACTACGCGCCCGCAGGCTACGACCGGATGATGGACCAAACCTTCACAGCGGACCAAGCGGTCTTCGTGGAGAATGGCGACGGGCAAATCGGCCGGGTCTACCGCAAGGTGATCTACCGGGAATACGCCCATGAAACCTTTACCGCCCTCAAGGCCCGGGACGAGGCCTGGGAGCATCTCGACCTGCTCGGGCCGGTGATCCACGCCGAGGTCGGCGATACTATCCGCGTCGTGTTCCGCAATAACGCATCGCGGCCGAACACGGTGCACCCCCACGGGGTGTTCTACGACAAGGCGAACGAGGGTACGCCCTATGCCGACGGCACCGCGGGCGACGAAAAGCTCGACGACGGCGTACCGCCCGGCGGGGACTACACTTATGTCTGGGAGGTGCCGGAACGCGCCGGGCCGGGGCCCAGCGATCCCAGCTCGGTAGCCTGGCTCTATCACGGCCATGTCGACGAGCCGCGCGATACCAACGCCGGGCTGGTCGGCGTTATCGTCGTGACCGCCGCGGGCGAGGCCGGGCCCGATGGTAAGCCGGCGGACGTCGACCGCGAACTCGTGACCCTGTTTACGGTATTCGACGAGAACGTCAGCTGGTACCTGGACGACAACATCGGGCGTTTCATCGAGGGACCGGCGGTCGATCCGGAGGATGAGGACTTCGTCGAAGGCAACCTGATGCATGCCATCAATGGCCGGGTTTATGCGAACCTGGACGGCCTCGCCATGAACCGCTGCGAGCGGGTGCGCTGGTATACCTTCGCGCTTGGCACGGAAGTCGACCTGCATTCGCCCCACTGGCACGGCAATACAGGACTCCTCTATGGCCGGCGTGTCGATGTAATCGAGCTCATGTCCGCGAGCACGCGGGTCGTCGATATGCGGCCGGATGCGCCGGGCATCTGGATGTTCCATTGCCATGTCAACGACCACATCACGGCTGGAATGACGGCGCTCTATACAGTGCACGGCGAGGGCAGGCCGGGCTGCGGCGACTGACGCGACCCCGCTGGAACGACGCCCCAGACGCCGCCGCGGGGCCAGACAGATTCGGCCATTGTCCAGATTCGCCTTTGCGCGGACGCTTGTGCTTGCTACATCTAGGACATGGTCATAAAGCTTCTGGCGGTATTCCTGGTTGCGGCCGGGCTGAGCTTGAGCGGCCTGTTGGCCGCGCCGTCGGCGCAGGCCTCCTGTTCCGACATGGCAGGGCCGGACGTCGAGTGGGAACGCTGCGTGCTCAACGAGCGGGATTTCCACGGGGCCGATCTGACCAACGCCAAGCTCAAGGGCGCAAGCCTCGCCAATGCGAACCTCTCCGACAGCGACCTGACCGGCGCCGACGCGCGGCGCGCCGGTTTTTACGGCGCGACACTCGTTGCGGTCATCTTCGACGACGCCCGGCTGCTCAACGCAGATTTCACCCGCGCCAACCTGACGGGCGCATCGTTTCGCAATGCCGACCTGCGTCAGGCACGCTTCTACAAGGCGATCCTGCGGGATTCGGATTTTACCGGTGCGCGCACCGACGCCGCGGACTTCCTCAGCGCGGATTTGAGCGGCGCGATCTGGATCGACGGCGCGCGGATCTGTGGCGAAGGCTCGATCGGCCAGTGCAATTAGAGCGGCGCCCGGCGGGAAACCGGGCAAGAGCCGAGCGTGCGAGGACCCTACAAGAGCCGTGATGCGATGAGCGACCCGTTCGATCTCAGCCAGCTCGACGAGCCGGCTCCGGCGTCCGCCGACGCCGCGCGCACGACGCCGGAACGGTTCGATCGTCTGGAGCGGCTCAACCCCGAGCAGCGCGCCGCCGTCGAGACCCTGGACGGGCCGGTTCTGGTGCTGGCCGGTGCGGGAACCGGCAAGACCCGGGTGCTGACCACCCGGCTCGCCCATATCCTGGCCACCGGCGCCGCCTGGCCCAGCCAGATCCTCGCGGTGACCTTCACCAACAAGGCGGCCCGCGAAATGGCCGATCGGGTCGAGCGGCTGACCGGCCATGCAATCGAGGGCATGTGGCTCGGCACCTTCCATGCGATGGCGGCACGGATCCTGCGCGGACACGCCGAACTGGTCGGACTCAAGCCGAACTTCACGATCATCGACATGGACGACCAGGTCCGCCTGCTCAAACAGGTGCTGGCCGCGCACAACGTGGACGAAAAGCGCTGGCCGGCGCGCGCGCTCTCGACCCTGATCCAGCGCTGGAAGGACCGGGGGCTTACGCCCGAGAAAGCGATCGCGGAGGCCGACACCGAATTCGCAGCAGGCAAGGTGCTCGACCTCTACCGCGACTACCAGGAGCGCCAACAGACGCTGAACACCGCCGATTTCGGCGACCTGCTGCTCCATAACCTGATGCTGTTCACGGAGCACCACGAGGTTCTGGAGGAATATCGGAATCGGTTCCACTACATCCTGGTCGACGAATATCAGGACGCCAACGTCGCGCAATATCTCTGGCTTCGCCTGCTCGCCCAGGGGCGCCAGAACCTGTGCTGCGTGGGCGATGACGACCAGTCGATCTATGGCTGGCGGGGTGCGGAGGTCGCCAACATCCTGCGCTTCGAGACCGACTTTCCCGGCGCCGCGGTGATCCGGCTCGAACGCAATTACCGCTCGACAGGGCATATCCTGGGCGCCGCCTCGGGCCTGATCGACAAAAACGAAGGGCGGCTCGGCAAAACCCTGTGGACCGAAGACGAGGCCGGCGAGAAGATCACCGTCACCGGCCTGTGGGACGGCAAGGAAGAAGCCCGCCATGTGAGCGAAGCGATCGAGGCACTGCAGCGAAAAACGCATCCGCTGCGCGAAATCGCGATTCTGGTGCGCGCGAGTCACCAGACCCGGGCCTTCGAGGAGCGGTTCCTCGAGATCGGCCTGCCCTACCGGGTCATCGGGGGGTTGCGCTTCTACGAACGCCAGGAGATTCGCGACGCCGTCGCCTATATCCGGATGCTCGTCCAGCCCGACGACGGGCTCGCTTTCGAGCGCATCGTCAACCTGCCCAAGCGGGGCCTGGGCGACGCGTCGCTGCAGGTGATCCACCGGACGGCGCGAAGCCAGGGCCTCGCGCTGGGCGCGGCCGCAGCTCTGGTGGTCGAGACCGACGAGCTGAGGCCCGCGGCGCGAAGCGCGCTGGCCGGCCTGATGGCGGATTTCGAGCGCTGGCGGGTCCTGCTCGGGGACCGGCCGCACCCGGAGGTGGTCGAGATCGTGCTCGACGAATCGGGCTATACCGAGATGTGGCAGCGGAACAAGTCGGTCCAGGCACCGGGCCGGCTGGAGAACCTCAAGGAGCTGATCCTAGCACTCGAGGAATTCGATACGCTCGACGCGTTTCTCGAACATGTCAGCCTCGTCATGGAGCTGGCGGAGAACCGGGACGAGGACATGGTCAACATCATGACGCTTCACGCCGCCAAGGGGCTGGAGTTCGACACGGTGTTCCTGCCGGGCTGGGAGGAAGGCGTCTTTCCCCATCCGCTGCATCTCGACGAGGCGGGCGCCGCCGGGCTCGAGGAGGAACGACGGCTCGCCTATGTCGGTCTGACCCGGGCGGCCAAAAACGCTCATATTCTGTGGGCGGCCAACCGGCTGATCCACAACCAATGGCTTTCGAACATGCCGTCCCGCTTCATCGACGAGCTGCCGGGCGAACATGTCGAGCATCGCGCGGCGGACGGCTTTCCCGCCGGGGGGCCCACGGCGCGCGGCAGGGGAAGCGCCGGCGGTTCGATGTTCGACGGGCTGGCGGCGACGGGGCCGCACGCGCGCAAGCGCGCCGGACGGACGCTCGAGGGCGAGAGCTACCAGGTGGCGCGCCGCGACGAACCCGAACGGGCCCTGCCCGTCGGCCTGCGCGTGTTCCACCAGAAGTTCGGCTACGGCAAGATCCTCTCGGTCGACGGCAACAAGCTCGAGATCGAGTTCGAGAAGGCCGGGCGCAAGAAGGTGATCGACAGCTTTGTCGAGCCCGCCTGACCGGCAAGACCCGCCCTTCTGGCGCATCGCCGTCACGGCCCCCCACCGCGCGCTGCCCGCGATAGAAGCCGTCTTCGAGCCGCTCGGCACCGCGCTCTCGATCTTCGAGGTTACGGCCAATGGCGCGCTCGAGCCGGGGCCCGACACGCTCTTCCAGGTCGAAGCCCTGACGCTGGAGAGGCCCGACCGGGCCGCCATCGAAAAAGCCTTCGCGACGGTCGCGGATGAGCAGGGCCTTGCGGCACCGAGCCTCACCATCGAGCCGGTGCCACGGATCGACTGGCTAGCCGAGGTCGAGAAGGGGTTCGAGCCGGTCCGGGCGGGCCGCTTCGGTATCCACGGCTCCCACGCCGCCAGGCCGCCGGGCGTGCGCCTTGCCATCCGGATCGACGCCGGCCTCGCGTTCGGCACCGGCCATCACGAATCGACGACCGGCTGTCTGCTGGCGCTCGACCGGCTTGGCCGCGGGATGCGGCCCCGGGCCTGTCTCGACATGGGCTCGGGCTCGGGCGTGCTCGCCATCGCGTGCGCGAAATTATGGCGGGCGCCGACCCTGGCGGTCGACATCGATCCCCTTGCCGTGGCCACAGGGGCGGCCAATGGCCGGGCCAACGGCGTCGCGCCGCTCATCCGGAGTCTGACGGCGGACGGGTTCGGCAAACGCACCGTGGCGGCGGCGGGCCCGTTCGACGTGATCTGCGCCAACATCCTGGCCCGGCCCTTGCGGCGAATGGCTCCGCACCTCGCCCGGCACCTAGCATCCGGCGACCGGGCGATCCTCTCCGGCCTGCTGGTTCGCCAGGAAGCGGGCGTGCTCGCGGCCTATCGGGCGAGCGGGCTCACGCTGGACTTCCGCATCCGGCAGGGCGCGTGGAGCACTTTGATCGTTTGCTAGAGCAAAATCCGATGAGGTGGAATCACTTGGATTTCCCGAGCCCGCGATGGCCGCACCGCTGCTAATCCGGCGAAAGTCGACTTGGCGCGCGAACGTCGCTTGGCTTTGATTTTCGTAAAGCTGAACGGATAAGGCGCCAAGTCATGCACTCATAAATGACGCCGTAGTTAGATGATAGCCTACCGCACCGATGTCCGCTAAATGCCTGAAAGCAGGCTTCCAGCGGAACTTCCGTCACTTCTGCTTCTAGCTAGGAGCGGACATTGAGGTCGGGTCCCCTGAGCGCCCACTGAATCACAAGCGGACACCTGTTAGGCCTTTAATTTTCGTCCTTGGTGTCTTCGAGCGTGAGATCAGCTGCAAATTCCGCCAGCATTTGGGCGTTGGTAGCCTTGACCTATTCGACGAACGCAGAAAAGCGTGGTTCGTCGCGGATGGAATTTAGAATCGGGCTATCCTCGAACTAGGCAATGTCGCCTTAGTAAAAGCCACTTCCTGGCCCCGTGGATGCCTGCATGAGCATCAGCCGGGGGCCCTGGTTATTGATAACGAGGCTCATAACGGCTAGCTGGCTGTGGGACGCTCAATTAATTTCGCGATTATCCCCTTGACGCAACAGTAGGGATCGGCATGATGGCCGGATGCAGATTGGTTTACTTCGTGCCGCGACCGGCGCGTGTCAGCTCTTTGGATGCTTCGGTTTCATCGAAATTCGATGGGGTGGAGCCGAAGTAATGTTTGATGGGCAGCTAATCGATCCCTTCTTCATCGAGGCCGCAAGCGTCTTCCTGATCGCGTTTGGAACATTAGCTCTATTCGGCCTCTGTTGGAATTGGATATCGAAATGGAAATGGGTGTCCAATCTCCTCGCCTCCAAACCCCAAGCGTTTGGGGATCTATATCAAGAAATTGTGGAGCGACGGGACGAAATAGCATCCATATTGGATGAGAAACCAAGCCCAGGGAAGCGCTCATCTATATTGCGCGACTTGTAGAATTGGAGGAATGCCTTTCGAGCTTGGGCATAAAGACACCGCGACCAATACCCATGATTGACAATTTGCAAGAAAATCGTCCGACCATTGTCGCGTGGAGTACGTTTCTAATGATGATGGCGCGGGACGCTCGAACTAACGACCTTGTGGCTGCGAAAAAACAGGAGTGATGGATGTCTTCGATGACGCGATTTGACACCCTTCTCCGCGCCGTCCTAACTAAAGGCTCGCCACCAGATCGCCGAAAATCCGTTCGGGCTGCTTCCGCCTGTTGTAGCGGTACTCAAACTCCTTCACGTACTTCTGAAGGTGCTTCTTCGAAACGTGAACGTGAGTCCCACGGATCGACAGCTTCAGGCGCGACCAAAACCCCTCAAGGCCGTTGACGTGGCAATCGCCGTCCACATATTCCCCGGCTCCATGGTTGACCGTCTCGTGTTCGAACCCGGCCTTGTCCAGTCCGTTATAGGACGCCAGCTCGTCGCTGTTGACCGTGCTGCCATGATCGACGTTCTCTTTGATGATCGGATGCAGCGTCTTTTTGCGAACGTCCGGAACAACCTTCGTCATTACATCGCCGTCGCGTTCCAACATCCCGAACACGACCGTCTTGCCGGGAGCCCCGCGTCCGCGCTTCCCGCCCGACCGCTTCCCGCCAACGTAGGTCTCATCGACCTCGACGATCCCGCCCAGCGGCGTCTCGCCGTCCGTATCGGCCATGTACTTGCGGATTTCGTGCGCCATGCGCCATGCGGTCTTGTACGTCACGCCAAGCTCGCGTTGCAGTTCCATCGCGGCCACGCCGTGCCGGGAATTGGAGAACAAGTGCATCGCATAGAACCACTTGTGAAGCGGCGTGCGCGAGCGCTCCATTATCGTGCCCACGGTCGGATGCAACTGGTGTTTGCAGTGCTGGCACACATAGGCGCGCTCGCGTGTCATGCGATAGAATTTGCCGTGCGTGCCGCACTTCGGGCAGTCCAGCTCCGTTCCGCCGTAGCGCTCTACCATGATACGCTTCAAGCACGCTTCGTCGTCTGGGAACTGCTGTTGAAATTCGTAGAACGTGGTCATGGCGACCTCCTATGTACTGAGAATAGGGATCGACTAGTGTTGCGTCAAGGGGATAATCGCGATTAATTTTGATCGCTAATCTTAATTTAATAGAGAATCATGACCGAGGAACTTATTCTCCTATTAAGGGAGGCATAAATGCAACAGACGAGGAGAATGTCCGATATAAGTTCAACGCCAGTTTGCGAAAAAACAAGCCATCTGGATAGCGTTCGATCACTTTTTTCCGGTTCGACTACCCGACGGCAGGTCGTTGCATCTCTTGCCAAAGGTATGGGTGCCTTTTTTCTTGGCTCCGTTTTCCTATCGGGACGCGCCTCTATCGCGCAGGAACGTACGGTTTCTGGAAGAGGCTAGACTTCGACGGTAACCCCGTGCACGGAGCGAATGTGGTTTACGGTGCGCAGAAAGTCCAAACATCTGGAAGTGGGCAGTACCGCCTTTCAATTGATTCCCGCGCTGTCCGACTAGAGGTTAGCAAGGAGGACATGGTTGGATATCATGCCCTTGTGCCGCGCGAGGGCGGCAGAATACACGACATCTACCTTTTCCCGGTCGATACTCAGGCGCGCAGTTGGGTAACTCGCGACGGTCCGATTGTCGAGATGACACCCGTCGAGGTAGAGGCATTGTATGAGTCCAATCGAGATTTTGCAGATTTGCGCGAGGGCGAGTTGGGAGAGCATCTGATTCCATTGACGCCGCTTGTTTACATGGGATTACCAGATGCTGCTGGCCAGGCCTTCGATTCGGAAGACGGTGAAATCATAATTATGTCCCTCCCTCCGGACCCTGAATTTATGCTGGATGAGTCGTCGGTCTTGGTTGAGGCCCCTCTTGAGGGTGCGATCAACATTACCGACGTCGAAGGTTTCTCGTTCACCATAACTGAGAACAGTTTCTACATTAGGGACAACGGTTTGGGCAGGATTCCATTTAGCGCACTTGTGGCTGCGAGCGATCAGGAGGAAGAAACAGAAGAACTACCTCCAGAAAAAAAGAAATTTTTCATGAAATGGTTGGTAGAAAAGGAAGATGTAAAAGCGGATTGGTTGAAAAAATTTGTTGAGAAATGTAAGTCCGCCAAGGACCCAGTTACTATTATCTGGTGTATATGGGCGATTATGAAAATTTACAGAAAGATCAAGAGTTGCAATAAGGCTCTTGCGAAGGAATTCCCGGATGTTTAGGGAATATTTGAGCCATTCCCGAATCGTTGGATAGATTCCGCAACAGTTTGAGCCACAGTTTGGGCCTTCTGGCTGGTTTTTCGATTAGTTCGTTTTATGTTGCCAGGACGGGCGCCCGCCTATTAGACGGTGTCGGGATACCGATTAGCCGTTACCGCGCTGTCGAATTGCGCGCGGCGATTTTTGAACTCAACGAAAAACAATAAGCTGCAATCGGATGATGAGATGGAGCACCTTAGGTCCAAACCCTAATTGGCAATGAGCAGTCAATCGAGAACGTTAAAATAAGGAGTCTGGCGCCAGGGCGAGCCACGGCTTTTGCGGCACGCACCTGTCTACTCGGACGACGTTAATGCTACCGGATGGGCCGCCGCCACGTCCGCTAAGGGTCAGAAGCGGCGCTCCGTGGCGGGGTCTCGAGAGGTCTGAATTGTGGCCGTAAGCAGACCCTCGGTTTATGACTACACACCCTAGGCTATCGCGAAATCTTGCGGCGGCACCATGCCGGCGACCCCGTGGGCGATTCGAGATCGGTCTCGACGGCGCCGTCCGGGTAAAGCTCGAGCCAGCGCCAGGCCGGCGGCTCATCGATCGGGACGGGCTCTTCGGTTCCCGGCTCGTGAACTGGCGGCTGGTGGACGAGGTGCCCAGCAGCCGGACGCCGTTCCGCATCGCCTCGAAGGGCTGGTGGATGTGACCCCAGATCACCGCCCGGGCCTGCGGGAAGCGGTCGAGCCGGGCGAGCAGGGCCTCGCCGTTGGCAAGACCGATGAGGTCCATCCAGGGAGTTCCGCTTTGTTGCGCACCAGGCCGATCGTCGCGGATCTTGATCCGCAGCGCGTCAAAGTTCACGAGACCGCAGCGGTCGGTTCTGCCATTCGCGGACCTCCTCGAGTACCGCGTCCGGCGGATGGTGGACCACCGTCTTGTCCGAGTAGCCGCGAGGAGGGGCTTCTCGTAATCGAAGCGATCGCCCGCGCCCGCCAGGGCGTCATCCAGCAGGTCGAGCTGGTCGGCGGCAAGCCGGCCGCCATGGCTGCCGTCGACCCGGGACGCGAGCATGACAATGCGCCAGCCGCCCAGGTCGATTATGGCATCGTGCGCGATGCTGTCGCCGGTGAGGTAGCGGGCCAAGGACGCCGGATCGTCGTGATTGCCCGCTAGGCAGTGGACCGGCGCCCCAAGGCCGTCCAACTGATCCGCGAGCAGGCGATAGGACGCGGCGCTTCCGGTCTGGGACAGATCGCCGGTTGCCAGCACGAGGTTCGCCGGCAACCCCCGCGCCCGGATATCGGCCACCACCGCGGCCAGGGTCGCGTGCGTGACGACCCCCATGATCGCGTCGGCGGGGTCGTCCAGGATATGGCAATCGGTGACTTGCAGGATGCGGATGAGGCGGCTCGGCATGGCGCGACCGGAATACAGTTGCGGCGAAGGCGGCGGCTCACGCTAGCCCCTTGTGGCGCGCGCCTCAATGCTTCGTGTATGGTCGAAAGCCATCGAGGACTCCGAGCCATGGCACAACCGCCCGATCTGACCGACGTCGCGCTCGACCGGATGCTCAAGGAGGCCGGCGCGGCACTGACCGTCGAAGGTCTTCGCGCGCTCGTCGCGGGCGTGGCGGCGGCGCCGGACGCCGAGGATGCCGAGCGCTGGATGGGCCTGGTCACGGCGGAGCCCGTGCCGGAACTGGCCGCAGCACTGCGCGCACTGAAAGACCAGATCGCAGCTGAACGGGACGATGGGCTCGAAGAGCGCGCAGCACTGCCGGACCGCCTCGCCGCCTTTCGGGCCGAGCTTACGGCGCGTGAGCTCGACGGCTTCGTGGTGCAGGTCGGGGACGAACATCAGGGCGAATATGTCGCCCGGCGCAACGAACGGCTCGCTTGGCTGACGGGCTTTACGGGCTCGGCCGGCCGCGCCGTGATCCTGCTCGACAGCGCGGCGTTGTTCGTCGACGGGCGCTATACCCTGCAAGCGAAACAGCAGGTCGACGAAGCGGCGTTCGCGCACCATCACCTGATCGACGACCCGATCGCCGGATGGCTCGAAACGACCCTGTCGGAAGGCGCACGGCTCGGCTTCGACCCCTGGCTGCACAGCCCGCGCCAGGCCGAGACGCTCAAGGCGGCGTGCTCGAAGGCCGGGGCGGAATTGGTGGCGTGCGAGGACAACCCGATCGATGCGATCTGGAGCGGCCAGCCGCCCCGCCCCCTGGGCTCCGTCGAGGTTCATCCGCCCGAATTCGCCGGCACATCCTCGGCGGAGAAGCGCGCCGAACTGGGCAAGGCGCTGGCCGATGCCGGGGCCGACGCGCTGGTTCTCACGGCCCCCGATTCGATCGCCTGGCTGCTCAATATCCGGGGTAACGACGTCCCCTGCTCGCCGCTGCCGCTCGGCTTCGCGATCCTGGAGGGCAGCGGCGCGGTGGCACTGTTCATCGATCCACGCAAGCTCCTGCCCGGGGTTGTCCAAGCGCTCGGCAACCAGGTCGCGATCCGCGAGCCGGACGCTTTGCGTGACGCGCTGGATGCTCTCGGAGCCGCGGGCAAACGGGTCCAGCTCGACCCGGCCAGCGCGCCTGCGTGGATCGCGAACCGGCTGGACGCGGCCGGGGCCGTGCGCCAGGACGCGGACGACCCCTGCCAACTGCCCAAGGCATGCAAGAACGCGGTCGAGCTCGCGGGCATCCGTGCGGCCCACGTCCGGGACGGCGCGGCGCTCACGAGCTTCCTCGGTTGGCTCGATGGCGCGGTCGGGGACGGCGGCGTGAGCGAACTCGATGCGGTGGCCCGGCTCGCGGGCTTTCGCAACGGCGGCGAGAACTACCGCGGTCCCAGCTTCGAGACCATCTCGGGCGCCGGGGAGCATGGCGCCATCGTGCATTACCGGGTGACCCCGGCGAGCGATCGGCCGATCGACGCCGGCGGGCTCTACCTGGTCGATTCGGGCGGCCAGTATCGCGACGGCACCACAGACGTGACCCGCACGGTGGCATTCGCGACCCCGGCCGACGAGCCGCGGCGGTATTTCACGCTGGTGCTCAAGGGCCATATTGCCCTGGCGTGCGCGCGTTTTCCGGACGGCACCACGGGCGCCCAGCTCGACCCCCTGGCGCGGGCCGCGCTGTGGGCCGCGGGGCTCGATTTCGACCACGGCACGGGCCACGGCGTGGGCAGCTATCTGGGCGTCCACGAGGGCCCGCAACGAATCTCGAAAGCCGGTACCCGGGTGGCCCTGAAACCCGGCATGATCGTCTCCAACGAGCCCGGCTACTACAAGACCGGCGCCTACGGCATCCGGATCGAGAACCTGGTCGCCGTGATCGAAGCCGAGGCGCCGGCCGGCGCGGAGAAACGCCTGCTCGGCCTCGAGACCCTGACGCTCGCTCCGATCGACCGCAAGCTGATCGACGCCGGGATGCTCGACGATCGCGAGCGGAGCTGGCTCGACGGCTACCACGCCCGGGTTGGCGAGACCCTCAAGCCCCTGCTCGACACGGCTACCGCCCGCTGGCTCGACGCCGCGACCCGGCCGATCGGCGCGCGTTAACCTTTGGGGCGCCCGTTCGCCCTACGCTTGTAAGCGGCGCGTCTTCGTGACAGTCTATCGAATCGATGTGCGCCGAACCAACGGCGCCGCGTTTGAATAGCGCCAATCGGACGTCCTGACGGGACGCCGCAAAAAAAGGGAGAAAGCTCATGTCACGCTTATTTGCCTGTCTGCTCGTTGCGGGAGCGTTGGTGGTTTCCTTTGGCATCCCAAGCGCGCCGGCGAAAGCCGACGACTTCATTTCCGACAAGCTGATTTGCACCATTTCCGTCTGGCCGCCCCAGGCGATCAACAGACTGGCCGACGAACTGGGTTACTTCGACGAAGAGGGCATCGAGGTCGACTACATCTTCGACAGCGATCTGATGACCCAGATGGTCGCGATGGATAACGGCCAGATCAACTGCAATTCGCGCACCGTCGGCGAATATCAGAGCCGGCCGCGCAACCACGATACCCAGGGCGTCATCATCGGCGTCGAGGACATCTCGCTGGGCGGCGATTCGATTATCGCCAGTGCCGATATTCAGAACGTCTGCGACCTCAAGGGCAAAAAGTTCGCCTATGAGCCGACCCTGCCCGCGCCCGTGCTGCTGCAGCATGCGCTCAAGGTGGAATGCGGGCTGACCTTCGACGACCTGGATACGACGATCATCGCCACGGCCGATGCGATCGGCGTGTTTTCGCACCCGTCGATGGATGCGGTCGGGGTCTACGAGCCGATCGGCGAGCAGATCCTCAATTCGGGAATTCGCGAGGGTGCCCACCGGCTGCTCGATTCGGCTGACTATCCGGGCCTGATCGTCGACGTCTGGTTCATGGACCAGCGGGTCATCGACGCCAATCCGGAGTTGGTGCGGGGCTACCTGCGCTCGATGTACCGGGCGATCGACTACTTCGAGGCGAACACGGACCACGCAGCGGAACTCATGGCACCGTTCTTCAACCTGACGCCGCAGGAGATTCTCGACACGATGAAGCTCGGGCCCTTCGTCAGCTATGAGGATGCGCTGGTCTTCATGGGTAAGCCCGGCCAGCAGGGCACGCTTCACCCGCTGTTCGACGACCTCATGGCGCTCAACCTAGAGAGCGGTCTCGCGGACATCACCCTGAGCGCCGACGAAAAAATCAACAACTCGATCATTAACGGCCTGTTCGACGGCCACGAGCGCTGAGCGAACGGTCCGATCCCACGGGCGGGCCGGTCATCGTCATGCGTGATGACCGGCCCGCTTTTTGACCGGTAACGATGGCCCACCGCGACCTCCCCAGACACGAGCCACGGGAACGCTATCGCGGGGCGACCCGCGAGCTGGTGCGCTTCCGGGGCAAGACGAGCCGCTCGACCGACCTCTCGCTCGCGGTCCTCTCGTTCGCGATCCTGATCGTGATCTGGGTGGCGATCTCGGAGAGCGGCTTCGTCAAGGACGTTTACCTGCCCTCGCCCATCAAGGTCGCGGTGGCAATGTATTCCCTCTTCGTCAACTTCAACTTCGCCTACGACGTCGGCATCTCCGTTTTCCGGGTGATGGTGGCGTTCACGATTGCCGCCCTGATGGCGATCCCGCTCGGCATTCTCATGAGCAGCTTCCGCATCTTCGGCGCCATGCAGGAGCCGGTGATGGATTTGGTCCGCTATCTGCCCGTGCCCGCCCTGGTGCCGCTCACGGTGATCTGGCTCGGCATCGGCGAGACCTCGAAGATCGCACTGTTGTGGATGGGCACCTACTTCCAGCTCGTCCTGCTGGTCGCCGACGGCGCGCGCCGGGTGCCCAACGAATATGTCGAGATCTGCTACACACTCGGCGCACGATCGCGCCAGGTGCTGCGCTGGATCATCCTGCCCGCCCAGATGCCGACCCTGGTGGATAACCTGAGGATTACGCTGGGCTGGTGCTGGAGCTATGTCATCATCGCCGAGCTCGTCGCGGCCAACGACGGCATCGGCCAAGTGATCTGGATCTCGCGGCGTTTCGGCAAGACCCCCGAAGTCATGGCCGGCGTGCTCGCGATCGGAATTATCGGGCTGACCAGCGATCAGATCATCCGCTACATCCACCGCCGCTCCTTCCGCTACATGGAGTAGGCGACGCGATGGCCGAGAGCACGCCCTTCCTGGAAATCGACGGCGTCTCGAAGTGGTTCGAGGACGACCGCGGCGGCCCGCCGACCCAGGTGATCGACGATGTTTCCATCGGTATCGAGAAGAACGACTTCGTCATCTTCGTCGGCCCCTCGGGCTGCGGCAAGACGACCCTGATGCGGATCTGCGGCGGTCTGGAGAGCGCGTCCCTCGGCGAGGTGCGCCTCGACGGCGAACGGGTGAGGGGTCCCGACCGCAAGAAGGGCGTCGTCTTCCAGTCCTATTCGTCGTTTCCCTGGCTGAACGTGCTCGAGAACGTCGAATTCGGACTCAAATTCCGCACCGACGTGAACAAGAAAGAGAAGCGCGAGATCGCCCGGCACTATCTCGACCTCGTGGGCCTCTCGGACTTCGAGGACTTCTATGTCAACCGCATCTCGGGCGGCATGCGCCAGCGCCTGGCGATCGCGCGCACGCTTGCCGCCGACCCCGACGTGCTGCTGATGGACGAGCCGTTCGGCGCACTCGACGCCCAGAACCGGGAGTTTCTCCAGGTCCAGCTGCTCGATATCCGCCACACGGAGAAGAAGACCATCATCTTCGTTACCCACGACGTCGAGGAGGCGATCTTCCTGGGCGAGCGGATCTTCGTCTTCTCGGCCCGGCCGGCACGAATCCTCGAAGAGATCGTCGTCGCCGATCACCTGCCCAAGGAGCACGACCTCGCGGTCAAGGAGACGGAAGACTTCTTCCACCTGCGCAACAAGCTGCTCGCAATCACCCGGGCCGAGGCCCAGCGCACCGAGGAAATCTTCATCGAGAAGGTGACCTCCAAGACCGGGGCAGAGTGAGGGTCGGGTTCAGCGCCGGCCGGCGGCGATCAGGTAGGCAATGACGTTCGCGCGGTCCGCGGCATCGGACAGGCCTTTGAAGACCATCTTAGTCTCGGGATAGAGGCGCCCAGGATCGGCGATGAATTCGTCGATCCGCTCGGGCGTCCAGGCAAATCTGGCCTCGGCGAAGAGCTCGGAGTAGGGATAGCCCGGCACGCTGCCGGCAACGCGGCCGACGATCTGGTAGAGATTGGGCCCGAAGGTGCCGGTCTTGCCCTGCTTGACCGAATGGCAGTTCTTGCAGACCTTGAAGACCTTGCGTCCCGCGTTGGGATCGCCCTCGCTCTGCGCCGCGGCCGGCGCCGCCGAGCCCAGAGCGAGGGCGGCCGCCAGCAGACCGCCACAAATCCATTCAAAGACCGTCGATCGGGACATATGAAAGCCAAGACCTACCAAGTACGATTACCCGGCTTCAGTGATACTGCACTCGGGGAGCCGTTACCATGAAGTGGGACTATTCTAGTCTCGACATCGATTACGATTTTGACATTCCGGTGAGCGAGTACGAGCTGCGGGTGACCCGGGTCCGGAATATCATGACGGAGCGCAATATCGATCTGGCGTTTTCGTTCGGCACGGAAACCTTTCCCGGCGATGTCCTCTATCTGAGCGGCTTCGACATCAATATCGAAGTCGGCAGCATCGTGCTGCTGAGCCAGGATCGGATGTATCTGCTGAGCGGCCCGGAAGCCGGAGGCGCCGCCCAACTCGATACCAGATTTGGCGAGCCCCGCATGGTGTGGGAGCTGGCAGCACCCGACCTGGATTACGACCGCGTGCCCGGCGTTACCACGATCAAGGACTGCATCGACGAGATGTTCGGCAAGGCGGGCCCGGGGACGGTCGGGTCTCTGACCTATCCGGAGCTTTTGTCAAAGAAATTCCACGACGACGTCGTTTCGTCCGTGCCGGCAAACGCCGAAATGGTCGAGGCCACGGATATTCTCTATGACCTGAGAATGAACAAATCGGAGGCCGAGCAGACGCTGATGCGCGCGTCCACGGCGATCGCGGTCGAGGGCATGAAAGCCCTCTTGAACAACGGCAAACCGGGGATGATGGAGTGCACCTGGGGAGCCCATGCGGCCTTCAAGATGCGCGAGCTCGGCGCCCATTCGCTCGCCTTTCAACCGATGGTCCACTCCGGGGAACGCGCGCTCTCCGTCGTCGGCAAATCCTATAACAAGATCATCGAGGAGGGAGAGATCGTCTCCCTCGCGATCGGTTGCCGTTACAAGGGCTACGCGGGGCATTTATGCCGCACCGCCGTTGCGGGCGGCAGACCGACGGCGGAGCAGCGCTTCCTTCTCGATATGTGCAGCGAAGCGGCGCAAGCGGCGTGCGACAATATCGTCTACGACGCGCCCATGGCGGATATGGACCGGGCGGCTCACGACGTCTTCGTGAAACATGGCTACGGGCAGTTCAACCAGCAAAGCAACGCCCATGGCGTGGGCATCGTCGAGTGCGTCGGGGAAGGCGTGGCGACGATGAAGTCGAGCGGCCGGTTCCCGAAAAACATCGTCATGGCGACGGACGTGTACCTGACCAACCTGGAGGTTGCCGGGCTCTATGGCTGCCGGGCGGAAAACATGATGCTAATCGACGCTCGCGGCGTCACCCATAACCTGACGGGGCATCTGCCCTTTGAAACCTACGGTTAGCCGGTGCGGCGCACTCGCCCTACCACAGGCATACCCCAGCGCAGACGTTGATATCCTGCGCGGTGATCGCCCGCGCCTTGTCGGACGCGAGAAACACCGCGAGATGGGCGATATCGTCGGGCAGGATCAGCATCTTGAGCATGTTGCCCAGCATTTCCTCGTCGTGAATTTCGTCGTAGGGGCGGCCGGACTCTCTGGCCATATCGTTGAATATGATCGAGTTCAGCTTGGTTTCGGTAAAACCGGGACAGATCGTGTTGACCGTAATGCCGTGCTCGCCCACTTCCGCGGCAAAGGAGCGGCCAAAGCCGGTGACGGCCATTTTGGCGGAGTTGTAATGCGCCAGTCCCGCCTGGGCGATCTTGCCGCCGATCGAGCCGACATTGATGAAGCGCCCGCCGGTCTTCTGTTCGATCATCGCCGGCGCGGTGTATTTGCTGACCAGGAAATAGGTCTTCATATTGACCTGGTAGAGCGTATCCCAGCCAACGCCGTCGATATCGACGACGTTGAATCCGCCGAGATCCATGCCGGCGTTGTTGACCACGATATCGATCCCGCCCAGTTCACGCAGTGCGTCGGCGCACATCGGCTTGATGCTCGATTCGTCTTCGAAATCCGCGACCAGGGGAACCGCCTTGGAGCCCGCCGCTTCAATCGCCTGGATGGTATCCTTCAGCTTTTCGAGGGATCGGCCGTGAACCGCGACGTTCGCGCCTTCCTTTGCCATTTCGATTGCGATGGCTTGGCCGATGCCGCTGTTGGCGCCGGTTACAAACGCCCGTTTATCAGCAAGTTGTCCCATGAGTGACCTCCCGATTGATCGATTTTTCGATGGACGATGATGCGATGCTGGTTCACCGCTGTCGGCTCATCCTCGCCGAAATCCGCCGCGCAAACAAGACGCCGCACACTCTGATTGGATTCAATCCCCCGCGATTCCAGGACCGTCCGCAAATGAGAGCTTCAGGCCCGGGACGGGCAACGACGAGGAGACGCCATGACCATCCGCTATGACGACTTTCTGGCCGTCGACATTCGCGTCGGCACGGTGCGGCGCGCGGAAGCCTTCGCGCAAGCCCGAACGCCCGCCTTCAAGCTGTGGATCGACTTCGGCCCCGAGATCGGCGAGCTCAGGAGCTCGGCCCAGATCACCCGGCATTACGAAGCCGGCGGGTTGATCGGCCGGAAGGTCTGTGCAGTGGTGAACTTCCCGGAGAAGCAGATCGGCCCGTTCATGAGCCAGTGTCTCGTGCTGGGCTTCGCCGACGACGAGGGCGCGGTGGTGCTGATCGGGCCGGACCGGGCCGTGTCCGACGGCGCACGGCTGCATTGAAGGGGCGGCCCGCAGGTGGACGGGGCCCCGATCCACCCGGGCGGCATCGCGGTCATGGAATCTGACAACTTATGGCGGTTCCGCTATAAGACGGGATTATCCTACGGGATCATCGGATTGCGACGCGTGTGGGGCTCGTAGTTCAACTGGTTAGAACCCGCCGCTCATAACGGCGTTGTTGCAGGTTCGAGTCCTGCCGAGCCCACCACTCTTTCCCATTCGAAACGGTAGCCAGACTGGGACCCCGCGCAGAGTGCGCGGTTCCGGGGGCTTTGGGGTGGCCGGAGCCCGGTCGAGACCCGGGAACGGAGACAAAATCGTCGAAAGCAGGCAAGCGTCTCCGGTGGCCCTTTTCGGTAGCCAGACTGTGCGATCCCCCGATGGAGCCCGGCGGAAGGCTATCCGAGATTTTCGAGCCGTTCGGCCTGTTCTTGCCAGGCGAATGGCAGGGCAGACAGACGTCTCAGCCGATAGACGGTCACGTTTTCCGCCTGCCGACCCTTGAAAATGTCCTCGACAATTCTGGGTGACAGAAACGCCAGATGGAGAACCCGGGTGATCTCATGCTCGTTTATCTTCTCGCGCCCGGCGATTTCCCGAACCGTGCACGCCTCGCCCGAGGCCAGCCGGTCGAACCATAAATGGGCCTGAGCGATCAGGCGGCAAAGATCGGGGTCGACGTTACAAGTCCCGGCATCGGGGCTATCGACGATCGTCTTGGTTGCCACGCCCCGGCGCCGGAGACGGATGGGAACACGAATGGAAACGCAGCTCCGATCGTCGGGGTATGGGAGGTCGAGAAGCCGGGCCAATGCGGTTTTATGAAGGATCGAGACGATCGAAGTCGGTGTGAGGTCGATGCGTTGGATAATGGCATGCAGGATGCCGCGTTGTTCTTCCAGTGGGCCATTCGACAGCCGATCGCTCAGGCCGCCCGCCCGGGCCTTCAACCCGGTCAATGCGGCAAGGCCAGGTTCCTCCGGGTTCATGAGGTCCATCACTCGGGACTCGCTCCGGCACAAGTCCGATAGAGACGCCGTCACCACATGCTCCAACGTCCTGGCGGGTATACGCCACCCCTCGGCATTCCGGTGCGCCCCATGCATCAGATGCCTGGAGATGTAATAACCGTACCGCCTGCCATGGGCATGGGCCTGGGAGAGATAGAGGGGGGCGCCGTTTTCGTCGAAGACCTTCCCGGTCAGGAGAAACGAACCTCCGACGTTGGTCTTGCGGGTTCGCTCAACGGCGTTTTGGGCCAAGAGGTTCCGGACTGCCTCCCACGTATCGAGCTCGACTATGGCGTCGTGCTCTCCGGGATAGGTCTCGCCTTTGTGAGGGATGCATCCGATGTAAATGGGGTTGGACAGGAGCTGGTAGAGATTGCCCCGTGAGAACGGCTTCCCGCCTGTCTGTTTGCCGGTCTTGTGGACCCGCCGCTTGGTGACGATCCCAAGGCGATCCAGTTCGTCTTTCAGCCGCCGGACCGTTCCGAGTTCTCCATAGAGTCGGAAAATCCGGTTGACGGTGCCGGCCTCTATCCGGTTCGCCACCAATCTTCGGTCATTGACATCGTATCCCAGGGGCACCGGCCCACCCATCCACAGGCCCTTCTTCTTGGAGGCCGCGATCTTGTCGCGGATACGCTCGGCCGTGACCTCACGTTCGAACTGGGCAAAGGAGAGCAGCACGTGCAACGTCAGGCGCCCCATCGAGTTGGCGGTGTTGAACTGCTGGGTGACGGAGACGAAGGAGACGCCGCGGGCATCGAACGTCTCGACGATCCTGGCGAAGTCCGTGAGCGAGCGGGTCAGGCGATCCACCTTGTAGACGACAACCAGATCGACCTCCCCCGTCCCGATGTCGGCCAGCAGATCCTGCAAGGCGGGGCGGTCCATGGTCCCGCCGGAGATCCCGCCGTCGTCGTAGCGTTTCCGCTGGACGACCCAGCCCTGGCCGCGCTGGGACTGGATGTAGGCCTCGCACGCCTCGCGCTGGGCGTCGAGGCTGTTGAATTCCTGCTCCAGCCCCTCCTCCGTGGACTTCCGGGTGTAGATGGCGCAATGAACGCGCTCGCTCATAGTCCGAAGAACCTTGGACCCGACCAGCGGGCACCCGTGATGACATGGGCGATTCTGGAGAGCGATCGATAGGTCTTGCCGTCGTAGAAGAACCCCTTCTCAAGCACCTCTACCGTATGGGGCACGCCGTGCCATTCGCGGACGAGGCGCGTGCCGGGCGAGAGGGCCCTGGACCGGCATGGGGCCGGTGTCGATTTGGACGTTCTCTTCCTGGACGCCGCCCGGGCGCGCAACTTTCGTCGGACCATCGGCTTCAACCCGCCGAACGCCTTCACCTGCACCCGATAGGCAGCGCTGTATTCCAGCAAGCGGCGGCTCAGGCCCTTGGGCGGCGGCCGGCCATGTGCCTGTTCCCAAAGTCCGATCAGTTCCCCGCGCGTGAGACCGGGGATCGCCGAGAGTTCCCCGGCGATCCGGTCCTCGTCGGCATGGCGGTTCATCGTTCGGCGGTCTTGTAGACGGTGACGCCCTTTTCGTTCTTCTCCCGCCGGATGTCGTGATCCTTCTTGCGGAGCCCGGTCAGGGCCGCACGGACGCTGTGGGGCTGCCACCCGGTCGCCTTCTGCAGCTGCGCCACGGTGACGCCCCGTTTCCGCTCGAGCAGCTTCAAGACGGCGTCTATTTTAGTGGTTTCGGTAGCCATGTATACACCTCCATGATCCTGCGCCCGCTCCATGCCGGCGCTGTCACCGCCCAGAGCCCGGGAGGCGTGGCGCCATCTACCGGGCGGGCGGTGTTGGAGGTCTTTCGGAGCCTGCGAGCCCCTTACCGCACGGTCACACTACCGCTCTCTTCGCAACGGAAGTCCAATGGAAAATTCGACAGACCGGCTCCCAAACCTGCCCGGACCCGCCTTCCCCCTGCATCTCGGAGAAACCGAATGGCGATACAACCACCGCCATGCCGACTAGTACCGAACCCTGCTGCGATACCACCGCCAAAATCCTCTTGGCCAGGCTGACCTGCCGCCCTTAAGCGGATCCATTTGCTGAGTTAGAGAACGGCATCTGGATCACTGATGAAGGGGAACAGAACAGATGCCTGGGAAGCGGTTTACGGTCGAGCAGATCATCCCCAATCTTCGTGAAGCGGACGTGCTTCTGTCGCAGGGCAAGACTGTCGGCGAGGTGTGCCGACGGATCGGCGTATCGGAGCAGAGGGCATTGTCAGACTAACTGGATAGGAACTGTAAGGGTGGCCTGCCCCCGATTAGTGGTCCAGCGCTTAAGTTAGAGTTTAGCGCGGGTTAAGTTGATGGGCCGCCCGTAGCCCCTCAACAGGGTAGGTTGGCCCCTCAACGTTTGGCAAGATGGTTTCTGGGGCCGGCGGTCTGTATCCGAGCGAGCTATGCGGCCGGATGGTATTATAGTGATGGCGCCATCGTTCGATCAGCACTTTGGCCTGCTTCAGTGTAGAGAAGATCTCCGTGTTCAGGATTTCGTCCCGGAGCTTTGAGTTGAAGCTCTCGTTGTATCCGTTCTCCCAAGGTGACCCGGGCTCGATATAGAGGGTCTTGACGCCGATCCTGCCGAGCCAGTCGCGGACGGCATGAGCGGTAAACTCTGAGCCGTTGTCGGAACGGATATGATCCGGCGGGCCATGTTGAACGAAGAGCTCGGTCAGACAATGGAGGACATTGTCCGAGTTCAATCTTCGCTCGACGAGGGTGTGTCCGATTGTCTGTGTAAGTGACGCCGTGGGCGACATTGTTTCCGGCCTCAGCGCGCTGAGGCCGGAAAGCGATCCTCGAACAGGATCGCAAACTGCCCCATTGCGGCGGTCCATTCAATAGGCCGTTTCCAGCCGACACCGGCATTGCGGATTGCCAGGAACAACAGCTTGACCGCCGCCTCGTCGTTGGGGAAGCTACCGCGTGTCTTGATGATCTTGCGCAAAGATCGGTGCAGGCTCTCCAGCGCGTTGGTGGTGTAGATCATCTTGCGGATCGCCGGCGGGAACGCGAACATCGGCACCACCTGCTCCCAGGCGCGGCGCCAGCTGGGCGCGATCGCCGGATAGCGCTCGCCCCATTTGGCCTCGAACTCGTCGAGCTTGGCCGCCGCGGTCTCGGCGGTTTCGGCGCGGTAGATCGCCTTGATATCGGGCATGATCCTCTTTCGGTCCTTCCACGACACGAACGCCAGCGAACTGCGGATCAGATGCACGATGCAGGTCTGCACCGTGGTCTCGGGGAACACCGTTGTTATCGCCTCGGGGAAGCCCTTGAGGCCATCGAGCAGTTGCTGAACGCCCAGATCGTGCTGTGCAACAACCGTCGTCTCCAGACCGCCATGCGCTCCTCGCGGCTGCCGGCTGTGAAGACGCTCGATCAGTTCGACTTCGCCTTCCAGCCCAGCATCAAGCGCGAGCAGATCGAGAGCTTGCACGAGCTCGGCTTCCTGGACCGCGGCGAGAACGTGATCCTGCTCGGCCCGCCAGGCGTCGGGAAAACGCACTTGGCGATCAGCCTCGCGGATCGCGGCGGTCGAGGCCGGCCGGCGCGTCTACTACGGCACGCTCGCGGGGCTGATCGAGTCCCTCACCGAGGCCAAGGCCGCCGGCAATCTGACCCGGCGGCTGCGCGTGCTCACCCATCTGGCTCTGCTGGTGGTCGACGAGATCGGCTACCTGCCGGTCAACCAGGACGGCGCCGTGCTCTTCTTCCAGCTCATCAACGCCCGGCACGAGAAGGCGTCGACTGTGCTGACGTCGAACAAGGGTTTCGAGGACTGGGGCGGCGTGCTGGGCGACGAGGTGATGGCGGCGGCTCTCATCGACCGCCTTGTGCACCACTGCCATATCGTCAACATCCGGGGCAACAGCTACCGGATGAAGGATCATCAGAACCTGCTGCAGTCCGGCTCGGATCGACGCAGGAAAAGAGCCGCCGAGTGATCGCCGACTCAAACGGAGACAGGAGCGGTGACACCCGCCCGCTGTGGATAACCGGGTTGTCGCCGCCAGACTCTTGGCGGTCGCTGCGCCAACCCGGTTACCCACAGCTCGACCAAGTCCGTCCCCCCAAACACTGCGTCTGGGGGTACGACCGCACGCTCAAAGTGAGAAATTTTCGATCGACAAAAGTGGGAAATTTTCAGTCGCAATTGACACATGGACCTGATTCCCGACGAAGACGCGGCGCGTGAGTGGTTTGAGGCTCGGATATGGCCCAACGGGCGTCATTGCCCGCGTTGCGGCAGCGTGGACACCGCTCCCTCGACGCACCGGAGAATGCCCTACTGGTGTTCAGGTTGTAAGTCCTACTTCTCGGTGCGCATCGGCACCGTGCTACAGGACAGCAAGGTTCCACTCCGGAAGTGGGCGCTGGCGATCTATCTGCATCTAACCAGTCTCAAGGGCGTGTCCAGTCTCAAGCTCCACCGCGACATCGGCGTAAGCCAGAAGGCCGCGTGGTTCATGCTCCACCGGCTGCGCGAGGCGGGGCGCGCGAAGTGCGGCCTGTTCTCTGGGCCGGTGGAGTTCGACGAGACGTACTTCGGGGGCCGACGCAAGAACATGAGCAACACCAAGCGCCGCGCCGCCCTAAAGACGGGGCGCGGGCCGGTCGGCAAGACCACAGTGGTCGGCGCGAAGGATCGGGCTACGAAGCAGGTGGAGGCCAAGGTTATCAAGAGCGCAGACGGCGAGACCTTAAAAGCCTTTGTCGTGGAGAAGCTGGCCCCCGAGGGCAAGGCGTACACCGACGAGGCCAAGGGGTACAAGGGCATCCCCCGTGAGCACGAGACGGTGAGGCACTCGGTCCGGGAGTACGTTCGGGGCCAGAGGCTCACACCAACGGGATCGAGTCCTTCTGGTCGATGCTCAAGCGCGGCTACGTGGGCACCTATAACAAGATGAGCGCGAAGCATCTGGACCGCTACGTGGCCGAGTTTCAGCGGCGGCACAACGACCGCGACTCGGACACCATCGAGCAGATGAAGACTCTCGTCGTCGGTATGGCGGGAAAGCGGCTACGTCGCAAAGACCTGACCGCCGACAACGGGCTCAGCTCAGGGGCGCGAGGACAAAACTGAGCATTTAAACAGGAAATCTGCGCGCACCTCTACAAGAAAAGGGGGCGGTCCGAAGACCGCCCCCAGAGCCGTAAGAGGAGTACTGATTTACTACTTCGTAGCGCCGAAGGCGCCGATCACTGCAGCGGCGTCAGTAACAGCATCGAACGTTCCGGCAACTGTACCCGGTGCGGCGGCAGCGTCATCATCGGCATCATAGAAAGAACCCTGCCACGTCCCGGCATCGTCTTCCGTGAGACCTCCGCCGAAATTAACTTCGCTATTACCGTTGAAGTTCGCTGTGTTGTTGAGAGTGGCTTCCTCCAGCGTCACTGACCAGGAAACAGGCGACGTGTCGTCCAGCATGAAGTTTGTGACCGTTCCTTCGATGGTGCCTTCTGGACCACTATCATCACCGAACTTCGCCGTAAGATTAGCTCTCGCGGTGAAATGACCAACGCCTGAGTCCGAATGCGCGCCAGCCGTGTAGCTCTTCGTAACGTACTTGCCAGCAGCTGGACCAGAATAAGTCGCATTGCCTTCCATTGCGACGGTCACGGCAGTCTCATGATCCGTTGTGCCACCCGCGAAGACCTCAACATCGTGCATATCGTCGTTGGCCTCCGGCTTGTTCAGCCACCAACCGAAGTATGCGTAGCTCACGTCCGGATCCTTGAACGTGGCCGTATTCGGCGAATTCGGAGTGAACCTCCAGCCTTCCGATGTTGCCAAATCACCCATACCGTCAGCCATTACTGTGCAGGCTGTTGTTATGCACGTGAATTGACCCGGAACACCGTCAAAAGTGCCTTCGACCGATTTTGAGCGTTCGCCATCCAGCCCCGTGTACATGTAAGTAGTGCCTGGGTCGGATGGGAATCCATCGGACTGAACCTTTTCCACTCTATCTTCGTGGAGTGCGTCGTCCAGTTCTGTCTGAGGGTATCGGTCGGTAAGCAGCGTGTCCGCGGGTGCCGAAATATCGGTGTAGAACACCACGGTATCTTCAGTCCCGAGCGCGTCGGTCTTCGTCAATATGACGCTGTTCCACGCATCGCTACCGGCGGTGCCTTCGCCTCCCATGTACTCGTCGTCCATTTCAACGCCATTGACGTCGACCGTCAGCGTGCCGTCGGCGTCGCGCGTAACCGCCTGTTCGGTAATGCCGGAGGGGAACGGGTTGGCGCTAGTTCCGGCCCGATTATCCGTTACCAAAATCGCTGCCCGTATCATCGCCTCTCTGGCGATCCTTTCGTCCTTCTCGGCCTTGGTGAGCAGGTTCGCCGCATCCAGTTTGAACTGGGCAAGTTCCCCTTGAACAGTCGCGAGCTCACCCTGAAGCCTCGTCACCTTGTCCCTCAGACCTTCCACGGCTTCCTGATCGTCGGTGGCCTCGGCCCCTTCAAGCTCCGCCATGGCGGTTGCTAGCTCGCCCTCCAGCGTGGTAACGCGACCCTCAAGCGTGGTAACGCGACCCTCCGCCGTAGCGGTAGCAGCAATCGCCGCGTCAAGCTGGCTCTGGGTTATACTGGGTCCATTGTCGTCGTCGTCGCCGTCGAAGACGCCGCAGCCAGCGAGTGCAAGGGCTGCAATCCCGAGTACGGACACGGGAATTAGTTTTTGAAGCTTCATGGTATTCCCCTCTAATTGAATCATAACAGCCCAGCTTCCGCCTAGACCGAAACGCACACCAAAGATAGGTTTTCGCGGGTAGTCCGCTAGGTGATTGCCGTTCGCATTGTCTGATGAGGCATGACCGGAAGTCAACCCCTTAATACCTGACGCAAAAACCAAGGGCGCCAACCCACGAACGGAGGTAAACGGCCCGAAACAAGACAAATGGCAACTGAGTCGCTCGGTTCCCATTGCTAAAAGCGCACCTTACCATAATTCGGTATTGACTTCAACATAGAGAGCTCCACCTCGGAGTCTTGGGACTCCTCTACATCTGCGAGAAATGAAGGAGGCTGTGAGACGCTTCGCTGCGTGCCGTCCGACTGGACGGTGCTAGTAGCCTCCTCTCTGTTTAAGTTGGCGACCGGGCCGCGCCTCGAGCTAACTATCAAGCGCCCGAGCTCCTCGGGGGACAGTGAGAGGGTTCCGCATAACAGAGTCAAGGCTGGAGTGACCCCCTAAAAGTGGTCCAGATTTATTGAAGAGTTTGGCGCATTTTGCCCCCTCGAAAGGAGGACGAAATGAGCCGTAAACGCTACACCTCAGAACGGATTATCAGCATGTTGCGCGAAGCCGAGGTGGCTTTGGCGCAGGGCCAGTCGGTTGGTCAAGCTTGTCGCACGCTCGGCGTATCGGAGCAGAGTTACTATCGCTGGCGCAAGGAATATGGCGGCCTTCGTACTGACCAGGCCAAGCGTCTGAAGGACCTGGAGAAGGAGAATGGCCGTCTCCGCAAGGCGATCTCGGATCTGACGTTGGATAAGCTGATCTTGAAAGAGGCGCTTGAGGGAAATTGCTAAGCCCCGCCCGTCGCCGGCAGTGTGTTGATCATCTCCAGGCCGAACTGGGGATCTCCGAGCGACGGGCCTGTGCTGTTGCAGGCCAACATCGCTCAACCCAGCGCAAGAGACCCCGTGGTCGGGATGATGAAGAGGCCCTCACGGCCGCGATCATCCGCTTGGCCAGCCAGTATGGCAGATATGGCGATCGGCGGATCACTGCCTTGCTCAGGACCGAAGGTTGGCACGTGAACGCCAAGCGGGTCCAGCGCATCTGGCGGCGGGAGGGGCTGAAGCTCCCACAGAAGCAACCGAAACGGGGCAGGCTGTGGCTCAACGACGGATCCTGCATCCGTCTGCGGCCGTGCTGGCCCAATCACGTCTGGTCCTATGACTTCGTCATGGATCGAACACACGATGGGAGGACGTTCCGCATGCTCACCGTGATCGATGAGTTCACCAGGCGGTGCATGGCCGTTGTCGTCGAGCGAAGATTGAACTCGGACAATGTCCTCCATTGTCTGACCGAGCTCTTCGTCCAACATGGCCCGCCGGATCATATCCGTTCCGACAACGGCTCAGAGTTTACCGCTCATGCCGTCCGCGACTGGCTCGGCAGGATCGGCGTCAAGACCCTCTATATCGAGCCCGGGTCACCTTGGGAGAACGGATACAACGAGAGCTTCAACTCAAAGCTCCGGGACGAAATCCTGAACACGGAGATCTTCTCTACACTGAAGCAGGCCAAAGTGCTGATCGAACGATGGCGCCATCACTATAATACCATCCGGCCGCATAGCTCGCTCGGATACAGACCGCCGGCCCCAGAAACCATCTTGCCAAACGTTGAGGGGCCAACCTACCCTGTTGAGGGGCTACGGGCGGCCCATCAACTTAACCCGCGCCAAACTCTAACTTAAGCGCTGGACCACTAATCGGGGGCAGGCCATCGCCATCTTCTCGCTGACACCGGCATCCAGCAGGCGCCGATAGCTCCGGTAGATACCGGGTTCGAGCCAACGCAGATAGAGTGCGCCGAAGTGCCTCATCGCCAATAGGCGGGCCGTCGACAGATAGCGGCGCCAGAGCTTCGACCTCATCGGGTGTTGCACTTGAGCAGTTTCAACTTCTTCGCCTTGTGGTTCACCTGTGACAGTGATGTGATAGAGGAAGTCTTGCGCGACCGGTGTAGGCGTCATGGCGTGAGAGGTGTGGCGTCAATGAATGGGGTGCCCTGATGATCTTCGGGATTATGGCGGGCTTGCTTGCGGCGGGTCTAATAATTAGCTTGTGGGGCTGATCTGAACCGCGCCGGGTTTGGCGGAGGCCATTTAGTTTGAGTCACGCCGCCATGTCTGACTGCTCCAGCATGGCGTAGTGGGGTTCCTCGGCTTCGGTCGGCGGGATGTTTCCGATGGGCTCCAGGAGCCGCCGGTTGTTGAACCAATCGACCCATTCCAGAGTAGCGAGCTCGACGGCCTCGAATGAGCGCCACGGCCGAAGGAACCCGGGTGTGTCCGATTGTCTGTGTAAGTGACGCCGTGGGCGACATTGTTTCCGGCCTCAGCGCGCTGAGGCCGGAAAGCGATCCTCGAACAGGATCGCAAACTGCCCCATTGCGGCGGTCCATTCAATAGGCCGTTTCCAGCCGACACCGGCATTGCGGATCGCCAGGAACAACAGCTTGACCGCCGCCTCGTCGTTGGGGAAGCTACCGCGTGTCTTGATGATCTTGCGCAAAGATCGGTGCAGGCTCTCCAGCGCGTTGGTGGTGTAGATCATCTTGCGGATCGCCGGCGGGAACGCGAACATCGGCACCACCTGCTCCCAGGCGCGGCGCCAGCTGGGCGCGATCGCCGGATAGCGCTCGCCCCATTTGGCCTCGAACTCGTCGAGCTTGGCCGCCGCGGTCTCGGCGGTTTCGGCGCGGTAGATCGCCTTGATATCGGGCATGATCCTCTTTCGGTCCTTCCACGACACGAACGCCAGCGAACTGCGGATCAGATGCACGATGCAGGTCTGCACCGTGGTCTCGGGGAACACCGTTGTTATCGCCTCGGGGAAGCCCTTGAGGCCGTCGACCACGGCGATCAGGATGTCAGCGACGCCGCGGGTCTTGAGGTCGTTCATCACCTTGAGCCAGAACTTGGCGCCTTCGGTCTGCTCGATCCACAGCCCGAGAACCTCCTTCTCGCCTTCAGCGGTGAGGGCCAGTGCAACGTAGACTGCTTTGTTGCGCACCAGGCCTTCGTCGCGGATCTTGACCCGCAGCGCGTCAAAGAACACCACCGGATAGACCGCATCGAGCGGTCGGTTCTGCCATTCGCGGACCTCCTCGAGTACCACGTCGGTGACCCGGCTGATCAGGTCCGGCGAAACCGCGACCCCGTAAAGCTCCTGCAGATGGCCACGTATCTCGTGCACCGTCATGCCGCGGGCATACAGCGACACGATGCGATCGTCGAAGCCCTCGAGACGGCGTTCGCCCTTGGGCACGATCAGCGGGTCGAACGTGCCGGTGCGGTCGCGCGGCACGGCGATATCGATCTCGCCATCCTCGCTCAGCACCGTCTTGTCCGAGTAGCCGTTGCGGCTGTTACCCGTGCCGCGACCGGCCGGGTCACCCTTCTCGTAGCCCAGGTGATCGCTCAGCTCGGCGTCAAGCGCCCGCTCCAAGAGCACCGCCTTGAGCTGCTTGAACAGCCCGTCTTCGCCCAGCAGGTCATCCGGCTTCTCGTAATCGGCCAGAAGTTCGTCCAGAAGTTCAGGTCTGATAGTCCTCATCGTAGGTCCTCCCATACTAAATATTGGACCCACGGCACTCATTTACACAAGATATCTGACACTCTCAGGAACCCGGCCTGTTCCCGCTATTCCCGGCTCTCCCTGATCCAACCGTTCTCGAAGACCGGGCCGTCGCCGCCGCAGAAGCGGGCGATGCGATCGAGTTCGCTCCCGATACGCTCCAGCCGACCCTTGCCGAGTCGCACGCCGCGCTCGGGCCAGAGCGCCCGCACGCACAGTCGGCCCTCCCGACGGCGCATGTCGATACGCCCGACCAGCCGGTCGCCTTCTAGCAGCGGGAACACGTAGTAGCCGTATTCTCGCTTTTTTTCCGGCACATAGATCTCGATGCGATAGCGGAAGCCGAACAGCCATTCGGTGCGCGTGCGATCGCGCAGCAGCGGGTCAAAGGGGCTGAGCACGCGCACCCCGGCGGACAGCTCCGGCGCCCGTTCGACCTGCCCGCATATGTCGGGACGCGCGAACAGGTGGCGGGCCTCACCGGGCCGCGCGCCTTCCACCTCCACCTCGACCAGTTCGCTGGTGTCCCGGGCGGCGCTCCAGGCCCGCGCCTCGTCGAGAGAAGCGGTGTCCCAGAAGGCTGCGATCTCTCGGGTCGAAGCGAAGCCGAGCCGGTCGAGAGCGCCCGCGCATGCCCAGTCGAGCGTTTCCCGGTCGTCCGGCACGGCGGCGCGGAAGGGATCCGGGATCACGCGGTCGGCCAGGTCGAAGACCTTCTGGAACCCCTCGCGCCGGTCGATGGCGAGCGCGCCGGTGCGCCAGAGGAATTCCAGCGCCGTCTTCGACGGATGCCAGTCCCACCAGCCGGATGCGTCACGCCGTCGGCCGCCGCCAAATTCGCGCGCCATGACGGGCCCGCCCTCGCGAATGCGCTCCAGCACATCGTCGAACCGGTCCTCGAACCCCGCCCGGCGCCATTTCAGCCAGCGCGCGCGCAGCCTGTCGGCGTCGCGGCGGAAGCGCAGCCGCCAATGGGGATAGAACGACATGGGAATGACCGACGCATCGTGGGTCCAGTGCTCGAAGAGCGCGCGCCTCCGTTGTAGCAGGTCGTCGAGTTGTTGCGGCCGGTAGCTTCTGCGCCGGGAGGCCAGAATCATATGGTGGGCGCGCTCGACCGTGACGATGCTGTCGATCTGGACGAAGCCCAGACGCTCGATTAGCCCTGTAAGATCTTCTCCCTCCTGCGGGCGCCCAAGGCCGTGCCGGTCGAGGAACAGCTTCCGGGCAGCCCGGTTGGAGAGGCGCGGCAGCGGCTCGCTGGCACTGCCACGCATGACAACCTCGCTTCGATCCTCCGAACCCACAGCCAATCACTGCATTCCCTTCAATGCCAAGAGTTTTTCAGCAGGCACTGTCAGACTAACTGGACAGGACTTGTAGAACCTACAATCAAACGGCCTCAGGCTGCTAATTGACGCCACTCGGCCAAGGCGGCGGCTCGGGCTTGTTTGAAAATATCGCGTCGGTTGAGATGGCGTTCGTGGTTGAAGTAGTTGTGGATCGAAGCATGGACGGCGGCGAATTTCTGCAGGGTCTTTACGTCCCTGAAATTGGCCATTGCCCTTTCCCGTCGTCGGAACGGCTGGTGCGAGTTCTCGGCCCGGTGTGTGCCATGAACGCACACCCTAACGAACGATAGGGTGTGCGGTGCTGTGCAAGTGATGAGGGAGGGCCCCTCGGAACCGGCTTGCAGGAGCAGGTTCCAAACCGCCTCAAGCTGCGAGGGTAAAGAGCTCTCGTGGTGAGCGTTGATGGAAAAGACAAGGGTAACCGCTCGGATAACCCGCCGCACGGACCTCGTCGAACAGCCGCTTCGCCGACAGCTTCGGGAAAGCCTCGAGACGCGCGTCGATGATTCCCTTGTAGGGATCCAGCTTGTGAGCTACCGGGGGACGCGGCGTATACCCTCGCGCACCGGCCGACAGATCCCGGTCCAGATGGCCCGTCTCGATCCAATAGTGGATCGTGCGACGGTTCACTCCGAACCGTCTCGACAACTCCGCCTTCGAGACGCCCTGATCCAGATAGGGCTTCAACAACATCCTGATCTCCCATCCATACATCTGCGCACCGCTTCCCGCACTGTTGGCAAAGCCAACACAGCGGCCCGGCGCACCGTCAGCGACAAGTCAAAAGCGAGAAATTTTGGGTTGCCACAAATGGGAAATTTACAGTCACCACCAACAACAACCACCGCCATGCTGACTAGTACCAAACCCCGCTGCGATACCACCGCCAAAATCTGCTTGGCCAGGCAAGACCCTTTGAATATCCGCACCATCCGATCCTCCTGGCAAACTCGACATCATCCTGGCGTAGCAAGTCCAGTCCAAAGACGACTGTCCGCCGTCAGCGCCTATGGGACAGATAGAGTTGATTGCGTAACGGAGGATTTTTGGCTCAGCGTCGTGACCAAGGGAATGAAGATGAGACAGAAATCTATGAGTTCGAGAGCCAGCGCTGAGCAGACGGTTCGGGATATCCGGCGCAAGACACGCAAGCAGTATTCGGCCGAAGAGAAGATCCGGATCGTGTTGTCGGGCCTACGTGGCGAGGACAGCATCGCTGAGCTGTGCCGCCGGGAAGGGATCGCCGAGAGCCTTTACTACAGCTGGTCGAAGGAGTTCCTCGAGGCCGGCAAGAAACGGCTTTCGGGCGATACCGCACGCCAGGCGTCCTCGGGTGAGGTCAAGGACCTGCGCAAAGAGATGCGCGACCTCAAGGAGGCGCTGGCCGAACAGGTGCTGGACAACCGGCTGCTAAAAAAAGGGGATTACCACATTACGTTGACACCTTTGCCCCGCCTTGCGTGTTTTTCTTATCCCAAATCAAATCCTTACCCAGATAGATTCGACCGATGGACTTTCCTTCCAAATCCAATTTCGTGATTCTGCTGCAAAATTCCCTCAGCACCTTGAGCTTTGTGGCTCGGTCATCGTCACGCATAATGCGTTCCTTTCTCAGCCGGATGGCCGAATAAGGAGAGCGCACTTGACGGATTCGCGGGAGTCGTTAAGATGACCGCGTTTCTTTGATCCGTTTCGGTGCGCTCTCACACTGCAACACCGGACCATCATTTCCCCTCTCGGGGCGCTCGGGCCAGGTCCTATCCTGGCCTTTTGCGTTGATGGCCACCGCGATGCGTCGCGGCTATGACAAATCTACACCTTGTGGTTTCACCCCGTCAATGCACAGGATGTGTCGCCGTCAACGTAATAGGGTAATTCCCTAAAAAAAAGCATGACCGGGGCTGGGGGAGACGACGAATGAGGTTCCCCGCCGCCGAGAAGCTGGAGATCATCCGGCTAGTCGAACGCTCCCACCTGCCGGTCCGGCGTACCCTGGACAAGCTGGGCATTCCGGCGACCACATTCTACAGGTGGTACGATCGTTACCGGGCCTTCGGCGAAGCCGGCCTTGAAGACCGTACCCGTGGTCCCGGCCGGGTGTGGAACCGTATCCCCGACGATGTCCGCCGCCAGATCGTGGATCTGGCCCTCGATGAGCCGGAGCTGTCGCCGCGGGAACTGGCGGTGACGTTCACTGACACCAAGGGCTACTTCGTCTCGGAAGCGTCCGTCTACCGCTTGCTCAAGGCCCACGACCTGATCACCAGCCCGGCCTTCGTCGTCATCAAGGCTGCCGATGAGTTCCGCGACAAGACCACGGCCCCGAACCAACTATGGCAGACCGACTTCACCTACCTCAAGGTGATCTGCTGGGGCTGGTTCTATCTGTCGACGATCCTCGATGACTATTCCAGATACATCATCGCCTGGAAGCTGTGCACCACCATGCGGGCCGACGACGTCACCGACACGCTCAAGCTGGCCCTCGAAGCATCGGGTTGTGACAGCGCCGAGGTCGCTCACAAGCCCCGGTTGCTCAGCGACAACGGCTCGTCCTATATTGCCGGCGATCTTGCAGCCTGGCTCAAGGGGCAGGGCATGGATCACGTCCGTGGCGCGCCAAACCATCCCCAGACCCAGGGCAAGATCGAACGCTGGCATCAGACCCTGAAGAACCGCGTCCTGCTGGAGAACTACTATCTGCCGGGCGATCTTGAGGCCACCGTCAGCACCTTCGTCGAGCACTACAACCACCGCCGTTACCACGAAAGCCTCGGCAATCTAACGCCAGCCGACGTCTACTGCGGTCGGAACCACGCCATCATCGAGAGAAGGAGAAAGATCAAAGTCCTGACCATCCGTAAACGCCGCTTGGCCCATAACCAGCAGGCGGCATAACATCAACCAGGATGAGCCAGAACCTCCCTTGGAAAACCGCTTCGGTCGTCCCATTCATTCTGACGACGGACAGCCGTGGTACCAGACCGGCAGGTGAGAGCGCGCAGGATCGTCTCGCTCGTGCAGCGCTCGCAGTCCCTTGTGCCTCATTCTCATACTTCACAGTAGTGCGCCACGTTACGCGCCGCAAGCGTCAGCCGTGCCGGTCAACCGGACGTGGCCCGCCACAGTCAATCGGTCGTCGGAACGGCCTCTCCATTCATAGGATTCTATCCATCCCTGTTCTTCCAGATAGTCTCCAAAGAAGCTTATCTCGCGCTTCTGCCCGTCTATGGCTGACGGATCTGCTGAGGACTCCAACCGGGAAAGCGCCAAGAGAAAACTCTTGCGATCTATTTCATAGCTGAGGGCCGGAAAGCCGCCGCCCGGATACGGTTCACGATCCGCCAGATATCGGAGAAACCGGTCGGTCCGCTCGCGTATGGGCAGCGGGCGGCGTGCCTCGGCATCCTTGATCGAATCGGTATCTACTTCCGGGCAGTCGACGCCTGGGTGCCGTTGGTCGATCAACCATGTGGTCAGACTCGCCTTCAAGGAGGCATCGTGATTCTTGAGCCCGTATCCGCCAGCGCTGGGGCGAGGAGCGGTTCCGGGAGATTTTCAAGCGCACGGTGACGGCCTGTCTGGAGGCGCGGATTGCGACGGCCGAGGTGGTGCACATCGACGCCTCCCTGATCCGCGCCAATGTCAGCTGGGACAGCCTGGCCGAGCGTCACGCTGGCAAGGTCGTGACGGAGAACGACGGCGATCGGGAACCCGAGGCGAAGCGGCAACGCGGTCGGCGACGCGGCCCATGCAGGAAGGTGAGCCGGACCGATCCGGATGCGAGCATGGCGACGTCGGCCTGCACCCGGCGGCATGAGCCCTGCTACAAGCAGCATACGGCGGTAGACGACGCTCGCGGGGTGGTGCTCGACGTGGCGGTGACGACCGGCGCGGTGAGCGAGAGCAGGATGATCGAGGCTCAGGTCGATGCGATGCGAGAGACCACGGGGCGCGCGATCGGGACGGTGACTGCCGATGCAGGTTATGCCTACTCCAAGGTCTTTGGCGGCTTGGAACGCCGTCGGATCGATCCGGTAATCCCAACCCGGAAGGATCCGTCACGGAGTCCAGTCCCCCTGCGCCGCTTCCGCTACGACGCCAGGCACCACCTTGTGAAGTGTCCACGTGGCAAGATCCTGCACCCGGTACGGCGTCTCGGACGCGGCCAGGTCTTCCTCTCCAGGGTCAGCGACTGCGCGTGCTGCCCGCTCAAGGGTGGCTGTTTACCGGCATCACGCGTCAACAAGGAGGTGGTCGTCCCGCATGACTACCCGGCGCTGCTCCGGGCCCGACGTCGGCGTGCACGGTGGAGCGAGGACGATCAGCGGCTGTACCGACGTCACCTTTGGTGTTCCGAGGGCTTCCACGGCGAGGCCAAGACCTGGCACGGGCTCGGGCGCGCTATCCGGCGCGGTCTCGACAATATGAAAATCCAGGCCTACCTGACGGCCGCGGCGATCAATCTCAAGCGGCTTGCCGCCGCCCTTCGTGCCGTCCTGTGGGCCATCTTGGGACCCCCAGACGTCGGAACGGCAGCCTCAAGAACTCGTCCCGTCCCCAACAACCGAACCAGCCTCCCAACGGGCGCTGCCGCATAGTCCTGCACTCCCCCCGATCCGACGGCGGGTTCTTCAACAACCCCATGATCGGCAAATTGCTCGGCCACACCCAAGTCCAGACGACGGCCCGCTACGCCCACCCCGCAGCCGCCTGCACCGGATCGGCCGCGAGGTGGGCGTATTGCTAAACCGCCCATGTCAGGATCTCAGTATGCGTTGCGTGGACCCCATCTTGCTGGGATAGGAGCGATGATGTTCAAACGATCCTTTTGAGGGAGGATTTTATATGGACGCCTCCCGGTGGCAAGATGGGATCCACGCACCGTTTACCGATAACTTGGCATTTCCGTACGAGACGATTTTTCGTAATGGTATTCGGCTAGCGTGCTCACCGTCAGATTGGCTGAACGGAACGCTCCCTCGAGCCAACCCGGCATGTAGCTCATGTAGTCACCTGCCAAAAATAAGGGCGGGTCATGACGATTTATGGTCACATAGGCATCATGATCCTTATGGTCGGGCTCCGCTTGGTGATCCGCCCAGCCGCCGTTCTGGTACGGCATGTGCTGCCAAGCGATTGACAGTCCCTTACCCTTGTCAATGTATTTCTCAATGTTTTCACCGTGCAGGAGCTTGCCGCCTGCTATGGCGACGTCGAGGCGCTGCTGGTGAGTTTTTTGGCCGAGAATTTCCGCCGGTTGGCCACGATTGTAGGCAGCCGTCAGCACCCCTTTGTCGGCGAAGAAGCCACTCGAAGGATACCAAATTTGGCTGATATTGTGGTTGGTCCAGCTGATGCCGCCAAAAATCCGGTCGTCTGTTTCCCAAAACCGCTTGCTCGCCTGCCAGGCGACCTTCACCGAAGGGACATATTCGATTCGTTCGAGGGCCGCGATCAGCTCTTTTCCGTCAGTTCTGGGCTCCAATTGTTTGGCCAAGAGCTGGGGGGACATTGTGGAGATGCAGTAATCGAACTCGGCATCTGGTTCGCCACTTGTCCGTAAATGAACTTTCTTGTCTGTCACCTTGACGCCGGTGATCGCCTTCTCGGTCCTAATGTGTTTGCCGACACGGCTGCCGCCCGGAACACGCGCGCGGCTGAAGGCCGTCGCTATCTGGTCCATTCCGCCCGTGGGCTGCAAGAGGCTCGTCTGCCAGTAGTAGCGCATATCGGCGAAAAGGTTGGTTTTCCATACCTCGTGCTCGAGGATCTCTTTCATGTCGAGACGCTTGCGTGTTTTTCCGGACGCGATGGGCCCCACTCCCGCGCCCGGCGGATACGCGAAACCGGCGCGCTGCGGCGTGGGGTCCGGGTAGAGGAAGGAGTCGTCCAGCTGACCGAAATCCTGCAAGAGCTTCCGTAGCGAACCATCGAGAAGTTCCGGATCGATGGACGTGTCGAGGGTGCTGATGTCCGGTACATTGGCCAGCAGTTCAGAGATATAGCCACGAATATTGTGACGGAGTTCCCTGAACTGTATGGGCTTGCCGCCGTTGTAGCCGCTGTGTTGGATCAGATTGGCACGGCTCGCAAGAATATAATTCTCCAGGCTCACGCCAAGCCGTCGGCAGTATTCGGTGACCACCACATGGTGGTGGGGAATTCGGCCCGCACCCGCATTGAAATAGGGCACATGCATACTGCCATCGACCCACCTCTCCGCCTCAAATTCGCACACCTGCTCCGCCGGCTCGGGATTGGTTTCCGTAGGCCGTTCCTGATAGCGGTCGCCCGGGCGCACCGTTACGATTCTGCCCCCGAGCCGGGAAGTCGCTTCGAAAACGGTGACCGCGAAGCCTCCCTTCGCGAGCTCATAGGCCGCGCAGAGCCCAGCCGGACCGGCGCCGATCACCGCCACCGAGAAGCCCTTCCCGAAATCGGGCGGCAGATCAACGATGACCTTATCGGGATTAAAGGGATCATTGGGATCGGTCGTCTGAGCCCTCGCCAACGGCGACGGAAGAAGACCGAAACTGGTCAAGCCATGGTAGACGGCCCCCGCGCCCCCAAGATATCCCAGAAAGTAAAGCAAACGACGACGTGATAGATTCGACATGGCTTTCGTTATCCCTTTTCTAAAAAGGTTAAACCGCGATTCCCCAGATGGCTGCTCCCACTCGCCGACAGTGGTAACACAATGGGCATCCGACCGCGATGCCGGCCCGAGCTGTCACTACAGGCGGTGGTCCGCTCTCGATCGGGCTGACTTGGCGATGAGAAAGCCGGCCCCGTGACCATTTCGCACTGTGAGGGCGCACTTCGACCTGCGCAGCACACACCTGTCCTGTCGGGCGACCTGGGATGCTACTGGACGGGCCGCTGTCATGGCGGCAAAGGGACCGGCCGCAGCCCATCGATGAGGCGGAGGATTTGTCGGAACAGCTCCCTCGGCACCGCAACCTCCACCGGTTGGAAAGTGACATACCGGCCGTGGCTCACGACCTTGGCACCAATCTTGATCAGCTTCTCCCTGAGCGTGATCAGAGACCAGTGCTCCACCGCCTTCGGCAAGGCCAGCGTCCGCATGAAGTTGCCGAGGTTGTAAGCCAGGGCGTGAAGCTGAAGCCGGACCTCGTTGTCGCGGAACTTCCGGCACGAGAGGCGCGTCCACCGGATGGCGTTCTTGCCTTCCTTGATGTGCTGCTCTGCCGTGCCCCGCTGGTTGTAAAAGGCCACCACGCGTTCGGCGGGCCGGGCCAGATTGGTGACGATGAAGCCGACGCGGGGATACAACTCTCCTGGATGCCATTCAACCTTGGCGACCACCCGGCGCTTCCGGTTCCACGAGCCGGCCTGATAGCTGAAGCTGGCATGGAAACGGCGCACATGGTTGGGCGGGCGACCGACGGGACGCGTGAGCAGGTGAGTGATGCTTGCTTGAAGAACCGCGTTGGCCTTGAGACGGATGGCGTAGGTGTAGCTTTCGGCTTCCAGAAACTCATAGATGTCCGGTGAGGCAAAGGCGGCATCCCCTCGGAAGTAGCGCCGCAGCTTCCGATCCCGATACCGGGCGACAACCGGCTCTAGCACGTCGCGCCAGCCGTGGGCGCTATGCACGTTGCCGGGCCGTAAAGTGCACCGTTCCAGATCGCCGAATTGGTTGAACGCGAATAGCGGATGGTAGCAGGTGCAGGCGAAGTGGCCATTGTAAGCCGTGCCTTCCTGATCGCCATGGGTCGGGCTTACGCTGCTGTCGATATCAAGCACGATCGTCTTGGACGGACGCCGCTCGTGCAAGCGGTCGATCCATCGCCCGGAGAGATCGGCCAATGCGGCGAGGTGCTGGTCGGTGGCCAGGAATTCGGCCCCATCTGGCTGGTCGAGGCAGCGGCCTTGGCCACGGCGCGACCGCCAACAATCCAGCGTATTGCCGGATCTCGACCCAGACGGTCGGCGTCGTTCACGTCTTCGTAGCCACCAAGGCGACCGAAGACAGACTGCCGGAACAATCCGGTCATTGCATGTTGGCTGTTCTTGCCCGTGCGCACATCAACCAGTTTGTCACCGATCATGCCGGTCAGACCAAGAGCATCATCGAGTTCTCGGTAGGCAAGCAAACCTGCGTCAGACGTGATCCTGGAACCGTGGAACTCCAGCTTCAGGCGACGGTCGAAAACCAACCGCAACGGCTTGTTCTCGGATTCACCCTCCGGGTTAGCCATCAACTTTGTCTCCGGATGCGTCCAACACATTGATCTGTATGCCCGAATCAAGATCAAACCGCATCTGTTGACAGTCTCATATGGGAAATGCGGGTTGAGTATTGTTTCGACCGTTCCAGGTATGAAATACCGGCCTCCGGCACGGGGCGAATCTGCCTCGCGCCCGTCCCGCCTCTGGGTCGAATGTCCGTCGTCAAAACATTTGGGACATATGCGCGTGTTTTCTAACGGATGATCTGGCTCATCTTGATTTGCAGTTAAGCCGCCTGATGTTGATGTTTCAAGCGGCGGATTCGGATGGTGAGTTTTTTGATTTTTTGTCTCCTTTCGATGATTGCGGTGTCTCGCCCGAAGTCGGCGTCAGCGGGGGCGACGTTGCCGATGGAAGCCGAACGTGTAATCTGGCTTTTCACCAGGTCGGGATGCTCTTTTCGGTATAGGTCGACAAACCCGAGATTGCACAGTTGTGCCAGTTCGCGCTGCTCGCGTTTCGTGTAGTGGCCCGTCATCCCCAAGTCGAGATCCGGCGTTACGTTGAAGTCCCCGCACAGCACGCTGTCGCGGCTGTCATAGCTGCTCGTTGTGATGTGCTCGCGCAGGCTCCGCAGCCAGGCGAGCCGTGTCATCGAAGTGGTGGCAAGCGATAACGGCGTCACTCGGCGCCCACCTTGCGCGCCGATAGGCGCCCTAAGAATTTGCTATTGTCTGTGCAGGTGGGTCTGACTTGCACGCTGAACAATACACCGGCTGCATCGAAGTCTGGCCGAGGGAGCGACGAGCGATGGAAGGCAAGCTGTGCGTTGTCACTGGCGCTACGGACGGAATCGGTCGCGTCACGGCGCGGGCGCTGGCCGAGAGAAGGGCCGAAGTCGTGCTCGTCGGACGGAACGCGGTCAAGGGCGCGGAGGTCTGCGAAGCGATCAGGCGGTCTTCGCACAATGACCGGGTGCATTTCGAGCAGGCCGATCTCTCGAGCCAGGCTGAGATCAGGGCGCTTGCGGAGCGCCTTGCCGTGGGCGGCGTAGCGATCGATGTCCTCGTCAACAACGTAGGCGCTCTCTTCACCCGCCGCAGCGAAAGCGTCGACGGGATCGAGATGACTTTCGCACTCAACCATCTGGGCTATTTCCTGCTGACCGGGCTGTTGCTGGAGAGCCTGCAGGCGAACGGCGGCGGGCGCATCGTCAATGTCGCCTCCGAGGCCCACCGCGGTGCGCGGATGGATCTGGACGACCCGCAGGGGACGAGGCGCTATAGCGGCCGGCGCGCCTATCAGCGGAGCAAGCTCGCCAACATCCTCTTCACCTATCGCCTCGCGACGCTGCTGGCGGAGAGGCCAGTCACGGTGAATTGCCTGCACCCCGGTTTCGTCGCCAGCAAGTTCGGCCACAACAATGGCTGGCTATTCGTCGCGGCGTTGAAAGCCGCGATGTGCTTGTCTGCGATCGACGCGGAGGCCGGCGCGCGCACCAGCGTCCATCTCGCGACGAGCGACGATGTCGCGGGCGTGTCCGGCCGCTATTTCGACGAGTGCCGGGAGGCCACGAGCTCATCCGTCTCCCACGACAACGAAGTCGGGCGGCGCCTGTGGGAGATGAGCGAGACCCTGACAGACCATCGATACTAATAGCCGCGAACGGCGGTGAGAAATTAGTCCACGGTGGCGGCGGGGTTGCCCGGGCGCCCGTGGCGCTCGCGCACAGCCCGCAAGCTCTTCGAAGGAGTTGCGCCGGAACACAAAGAAGAGCTTTCTGAACTATGGAAGACGTACAGCCTGCGCTTCAACATCCTGACGAATGCGGGGCCTAACGGGCTTTTTGTTCTTGATGCCGGGGCGCTTCGCGATGCCCGTTTTAATCATCGTGCCATGCGAGCCTTCTGGCTCGCGTTATTTGTCGCTTGGAAGGGTTATCGAGATGTCGCCGAAGGTTGTGAAGCCGACAACATCGATCTGGTTCATTTTCGCGACATGGTGAAGTGTTTCAGCACAATCCTTACGGAAGATGATCCAGAAGCAGTGCCTTTACCTGACGGTATCCCGGATCCCGGCACTTTCCCAGACGGCGCCGAGAGCCATGGTTTATGATAGCGTAACTGTTCGTCTGGGAGCCGGAATCGAATATTTGTCTCATACTCCGAGAGTGCGTTATGCGAGCGTGGGAGACCGCTTTGGCGACAACGCCGTCCATGATCCTGCCCGACTGGACTATCAGGATGCATTTGGGTTCTTCAGTGCGCTGTCCGTCGGAGTCGCTTTCTAACGGGCGTGTGAGACAAAGATTCCGTAAGGAGTCCGATGGACGCCTTGCCCGCCACACCGTTACGGGCGGAGAAGGCCATAAACGTCTTCTAGGAATTGGGTTTCAAGGAGGGTGTGAGTCATGATCCTGGAAATGATCGCGCTTTTGGCTTTCGGAGCTGCACTGATATTCTTGATTTAGGGTCCGGACCCATTAAGGGGATTCCCAAAGCGGGGCTGGCATGATTCATTGTTTCCAGCGAGGAGGCGATGGAAATGTCGGATTTCTTTTGGTTTTCGGATGCGCAATGGGCTCGGATTGGGCCGCTTTTGCCGACGGACACGCGCGGCATGGCGCGCGTTGACGATCGCCGGGTGCTGAGCGGGATCGTCCATGCCCTGAGGAATGGCGGGCGCTGGGCCGACTGTCCGCGTGAGGTCTACGGACCGAAGAAGACGCTCTACAACCGCTTTGTACGCTGGGCGGAGCGCGGCATCTGGGAACGGATATTCAGTGCGCTGGCGGGCGGCGAAGACGCCCGTCCCTCCCAATTATTCCATCTGCGGCAGAAACCTTGGAATTCTGCATCACCCTCGGACACCCTTTCCGACAGGCATAAGATCATCGAAACCCTCCCCGCCGTCTTCCGCGAACTCTTCGTCGGTCGCGCGGCGCCCCACACAGAACTCCTTACCCTCCGCCAGCAGGGAGCCGTCCTGAAGCGGAAAAGGTCCCGGCCAGCGCTTCGGATGTCCGATGGAATAAATAGAAGGGACAAGCATCGCTATGCAGCAAAGACGCGTGTCATCACGTCGGCATTTACGTGAATTTATACTGCACTATTGACTTGATTAGGCTCGGCACTATACGCTTGCGTTGATACAGCAGGTCAAACTTGTGAATTCACGCGGATAGTCCGGCATGGTCGCACCGAATGAGAAACTCGCTGCGTCCCTGGCGCAGCTCGAGAAGCTTCAGGGCCGGCGGCGGCTTGTGTTTCGCTCCGGCGAGCTGACGCGCGTTCACCGCGAGCGGCTGGTCAGGAACGGTTTCTTGCGCGAGGTGATGAAGGGCTGGCTGATATCCTGCAGCCCGGATGCCGATCCGGGCGATACGACGCCTTGGTTTGCTTCTTTCTGGGAGTTCTGCGCAGCCTATTGTACGGCCCGGTTCGGGCCGGACTGGCACATTTCCCCGGAACAGTCATTGCTGCTCTACACGGAAAACACCGTCATCCCGCAGCAGGTCATCGTCTATACGCCCAAGGGCGCCAACAACACCGTCGAACTGTTGTTCGGCACGTCACTATACGATCTCAGACAAAGGGACATGCCGCCGGACGCCGACTTGACGGACCGAGGCGGGTTGCGCCTGTTTGCGCCCGAGGCGGCACTGGTGCGCGTGCCGGCGGCGTTCTTTGTCCGGCATCCGGTCGAGGCGCAGGTCGTACTCTCGAGAATCCGCGATGCAGGTGATGTGCTCGGGCGGCTGCTCGATGGCGGTCATTCGGTGATTGCCGGGCGGCTAGCCGGCGGACTCCGCCGGATTGGCAGGGGTGACGTGGCCGATGAGATTCTGAGCGTCATGAAACGCGCCGGCTACGATGTCCGCGAAGCCGATCCGTTTGAGCCGGAACAGGTATTCGGTGCGCTGAGCGGGGTGCAGGCGCCGATTGTCGGCCGCCTGCAATCGCTGTGGGAGTCAATGCGGGAACCCGTGATGGCAGCATTTCCCGAAGCGCCTGGCCTGCCGAAAGACACTGAAGCCTACTTGTCCTTCGTCGATGACATATATCGAAACGATGCCTATCACTCGCTGTCAATCGAGGGCTACCGCGTCACGCCGGAGTTGATCGACCGAGTGCGCGCGGGCGACTGGAACCCGGATAATCAAGAAGCCGAACGGCAAAGCCGCGATGCGTTGGCCGCGCGCGGTTACTGGCAGGCATTCCGGCATGTGCGGGCGACGGTCGGCGCGATCGTTGACGGCGGTGAAGCCGGCGCTCTCGTCCGCGAGGCCCACCGCGATTGGTATCGCGAGCTGTTTCAGCCTTGCGTCGCCGCCGGCCTGATCGCGGCTTCCGCCCTGGCGGGTTATCGCAACGATGCCGTATTTCTGAGGGGATCGCGCCATGTGCCGCCGCGCCAGGAGGCGGTGCGCGATGCCATGCCGGCCCTGTTCGATCTGCTGGAATCCGAAACCGAACCGTCCGTTCGCGCCGTGCTCGGTCACTGGCTGTTCGGCTATATCCATCCTTACCCAGACGGCAATGGCCGCATTGCGCGCTTTGTCATGAACGCGATGCTGGCATCCGGCGGCTATCCGTGGACCGTGATCCGGGTCGAGGATCGCGATGTCTACCTGGCGAGGCTCGAAAGCGCCAGTATCGATCAGGATATCGGGCCGTTCGCGCAGTTTGTGGCGGACCGGGTTGCTTGGTCGCTGGAGCAGGCAGCGTGAGTTGTCTCTTCCATTAACTCCATCCGGCGCGGAAACCCTGGTATTTTGGGCGTCCTAGCCACTGGCTTGGCTGGTTGCACCGAAGGACGTCCCGTTGATGACGAGGTGCGGTGATCTCAAGCTATCGCATGGCGCGACTGCGAAAGCCCGAGAGAACGCCATGAAGCAGGATCGTGTGCGGACCACCAGCGCTATCAAATCACCCTGAAAGGCCCGGATTTCTGCGCCGGACGGAATTTATAGGAGGGACAGTCCCATCGCCATCGGCGAATCCCCCTGCAAATCAGGGAACCAGAGAATCAGACGGCGCCGACTTAATCAACGGGCTGATAAGGCCGATCACGAAACCCAAGCCACTCACTCGGGATGAGCAAAATGCAGGGATCGACGACGGTCGTCATTACGAGACGCCTAAGATCAGCCCCAGCGCCATCATGGCGATCGCTACCGTCGCGACGCCCCAGACGATACTACGAAGCCAGCGGATTCCAGACGCATAAGCAGGCAGGTAGACAACCCGACTACCGAACCATATCCACCCGCCGTATGTGGTGAATTCGTTGGTGCGGTCGGACAACTCAGCGGCAATGAGCACCACTAAAGCGGCGGGAAGCGTTTCGAGGTAATTCGCGAACGCGCGCCGCAGGCGCCCACTCAACAGGGTTTCGCGTGGCGGATCGTCACGACTCCCGAACGCCCAAGTGTTTCCAGCGGCGGCCCATTGCGACAATCCATGTGCGATGAGGTGGACGAACAACCACGCTCCAGCAAGCACGATCAGCAGGATTTCGTCGGTCACTGTTTCTTCCCTTTCGCCCCTTGAACCGAAAATTGTCCCGGACCATGTACCACATTGCCGGATACCCCGAGCAGGTCTGGCACTGAACCGCGGTCGCCGCAACCCCCAAGGTTCCCGCCACCGTTGCCGCGATCCCGGGCTTGCCGATTCCGGTCGTGGGATCCGTGCACGCCCCCGGCGACGCCGCCAAGCCCCCGCGCTAGCCGTCCGCTTCACCCCATGATCGCCGGTCACGCAACCGGCCAGAAACAGGGTCGCGATTACCGTGGGCGGCGACCAGATCGCCGCCGTCTTCGAATGAGTCATTCGAGACCTCCCGGCGGGGCAGCGAAAACCGTTCTCTCGCCCTCGTCCCCGCCGCCCGAAAAGCCCCACCACCGCCTTGCCGGCGAGGGCGGGCGGAGAGGGAGAGACCCAAGACCGCAACGAGCCTCGTCGATTTCCTGAGCGCGGACGAGATCGCGGCGCTGCGCCGCCCACGCCGGCATCAAGCCCGTCGCCCTGACACTGCCCCTCTCACTGAAACGCGAAGCGGGCCTCGAAGGGCGGAAGTTGCGCACGCCCCAGGATGTAGTCGGCGGCGCGCGAGGCGATCATCAGGGTGGGGGCGTTCAGGTTTGCGCTGATGACGCGCGGCATAACCGAGGCATCGACCACACGCAACGCCTCGATCCCGTGAACCCGCAACTCCGCATCAACCACGGCACCGGATTCGTGGCCCATGCGACAGGTTCCACAAGGATGGAAATCGGTCGACATCATGCGCCGGACCGCGTCTTCGATTTCCTTATCGGTCTTCGCGTCGACACTGAGCCCGATTTCTGGGCCGCGCAGGCCGTCGAAGGCCGGTTGCGCGACCAGCTCGCGCATCTTCTTCACGCCCTCGACCAGTTCCCCAAGATCGAACGGGTCCGACAGATACTTGAAGAACAGCGCGGGTTTGTCGTTTGGGTTGGCCGACTTCAGCGCGATATGGCCGTGGCTGCGCGGGCGCAGCTGGTCGATCTGAAGGCAGAAAGCCTGCAGCAGTTTGATCTTCGTGCCGTCGTATTCATAACCCGTAGGGGCAAAGTGGTATTGCAGGTTCGGGTAATCCGCATGGTCATTGCCCCGGATCAGGCCACCGGCTTCCCAGACGTTCGACGAGGCAATGCCGGTGCGGCTGATCATCCACTGGGCACCGGCGAGAAGCTTGTTGAGCGGCCGGTCGACCCGGTGCATGGGGTACGACGCCTTGCTTTCAAACTGGAAGGCAACAGAAGCGTGGTCCTGAAGGTTCCGGCCCACGCCAGCCAGGTCGAGTCTTGGTTCGATGCCCATGGACCGCAGATGATCGGCAGGACCTATCCCGGAGAGCATGAGTGTTTGAGGCGAATTGATCGCGCCGCCCGAAAGGATGACCTCCTTCTCGGCCTCGACCGTTCGGCGCCGGCCCTTGCGGTCGAAGACGATGCCCGAAGCGCGGTTGCGCTCGAGGATGATCTTTTGAACCATCGCGCCCGTGAGCAGCGTGAGGTTGCTGCGAGACAGTGCGGGTTTGAGATACGCGACAGCGGCGCTGCAGCGCCGGCCATTTCTCTTGGTTGCGTCAAGCCGCGTCACCCCTTCGGGCTTGAAGCCGTTGGGATCGTCCGTGGTGCCCTGGCCCGCCTGTTCGCCGGCCTCGAGAAAGGCGTCGTAGAGCGGGTTCTGGAAAGTGCCCCTGGTCACCCCCAGCGGCCCGTCGCCGCCGCGCCAGTCGTTGGGTCCGCGGTCGCTCGTCTCGCCCGCCTTGAAGTAGGGCAGACATTTGGCATAACGCCATTCCGTCAGTCCCAGTTCGTCGGCCCAACGGTCGTAGTCCTGTGGCTGGCCGCGCATATAGATCATGGAGTTGATCGACGAGGAACCGCCCACAACCTTGCCGCGGGGCATCACGACCTGACGATCGTATAGTTCAGGCTCGCCCTCGGTCAGATAGTTCCAGTTGATCCGGGGATCCACGTGGGCACGATAGACGCCGGCTGGCATGTGAATCAGCAAATCGCGATCCATGGGTCCGGCCTCCAGAACGAGCACCGAATTCCTGCCGTCTGCGCTTAGCTTTTCGGCAAGCACGCAGCCTGCCGAGCCTGCGCCAACAATCACGTAGTCGTAGCTCACCATCGATGCGGCTCCGCCAAGAGAGACAACGCTCGGTGGGATGAAACGTCTTTTATTATAGAACCTCGGATTGATGCTTACGAGGCAGCACGAGAACGCAAAAAAATGGCACGTTCCGCGCTATCGTGAACGCTCCGGGACCCGGCTCCGATGTCTGGAAATGGCTATAAGCCGATCACCCGCAGGCGGCCGGCCGAACATCCGATTTTGATCCTGAGAGGTAAATCTGGCGACGTGGATGGAGATTTAGACGGTGGGCGGAAGTTGGATTTTCGACCGCGAATTAGGCGAACTGCGTCTTTATGTCGCGATAGGTCGCAAATTTTCCCAATTTCACGTAAATATTCCGTCAGAATTCGTATCTTTACAGAACTTGATTTGCTGCCAGTTCGATTCCAGTTCGCCCCAGCCTCATTCTCTCGTCGGCGCGTCAGGACCTGGCGGAGGATGCACGCTTTTTGGGTAATTTCCACGCTTGTGGGCCGGCCCAGGATTGGCGCCCGGGTCTGCCGGTGCTCAGGTCTTGACCTTCGGGATGTCTTCCCAACGGGTTGTGTAGCTGGGCGAGCGGAACGCGCTGCTCGACCGCCAGGCCGCGGCCTGCGTCGCTGGGCCGAATTGGATCGCTCCCGGCCCCAGCCGGTCGTTGATGGCGTCGAATGCTTCGATCAGCTTGTCGTCCCTTGGATCGTGCGTATCGAACAGGGAAACTTGCGCTTGCCCGGCCTCGACGAGGCCGAGCAGCGTCACCCCGGCGCGCTTGTACGCCAGCCCCTCGCGGTAGATGTGCTTGAGAGCGGCCAGTGCGGCTCGCCCGACATACCTCGTGTTATTGGTCGCTGGTGAAAGCGCCTCTGAGCGGGACGGAGCACGATGCGGGCTCTTACCGTAACGGTTGGTCTCGATGAACACGCTCACCGAGGTTGAGACGAGATTGGCCTTGCGAATGGAGCGCGCCGCTTCGGTCGCGAACATGGTGATCGCATTGGCTAACTCGTCGTAGTCACGCACTCCCGTGCCGAAGGACCGCGAGACCATCGTCGTTTGCTTGGGCTGGGGCATGTCGTAGAAGCCTATACAGTCTTCGCCGCACAATTCTCGTGCCGTCTTCAGCCCGCCGACGCCCATCTCCTTGCGGACCCAGCCATTGGGCCGCTGCGCGAGATCGAGAGCCGTCATGACGCCGTTGCAGTTGAGTTTCTTGGCGTACTGCCTGCCGATCCCCCAGACATCGCCGACTTCAGTTGACGCCAACGCCCTGTCACGCCAGCGCTCACCGGTGAGATCGAGAACGCCGTCCGTTTTGGCGGAGGTCTTCGCGAGGCGGTTGGCAATCTTGGCAAGGGTCTTGGTCTCGGCGATGCCGATGCTGATCGGCAGCCCGGTCCATTGCCGCACGGTGCGTTTCAGGCCCTGGCAGAATGCCGTGAGGTCTTGCGGTATTCCTGTGAGATTGAGAATAACATTCGTCTATCGAGTATTTCTCTACCACCGGGACCAGTTCCCCGAAGACTGGCCTGCCCCCGATTAGTGGTCCAGCGCTTAAGTTAGAGTTTGGCGCGGGTTAAGCTGATGGGCCGACCGTAGCCCCTCAACAGGGTAGGTTGGCCCCTCAACGTTTGGCGAGATGGTTTCTGGGGCCGGCGGTCTGTATCCGAGCGAGCTATGCGGCCGGATGGTATTATAGTGATGGCGCCATCGTTCGATCAGCACTTTGGCCTGCTTCAGTGTAGAGAAGATCTCCGTGTTCAGGATTTCGTCCCGGAGCTTTGAGTTGAAGCTCTCGTTGTATCCGTTCTCCCAAGGTGACCCGGGCTCGATATAGAGGGTCTTGACGCCGATCCTGCCGAGCCAGTCGCGGACGGCATGAGCGGTAAACTCTGAGCCGTTGTCGGAACGGATATGATCCGGCGGGCCATGTTGGACGAAGAGCTCGGTCAGACAATGGAGGACATTGTCCGAGTTCAATCTTCGCTCGACGACAACGGCCATGCACCGCCTGGTGAACTCATCGATCACGGTGAGCATGCGGAACGTCCTCCCATCGTGTGTTCGATCCATGACGAAGTCATAGGACCAGACGTGATTGGGCCAGCACGGCCGCAGACGGATGCAGGATCCGTCGTTGAGCCACAGCCTGCCCCGTTTCGGTTGCTTCTGTGGGAGCTTCAGCCCCTCCCGCCGCCAGATGCGCTGGACCCGCTTGGCGTTCACGTGCCAACCTTCGGTCCTGAGCAAGGCAGTGATCCGCCGATCGCCATATCTGCCATCCTGGCTGGCCAAGCGGATGATCGCGGCCGTGAGGGCCTCTTCATCATCCCGACCACGGGGTCTCTTGCGCTGGGTTGAGCGATGTTGGCCTGCAACAGCACAGGCCCGTCGCTCGGAGATCCCCAGTTCGGCCTGGAGATGATCAACACACTGCCGGCGACGGGCGGGGCTTAGCAATTTCCCTCAAGCGCCTCTTTCAAGATCAGCTTATCCAACGTCAGATCCGAGATCGCCTTGCGGAGACGGCCATTCTCCTTCTCCAGGTCCTTCAGACGCTTGGCCTGGTCAGTACGAAGGCCGCCATATTCCTTGCGCCAGCGATAGTAACTCTGCTCCGATACGCCGAGCGTGCGACAAGCTTGACCAACCGACTGGCCCTGCGCCAAAGCCACCTCGGCTTCGCGCAACATGCTGATAATCTGTTCTGGGGTGTAGCGTTTACGGCTCATTTTGTCCTCCTTTCGAGGGGGCAAAATGCGCCAAACTCTTTAATAAATGGGAATTATGTAGGAGAGTGCCGAACCCGGTGTGATCAACCGGGCTTCGGACGGTCGATGTAGCGAATACGGACAGGCCGCTTGAGCGCGTCCACCGCTTCATCGAAAGTGGCATCCACACGCAAATCCTCTTCCAATTCTTTTTTCGATGGCTGATAGCTGGGACGAACTAGCTTTACTTCACGGCGCTTGGGCTTGGTATTAGGCATGTCCGTCCCTCCCGTTCGTAGACGGGCACCCTAACGCCGTTCGATTCGATAGGTCAAAGTTGAGACAGGTTGGGCGACCCGCTAGAAACCACCTGAGCCGCCCAGCCCCGGGAAACCGGGGATAGCCGGAGATCGTCACAATCATGGGCTATCCAGAGAGGATAGGCGTAAACTCTCCGCTCCCGCCCCCATCCTCAATCCAGGACTCGATTTGCCGCAAGAGTCAATGCGCGATATATGATGTGCCAAAATGGCAACGCCGGGGTTGCTGCCCCGGCGTCACATAAACCCGAGACGGCACCCGGGCAGCTAATGATGACGTATGCCGGACGAGCCCAATGAACTGGATCAAAGTGATCTTAAGGAAATTTACAAATGGATGACATCAAATCCCACTCAGCAGACCCGACATTGGAGCTGCGTCGCGAAGCTCCAGACTATTGACATGCCGTTGCTTTCGAGACCAGCGGCATACAATCCAGGTTGATAAGCCTCAACTAATCCACCTGAAGATTGTGCTCCCTGCAAAGGGTATTGCTACAGAGCGGGTACGAAGCCTATCCAGAGAGCGGGTACGAAGCCTACCCAGTTCTTGCCGTTTCCTTTGGTTGCATTCTGCCAACTTTGGACATCACACCAGTAGCAGTCGCGGTGCACAGGGGGCTAAAACCGGGAGATTCGGGCATTTATGAGCCCAACTCGTGAAAACTTAAGAACGGCGATTCCCAATCGCCAAATGGGCGGCGACCGGCAATAATCTTGTTGATTCGCTCATCGAGAGGCTACAGATTAGCCGTCGCCGCGGCCAGATGGACGGGCGGCAACCGGTGGGACCAATGCCCGCCCCAAGGGAGAAGACGATGACGCGTTTCAGATCGCTGACGGTGCTGTGCTTGCCGCTGATTCTGCTGGCACCTTGCGCTTGGGCGCAGACAGGCGGATTGGAGGGTTATGAAGTCGGCGTGCAAGCGTCAATCGACCATCTTCCGCGAGTCCGGCAAGTGCTGGTTCCGCCGCCGTTCTTTCCGGAACACGAACAGGCGACAGCCGAAGGCCCCAAGGTGGTCGAGGTCGAACTGGTAGTAGAAGAGAAGGAAATAGAGGTTGCGCCGGACGCATACGTTCAAGCCATGACCTTCAACGGCACGGTTCCCGGCCCCATAATCGTGGTTCATCAAGACGACTACGTTGAATTGACCCTTGTCAACCCGGCGACGAATACGCTTCCGCACAACATCGACTTCCACGCGTCCACCGGCGCGTTGGGAGGGGGCGCGCTTACGCATGTCGAGCCGGGTGAGATGGTCAAGCTGCGCTTCAAGGCCACGAGGCCCGGCGTATATATCTACCACTGCGCTCCGGGAGGAATGATGGTTCCCTGGCACACGGTCTCTGGCATGAACGGCGCGATCATGATCTTGCCGAGGGACGGATTGAAAGACCAGAACGGTGAGCCGGTGAGATACGACCGGGCGTACTATATCGGCGAACAGGATTTCTACATACCGAAAGACCGAAACGGGGATTACAAGCGATACGGGGAACCATTGGAGAATTACGTGGATACCACGGAGCTTATGAGCGGGCTCATTCCGAGCTGGGTCGTCTTCAATGGCGCGGTCGATGCCCTGACAGGCGACAACGCCCTCAAGGCCAAGGTTGGCGAAACGGTTCTGTTCGTCCATTCCCAAGCCAACAGGATCAGCAGCCCCCACCTGATCGGCGGACACGGGGATCTCGTTTGGGAGCGCGGCTCGTTCAACGACACGCCGGAAACCGGCCTTGAAACATGGTTTATCGCAGCCGGGTCTGCCGGCGCGATGATCTACACCTTCCGTCAGCCCGGTCTGTATGCCTACTTGAACCATAACCTGATCGAAGCTTTTCAGCTCGGCGCGGCGGCGCATGTGGTCGTGGACGGAAAGTGGAACAATGATTTGATGGAGCAAACCCTGGCGCCGTCGCCGATCCGGTAACCTGCACAATGACAGAGGCGTTGGTAAACTGTCGCCACGTGAGTTGGCGACGCGCTTTACCGACACCGAAGGCTATTTTGTCTCAGAAGCTTCGGTCTACCGGCTGCTCAAGGCACACGACCTGATCACCAGTCCAGCCTTTGTTGTGATCAAGGCCGCCGACGCGTTCAAGGACAAGGTGGCTGTAATGAGTCCGGACCCTAGTCTGACAATGCCATATCAAGAGATGGGAGACCCCGGCACCCCTCACGCAGCGGTCCGATATTGCGGTTGCTCCAATAACAGGCTGGGCAACGGATCCCGAAACCAGATCGGTCAACGCTGCCCGTTGCATCTTCTTGTCTTCTTAGAAGAAGACGTAGGATCGGACCACGACGTTCTTGCGGCAGGGAGCGTCGTCGGGCGCGGTTGGGTCGATGCAGGCAGTGTGAAAAGACCAGCGCGAGGCGGAACCATCGGTGACAGAGTCGTAGCACTTGAGCATCGAGACCTCGGTGGACGTCTGCTCGGGAAGCCAGTACCACTCATGGTCGGGGCGATAGGTGAAGCGGGTGGTCTCGCCGACGCGGTCGTCGTAGATGCGGTAGTCGGTGATGTAGGGTTGGTCGGCGAAAGAAGGCCAGGCACAGAGCACGAAGGGGTACTGGCGCACGGTCTCCATCGGCTTGGCGAGGTTGATCGACATGAACCGCCGCGACATCTTTGCGTCGGCCTGCTCCCCGGTGTAGTGCTGTTCGCGCCCGAAGTTCCGCAGGTTCTCCATCAGCAGCTCCCGGCAGCGCACCCGGCCGCTGTTGTCGTTCAGGTCGTTGTGTACGACGTCTGAATAGTCGACGCTCACCCCCGGGTTTTTGTTGTCCTGGTCCTCCGTGCGGTCGCCCTCGTAGTCCTTGTCAAACACGTCATGGTTGTACACGAGCGCATCCACCGCGTCGGGGAAAAACTCCAACAGGAGCTTCTCCATCTCCGGGTAGAACACCCGCTCCACCTCCGCCGCGTCGTAGAAGTTCTCGCACTTGGACTCGCAGTGCGCCAGCGAGACGCCAAGCTTGTCCATGCACTCGGGGCTGTTGGGCGAGAGGCTTGGGTAGTACTCCTCGATTCGCCGCGCATCGCGCATCACCTGCGGAAAATAGAGGCATTGCCGCCCGTAGGAGCTCGGATCGTCCTCCCGCAACGCTTTCGCCTCAGCCGCGCGGACCGGGTCCTGCCACAGCGCATTGGAGGAAACGATGGAGTAGGTCGGCTGCTCGTGGACGGTGTAGGCTAGCGGTACCACTAGTCCGTCTTCAGGAGCTTCGATGTTGTTCAACCGAATATGTTCCAGGCACTCTGCATACCCACGAAACCCGACGCCCCACTTGGTTTCGATGGGGCCGGGGGGAGCGTTCTCGAACCTGTCGATAGCCGCCTGCACCTTCCCCTCGGCAATCTGGATGAACGCCGCCTCCGTCGCCGCAGCTGTTCCCGCATCCCCGTCACGATCGAACGCTATGTAGGGGACTCCTCCGTTCGCAGCGATGGGTGGCGGCTGCCCTTCTGTGAGTTGGAGGGGAGGCAAATAGACCGACGAACCTGTCTCCGCAATCGTCGCGTCGTGATTCGCGATGCCTTTTTTGAGATGGTCCATAGCGTACCCGAGTGGTTAAAACATACCTCATCGTGGCACACAGGGCTTGTGATTCCTACACCTTCGTCCTGGCCAACGGACTCCTGAGAACGGCGGCGCAATAATCCCCCACTGAGGCGGCCGGTCGATCCGGCTGCGGCGGAGTAAAATGGGACCGCGTATAGCCTTCTGTCAGGGTTGCTCTGACTGGAAGGCGGGGGGATGTATCGGGTGGAGATGTCCGTGCGGGTCCGGCGGGCGTGTCGTCCACCACCAACATCTTTCGGCTGAACGGATCCGATGAGAACAGCGCGACCTACGCGATTGGCTGGGTTTTGGAGAAGAGTCCGAGGTTTCGAGATGCCGTGATCGAGGCTGTTTTCGGTGAGAGGCTTGAGATCGCTACAGAGCGAGGAAGAGGATGCCTGACAGAAACGCCGCCGTACCCTGCAGCGTCTCATTCGACGAATTCGACGAGATTCACTCGCCGCGTCCAGTCGAGACCGATTTCGGCACGCTGGCCGGGAACGCGCTGTCCCGGCGCGGGTTCCTGGGCGTGGGCGCCGCGTTCGGAGCCGCGGCATTCGTCATGAGCACCGGCGTGCTCCGGCCGGTCTCCGCGCTGGCCGACACGCGCCGTTTCGGGTTCGACCCCGTCTCCGCGAACGGCCTCGACACGATCACCGTGCCGGAAGGATACGGCTGGCATGTCGTGGCCAAGTGGGGAGAGCCGATGTGGTCGCATTCCATCGAGTTCGACCCGGCGGCCCGGGGCACCGGAGAGAGCCAGGAGCTCGCCTTCGGCGACAACAACGACGGCATGGCGCTGTTCCAGGTCGGCGGCTGCAGCGTCCTGGCGGTCAACAACGAGTCGGTGAACCTGAGCATCATCTATGGCGGCGCGGGCGACGGCTCGCCGCACACTGCCGACGATGTGCGGAAGGGCAAGGCCGGTCACGGCATCTCGGTCGTCGAGATCGCCCAGCGGGGCGGCGTATGGTCGATCGTCAGGGATTCGCGATACAACCGGCGCATCACCGCCGACACGCCGATGGCGATCACCGGTCCGGCCCGCGGCCATGCGCTCCTCCGGACCGCCGCCGACCCCGAGGGCGCGGTCAGCCTGGGCACCTGGAACAACTGCGGCAGCGGACGCACGCCATGGGGCACGTATCTCGCCTGCGAGGAGAACTTCAACAACTACTTCTCGTCGAGCGATCCGGACATCGAGGTCGGCCCCGCGTTCGCGCGGTATGGCATCGGCTCCGAGGACTGGGGGTATGCATGGGCGACAGCGGACGAGCGGTTCGACATCTCGAAGCACCCCAACGAGCCCAACCGTGCCGGCTACGTCGTGGAGATCGATCCGCTGGACCCCGTCTCGATCCCGAAGAAGCGCACGGCGCTGGGACGCTTCAAGCACGAGAACGCGGAGCTGGTGCTCACCGCCGACGGTCGCGTGGTCGTGTACATGGGCGACGACGAGCGGGGCGAGTTCCTCTACCGGTTCATCAGCGGCGGGCGCCATGTCGAAGGAGGCGACGATGTCGACGTCCTGGAGACCGGCGCGTTGTTCGCGGCCAGGTTCAACGAGGACGGCAGCGGCGCCTGGATGGAGCTGACCCCCGAGTCCACCGGAATGCCGTCCCGGGCGGACATCGCGATCCATACCCGCATGGCGGCCTCGGCGGTGGGCGCGACGACGATGGACCGCCCGGAATGGGTGGCGGCGAACCCCGCCAAGGCCGAGGTCTACTGCTGCCTCACCAACAACAAGAATCGGGGCCTCAAGCCGAACGCGGGCGGCGACCCGACTCCCGTCGGCGGGCCGAATCCTCGCGAAGGCAACCGGTACGGCCAGATCGTGCGGTGGGCGCCGGAGGGCGGCGACCACACATCGGGCACTTTCTCCTGGGACCTGTTCGTGGTCGCGGGAAACCCGACGGTCCATTCAGACGCCAACGCAGGTTCGGCGAACGTCAATCCCGATAACATGTTCAACTCGCCCGACGGCTTGGCGTTCGACCGCAACGGGATACTGTGGATCCAGACCGACGGGAACGACTCGAACGAGGAAGAATTCGCCGGCCAAGGCAACAATCAGATGCTGGCCGGCGATCCCGCGACCGGGGAGATCCGCCGTTTCCTGGTGGGTCCCCGGGAGTGCGAGGTCACGGGCTTTGCCTGGAGCGCCGACCACAGGACGGTGTTCGTCGGCATTCAGCATCCCGGCGAGCAGGGAGGCAGCCGGTTTCCCGACGGCGGCGATGACCCGCCACGCTCGGCCGTGATCGCGGTCATGCGCAACGACGGCGGACGGATCGGCTGACCGGTTCGGCCGGGCGCCGAGGGACGACAGCCGCCGGCGACCACACTCGCGTAGCTCATATTCGGGAGCGGTTCGATGCGCCCAAGTCGGTCACGATCGGCGGCCCGTGGGGAATGTGGGACCTCGTCGATCCGGCCCACGACCCGGTTGAATTCCTGACCCTGCTCGCGGACGAATATTGGCCCATCATTCACCCGCCCCTCCGCGAAACCTTGCCCGCCGTTTTCGATGGGCTGGTCGTGCCGGCCCCGAGTGACGGCGAGAATCACGGCGAAGATTTTGCCGACTGAATCGCGCCAAATTTCCCGGTTTTTTTGGGGGCTTATATACTTAGCTTGACGGGCAGGTTCGCCGGCTGCCGTAGCCTCATTTTAGCTGCAATGCGGTCGCCGAAGCGTGGTTTTTTCCAGTCATGGGCCGTTGTGTTACGTTCGTGCCGACAAACGCGAGCGCGGGATTGCCGCCTGTCAAGTTAAGTATATAAGTCCCTTTTTTTGAGCCCTCTATCACCTGCATTTATCCGACCGTAAACAGCCGGTAAATCGCCGTTTCACGCCTCGTTATCAGCGCCGAGTGCCAAGACTTTGCATCGCGCCCGTCGCCCGCTTCGCGCCAGGAATCGCCTCGCTCAACCCCTTGATTCTGTTACCTCTGTCCCACTTTGTCCCACTTTGTCCCACTTAGTCCCACTTGGATCCGCCCAATGCCAAGACTTATGATGCCCTGCACGGAGACAGATTCTCGGCAGACCGCGCCCACCACCACTCTTTCCCATTCGAAACGGCAGCCAGACTGGGAACCCGCGCAGAGTGCGCGGTTCCGGGGGCTTTGGGGTGGCCGGAGCCCGGTCGAGACCCGGGAACAGAGACAAAATCGTCGAAAGCAGGCAAGCGTCTCCGGTGGCCCTTTTCGGTAGCCAGACTGTGCGATCCCCCGATGGAGCCCGGCGGAAGGCTATCCGAGATTTTCGAGCCGTTCGGCCTGTTCTTGCCAGGCGAATGGCAGGGCAGACAGACGTCTCAGCCGATAGACGGTCACGTCTTCCGCCTGCCGACCCTTGAAAATGTCCTCGACAATTCTGGGTGACAGAAACGCCAGATGGAGAACCCGGGTGATCTCATGCTGGTTTATCTTCTCGCGCCCGGCGATTTCCCGAACCGTGCACGCCTCGCCCGAGGCCAGCCGGTCGAACCATAAATGGGCCTGAGCGATCAGGCGGCAAAGATCGGGGTCGACGTTACAAGTCCCGGCATCGGGGCTATCGACGATCGTCTTGGTTGCCACGCCCCGGCGCCGGAGACGGATGGGAACACGAATGGAAACGCAGCTCCGATCGTCGGGGTATGGGAGGTCGAGAAGCCGGGCCAATGCGGTTTTATGAAGGATCGAGACGATCGAAGTCGGTGTGAGGTCGATGCGTTGGATAATGGCATGCAGGATGCCGCGTTGTTCTTCCAGTGGGCCATTCGACAGCCGATCGCTCAGGCCGGCCGCCCGGGCCTTCAACCCGGTCAATGCGGCAAGGCCAGGTTCCTCCGGGTTCATGAGGTCCATCACTCGGGCCTCGCTCCGGCACAAGTCCGATAGAGACGCCGTCACCACATGCTCCAACGTCCTGGCGGGTATACGCCACCCCTCGGCATTCCGGTGCGCCCCGTGCATCAGATGCCTGGAGATGTAATAGCCGTACCGCCTGCCATGGGCATGGGCCTGGGAGAGATAGAGGGGGGCGCCGTTTTCGTCGAAGACCTTCCCGGTCAGGAGAAACGAACTTCTGACGTTGGTCTTGCGGGTTCGCTCAACGGCGTTTTGGGCCAAGAGGTTCCGGACTGCCTCCCATGCATCCGGATCGACTATGGCGTCGTGCTCTCCGGGATAGGCCTCGCCTTTGTGAGCGATGCGTCCGATGTAAATGGGGTTGGACAGGAGCTGGTAGAGATTGCCCCGCGAGAACGGCTTCCCGCCTGTCTGTTTGCCGGTCTTGTGGACCCGCCGCTTGGTGACGATCCCAAGGCGATCCAGTTCGTCTTTCAGCCGCCGGACCGTTCCGAGTTCTCCATAGAGTCGGAAAATCCGGTTGACGGTGTCGGCCTCTATCCGGTTCGCCACCAATCTTCGGTCATTGACATCGTATCCCAGGGGCACCGGCCCACCCATCCACAGGCCCTTCTTCTTGGAGGCCGCGATCTTGTCGCGGATACGCTCGGCCGTGACCTCACGTTCGAACTGGGCAAAGGAGAGTAGCACGTGCAACGTCAGGCGCCCCATCGAGTTGGCGGTGTTGAACTGCTGGGTGACGGAGACGAAGGAGACACCGCGGGCATCGAACGTCTCGACGATCCTGGCGAAGTCCGTGAGCGAGCGGGTCAGGCGATCCACCTTGTAGACGACGACCAGATCGACCTCCCCCTTCCCGATGTCGGCCAGCAGATCCTGCAAGGCGGGGCGGTCCATGGTCCCGCCGGAGATCCCACCGTCGTCGTAGCGTTTCCGCTGGACGACCCAGCCCTGGCCGCGCTGGGACTGGATGTAGGCCTCGCACGCCTCGCGCTGGGCGTCGAGGCTGTTGAATTCCTGCTCCAGCCCCTCCTCCGTGGACTTCCGGGTGTAGATGGCGCAATGAACGCGCTCGCTCATAGTCCGAAGAACCTTGGACCCGACCAGCGGGCACCCGTGATGACATGGGCGATTCCGGAGAGCGATCGATAGGTCTTGCCGTCGTAGAAGAACCCCTTCTCAAGCACCTCTACCGTATGGGGCACGCCGTGCCATTCGCGGACGAGGCGCGTGCCGGGCGAGAGGGCCCTGGACCGGCATGGGGCGGGTGTCGATTTGGACGTTCTCTTCCTGGACGCCGCCCGGGCGCGCAACTTTCGTCGGACCGTCGGCTTCAACCCGCCGAACGCCTTCACCTGCACCCGATAGACAGCGCTGTATTCCAGCAATCGGCGGCTCAGGCCCTTGGGCGGCGGCCGGCCATGTGCCTGTTCCCAAAGCCCGATCAGTTCCCCGCGCGTGAGACCGGGGATCGCCGAGAGTTCCCCGGCGATCCGGTCCTCATCGGCATGGCGGTTCATCGTTCGGCGGTCTTGTAGACGGTGACGCCCTTTTCGCTCTTCTCCCGCCGGATGTCGTGATCCTTCTTGCGGAGCCCGGTCAGGGCCGCACGGACGCTGTGGGGCTGCCACCCGGTCGCCTTCTGCAGCTGCGCCACGGTGGCGCCCCGTTTCCGCTCGAGCAGCTTCAAGACGGCGTCTGTTTTGGTGGTTTTGGTAGCCATGTATACACCTCCATGATCCTGCGCCCGCTCCATGCCGGCGCTGTCACCGCCCAGAGCCCGGGAGGCGTGGCGCCATCTACCGGGCGGGCGGTGTTGGAGGTCTTTCGGAGCCTGCGAGCCCCTTACCGCACGGTCACACTACCGCTCTCTTCGCAACGGAAGTCCAATGGAAAATTCGACAGACCGGCTCCCAAACCTGCCCGGACTCGCCTTCCCCCTGCATCTCGGAGAAACCGAATGGCGATACAACCGCCGCCATGCTGACTAGGGTCCGGACCCATTAAGGGGATTCTCAAAGCGGGGCTGGCATGATTCATTGTTTCCAGCGAGGAGGCGATGGAAATGTCGGATTTCTTTTGGTTTTCGGATGCGCAATGGGCTCGGATCGCTTCGCTTTTGCCGACGGATACGCGCGGCATGGCGCGCGTTGACGATCGCCGGGTGCTGAGCGGGATCGTCCATGCCCTGAGGAATGGCGGGCGCTGGGCCGACTGTCCGCGTGAGGTCTACGGACCGAAGAAGACGCTCTACAACCGCTTTGTACGCTGGGCGGAGCGCGGCATCTGGGAACGGATATTCAGCGCGCTGGCGGGCGGCGAAGACGCCCCCGACCGGCTGTTCATCGATTCAACCTGCATCAAGGTTCATCGCTGCGCCGGCGGCGGAAAAGGGGGGCCTTGGCCCATGGCATCGGCCGCACCAAGGGGGGCCGCAACACCAAGCTCCACGCTGTCTGCGATGCGAAAGGCAGGCCCCTCGTCCTGCTCCTGACACCAGGAAACGTCCATGATTGCAAGCTCGCCCAGCGCTGTATCGAAGCCATGCCGCCCGCCGCCGAACTCGTCGCCGACAAGGGCGATGACAGCAAAGCCCTGCGCGACTGGCTGGCAGAACGCGGAACCACGGCCGTCATCCCACCGCGCAAGAACCGCAAGGTCCAATACCATTATGACAAGACCGTCTACAGGCAGCGCAACATCATCGAGCGCATGGTTTGCCGCCTCAAGGACTGGCGCCGTATAGCCACCCGCTTCGACCGCAACATCAAAAACTTCATCGCAGCAATCGCCCTTGCCGCCGCCGTCATCTGGTGGCTGTAATGAGTCCGGACCCTAGTACCAAACCCCGCTGCGATACCACCGCCAAAATCCGCTTGGCCAGGCAAGACCCTTTGAATATCCGCACCATCCGATCCCCCTGGCAAACTCGACATCATCCTGGCGTAGCAAGTCCAGTCCAAAGACGACAAATGAAGCGGCCGTTTCGACAGGGCTGAAGTCGGGACGAGGCGCGTTAAGTGTATCCCTCCGTTCCGGCACAAAGGTCCAGGACCGACCGATCAACGATTTCGCCTTCATGTGTTACAACGAAGCCGCCGCCTCCGACCCTCCTCGATCGCCGTGAGTCGGCCCACGCCCACTTGAGGAACTGGGAGACGCTGTCGACCTGATCGTCGTGCCGTCCACGCGGGAAGGCGAGAAGCTCGTCCGGGAAGCCGGCGAGCCACGGTGCTTCCTTCGGCAACAACACGTGACCGGCTTCGAAGCGCGGCGTCTGCGCTTCCATGCGAATCCACTTGTCGCCTTCCGGAATGTTAACGGCGGAGCAAAGATGTCCCACGCGAGGCGCCCGGATGATCCGGTTGCGGCGGCGCAAAAATGCGCCACCTATGACCCCTTGTCTGTTTTGGCGAGGGGCGGGAGATGTACGGCGTGGAGCTCTATACGGCGGTACGGCTGGCGGTTGTCGATGAGGGGTTGAGCGACCACGAAGTGGGGCGGCGGTTCGGCATCGACCGCCGGACGGTGAAGAAGATGCTGAGCTATCCGGCGACGCCGGGCTATCGGTGGAGGAAGCCGGTACGGCGGCCGAAGCTGGACGGGTTTACCGGCATCGTCGACGCGATCCTGGAGGCGGACACGGACGTGCCGCGCAAGCAGCGTCACACGGCGTATCGGATCTTCGAGCGTCTGCGGGACGAGCACGGGTTTACCGGCAGCACCACGATCATGAAGAATTATGTCCGTTCCCGGCGGCAGTCGACGCGCGAGGCCTTCATCCGGTGTTGTCAGACAAAAATGGATTGATGTGCAGGTGGGGCATCCATAGTTTTATCAGATGCGAAACCCCTTCCGCTATTTCAACAGTTCGCCAGAGGTCATCCGGCTCGCGGTGATGATGTATGTCCGCTACCCGTTGTCGCTGAGACAGGTCGAAGATCTGCTGGTCGAGCGCGGCATCGATGTCTGCCACGAGACGGTGAGGTTCTGGTGGAACCGCTTTGGCCCGCTGTTCGCCGGCGAGATCAGGCGGCGGCGGTTAGCCCGGCGCAACTGGTCGAACTGGCGGTGGCTGTCCCTCCTATAAATGCCGTCCGGCGCAGAATCCGAGCCTTTCCGGGTGATGCCCAATAGCGTTGGTGGCATGCGCACGATCCTACTTCACGGCGTTATCTCAGACTTTCGGAGTCACGCCATGCGGCAACTCAAGATTATCGCGCCTCGTCATCAACTGGACGTCCTTCGGGTGCAGCCAGTCAAGCCAGTCGCTGGGGTGACCAAAATACCAGGATTTCTGCGCCGGATAGAATTACCTAGAAGGGACAGGCGGAAGAAACCAGTCATATGACATTCGGGATGATCCATGCAACAAGGTGATGGCGCGCCAAAAAGGCTGAACCATGTTCTTTCCGCTCAAAGACGATAACCCGACCCACCGGATCGGCTTCCAGTACGTGACGGTGGCGGTGCTTGCTGCTTGCGTATTGGTTTGGCTGATCCAGCTGCTTGGCGGGAACGAATTCGACAACGAGCTGATGTTCCGTCTTGGCATGATCCCGGTGACCATCCTCGGCGAAATGCATCGGGAACCGGACCTCATCACCGTGCCGCCCTGGCTGACACTTTTCACGTCGATGTTCTTGCATGGCGGCTTCATGCATCTGCTCGGCAACATGCTCTACCTCTGGATCTTCGGCGACAATGTCGAAGACGCCATGGGGCATTGGCGATTCGCGTTCTTCTATCTCCTCTGCGGCGTGATCGCCGGCCTCGCGCATGCCGCGCTCGATCCGACCTCCCAAATCCCAGCCATCGGAGCGAGCGGAGCTATTTCCGGCGTGCTCGGCGCCTATCTGATGCTGCATCCGAAACGCGGGGTCTGGATTCTGATCTTCTTCATGCCGATCCGCTTTCCAGCGTGGGGTGTGCTCGGGGCCTGGATCGGCTATCAGATGCTCAACGCCGTGGCCTCCGACGGGGTTGGCGGCGGTGTCGCCTGGTACGCCCATATCGGCGGCTTCGTCGCTGGCGCCCTCCTGGTCATCCCGATGCGAAAGCGCGGTGTGCCCCTCTTCGACAATATTCCGATCGGTCCGTGGAACCGCCGCTCCACCTGGCCGCCGCTCGACTCAAACGACGACACCCGTTGGGGTGACTTCGCTCAGCAGAGACCGCGAGAGGATGCACAAGACGAGAATGTCGGTCCGTGGGGACGACGGCTCCGGCGCGGCCCCTGGTCTCAGAGAAACTGATGCCACCGGATGGCGAGTGTTGTGTCTCGCAGGTGGTGAAACTTCTGAAGCGACGTAACCTCCGGGTGTGATTGATACACCGGCTGGCGGATGCGACCGCCAAGGAGATTACACTGTGAAGAGGTGCTGTCAGCCTAATGCAAAGCGATCTTCAAAGCGCCAAACGACATACGCTCAGGCAGCCAACTGACGCCACTCGGCCAGGGCGGCCGAGCGGTTCTGCTTGAAGATGTCGCGGCGGTTGAGTTGGCGGTCCTGGTTGAAGATTCCATGGGGTGGATTGTGATCCACTTTTCAGAGTGGTGTCGCAACATAACTCTGTGGAGGTAACCATGTCATCGATTGAACAAGTCTGAGAACGGCGGCGCAATAATCCCCCACTGAAGCGGCCGGTTGATCCGGCTGTGGCGGACCAAAAAGGGACCGTCTATAGCCTTCGGTCAGAGTTACTCTGACTGGAAGGCGGGGGGATGTATCGAGTGGATTTGTACGCACGGGTTCGGCGGGCGTGCCGTGTCGATAGGATGAGCGTCCACGAGGCGTCGCGGGTGTTTGGTGTGGACCGCAAGACGGTCCGCAAGATGCTGTCGTTCTCGGTGCCGCCAGGATATCGCCGAAGCACGCCGCCCCGGCGACCGAAGCTGGATCCGTTCACGGGGATCATCGATCGGATCCTGGAGGATGATCGGACCAGTCACCGCAAACAACGGCACACTGCAAAGCGCATCTTCGACCGTCTCCGGGACGAGTACGGCTTTACGGGCGGGTACACCATCGTGAAGGACTCCGTTCGCGAGCGGCGGCTTCGGTCACGTGAGGTGTTTGTGCCGCTCGTCCATTCCCCCGGTCACGCCCAGGCGGACTTCGGTGAGGCGATGGCGGTGATCGGCGGCGTGTCGCGCAAGGTCCACTTCCTTGCCTTCGACCTTCCCCACAGCGATGGTTGTTTTGTGAAAGCCTATCCGGCGGAGACGACCGAGGCCTTTTGCGATGGTCACAATGCGGCATTCACCTTCTTCGGCGGCGTTCCCACATCCATCCTGTACGACAACACCAAGCTGGCTGTTGCCCGGGTCCTGGGAGATGGCAAGCGGCCGCGAACGCGCGTCTTCACGGAGTTGCAATCCCACTATCTGTTCGAGGACAGGTTCGGCCGACCGGGCAAGGGGAATGACAAGGGCAAAGTCGAGGGACTGGTTGGCTTCATCCGGCGGGACTTCCTGGTCCCGATCCCGCGGGCCGAGAGCTTCGAGGCTCTCAACGGTGCTCTCGCCGAACGGTGTTGCCGGCGCCGGAGAGTGTCAGATATCTTGTGTAAATGAGTGCCGTGGGTCCAATATTTAGTATGGGAGGACCTACGATGAGGACTATCAGACCTGAACTTCTGGACGAACTTCTGGCCGATTACGAGAAGCCGGATGACCTGCTGGGCGAAGACGGGCTGTTCAAGCAGCTCAAGGCGGTGCTCTTGGAGCGGGCGCTTGACGCCGAGCTGAGCGATCACCTGGGCTACGAGAAGGGTGACCCGGCCGGTCGCGGCACGGGTAACAGCCGCAACGGCTACTCGGACAAGACGGTGCTGAGCGAGGATGGCGAGATCGATATCGCCGTGCCGCGCGACCGCACCGGCACGTTCGACCCGCTGATCGTGCCCAAGGGCGAACGCCGTCTCGAGGGCTTCGACGATCGCATCGTGTCGCTGTATGCCCGCGGCATGACGGTGCGCGAGATACGTGGCCATCTGCAGGAGCTTTACGGGGTCGCGGTTTCGCCGGACCTGATCAGCCGGGTCACCGACGCGGTACTCGAGGAGGTCCGCGAATGGCAGAACCGACCGCTCGATGCGGTCTATCCGGTGGTGTTCTTTGACGCGCTGCGGGTCAAGATCCGCGACGAAGGCCTGGTGCGCAACAAAGCAGTCTACGTTGCACTGGCCCTCACCGCTGAAGGCGAGAAGGAGGTTCTCGGGCTGTGGATCGAGCAGACCGAAGGCGCCAAGTTCTGGCTCAAGGTGATGAACGACCTCAAGACCCGCGGCGTCGCTGACATCCTGATCGCCGTGGTCGACGGCCTCAAGGGCTTCCCCGAGGCGATAACAACGGTGTTCCCCGAGACCACGGTGCAGACCTGCATCGTGCATCTGATCCGCAGTTCGCTGGCGTTCGTGTCGTGGAAGGACCGAAAGAGGATCATGCCCGATATCAAGGCGATCTACCGCGCCGAAACCGCCGAGACCGCGGCGGCCAAGCTCGACGAGTTCGAGGCCAAATGGGGCGAGCGCTATCCGGCGATCGCGCCCAGCTGGCGCCGCGCCTGGGAGCAGGTGGTGCCGATGTTCGCGTTCCCGCCGGCGATCCGCAAGATGATCTACACCACCAACGCGCTGGAGAGCCTGCACCGATCTTTGCGCAAGATCATCAAGACACGCGGTAGCTTCCCCAACGACGAGGCGGCGGTCAAGCTGTTGTTCCTGGCGATCCGCAATGCCGGTGTCGGCTGGAAACGGCCTATTGAATGGACCGCCGCAATGGGGCAGTTTGCGATCCTGTTCGAGGATCGCTTTCCGGCCTCAGCGCGCTGAGGCCGGAAACAATGTCGCCCACGGCGTCACTTACACAGACAATCGGACACACCCCGGCGCCGGGCCGCACGGCTGCGGGGTCACAAGGAAACCATCAGCGAGCGCCTCGAACGGGACCGTCAAGTTCTCTTGCCATTGCCGCCTGCTCCCTATGATGCCTGCGACAAGCGTCCCGGAAGGGCGAGCTCACTGTCGCTGGTGCGTTACCGCGGCCACGACTACTCGGTGCCCGTAGCATACGGGCACCGCGAGGTGCTGATCCGCGGCTATGTCGACGAGGTGATGATCTCTTGCGGCGCCGAAGTGATCGCCCGGCACCGCCGGTCCTATGACAGCGCGGACCTGATCTTCGACCCGCTGCATTACCTGCCCTTGACCGAGCAGAAGATCGGCGCCCTCGACCAGGCCGCGCCGTTGGCGGGCTGGGACCTGCCCGATAGCTTCATCACCCTGCGACGCCTCCTCGAAGCTCGCATGGGCAAGGCAGGCAAGCGCGAGTACGTCCAGATGCTCCGTCTGCTGGAGAGCTTCCGGCTCGAGGAGCTGACGGCAGCGGTCGGCGACGCGCTCAGGCTCGGCGCCATCGGCTTCGATGCGGTGAAGCACCTGGTACTGTGCCGCATCGAGCGGCGGCCGCCCCGGCTCAACCTCGAGGTCTATCCGTACCTGCCGCGCGCCCGGGTCGCGACGACGTCTGCCAAGTCGTACATGAGCCTGCTGTCGGGGCTCGGCGCATGACCGACACACCACGGCTGCTGCTCGTCCACCACCTCAAGAGGCTGAAGCTGCCGACGGTCCTGAGGGAGTACGACAAGATCGCCCGGCAGTGCGCCTCTGAAGGCGTCGACCACGTTCGCTATCTTCTGCGTCTGGCCGAGCTCGAGCTGATCGACCGCGAGCGCCGCATGGTCGAGCGGCGGATCAAGGCGGCGCGCTTCCCCGTGATCAAGAGCCTCGATAGCTTCGATTTCAAGGTCATCCCCTCGCTCAACAAGACGTTGGTCCTGGAGCTCGCCCGCTGCGCGTACATCGAGCGCCGCGAGAACCTCATCGCGCTCGGCAACAGCGGCACCGGCAAGACCCACATCGCCCTCGGTCTCGGCTTGGCGGCCTGCCAGAAGGGCCTCTCGGTCGGCTTCATCACCGCCGCGCTGGTCCACGAGCTCATCGAGGCCCGCGATGACAAGCAGCTGCTGAGGTTCCAGAAGAAGCTCGCCACCTACAAGCTTCTGATCATCGACGAGCTCGGCTTCGTGCCGCTGTCCAAGACCGGAGCCGAACTCCTGTTCGAGGTGTTCAGCCAACGCTACGAGCGCGGCGCGACCCTGGTCACCACCAACCTGCCGTTCGACGAATGGACCGAGGTGTTCGGCTCCGAACGCCTGACCGGCGCGCTGCTCGACCGCCTCACCCATCACGTCAACATCCTCGAGATGAACGGCGACAGCTATCGGCTCAACCAGAGCCGCAGGCGTCAAACCCCGACGGCGAACTGAACCGACCACCCAGCCCTCGCTTGACCCCGTGGGCCCACAGGTCCCCCCCGCGCGCACCGCCGCGTCAGCCTGTTGAGGGCACGTCGCGTTGCGCGCGGGGCCCGCCCATGGACTACGGGGACAAGCCCGCAGCCGCCAGGTGGTCCCTTTTTACTCCGCCACGGCGGTCGCTTTTTGCTCCGCCGTTGACACCCGGCCGATGCCCGGCCGCCTAGCCCGCAACAATCGCCGTGGGTGCTTTTATTATTATCGTCCGCAGCGTCTCTGAGCGTCCGCAAGTTGGTTTCGGCGAATACGTTGTTTCCGTTGCCGTTCGGCTGTCCCTTCTATTAAACCCATCCGGCGCAGAAACCCCGGTATTTAGGGCGTCCCAGCGACTAGAGCGTTTTCTGACCTGATTGAATCTTAGGGGATTCCCATGGGTTGGGGATTGTGATTCAAGATGTGGGCTGGTGAAGGAGGCCAGCCTGCATGACGAAACCTCTTTCGATTGATTTGCGGGAACGGCTGATATCAGCGGTTGAATGCGGGATGTCGCGTCGTTCTGCGGCGGAACGGTTCGGGGTCGCCGCATCGACGGCTATCAAGTGGGTCGATCAGTGGCGACAGACGGGCCATGTTCGGCCCCGTCGGCAGGGCGGGGATTATCGCTCGCACCGGATTGAAGCCCATGCCGAGGAAATCCTGGCTCTGATTAAGGAAACGCCGGACATCACCCTGGTCGAGATCGCCGGGCATCTGGATCAGGCGCATGGGCTGAAGGTCGCCCAAAGCACCGTCTGGCGTCTGCTTGACCGGCGCGGCATGACATTCAAAAAAAACCGCGCACGCCAGCGAACAGCAGCGGGCTGATGTTCTGCGTCGGCGGCGGGTCTGGTTCGAGGCCCAGCCCGATCTGGAACCGAAGCGACTGGTATTCATCGACGCGACCGGCGCCTCGACCAAGATGGCCCGGCGTTATGGTCGCTCGCCTCGCGGCGAACGCTGCCGGGCGCCGGTACCCCATGGGCATTGGAAGACGACGACCTTCGTCGGCGCACTCAGGCTGGAGGGGATAACCGCGCCCATGATCCTCGACGGCGCCATGCACGGCGCCGCCTTCCTGGCCTATGTGGAGCAGGTCCTCGCACCGACGCTGTCGCCCGGAGACATCGTCATCATGGATAATTTGCCCGCGCACAAACCCCTCGCCGTGCGCCACGCCATTGAAGCCACCGGTGCCGACCTGCACTTCCTGCCGCCCTATTCCCCAGACTTCAATCCCATCGAGATGGCCTTTTCAAAGCTCAAGGCCTCCCTCAAAAAGACCGCCGCCCGAACCTTCGACGATCTCTGCGACGCCATCGCACACGGTATCGAGACCTTCACACCAAAAGAATGCCAAAACTACTTCGCCGCCGCTGGATATGACTGCGAATGATCGGAAAACGCTCTAGCTGCGCTGATTGCGCCGAAGGATGGCGGACACGTCATCGAAGAGGCCGGAGAATTGATCCCAAGAACGTGTAAGACCCGAATCGTCAGGCGCGGGCGAAGATGGTTCACCGGTCGACGCAATTTCCACGATAGAATTAAGGACTGTTTCCACGATGGAGTTAAGGACATGAGACTCGAAGACATCGTCGACGCCGAAAGGCTCGAGGCACTCTATCGGCCGATCGGGGAAGCGTACGGACTACCGGGCGCAGTCTACGGCCCGGCGTTCTACGAACTCGAGAACCGTTACGTCTTTCCGCGGGGCTGGGCCGCCGTCGGGGTCGGCGGTGAGATTCCTGACCCCGGCGACGCCGTGCCTGTGATGCTGGGCGATTGGCCGCTCATCCTGCTGCGTAACCAGGAAGGCCGGATCAACGTGTTCCACAACGTCTGCCGGCACCGCGGGATGCGCGTGTTGCCTGCGCGCTGCCGCGGCCGAAAGGCCTTGAAGTGCCCGTGGCACAGTTGGACTTACGACCTCGATGGAAAACGCATCGCCACGCCGGATATCGGCGGGCCGGGGGTCGACCGGGCGACGGGCGTGGCTCGAAGCATCGACGGCCTCGTCGCCGCGCGTGTCGCGCTCTGGCATGATTTCATCTTCGTCAACATAGGCGGCAACGCGCCGCCCTTCGAGGAATATCGCCGGCCCATCGACGACCTGTTCGCCGACTACGAGCTCTCGAACTTGCGCTACGCCGGCGTGTGGGAATGCATCTACGACGGCAACTGGAAGGTTTCCATGGAAGGCGCTGTCGAGGACTACCACGCGCGTTGGGGGCATCCACAACTGTGGCGCGACACCGTATCGGTCGAGGACCACGTCAGAAATTACGGTCACGTCTATGCTGCGGTTGTTTCCGAGGTGATCATGCGAGAGGACGTGGAAGACAAGCGGATCTATAACCGGGCGCTGCCGACTCTTTCCAAGCCCGGCGTTGCCGCGAACGGGCGCGCTTACGTCGCCAACCTCTTTCCCACGGGCATCGTCACCGTTGCGCCGGACCACGTCCTCTTCGTGCTGTTCACGCCCGATGGATGGGACCGCACGCGGATCGTCTTCTACTACTACTTCGCGGGTGAGGCGGCGATCGATCCTGCTTACGAGGATTCCCGGCGGGCCATCAAGGATGAGTGGGAGCTCATCGGCCGGCAGGACGACGACTACGTCAGATACGTCCACGCCAATACGAAGATGCGCGACGAGATCGGCATGCGGCCCTGCTTCTCGAGCTATTGGGAAGGGGCGGTCCAGCACTTCCAGAAGATGGTCGTCGAGACGATCCAGGAGGGACAGAAGGCCAACCGCTAGCGGGGCCGAGATCTGACCGGCTGCACCAATGACGGGCCGATTCATACGGTCTCGTTGCAGCCGTTTTCCCAAGGTGATCCGGGTTCGATATAGAGGGGCTCCAGTCCAACCGATTCAATCGACCGGCACGGCTGCAATCGCCTCGATTTCGAACAGCATGCCGTCTTCCGCGAGACGCGGCACCGGGATCAGTGTGCTGGCCGGTTTCCGATCGCCCCACATGGCCTCGGACTGGGCACCCAGGGCGGGGAGCTTGGTCTCGCTATGATCGACGATCAGCACGACGATCTTGGCCACTTGGTCAGGCCGGGCGCCCGCCGCGGCAAGCGCAGTCCGCAGGTTGACAAAGCTCTGCTCGAGTTGACCCTCGAAGTCGTCCGAGACGAGAACGCCATCGGCCTTCGCCCCGTATTGACCCGAGACGAAGACCAGCCGGTATCGTGCTGGTACGGTGACGACTTGCGTGAACTCGGCGGAATAATCCACGAGTTCCGGCGGATTGATGTATTCGAGACGGTCGTCAGCCATGTGTTCTTTCCTTGCGACAAAGTGTCCCTGTCCCTCCCATTTGTTCCTTCTACAGCAGAAACCTCGGAGTTTTGCATCACCTGTTACTTCCATTCAATCGATCCGAGGCGATCGCGGGCCATTTGGTCAGTTGGCGGCGCAGCGCGTCTTCAGTTCCTCGAACAAGTCCATCACTTGATGATCGCCCGATAGACCAGCACGCGCAAGTCATTGTCATTATCGGCACCGTTTGTCGCCGCGCGCGATCTATCCGACCGTTCCAGGCGTTCATTGCTTCAGCGGTTCTAGAGGAATGCTCGTCAGTCCTGCGTTGGCGTTTTGGGCTGGTTACGCCGAAGGAACTCCAGTTGATGACGAGGCGCGATGATCTCAAGCTGTCGCACGGCGCGGCTGCGAAAGTCCGAGAAAACGCCGTGAAGCAGGATCGTGTAAATGCCGCCAACGCTATCGGGTATCACCCAGAAAGGCCCAGATTTCTGAGCCGGACGGAATTCATAGGAGGGACAGGTACTTGGGAGCGGGCGCCGGGGCGAACTCGACTTCTCTCATGAAGCAGGCGGGCCACAACCGCGACACTACCTGCTACCCGGATAATGATTGGGGCACCTTGCCAATAGGGCGCCCGAGGGCTATCGCTGGTTTTACGACCTTGATTCGGGTCGCGGCACCGTGTTCGAAATCACAGTCGGTCGCATATTCGGCACCGTGCGTCTGGAATTGTCGGCCGCCCAGCGAAGAAACAACATTGAACAGAAATTTACCGGCATCAGCTACCTTGAAGGGTCTACCAGCAGGCCTGCCGCAAGCAGCAGTTATACACAGTCCGCCACGGCGACGGTTGACGATCTGACGACGCGCACGCTGTCGCTGAACGTCTACCACGACTTCCCGCTTTCAGGGAGCCGGATCGTGCCTTACCTGGGTGCCGGACTGGGCCTTTCCTTCGTCGAGGTGTCCAGGCTGTATTTTCACAGCGACTACTCGTGCACCAATGGTCCATGCGAGCCCCCCGGCACGGAGTCGGGATCCTACGACAGTCGGCAGAATGTCGATCTGTCCGACACCGTCCTCTCCGGACACCTCCACGCCGGCGCCGACTACGAGCTCGATGACAGGTTCCTGCTCGGCCTGAAGCTGTCCTATAGCCTAGTGGACGACATCGAGGACAGGAGCTCTTATTCCGAGCATCCGTTTCCTGACCTGACCAACCTCACCGAAATCACCGGCATCGACCAGTGGTCTTTGATGTTCAATCTGAAGTACCTGTTTGGCGACTGACGCCACGAAACATCATCCGGGCAGTGTCAAAGCAAATCGGCTTGAGCCGGAAAGGAAGCTCCCGTAGCCTCTGCCGATGCACAATCCTTTGCGTTATTTCAACAGCTCACCCGAGGGCGTTGTCAGAGTAATTGGATAGGAACTGAAGAACCTACAATCCAGGCCTCTCAGGCAGCCAACTGACGCCACTCGGCCAGGACGGCCGAGCGGTTCTGCTTGAAGATGTCGCAGCGGTTGAGTTGGCGGTCCTGGTTGAAGTGGTTGTGGATCGAGGCGTGGATGGCGGCGAATTTCTGCACGGTCTTGATGTCCCTGAACCTGACCATCGCACCCTCTCGTCGTCGGAACGGCTGATGTGAATTCTCGGCTCGATTGTTAAGCCATCGTCCACAGTCCTGACGCTCCAGGATGCCACTCTCTTTCATCGCGGCGCCGTAAGACCGAAGCCGGTCCGTTACGATAGTCTTGGGCCGGCCGTCGCGCTTCATCGCACGCTTCAAAAACTTCAGCGCAGCCTTGCGATCCCGGCGCTTCGTGGCAAAGACCTCGAGCACCTCGCCCTCGTGATCCACGGCGCACCAGAGGTAATATATCTCGCCATTGATCCGCACGAACACCTCGTCAAGGTGCCACCGCCAGTGGCAATACAATCGATGATCAACACACCGCCTTCTGATTTCCGCAGCAAACATCGGGCCAAACCGGTTCCACCAGGAACCCACCGTCTCGTGGCAAATATCGATGCCTCGTTCGAACAGCAGGTCCTCGACCTGACGCAACGATAGGGGGTAGCGGATGTACATCATCACCGCGAGGCGGATTACCTCGGGCGAACTATTGAAATAGCGGAACGGGTTTTTCATTCGCCGAGGCTAATCGCCGACCGTACCTACCTCAAGCCAATTTAGTCTGACAATGCCATGACGAGATCTATAAATGGCGCCACTTGATCGAAAACTTCTTCTGTAAACTCAAGGAGTTCAAACGCATCGCCCTGCGAAGCGACAAAACCGACGACAGCTTCGAGGCCATGATTTATGCTTGCTCCGCAATCATCAATTCACGATGAATCTCAACAGACCCTAATGCGAGGACGTTGCGGACAACGTTTCGAGCACGTCGACGACATGCTTCTCGAAATAGTGGGCCGTTCCTTCCCAGAACGGCGAAAACTTGGCTCCGTCGGCAACCGGCGAGACATGCCCCGCCTGTTGCAGTTCGAGCGCAGCGGCGTCCTGTTCGGTGATCAACGTCCAGTCTGCCAGCAAGGAGTCTCGATCGGTTTCTCGTTCGGCGGCGCTCGCGGCTTCGGCTTCGACGAAAAGGGCGATCTCGACACGGCTCCGGTCGACCGCGAGCGGCGTGCAGATCATGGTAAGGATGTGGTTGGGAAAGATGACCACCGACGTGTTGGGGAACAGCGAAAAGATGTCCGCGCTGCGCGCAAATGTGTCGGGCGGGCCCGGGAGCAGCGGCAATTCACCGCCAAAGCTGTAGTCGCGATCATCCATGGGTGTCGAAATGCCCATACAGTTGCCGAACAGATGCTCATCGAAAGTGTCGTTATCCATCCTCTTTTCGCCGGTCGCCTCGTCGGTCACCATATTGACGATCTGCGGGTGGATGAAAGGTTCGTGGTAAGGCTCGAGAACGCCCAGGGCGTGCAGCTTCCAGTTCGTCTTTATCGTCCAATCTCGAATCGCAAAGGGCGTCAGGGCGTCGAAGTCGAAAACCTTCCAGCGGTCCCGTAGAAAGCGGAAATTCTCGTCGAAGGGTGGGGTCTCGTTGGACAGGGTGACGAATACGATGCCGCACCAGATCTTGGAGCGTACCCGGACCAGGCAGTCCTCGGCCCGATCCTCGCGCCCGTCCCAGAGGGGGCGCGAGCGGAGTTCCCCGTCCAGGTTCCACGTCCAGGAATGGTAGCTGCAGCGGAGCGTGCGCGCCCGTTCGAGAGGTTTCGTCACGACGATGGTGCCGCGATGGCGGCAGACATTGTGAAATGCGCGGATCTCACCATCGTCGCCGCGGACCAGAACCAACGGCAGGCCGGCGACGGTCGCGGGCAGCGCATCACCGGCGTCGGGGATGGCGGCGGCGTAGGCCACGCTCATCCACTGGCGTGGCAGGAGCTGCTCGGTTTCGAAACGAAAGAATTCGGCGTCGCTATAGACGACCCGCGGCAAACCGCTGGCCTCCTTGATCGGGCGACGCAAGGCATCGATCGCGGCCGGGTCCAGAAAATCGCCCAGAGACCGGTCGGATTTACGCCCGGCTTCTCGGGACTCGTCGAGGCGAGTTGCGACGTCACGCATGGCGATGCGCTGTGATTGCGATCCGTGTTCGCGGGGCCGACGGGCTCGTCACATCAGCTCCCGCACATAGCGCTGCTGGAAGTAGTGCACCATCTCCTCGCCGAACGAGCAGAATTTCACGTCGTCGGAAACGATCGAGTGCCGCGCTTCCTGTTGAGCCTCCGTCGCCATGACGTCCTGATCGTTGATCTGGCCCCAGAATTCCGCAGCGTGTTCGCGCTTCTTCTCGGTTTCGGCATCGGCGGGATGATCCCCGGGAAAGTGGACCGCCGCCTTGAGCAGGGTCTTGTCGGGCGCGAGCGGCAGCCACATCAGGGTTACCGTGTGGTCGCGCAGAACGCCCATCGCGACGTTAGGGAACAGAGTCAGGATATAGGTTCGGTGGTCGAATTCCGGCTTGCCGCTGACCCGCTCGAGGCCCTCGGGCCAGCCCGTCTGCCGGTCACCGGGCACCCAGTCCGTCGCCAGCCAGATCGACTTGTCCTTCAGTTCGATGACGCAGTCCTCGACGATGTTGTTGGGCTGCGGTGCCAGGCCCGGGTGATCGGGGTGTTCCCAACGAAGCTGCGGATGGATGAACGGCTCGTGGTAGAAGTCGAGCAGGCCCTCGACGCCGAGCTTCCAGTTGCAATTGGAGATCTGCTCTTCGGTGACGGTGGCTTTCAGCCCGTCCCAGTCATAGCGGCCCCAGTCCTCGACCGAGGCTGCGAAGTTGTCCTTGAGGGGCGGTGCCTCGCCGGAAATGTCCAAATAGACCACGTCGCGCAAAACGTCGCAGCGGATCGGCACCAGGCTGTTGGCCGCCCGGTCGATGGACTCGGAGATCGGCGGGGGCTTGCCGGCCTTCTCGCTGTCCCAGAACGGCGTCGTGAGCAGGCTGCCGTCAATGTCGTACGTCCAGGAATGATAGATGCAGCGAAACCGCGTCATCGCCTTTTCCGACTCGAGAAGCACCTTGGTGCCCCGATGTCGGCAGACGTTATGGAACGCCCGCACGTCGCCGCTCTTGCCGCGCACCACGATCACCGGAATCCTCGCAACCGAGAGCGGAATGGCGTCGCCCGGCTCGGGGACCTGGTGCGCGAAACACACACCCATCCAACTCCGGCGAAACAGCTCGCGCTGTTCGAACTCGAAGAACTCTTGGCTGGTGTAGACGAAGGGCGGCAGGCCGACTGCTTCGCCGATCGGCCGGTCGAGCGCGTTGAGGCGCTCGTCGGGAATGAAATCCCGTATCGATTGCCGTGGTTCGCCGAGCATGGCGTCTTCCTCCCCGCGGCCTCTTCTCTATCGGCCGGGTGTGCCGGACGGCGCTGCAACGGAACGCGTCCGCAGCATCACATGCCCAGCCTACCACAACCGAGTAGCGACAATTGACGAACTTGACAGCTACTAGATCGGGTAGGGGCTGCAGGTCACCCCGCCGTCCGGTGATCGTAGACGGGCGCGTTCTCGGGCGCTGGCGCATCGTTGCCCAGCACCATATCGGCGGCCTTTTCCGCCATCATGATGGTCGGGGCGTTGAGATTGCCGCTGACGATCGACGGCATGATCGAACTGTCGACCACCCTCAATCTCTCGATGCCGTGCACCCGGCATTGGCCGTCGACTACGGCCATCTCATCCGAGCCCATCTTGCACGTCCCGCACGGGTGATAAGAGGTCGCGGCTGCGGAGCGGATGAAGTCGTCGATCTCCGCGTCGGTTTGCACGGCCGCTCCCGGCTCAAGCTCCGCGCCCCGATAGCGGTCGAACGCACGTTGCGCGAATATCGCGCGGGCCACCTTGAACGCCCGGCGGAGGTCCAGGCGGTCACGCTCGGTCTGCAAATAGTTGGGCTCGATGATCGGGTGGGTGGTGGGATCGCTGGATCGCAGCCGGCATTGTCAGACTAACTGGATCGGGCCTGAAGAACCTACAATCCAGGCCTCTCAGGCTGCAAGTTGACGCCACTCGGCCAAGGCGGCGGCTCGGTCTTGTTTGAAACTATCGCGGCGGTTGAGATGGCGGTCGTGGTTGAAATGGTTGTGGATCGAGGCGTGGACGGAGGCGAATTTCTGCAGGGTCTCGATGTCTCTGAACCGCGCCATCGCCCCTTCCCGCCTTCGAAACGGTTGATGCGAGTTCTCGGTCCGGTTATTGAGCCAACGACCGCAGGTCTGGGCGGCCGCATTACCGATCACAGTCATCGCAGCACGGTAGGACCGATGCCTGTCCGTGACGATCGAAGCCGGCCGGCCATAGCGTTTCATCGCGCGCCTCAGAAACTTAAGCGCAGCCCTGCGATCCCGGCGCCTCGTGGCAAAAACCTCGAGCACTTCTCCTTCGTAATCAACCGCGCGCCATAGATAATATGTCTCGCCGTTGATGCGGACAAACACCTCATCACGGTGCCACCGCCAGTTCGACCAGTTGCGCCGGGCTACCCGCCGCCGCCCGATCTCGCCGGCGAACAGCGGGCCAAAGCGGTTCCACCAGAACCTCACCGTCTCGTGGTAGACATCGATGCCGCGCTCGACCCGCAGATCTTCGACCTGTCTGAGCGACAACCGGTATAGCGGACATACATCATCACCGCGAGCCGGATGACCTCTGGCGAACTGTTGAAATAGCGGAAGGGGTTTTGCATCTGGTAAAACTATGGATGCCACATCTGCTCATCAATCCATTTTTGTCTGACAACACCCTCTACAGCCATCCCCGCTCGCGAAAGGCGGCAAGATCCACGCCGGGCGGCACATACCAGCCGTCCGTCCCGTATCGGGCGCCCATGCCGAACGCCAGTTCCTTGTTACCGTATGGGATTCGAAGCGGCGTCCCCGACCCGGCAGCCGGCTGCGGGATTCCTGACGACCCATCTGTCTCGTCGCGTCCGGATTTTCGCTGCCGCGGCTTCGCCGGCCGCGTTGCCCTTTTGCCGGACCGGGCGATTCCGGTGTTCCCGGGTTTCCCGCCCGCCGAGGCACACTGCCGGGCGCTCTCCTCGACCGCCTCACCCACCACGTCAACATCCTCGAGATGAATGGCGAGAGCTACAGGCTCAACCAGAGCCGCAGGCGTCAAACCCCGACGGCGAACTGAACCGACCACCCAACCCTCGCTTGACCCCATGGGCCCACAGGTCCCTCCCGCGCGCGCCGCCGCGTCGGCCTGTTGAGGGCACGCCGCGTCGCACGCGGGGCCCGCCCATGGACTACGGGGACAAGCCCGCAGCCGCCAAGCGGTCCCTTCTTACACCGCCACGGTCGTCCCTTTTTACTCCGCCATTGACACATGGGCGAGTTTCGTCGGGGAGACTAGGACGGTGCTGTGCCAAGCAACCTTGGGACGTCTAAAGAGATGTTAGGGCAACCTCAGGCAGCCGGTTTACGGAGCCGATACGAACCGCTGGGGGTTAGACGAAAATCTATAATCGGAGTGGGGTCGGCGGCGTTACCTTTGACGCTAATCAACGTGCTTGGGCATCCTTGTGGATCACTTCTCTGATATTGTCTTCGTGAAGCACTAGGAATCCGGGCTTAGAGCTGTACACGTGGCGCTGAGCTCCGAGCACAACTTTCGCGTTCATCGATGCCACAAGTGTCGGTGTGAGTTTGACGACCCGGTCGAGTGGATCCTCGAACACCCCATAAAACCTGGCTCGGTGTCCCAGAGGAAAGAATACTTCCGTCCTCGTTAGGCCAAATCCCACGGGACCTCGACCACGGTTCTTCCATGTCAATACGACAGGATGGTCGCAACAAATAAATTCCGGTCCCCGTTCAGGGGCCACGAGGAGCGTCCAAGTCCTTTTTCCGAGAACGGGAAGGAGCTCATTGAAGGTACTAAACTCGATCGCAAGATTGCTGTCTGTCGGAAATGTTATTGTATAATTGCCCTCCTTAACGAAACGCTTCATATCTTCAAAAGATATATTGGCTTCGCTTTCAGATGAAAAGCCTGCCGCACGCAGGTGTTGTTCTCAAGCACGTTTATCTGAAAAAATCATTTCTGCCATAATACGGAGAACTTGTTCTCTGGTTTGATTGACAGTGTTGCGCAATGACGGATTCCGAACTGCCATTAGACAAAGAAGATTTAGAATTCGGTGGTAATCCATGCCAGTGGGAAATTCGCTGCTTTCCAAGACCGTCATAATGGCTCGGGCCGCTTCCTGCTCAAATGGCGCCAAGGCATTTTCTATAGCATCAGGCGCCAGTCCGTCGACATTCACTCGGTTAAAATCTCGTTCCACTGCAACATTCTTCGGCGATGTCTTGAAGGATTTTCCAGTCTGAAAATCCAAGACGAAGAACTGGTCGTCCTTGTTTCCGTAGGTAGTGAAGCCCGCCAGATATGACGCTGGAAGGTAGTGGTGTCTACGAGCGATGCTCACTGTCATTTCTTCCGCACATCTGGCAATGGGCCGCTTGACGTTGCCCCCAATATCCGGACCAAGTGGTTTTTCAGCTATGCGGCCTGAGCGATGGTCATGTTCCTCCTGGCCTGTGCTGGCGTCCGGTAGCCGATGCTCGACTGGCGTCGTCGTTGGTTATAGAAGATCTCGATGTACTCGAATAGCGCCGCCCTCGCCGCGGCCGAGCCCGCGGCCTCAAGCTTGAGCCGCCAGGTCTTCAACCGCGTTGGCGTGACGCAGAGCTCGGCAGTCACACTGCTATGCGTCGCACCTGGCTCCGACAGCCGGGCAACCGACTGTTCCTTGTATTCCAGCGAAAATCGCCGCCTCATCTGCTTTGTCATCTCGTCCCTCCAGGTCGGTATTTAATTTACCGCCTGGTCCGGGATCCGGGAGCAACGTCAGAGCCAGACATACTAATCCTCAGGTCCATGCACCAAAGCCCATCAGATCCGCGTGGCTAGCTCCATATAGCATCACCGCTCCGTGAAAATTCACGACCATTTGGTGGGGAACGATCGGTGTTAGGGTAGAGGCCTAGGAGCCTTAAACTGCGCCCGCAGGTGCTTTGAATTTTCAACAGTGCGCGCAAGCGTCGATACGATTTCCTTCCTGTGATCGGGGTCTAGAAAAACCAACGGTCACTGTGACCGCGTAAAGGATCTCCTAAAATGATTAAGAACCCCGATCGCACGATCTATACCCGGTACATTCGTACGCCGTCCGGCTCAATGACATACCGCAAGAATAGCCTTCCCAAGCGGGTCGCAGGCCAGCTTTTGTTTTGCGCATTCATTAAGGGTGTCGAAAAAGAGTTTAACTTGCTCGTTTCGAATGCATGCCTCGGCGAATGCAATTGCGCTTTAGCCTGCCCGATCGCTCATCATTTCCATCTCCATATTTGGCAATTCAAGAGCGTCGTTGTAGGCTCGTATATTGCAGTCTAGAGATTGGGCGAGGCACCTCACTGTTCCCTCCGGATCCCCTGCGCCCAGATTCTCGGCCTTTATTTTCAGGACAAATCCCTTTTTTGAACAGAACTCAGTTCTGACTTTCTTCGAATAACTTCCATCGTCAAGGATCTTGTTGCAGATACGGATTGCTGTCTCAATTCCCGTTCCAGACGTCCGCTCAAGATAGTACCACTCGCGAGCGGCACCGGGATCCAACCGGGTAAGACTGCTAGCGAATTAAAAAGATTCCCGAGCTTTGTCCAAAAGGGGCGGGTCATGTTTTCCGGCGACGCTTCCTATCCAAGACTGATAAACCGGATGCTCTGTAATCCTTGGATTGCCTCTTTCGCGTTCCAATATCGCCAAGGCTTGTGGCGGGTCCTTGTAGTAAAAAAGCGCTTTCTTGGCTTCCTCAACAAGCCGGGTCAATTCCTTGGGTTGCTGCAGAAAGGTGTTTCTGTAATTGTTAACTCGTTCTCGAATTTGTGGGATCAAATCGAGCTCTTCGCGCCGGTTCGCAATATAATCCTGGGTCGATTGACCGAGAGCATACTGTGTCTCGCCGGCTTCTTCATGAAGGGTCAAGAACATCTCGGAAACCTCTCCCAGGGCGTCTTTGAGTTGTTGCCGGTTGAACCGTGTTACAGTTTCAAGATCTGCGAACCCCATAGGCTTAGGGGAAACAGACAGTGCGGCAAGCAAATAACGAGCTCTGTTGTCGGTGGCGAGGGCGTTGTATTCACGGTCGAATAGGTAGGAGCGGATTTCATCACCTGCTCGCTGTTGTAGAAGCTCCATTGCCGTCTCGTAACTACCCGCTGTGCGTCGGAGTCCGATGACGGCCTCGATAACCAGCGGCCGCCGCTCACTTCTTTCGGATAGGGGGCCGTTGATAATTTCATTTGGCGGTTCCGGTTGGCGGAACTGCTTGCAACAAGCGCTGATGAATTCTCGGTACTCGGCATCCTCCAATCCTGGTACTTCTATCGCCTGTGCAAGCGACTGGGTTGGCACATTGCGCAGAGTGTAAAGTATTTTCGCACCCTTCTTTGCCCGAATCGCAGAACGATAAAGACCATCCATCCCGGGATCGAGGCGTAGTGTTGTGAGTGTGTCAATATCGTCTATGATAATAAGAGGAGTAATTGTGTCCATTAACTGCTTTAATTCTGTTCTCAATTCTTCCAAGGACATCGGCTCAACATCTTCGAAAGTACTCCATTCCGACAAGGCAGGAATTTTCTGGAACAGTTCATCGGCTGTCTCGAAGTCGCTTCCGACAAACGGCACTACTTGTCCGGTGATAGTATCGAGCGCGCGCTTTTTCGCCGACAGGAAGAGTACGGCATCTATGTTATGGTCATTGCCAGTGGTAAAATAAGGTGCGTTAAGGGCCACTGTTCTGGCAAATTCGAAAGCGATGCTGCTCTTTCCCGAATCTCCTTTGCCGAAGAGGAAAGTGCGAGGTTCATCATCATGAACGAGCCAGTCCCACAAGCGGTCCATAACCTCCGAGCGGCCAATGAATTCCTTTACGGTGGAGGGGCTTGGCGGAAGGGCGCTAATAAGGTCCGGAGGGTCGCTACGATCCCGATCGTTCTGAGCCTCCTGTCTTGGTCCGTACAAGAATGGCATGTCCGACGAACGGGCGGCAAGAACCTCGTGGTTTTGCCTTACATAGACGCGCCCGCTGGGGTATCGTCCAATCGCAACGGAAAACCGAACTGGTGGGGCCCCAATCACCCTCTTCGGAACGAGCAAAATGTCCAGGGTTTGCGCTTCTGAAATATCGTAGCGACGGGTGGAACACTCGATGGAGCTCGTGAGCCGTTCCCTGAGTGTAGAGTTGAACGCTTCAATATTAATTTTGACCGAGTTACCTGTAATTTCTCTGCAATTGTCGTCCACTCCGAATATGATTAGTCCGCCATATGTGTTATGAAAAGCACAGATAAGGCGAACGATACTGCCGAAATAGTCATCTGACCGCGAGAATGGGAATACCTTCTTGTAGTCCCACAGAGTACCCTCCTGCAGCTCTAAAGACCTATTATCCAATGAAGCAAATTCTTTCAAAAACTGTTGCCCATCACTCGGTAGGTGACGGCTAGAAATAATCTGTCTGACGAATTGGCTTGCTGATTCCATCGCCGCTCTCGTGTAATCCGCTTTACGATAAGGGCCGGCAGGTTACGGGACGCGGTGGGAGCTTGCAAGGTGAAGCGCCGGAGCATGGCGGTTCGGTGACCTGTCCCCCACGGTTAGTACCACTGGTTAGTTTAGCCCGCATTTCCCAAGTGACCGCTTCGCCTGATGCCTGATTGGCACGATTCTGCTACAAGAATCACTGGCTTGAGGGTGTCGGAGGGCGGCTCGGATGCGGAACCCGGAGGGTGAATCGGATCATGGGCCACTCCGGCCCCTTTTCGACCGCCGCCTGAAACTGGAGTTCCACGGATCGCAGGTGACCTCCGACGCGGGGTTGCTCGCTTATCGCGAACTGGACGACGCGCTCGGGCTGACCGCACTGGCGGGCGGCGTGCTCGCGGATAGCCGCACAGGCAGGAACGGCTGGCACGGCATCGTCAGTCTCCTTCGCCAGTCCGTCTATGGGCGTCTCGCCGGCTACGAGGATGTCAACGACGCCGACCGGCTCGGGCGTGATCCCGCGATGCGCTGGATCGTCGGCGGCAAGGCGGTCGAGCGCGGCGGGGCATCGACCAGCCAGATGGGGCGGTTCGAGACCGAGCTGCTGGCGAACAACGAGAACCTCGCGGCCCTTGCGGACCTGTCGGGGACGTGGATCGACCGGGTTCACGACCACGATCCGCCGAGGCGCGTGGTGCTCGACATGGACAGCTCCGTCAGCCCGACATTCGGTGAGCAGGAGGGCACGGCCTATAACGGCCACTTCGGCTGCACCTGCTATCACCCGCTGTTCGTGTTCAACCAGTTCGGCGATCTGGAGCGTTGCGCGCTGCGCCCCGGCAACGTGCACAGCGCCCACGGATGGCGTGATGTCCTGGTACCGGTGGTCGAACGTTACAAGGAACGAGCCATCCGCCTCTACTTCCGCGGCGATGCGGCCTTCGCCTCACCGGAGATCTACGACTACCTCGAAGCCGAAGGCATGCTCTACGCCATCCGGCTGCCCGCCAACAAGGTGCTGCAAGAGAGCATCGCTCATCTCCTGAAGCGCCCCGTCGGCAGGCCGCCCAAGGACGTGCGCCGGTATCATGCCAGCTTCAGTTATCAGGCCGGAACCTGGGACAAGCCCCGCCGCATCGTCGCCAAGGTCGAGTGGCATCCGGGTGAGTTGTACCCGAGGGTCGGGTTCATAGTCACCAACCTGGGCCGCCCTGCCGAGCGGGTGGTCGCGTTCTACAATCAGCGCGGCACGGCTGAGCACTGGATCAAGGAGGGCAAAAACGCGATCCGGTGGACACGCCTGTCGTGCCGCAGGTTCGACCACAATGCCGTTCGCCTCCAGCTTCACGCGCTCGCTTACAACCTCGGCAACTTCATGCGCACCCTCGCGCTGCCCGATGCCGTGAAACAGTGGTCACTGACCAGCCTGCGAGAGAAGCTCATCAAGATCGGAGCGAAGATCGTGCGCCACGGGCGCTACGTCACGTTCCAGATGGCCGAGGTTGTCATTCCTCGTGACCTGTTCGCCGACATCCTGCGCCGTATCGACCGGCTCAGGCCGCCGCCAGCCCCGGCATGAGCGACGGCACCCCGTTCCTTCGCGTCGCCGCCGACAGGATCGGTGCGCCCGGATCGCCGGCAAAAATGCCATTCCGCGCCACCAACGCCGCCAATTGGTCCTCAATCATCCGGCTCGGCGCGAAGATGGCTGTCATTCGAAGGCAAATTGCACGTCGAGCGGTGTCGAGCCACACTCAACGGGCTGGGAGGGTTCCATATGGGGAATCCCGGTTGAAACGTCGCTGAAAGCCATGGTTTATGATGGCGTAACCGTTTGTTTGGGAGCTGGAATCGAATATCTGTCTCATACTCCGAGAGTGCGTTATGCGAGCGTGGGAGACCGCTTTGGCGACAACGCCGTCCATGATCCCGCCCGACTGGACTATCAGGATGCATTCGGGTTCTTCAGTGCGCTATCCGTCGGAGTCGCTTTCTAACGGGCGTGTGAGACAAAGATTCCGTAAGGGGTCCGATGGGCGCCTTGCCCGCCACACCGTTACGGGCGGAGAAGGCCATAAGCGTCTTCTAGGAATTGGATTTCAAGGTGGGTGTGAGTCATGGTCCTGGAAATGATCGCGCTTTTGGCTTTGGGAACTGCACTGATCTTCTTGATCTAGAGCGTTTTCTGACCTGATTAAATCTTAGGGGATTCCCACTGAATGGTCCCGACGACAACGCAGCAATGGTCGCGGATGTCGTGCGGACGGATATGGGTGAAGTCTGTGATGTCGAACACGCGCACTCGGCCGTCGAAGGCCTCGTCCAGAACACTGCGGTAGGGGTGGTGCCGGTTCTTCAGCGCCTCGGCTGTCTGGCGTCGGATCGTGTTGGTCGGGACCAGCCACAGCGCCATCGGCCAGTCCTTCTCCATCCAGGCGTCTCGGGCGACGGCGACGGCATGGGCGGCGAGAATCGCCTTGCCGCCGCCCGTGGGCAAACGAAGGCAGACGTAGGGAACTGAGAACGGCGGCGCAATAATCCCCCACTGAAGCGGCCGGTTGATCCGGCTGTGGCGGACCAAAATGGGACCGTCTATAGCCTTCTGTCAGAGCTGCTCTGACTGGAAGGCGGGGGGATGTATCGGGTGGATTTGTACGCGCGGGTTCGGCGGGCGTGTCGTGTCGAGGGAATGAGCACTTGACGGTCCCGTTCGAGGCGCTCGCTGATGGTTTCCTTGTGACCCCGCAGCCGTGCGGCCCGGCGCCGGCAACACCGTTCGGCGAGAGCACCGTTGAGAGCCTCGAAGCTCTCGGCCAGCGGGATCGGGACCAGGAAGTCCCGCCGGATGAAGCCAACCAGTCCCTCGACTTTGCCCTTGTCATTCCCCTTGCCCGGTCGGCCGAACCTGTCCTCGAACAGATAGTGGGATTGCAACTTTAGACGACGCACGGTATCTGGCGAGCGTCGATCGGCCCGTAGCCGGTCAATAGCGAAGGGCGGATCGACGCGGTGAGGCACGATGGTCTGCGGTGCCGGGGGTCTGTAGCCGAGTGAACTATGGGGCCTGATGGTGTTGTAGTGGTTGCGCCACTGTTCGATCAGCCCCTGGGCCTCCTTCAGCGTGTAGAAGATCTCGCCGTTCAGCAGCTCGTCGCGGAGTTTGCCGTTGAACGGCTCGTTGTAACCGTTCTCCCATGGTGAGCCCGGCTCTATGTAGAGCGTCTTCACCCCGGCTCGCGGGAGCCATTCCCGGACGGCGATGGCGGTGAACTCGCTGCCATTGTCCGACCGGATGCGACCCGGCGGACCAGGCCTCGTGAACAGGTCGCCCAGCACCTGCAATACGTCGTCGTGCTTCAGTGACCGGGCGACCTCGATCGCCAGGCACTCCCGTGTGAACTCGTCGATCACCGTCAGCATGCGGAAGGGTCGCCCATCATGGGTCCTCGCCTGAACGAAATCATAGGCCCAGACATGGTTCCGCCAGCGCGGCCTGAGACGGACGCACGACCCGTCGTTGAGCCATAGTCTGCCTCGCTTCGGCTGCTTCATCGCTACCTTCAGCCCCTCGCGCCGCCAGATGCGCTCGACCCGCTTGGGGTTGACGTGCCAGCCCACCGCATGGAGCCGTGTCGTGACCCGACGATAGCCGTAACGGCCATACTGGCCAGCCAGGCGGATCACCGATGCCGTCAGCCGCGCCTCGTCGTCGCGGAGGATCGGCTGGTCGCGCTGTGTCGTCCGCGACTGACCTAAATAAAATCCGGCAGGCTTGCCGCTCGGTCACGGGATACTTCTCGCGCACCTGCTGCACACAGCACCGGCAGTGCTCGGGGCTCACAAGTTTCCCGCCGCGGCCTCTTTAAGGATCAGCTTGTCGAGCGTCTGGTCGGCGACGGCCCGCTTGAGCCGCGCATTCTCCTGCTCCAGCTCCTTCAGACGGCGTACCTGGGCAATCTTCAGCCCGCCATATTCCTTCCGCCAACGATAATAGCTCTGCTCCGATACGCCGATCCGTCGGCACACCTCGCCGACAGTCTTGCCCTGCGACAGAAGCACCTCCGCTTCACCAAGATTGTGGATGATCTGCTCGACCGTAAAACGCGTCCCAAGCATCTGTTCTGTTCCCCTTCATCAGTGATCCAGATGCCGTTCTCTAACTCAGCAAATGGATCCGCTTAAGCGGGGCAGGTCATCGCCTTCGTGGTCAACCGCGCGCCACAAATAGCAGGTCTTCCCGTTGATCCGCACGAACTCCTCATCAAGGTGCCAGCGCCAGTTCGAATACCAATGACGATGAACCCGGCGCTTCCGGTTCTCCGCGGCAAACAGCGGACCAAACCGGTTCCACCAGTACCGCACGGTCTCGTGGCAGATGTCGATGCCACGCTCGGACAGCAGGTCCTCGACCTGCCGCAGCGACAGCGGGAAGCGAACATACATCATCACAGCGAGCCGGATGATCTCGGGCGAACTGTTGAAATAACGGAAGGGGTTTTGCATTCTTAAACGCTAAGAGACCTCGCCAGGGGGCTCAAGCCGATTTGCTCTGACAACGCCATTGCAAGAGATCGTTTAGACCGTTGGTGGACTTGGGCTGCGGGATTATCAGAACTGTGAGCGATGTGGGCCTTATCGTCACCATCGTGCGCGCCTGCATTCGAAAAGCTTCATAAATCCGGTCACTGCTGTCCGGCCAACTGAACCGCCGGATCTCTAAAAGCCATGGTTCGTGCGGCTTGGGATCGAAAGTGGGTAGCGAGTCGCGCGGGGGAATCTCACCCCCACGCGCTCCCAGAACCGTACGTGAGCCTCTCGACTCATACGGCTCCCAGTGCTCGGCCATATCCGTGCAGTAGAGGCCAATGGGCGAACAACGTCGGCTGAGCTTTCATGATTCTGGCGAGCCAGAGACGTGCCCGCTTCGGTCGTTGCCGGAAGCGTTTGAACTTCCGCATCACCCATCGATGCAAGTGGGCGTCGATCAGACCAAGGGTCGGATAGAGCGCCGACTTGTAGAAGACGCTGAAGTAGCTGATCCAACCGGCAATTTCACGATGGAACGTCCGGGCAAGATCGAGCAACCCCTTGTCGCTACGCCGTTGCAGACCCCATTGTCGCACTCGGCGCCGAAACGCCTTGAGCGCGACTGGGCTCGCCGCCGGGAGGAACGAGACTCCAAACAACCCACCGCGCCACGCCGCCTACCTCGGCTGGAATCGATAGCCGAGGAAGTCGAACGCAACTGTCGGGTAGTCCACCTTGCGGTTGGTATCCTTGCAGTAGACCACCTTGGTCTTCTGCGGATGCACCTCCAGGCCGCAGTCGGCCAGTCGGTCGGTGACCCGCTGCCAAAGAGTCCTCGCTGCTTCCTCCGATCGACAATGGCAGATGATGTCGTCCGCATACCGCTCGAACGGAACATGCGGCATCGACCTTTTCATCCATTCGTCGAACGCATAGTGCAGGAACAGGTTGGCCAACAGGGGCGAAATTACCCCGCCCTGCGGCGTTCCCCTGTCCCTTGCGACAAGCGTGCCGTCCTCCTCGATCACGGGAGCCTTCAGCCAACGCTCGACGTAGAGCAGCACCCACCGGCAATCCGTATGGTGACGGACGGCCTTGAGCAGCAACTCGTGGTCGATATTGTCGAAGAACCCCTTGATGTCCATGTCCAGCACCCAGTCGTAGCGCCAGCATCGCCGGCGCGCCGTTCGGATGGCGTCAATGGCGGATCGCTTGGGCCGATATCCGTAAGAGTCCTCGTGGAAGATCGGTTCCAGCAAGGGCTCCAGATGTCGGCGAACTACCTCCTGAGCGATGCGGTCCGTGACCGTCGGTATACCCAACGGGCGCTTCCCGCCCCCCTCCTTGGGGATTCCTTGGGGATGTTCACCCTGCGAACCGGAGGCGGCATATAGCTGCCTGAGGACATGCGGTTCCAGAGCCTGTAAAGTTCCGGACCAAGCCGTTCTTCCAAGCTCTCGACCGTCTGCCCATCTACTCCAGCCGCTCCCCGGTTTGCCTTCACATGCTTGAAGGCTTCCCAAACTTCCCTCTTTGCTATCGGGAACGGCTTCGCCCCTGTCATCCGGCTCCTCCTGTCACCAGTTGGCCGACGGCAGCGGCTGAACACCACAGCCCCTTCGGTCCAGCGCCATTACAGCGCCTTCATCCCTACTACGGGCTGTTCTGCCCCTGTGCCCCGCATCGGTACTCTGGACCTCCCGAGGGTTGCCCGGTCGGTCGTCTCCCTTGGCATCGGGACGACAGGTTCTCCTGTTCCGCAAGAAAGCCTGTTCCGGGTTCACGCCGCCTACGAGCCGGATGCCGCATGAGCCGGACTCCAGGACACCGCTCATGCTTATCCCGAGGTCAACACCACCCTCGGTTTTGACATCAACCATACGATTTCGACATTTCATCGGCGGTTCGCTTTCGCTCGTCTCCCCGGACCTTACCTGACGGGATCATCGTCCCGCCTTTTTCACGACGCTCACCACCATCGCTCTTTACGACAGCAGCTCGTGGTGGTTTGAGATCAACGCCTGATCGTCGACCCCGAGGGGCCTTCCCTCATCTCTCTTGCAGTTGCGCACTTCCTCCTTTCCAGTCGTGCTTCAGGACACACGGTGTCGATTCAAATTTGAAAGGTTTGCTTCGCGTCCCCTGCAGACGAGCGGGGAGGCATCGCGGCTACAGGTCCACTTGCCCCAGAATCCATCCCTCAATGGTCCTGCGCTCGGTGTCGGTCGGGTCACCGGGTGCGCGGGAGCCGCGCAGCACGTTGACCATGCCGAACAGACCGACCGCAGCGTCGAAACGATCTTCGCCGCGACTGTCGTCACCGAACCCCTTGGCGATCATAACCGCAAAAGCATCGGCGAGGTCGATACCGAGACGAGCCGCTGCGCCGACCAGGATCGGCGCTTCGCTGCGGCGATCTGCCTGCCGCCGCTTGGACCGGTGTGGTGCGGCGATTCCAAGGCCAAGATGGCCGTAGATTTCTCCGGGATAGGTCTCGGCGACGACTATGCCTGGTTGGCCGAGCAGGGTCGCTAGCGGCCCGTCGAACGGCCACAGCCGCACGGGCCCATGTCCACGCTTTGGGGGGTGGAGTGCCGGCGCGATGACGTCGCGCCAGCCGCTGATCGCCGCCTTACCGACCTGGTTGCCGCCTAGTGTCCAGAACAGTACTGCCGCAGCCTGTCGGTCCGGGTGGCCCCGGTCGCAACGCCGATGCAGCGCGTCATATGAGTCGAGCCCGAGGGCGAGCGGAAGGTCAGCGCGATGGATGCTGCCCTTCGGGCCGTTTCGCGCCGGATAAAAGGGTCGTGTGAGGGCGATCTCAGAAACCGTTGCAGCCGGGTTGTAGAAGTCGCGCCAGCGGCCGCGGCCGAACTGCGTCAGCGCAATGCGGAAATCGTCGATGCCGGCCATGGCGGCATAGGCGCTCGGCAGACCGATAGGGAAGTCGGCACCAAGCAGGGCCGTGCCGCCGGGTCCGGCCTCGGCGAATAGTGCAGGTAACAGTTCGTCCAGTGCGCCGACCGGGCGCGACGCTGATGCGGCGTATCGCTGGCCCGCTCGTCGGGCAATGGCGATCTGTCGGCCGGGCGGATTGGCGCTCCAATCGGCATGCGCGATGAGTTCGGGCAGGCGCATGGGCTTTGTCAAGTTAACCGGATTCACTCCGAAACCTCGGTGAATTGTCGATGGCTGCTCTACGCAATTTCAATGGCTTAGCCTTATGGAGAAATTCCGAAAACGGCCTACAATCAGTTAACTTGACAATGCCCTTCCAGTGCCAGGGCAGGAATTCGTGCAAACGGGTCTGCGGCAGGTCGGCGATCCGATCGAGGACCTCCGCCAGCCACGCCTGCGGGTCAACATTGTTGAGGGCGTTGTCAGACTAACGCAGACAGGCTCAGCGGCGGGTGAACAGCGGGCCGCTATAGACGGTGATGTTGCCGACAGTCTGCGACAGGCCGAACTTGCCATCGAAATTATGGATGGTGGTCGTGCCCACTGTGTGAGATGTGCCCAGCTTGCCGTCGAAGTTGTGGACGGCGGTACCGCCGAGCGTCTGCGAGGTGCCGATCTTGCCGCCGAAATTGTGAACGGTCGTGTCACCGACCGTCTGTGACACGCCGATCTTACCGTCGCAATTGTGGATGGTAGTGGCACCCAAGGTCTGCGATATGCAGCCCGCATTCGCAGGGCCACCCAACGCCAGGGCGACAGCGAGGCAGGTAAACAAGCATCCCGCTCCGATCCTTCCGCATGTGGTCGCCGACATGTGACCGCCCTCCGCTTCCGAGGCCCCGCTGTGCAACCATCTTGAGCACGCTGTCGGATCGGATCAAGCATTACCTTGAACGCCGGATCGCTCAGAGCTACGCGCACGCGAGGCGTTGTCAGACTAACTGGATAGGAACTGAAGAACCTACAATCAAACGACCTCAGGCTGCAAGTTGACGCCACTCGGCCAAGGCGGCGGCTCGGTCTCGTTTGAAAGTATCGCGGCGGTTGAGATGGCGGTCGTGATTAAAATGGTTGTGGATCGAGGCGTGGACGGAGGCGAATTTCTGCAGGGTCTTGATGTCTCTGAACCGCGCCATCGCCCCTTCCCGCCTTCGAAACGGTTGATGCGAGTATTCCGCCCGGTTATTGAGCCAACGACCGCAGGTCTGGGTGGCTGACGCGGGGGGAGGGCGGCGGGTATAATCGCCGAAATGACCGACCGGAAGAAGGGGTGAAACCCATGCGTTCCTCGCGAGCGCTCACCAAGTGGACCATATACGTGATCGCGCTGGGGCTGGTTGTGTTGGTCTTGTTCCTCGCCAAAAGCGACCCGGATGACGGTAACTGGGCGGTATCCGACCCAAAGCCAGCGACGGATACCGTAGCCACTCAGACCTATCGGGTGGTTGAGGAAAAGGACAGTTCGTTCGGGAACGTCAGATATCGTGTCACTTTGGAAATAGAGTCCGAACTCGCGACGACGGACGTTGCGGCGCTGGAGACCATGATGAAGGCTGCGGTCGATAGGCACCGCCAGGACTGGCCGGACGCGGTATCCGTTCGATTGTGGGATTCCTACGAAAAGGATTCGTCTATCCGAAACAGGATCGTCTATGTGCCGGACAAGTGCGGCTGGTCAGGAGATGATTGCGGCGCGGCCCTATGGTCGGACCTCTATCGGGGGATCATCCCCGACCGGCTGGCGGACTGGGGCTCCCCGACGGATGCCGAACGGGAGGCCGAGAGGGACCTGTCCTGCCGTCAGGATATCCAATGCTGGGACGAGAGGCATATCGCCGGCGCAACCGCAGTCTGCCAGGACCTCATAGAGCGCACGGCGCAATATGACTACGAGTGGACCGATGGCTTATTGGAACACAAGTTCCAGAGCTGGAGGTGGGATAACCAGACCGAGGGCACCATTGCGTACACCGGCGACCTCGTGAAATTCCAGAACGTCTTCGGCGCATGGCAGCGCGTGACGTACTCGTGCTACTACGATCCGAAACGCGAGACCGCCCACGTCCAGGTGATCGGCTAGTAAAGTTGGCGGGGGTCGTTTCCTCGCTTATCTGTACCTCTTGATATTGGGGTTGTTCGTCATATCCCGTCCGTGTTTTTCAGCGTCCCTGATCTCGCGTATCACAGTCTCAAGAGACGTTGTCAGACTAACTGGATAGGAACTGAAGAACCTACAACCCAGGCCTCTTAGGCAGCCAACTGACGCCACTCGGCCAGGGCGGCCGAGCGGTTCTGCTTGAAGATCTCGCGGCGGTTGAGTTGACGGTCCTGGTTGAAGTGGTTGTGGATCGAGGCGTGGACGGCAGCGTATTTCTGCAGGGTCTTGATGTGTCCCTGAACCTGGCCATCACGCCCTCTCGTGTCTGACGTCAGCGCCTTTGGAACAAATTGTTGTTCGCCGTGGCTGTTGGCGCCGATCGGCATGCTAACCCATTGACGTTGCTACAATCGAGGCGGTCAAAGGGGCGCGCCGAATAACAAACGGGGAGCGCATGATGTCCGAAGTCCACTACAAATCGGCCACCGAGCTGATATCGCTGCTCGGTGCGCGGGAGATCGGCGCGATGGAACTGCTCGATCACTTTCTTGACCGCGTCGAGCGGCACAATCCGGCGATCAACGCAATCATCTGGCAGGACGCCGACCGCGCGCGTGCGGAAGCCGACGCTTCGGACCGGCGCCGCGCGGCAGGGGAGGACACCGGCCCCCTGGACGGCCTGCCGGTAACCGTGAAGGAAAGCTACGACTTGGCGGGTTCGCCCACGACCTGGGGCGTTCCGGAATACAGCGACAACATCGCAGACACGGACTCGGCCGTAGTCGAGAAGTACCGCGGCGCCGGCGCCGTGGTCTTCGGCAAGACGAATGTCCCGTTCATGCTGGCGGACTGGCAAAGCTTCAACTCGATCTACGGCACCTGCAACAATCCGTGGAACCTTTCCCGCACGCCGGGCGGCTCCTCCGGCGGATCGGGGGCGGCGCTCGCCGCGGGGCTGACAGGGTTGGACGCCGGCTCGGATATCGGCGCCTCGATCCGCAACCCGGCGCACTACTGCGGGGTCTTCGGCCATAAGCCAACCTGGGAGATCGTCTCGAACCGCGGCCAGGCGTTGCCGGGAAACCTTGCCCCCACCGACATCGCTGTCGTCGGCCCCCTGGCCCGGTCGGCGGCTGACCTGAAGCTGGCCTTTGGCCTTCTGGTCGGGGCCGACGGCCCGGCCGCGCGGGCATGGCGGCTGACGCTGCCGGGGCCGCGCAGGCAAAGCCTGCAGGAGTACCGCGTCGGCGTCCTGCTGAACGATCCACAGGCGGAGGTCGAGCAATCCTACCAGGACACAATCGCCGGGCTCGCCCGCTGGTTGGAAGGCGAAGGCGCGACTGTCGAGATCGGTGCGAAACCCGACTTCCCCACCGGAGAGGCGATGGAGGTCTACACGATGCTGCTGCGCGCCGCGACCTCCAAGCGGCTGAGCGATGAGCTGATCTCGCAGGCACGCGAGGATCTGAGCCGCCTCCCGGCGGACGCGATCCCCTACCGCCGCCGGATGCTGGAAGCCCAGACCATGCTGCACCGGGACTGGCTCAGGTGGAACGAGCGTCGCCACGAGCTCATGGTCGGCTGGGAAGAGTGGTTCGAAACCTACGATCTGCTGCTCTGCCCCGCCGCGTCATCGCCGGCCTTCCCGCACGATCAGGCGGGCGAGCGCCATGACCGGACGATCGCCGTCAACGGCAGGGCCCAGCCTGTTGTCGATCAGCTCTTCTGGGCGGGCTATCCCTGCGGGTATTACCTGCCCTCGACCGTTGCGCCGATTGGGCTGGCGCACGGCCTGCCTGTCGGCATCCAGATCGTCGGACGCCAGTACGACGATCTGACATGCCTGCACATGGCAGGGCTGATCGAGGAGGGCTACCACCGCTTCACGCCGCCGCCAGGGTATTGAAGTCACCGTCAGCGATGACGCGGCGTCCCGGGTTTGACCCCGGACCTCGTCCGGTTGGAGCAGGAGTGGACCGTATCGGCGGCGCGTATGGCGACCATCCGCGCGCGTAGCCGGGCCGAGATCCGACCGGCTCACCGATGACCGGCCGCTTCATATGCTCGCCGCGGTCGCCGACTCCGGATGCGCCCCCCCTTCATCTGGACGTCCCGCCTCTCAGGCAAACATCTCGTCCCCGTCGATCCGATAGATCAGGTCGGCGGAGCTTCTTGAAGTCGAAATGGTTGTGCCAATTATAAACGAGCTGTTTCAAGGTTGACGGTTCTCTGTTCGGCGAGTGATTTTCCCTGTTCACCCTGGAAAATTCCCTGTTAGGCCAATAATAATTCCCTGTTCCGTGGCGTAGGGAATTGGGTCTCGATTCCCCGTGGTATCAACGCCTTAGACGGCCCGCTCCAGCCGATTTAAGGTCGAATCTGCAAAAATTCCCTGTATTTTCCCTGTTTAACAGGTAATTGGCGCAGAGACGAGTTCGCAGCAGACTGCGCCCACCACCAACCCTTGCCAACGTGAGCGGGCGATGAAGGAGAGACCCATGACCGCAACGAGCCTGGCCGATTTCCTGAGCGCGGACGAGGTGGCAGCGCTGCGCCGCCCGACGGCGGAAGCGATCGGCCTGCCGGGCCGGGTCTATACGGACCCGGGCTTTTTCGAGCTCGAACGCCGGACGCTGTTTTCCAGGAGCTGGATGGCGGTCGCCTTCGAGAACGACCTGCCCGACCCGGGCGATGTCTTCCCGGTCGACGCGGCGGGCTTTCCGCTGGTCGCGGTGCGCGGCAAGGACGGAACCGTGCGGGTGTTCTACAACGTCTGCGCCCACCGCGGCATGCAGGTCGTGCCCGAGGCCTGCTCGGGGCGTGCGCGGCTGACTTGCCCGTGGCACGCCTGGAGCTACGACCTCGAGGGCCGCCTGACCGCGACGCCCGGCATCGGCGGCGCGGGCCAGGACGAGGCCGAGGGCTTCGACAAGGCAGGCTTGCGCTTGCGGGCGGTGCGAGCGGAATGCGCCATGAACTTCGTCTTCGTCAATCTCGACACCCGGGCGCCCCCGCTGGCCGAGCACCTCGCCCCGGTCGCCGCGCATTTCGGCGCTTACGATCTGTCGCTGCTGCGCTATGGCGGCGTAACCTTCGAGACGGTGTTCCAGGGCAACTGGAAACTCGCCAACGAGGGCGGCTGCGAGGACTACCACCTGCCCTGGATCCACCCGGAAATCGAACCCCAAGGCGAATTCGCCACCATGCAGGCGGGCGACTGTTACGTCGGCATCCGCAACCGCCGTACGGTGGACGGCATGCGGGCGAAGTTCCTGGGCTCGAAGATCATCGACGGCGAGAAGACCCTGCCCTGGTTTCCCAACCTCGCAGGCGCCGAGGAGATCGAGAGCAGCATCGTCTTCATGGTACCCACGGCGGTCTTCGCGTTGAACCCGGACCACGCAGTGACCACCCTGTTCATCCCGCTCGATCACGAGCGCACGCTCCTGCGGCGCGCCTATCACTTCCTGGGCGAGGCGGCGGCGGACGACGAGCATGCGACATTGCGGGAGAAAATCCAGGCGGGCTGGGCGCGAATTTCGACGCAGGACGGCCCGCTGATCGAGCAGGTCCAGAGGCTCGCCCGAGCCCGCGAAGACCAGGAAATCGCGACCCGCTTCTCGCCCTTCTGGGAGCAGGCCGTGCATCATTTCCAGAAGATGGTGGTGGACCGGATCGAACCCTAGGCGGCGTGCGGCAGCCCGCTCAGGGGCTGGAGATCGAAGCCGCCGGGCCCGGCGACAAGAAGATGGGATTCGGGCACCGCCGTCCAATGATCCGCCGCCTCGTCCCGGAGCACCGATTCCGGGACCAGTCTCCGCCCGGGATGGATAACGAGCCTCTAACGGAGCGGCACAGCGGCGGCTCTGGGCAAGACGCCGATGCGACCATTCGCCGCTGCCCGAAAAAAACGATTGACGTTATCAATGAGAATGACTATCAATGACGGCGGTCACCGATTGATAATGCAAATCATTCTTAGAACAAGGTAAAAGTGCCATGATTTGCAGTTCGTTGCGGACTGCGGAACAGCGGATTTTTAGCCTGATTCCCGTCCTTGCCCTTGCAGGGTTATTCGGGATATCCACCGGCGGGGGGGCGCTCGCCGCGGAGGAATTCGAGATCCGCATCAAGGATCACATGTTCGATCCCGTGGAGTTGCACGTGCCCGCGAACGAAAAGGTCAAGCTGATCATCATCAACGAAGACCCGACCCCCGAGGAATTCGAAAGCTACGACCTCAACCGGGAGAAGATCGTCGCGGGCAACGGAACGATCAGCGTGTTCATCGGCCCGCTCGACCCCGGCCGCTACGAATATTTCGGCGAGTTCAACATGGATACGGCACTGGGCTGGATCGTCGCGGAGTAGGCCCCGCCAGAGCGACCCGTCGGACCCTGTCATGATCCCCACCCTGATTATCGTCTTTCGCGAGGTCCTCGAGGCCGCGTTGATCGTCAGCATCGTGCTCGCGGTGACCCGGGGGGTTGCCCGGCGCGGCTGGTGGATCTCGGGCGGCATCGCGGGCGGGCTCGCCTGCGCCGTCATCATCTCGGTCTTCGCGCAAGCCATCGCGTCGGCGCTGCAGGGGCTGGGCCAGGAGGTGTTCAACGCCATCGTCCTGTTCCTCGCCGTCCTCATGCTGGGCTGGCACAACGTCTGGATGAGCCGTCACGCGCGCCAGATCATCCAGGACATGAACGCGGTGGGCGCGGCGGTTTCCGAAGGCCGCCGGCCGCTCTTCGCCCTCGCCCTCGTGGTCGGCGTCGCCGTCCTGCGCGAGGGATCGGAGATCGTGCTCTTCCTGCACGGTATCGCCGCGGGCAGCGATTCAGGAACCGGCCAGATGCTGACCGGCGGCGGGCTCGGCCTGGCGGCCGGCGCGGCACTCGGCGCGGCGCTCTATTTCGGGCTCCTGCGCACCCCGACCCGTCATCTGTTCTCGGTGACGAGCTGGCTGATCCTGCTGCTCGCCGCCGGCATGGCGGCCCAGGCCGCCGGCAACCTCGAACAGGCGGCGCTGCTACCCGCCTGGGGCTACAAGGTGTGGGATTCGTCTCACATCCTTTCGAAACGCAGCTTCGTGGGGGAGGTCCTGCACATTCTGATCGGCTATCACGAGAAGCCGATGGGCATCCAGATCGCCTTTTACGGCGGGACCATCATAATCATCGGAGGACTCATGAAGTTGTTGGGAAAAGCACCCCAAAAGCGGGTCGCGACCTCGGCCACCGCCCTGCTTGTCGCCGCCGGGCTGGGCGTCGGCGCGCTCGGCTCCGACGCCAGCGCCGCGGACCTCAAGGTCTATTCCCCGATCGTCGAGGAAAGCGAATTCGGGCTTGAGGCGCGGGGCAACATCGCGATCGACGACGACGACGCCAAGGACGGCGCCCAGGACCAGCGCTACGAGATCGAATACGGCGTCACCGACCGCTGGATGACAGGTATCGGCGGCCAGCTCAAGAAGGATGCGGGTGGCGTGCTGCGCTACAACACGATGTTCTGGGAAAACATCTACCAGGTGTTCGAGCAGGGCGAGATGTGGCTCGATTTCGGGGTCTATGTCGAATACAAGCTCGCCGACGACCGGGACGACCCCGACGTCTTCGAGTTCAAGCCGCTGTTGGAAAAAGAGCTTCGGGCGGATCGAGGTCACGCTCAACCCGATCTTCGAAAAGGAGATCGGCGAAAACTCGGATAAGGACCTCGAATTCGAATACGCGAATCGCATCAAGTATCGCTGGGATCCGCTTTTCGAGCCGGGTATCGAGGCCTTCGGCAAGCTGGGCGAGATCAACAACACCACGTCGCCCGACCGCCAGCGCCACCAGCTGGGGCCGGTGATCATGGGCACCATTCCGCTGATGGGCCACGACCTGGCACTCGCCTATGAACTGGGCTGGCTGTTCGGCCTGACCGACGGCACCGCGGATAACAGCTTCAAATGGCTAGTCGAGATCGAAACCTATTTCTAGAGCGGCAGGGCGGTGATCCCGCCGGGCCGCGTCAGGCGGCTTCCAGGCCGCACCATTCGGCGACGAACAGCGCGATCGCCTGGGTGTTCTTGCGTACGGACTCGAGATCGACCCGCTCATTGAAGCCGTGGATGTTTTCCGACACGGGGCCGTAGACCAGCGCCGGAATGCCCGCATAGAGCCCGAAGAACCGGGCATCGGTGGTCGCCGTGAGTGCCTTGGCGGCGAGTGGCTCGCCGTAGGCCGCCCGGTGGGCGGCATCGAGGACGGCCTCGACCGCGCCGCTGTTCTCGAGCACATAACCCTCCGCCATCTGGCCGTGATAGACGACCTCGGGCGGATTGTTGGCGAGGAAGGAATTGGCCGCGGCCGCATCGGCGATGCAGACCTCGATCTCCGCTTTCGCCGCGGCCAGGTCCTGGCCCGGGTAGACGGCGACCCGCATGTCGAAGACGCTCCAGGCGGGCACGCTCGAAGCCCAGTCGCCGCCCTGGAAACGTCCCACGTTGAAGTTGATCGGATGAGCCACATCGGCGAACGCCGGGTGACGGCGGCCAGGCTCGTTCCAGCGCTCCTCGAGCTCATGCAGGGCGGCGATGATCGGAAAGGCCGCCTCGATGGCGTTGGCGCCGCTCGCCGTCTCGAGGACATGGACCGGATAGCCCCTGAGCTTGACCTGAAACCACATGACGCCGACCTGGGCGCGTTGCAGGGTGTCGTGATTGGGCTCGGGGATGATCGCCGCCTCGGCCCGGTAGCCCCGCTCGAGACAGGCCAGCGCGCCGTTTCCGGTGCATTCCTCCTCGATCACCGACTGGACGAAGACGTCCGCGGCGGGCTGGAAACCGATCCGCCGGAGGGCATCGAGCGCAAAAATGTTTTCAACCAGCCCGGCCTTCATGTCGCCTGCCCCGCGGCCGTACATCCAGCCATCCGCCACGCGCGGCTCGAATGGCGGATCCTGCCACATCTCGAGCGGCCCGACGGGTACCACGTCGATATGACCGTTGAGGATGAGCGAGCGGCCAGTCGGCGTCGCGGGCCGGTGCGCGCCGACCACGTTCCAGGCGTCGTCATAGGAGACATGGACCGGCGCGAAGCCGGGGAGATGGGCAATCGCGTCGACATCGATCAGCCAGCGGTCGACGCCATAACCCCGTGCGGCGAGAGTGCGGGCGACGAAATCCTGTGCCGTCGCCTCTTGTCCGCGGACCGAGGGAAAGCGCACCAGGTCTGCCGTGAACGCGAGCTGGTCGTCGAACCCCCGGTCGACCGAATCTCTGATCTGTCCCGATAGCGCCTCGTCGAGCATCATGCCCTCCCCTGATCGGTATGCCGCACTTGTACCCGGCATTGAATGCCAAAGCGAAGGCCCGGGCAATGGCCGGCCGGCGCCGCCTCACCGGCCTGACGATTCCGGACGCGGTTTGCGTCTCGATCCTCTGGCCCACGCAGGTTTGATCGGCTAAATTCGTTCGCCCTAGACCGACACCCCAGGAGATCTCCAATGGTAACCACGCCCGATGCGCTGTTCGAATCCAGCCTTTCCAGCCTGCCGCTGATTCAACGCGGCAAGGTGCGCGACATTTACGGCGTGGGCGACGATCACATGTTGATCGTGACGACCGACCGGCTCTCGGCCTTTGACGTCGTGCTGCCCAGCCCGATCCCCGGCAAGGGCACGGTGCTGACCGCGTTGTCGAATTTCTGGTTCGACCGGATCCGGGACCTCATCCCCAACCATCTGACCGACATCTCGCTCGCCGATGTGCTGTCCGATCCGGACGAGCGTGCCCAAGTCGATGGGCGCGGCATCGTCGTCAAAAAGCTCGACCCCCTGCCCGTCGAGGCGATCGTCCGGGGCTATATCATCGGCTCCGGCTGGAAGGATTATCAGAGGACCGGCATGGTGTGCGGGATTGCGCTTCCCGATGGTCTGCGCCAGGCGGACCAGTTGCCCGACGCGATCTACACGCCGTCGAGCAAAGCCGCCGTCGGCGAGCATGACGAGAACATCGATTACGCCGCGACGGTCGCGCTGATCGGCGAGGCGATGGCCGCGCAGGTGCGCGACGTGAGCCTTCGGATCTATTCCGAAGCCGCAGCCTATGCCTGCACGCGCGGCATCATCATCGCCGACACGAAGTTCGAATTCGGACGAGACGCTGGGGGCGCGCTCACCCTGATGGACGAGGTCCTGACCCCGGACTCGTCGCGCTTCTGGCCGGCGCAGAGCTATGCGCCCGGCACCAGCCCCGAGAGCTACGACAAACAGTATGTCCGGGATTACCTTGAACGCCAGGGCTGGGACAAGTCGCCGCCGGCGCCGGACCTGCCCGCAGAGGTCGCCCAAAAAACCGCGGAAAAATACCGGGACGCGTTGCGTGTGCTGACCGCCTAGAGGCGGTGTACGAGGACTGCGAAGATTAATTCTCGCTGGTCTCGGCCGGTGTCTCGACCCGGTCACGCAACTGGTCGATCAGGCCGGTGAGGCCGTGCCGGTCGATCACCGCTGCAAATTCAGCGCGCTGGGTGATCAGCATGCTGATTCCCTCGACAGAGACGTCGATGATGCCGTAGTCATCAGAATTCTGGCGCACCAGGAAGTCGAGGGTGATCGGCGGCGTGGAATCGGCAAATTCGATCTGGGTTCGCACGATCAAATCGCCATCGACCGCGTCGTGGACGCTTAACACCTTGAATTTCTGGCCGGTGTAGCCCTGGAAGCGAACCGCATAGATCCGCACGACAAAATTGGTGAACACGTCCTGATAGTCGCTGAGCTCCTCGGGCGAGAGTTCGCGCCATTGTGCGCCGAGCACCGCCCGGCTGATGGTCCGCATGTCGAACCCCTTCACGAGCAAATCCCGGAAGGCGGCCTCGCGCTCGCTGAAACTCGTCTCATGCTGACGCTGCAGCAGGGCGACAACCTCGTTGCCGAGCTCTTCGATGAATAGTTCCGGCCCGCTGCTGCCGGCTCGCGCCGACATCACGGCAAGGCACCCAACGAGAATTGAGGCGGCCAGAAGGCCGACCACGGAGCGGCGCGACATCACGGGGTTAATCCGCTGAAGCGGTGTCCTGAGAGGCGTCCTGCTCATCAGGCCCTCCCTCTTCGGTGACCGGGGTGCTGTCGTCGTCGTAAAAGCGCTCGATCGAAATACCGGGAACCGGCATGGGCGGCGGCAGCTCGCCATTGCGAATTTCGTTGTCGCGATACTGGCGGTAGAGGCTCCGCAAAGTCGCGTAGAAATCGACCGACGTCGCTTCGAGGTCGTCCAGGGTCTCGATATGGCGTTCCCGCTCGTCGACGATGCGGGTGCCAGTCCGGGCGTAGAGATACTCGTCGTCGAGAAGATAATTGAGCGGATCCATAAAGATTCCGGCAACCAAGCCAACCGTGTCACGCGGATTCGACGGCCCGAGCAGCGGCAGCATCAAATAGGGCCCTTCCCCGACGCCCCAGACCGCGAGCGTCTGGCCGAAATCCTCGTTGTGGGGTTCGAGTCCGATTTCGCTCGCCACATCGAACAGGCCACCGATGCCGGCTGTCGAATTGACCACAAAGTGGCCCAGCGTTTCGCCCGCCCGCTCAGCCTCGCCCTGGAGCAGGTCGTTCGCCAGAATGACCGGCGTGCGCAGGTTCATCAGGAACAGGTGAACCCGGTCGCGGAGGACCTCAGGCAGGATATGGCGATAAACAAGGGCGATGGGCCGCAAGACGAAATCGTCGAACCCGCGGTTGAACTGGAGGACGCCGCGGTTCAACGGCTCGATCGGATCGTTCGCTGCTTCGTAGGCGGCGTAGGCGTCCGGGTCGTCCTCGGGCGGCGCGCTCGCGCAGTTGGCAATCGGCAAGGCGAGAAGGCCGACAACGACTACCCGGGCAAACAACCACTTATGACGATCAATCCAAGACACGAATACCAACCCTCCTCAATCGCCCACCACAACCAGCACGGTCAACAAACCGCAGGCCCATCGCGGGCGACTCTTGGGGGCCGGGTTTTCGCATGTTGCCGTAAACAAATCATTAGCGTTACGACAACCCAACCACCGCTCTCGGCCCGACTGCGGCATATCCGCGTATGTCGTTGAATTGCGTACCATAAGGCTTGAGAAAACACCAGCATTAGGGTTAACGGATCACACTCTTGAACTAAGCCACCCCGGCAGGTCTCCACGACCGCCGGAGCGAGAATGACGGCAGCACGTCGGGTCATTGCATTCCGTGACGAAAGTCACCATCCCCGGGTGGGTGCAAATGACGCGCTGGATCAACCGGATAGTGGACAATTGGCCCCGCAGGAGTCCCCTTTTACGCCGGAAATACCAGGCTGTCCCTGCATAAATCGAGAACTGTTGCAGGCCTAGAATTCGGCTTTGTATTTATATAATATAAAGATATATATATGCGGCTATCTTGATATAATCATTGAACCGGTAGGGCCGAAGTCAAGAGGCGTTTTTCGATGGACATTCTGCTCAATGGACTAAAAGCCGCCGCCGAGCCAACCCGGCTGCGGCTTCTCTTGCTGTGTTCCCACGGCGAGCTGACCGTCTCCGAGTTGACCACGATTCTCCGGCAGAGCCAGCCCCGGGTTTCCCGCCATCTTCGGCTGCTATGCGAGGCCGGTCTGCTCGACCGGTTTCGCGAGGGCGCCTGGGTGTTTTACCGCCTGAGCCGCGACACCGTCTGTGCCAAACTGGCCGACTACTTGATTTCACTGATCCCCGATACCGACCCTACGGCCAACGCCGACCTCGACCGCCTTGCCCTGATCCGCCGCGAGCGGTTCGAGAAGGCGGCCGCCTATTTTGGCCAGAACGCCGCGGAATGGACCGTAATGCGCTCGCTCCACGTACCGGAAACTGAGGTCGAGCAGGCCATGATCAAGATCCTCGAGCCGCTGGAGCCCGAGGAACTTCTCGATATCGGGACCGGCACGGGCCGAATACTCGAGATTTTTGCTCCGACGATTCAACATGGCCTGGGAATCGACATTTCGCGCGAAATGCTGGGCGTCGCCCGGGCGCAACTGTTGCGCCACCCGAATCCCAACTGCGAAGTGCGTCTCGGCAACATGTACGAATTGCCCGTCGAATCCGCGTCCTTCGACGCCGTCACGATTCATCAGGTCCTCCACTTCGCGGACGATCCCGCGGCTGTGATCGACGAGGCCTCCCGCACCCTGCGCGGCGGCGGCACGATCGTGGTCGTCGACTTCGCGCCGCATAATCGGGAGGAGTTGCGCGACCAGCATGCCCATCGGCGGCTGGGCTTTCGCGACGAAGAGGTCGAACGCTGGTTCCGGCGCGCCGGCCTGGTGCCCGACGAGCCGATCCATCTCGACGGCGGACCGCTCACCGTCGTGGTCTGGCCAGCCACCCGGACCACAGATTCGGACGAACGACACAGTGCCGCCTCGCCCTATTCGGGCGTCGCCATATGATTCCGCTTGACCACAGCATCGCCGTTCCGGCCAAGCCGCAGCCGTCATCAGGTCGGTCGGCGGCAGGAACGCGAGTTTCCTTCGAGTTCTTCCCGCCCAAGTCCGAGCCGATGGAAGCCAAGCTGTGGTCGGCGATCGAGCGGCTGGCCCCGTTGGCGCCGCATTTCGTCTCGGTCACCTACGGTGCCGGCGGCGGCACACGAAGCCGGACCCACCGGGTCATCCGCCGAATCATCGAGGACACCGCGCTCACGCCGGCCGCGCATCTGACCTGCGTCGGCGCAAGCTGCGGCGAAGTTGACGACGTGGCCCGGGCCTATTGGGATCTGGGCGTGCGTCACATCGTTGCCCTGCGCGGCGACCCGCCCGAGGGAGAAGACGCTTATTTACCCCATCCCGACGGCTATGACCGTGCCGCGGCGCTAGTTGACGGGCTGAAGCGGGTCGCGGAATTCGAGATCTCGGTCGCAGCCTATCCGGAAACGCACCCCGACGCGGCGAGCGCAGCGGCCGATCTCGACAACCTCAAGCGCAAGGTCGGTGCGGGCGCAAGCCGTGCGATTACCCAGTTCTTCTTCGATCCCGACGTGTTCCTCCGGTTTCGGGATCGGGCCAGCCAGGCCGGCATCGATGCTCCGATCGTTCCCGGAATTCTGCCAGTCACGAACGTCGGCCGAGCGCTGAGTTTCGCCGCCGCCTGCGGTGCCAGCGTGCCTGACTGGGTCGCCCAGCTATTCGAAGGGCTCGACGACGACCCCGGAACCCGCCAGCTGGTCGCAGGGGGTCTGGCCTCTCAACAATGCCGGCGGCTGCAGACCGAGGGGGTCGACGAGTTTCATTTTTATACACTCAACCGCGCCGAACTTGCCGTCGCCATCTGCCGCATGCTCGGACTCAGGGCCGAACCTGAGGCGCGCGCCGGTCAGCCGCTTCGAGCAAGCGGACCATGACGACCCGGACCGACCGCCGCCGGGTGCTCGACGCCGCCATCCGGGAGCGCATCCTAGTCATGGACGGCGCCATGGGCACGATGATCCAGACCTACCAGCTGGATAAACGCGACTATCAGGGCAAGCGATTCCGGGGACACCACGTCGACCTGAAGGGCAACAACGACCTGCTCAATCTTAGCCAGCCCGACATCATTCACGAGATTCATGCCGCCTATCTCGACGCCGGCGCGGATATCGTGGGCACCAACACCTTCAACGCAACGGCGATTTCGCAGACCGACTACGAGCTGTCGGACCTGGCCTTCGAGCTGAATCGGGCCGGCGCCGCGCTTGCCCGGGAGGCGGCCGACGCCGCAACCGCCAAATCTCCGGAAAAGCCGCGCTTCGTCGCGGGCTCCCTGGGGCCGACAAACCGCACGGCCTCGGTCTCACCCGACGTCTCAAATCCGGGCTACCGGAACGTGACCTTCGACGAGCTCGCCGCCGCCTACAAGGAAGCGGCCCGGGGCCTGATCGAGGGCGGCGCCGATCTGCTGCTGTTCGAGACCGTCTTCGATACGCTGAACGTCAAGGCCGGGCTGTTCGCCGTCGACGAACTCTTCGAGGACAACGGGGAGACCCTGCCCCTGCTCGTGCTGGGCACAATCACCGACATGGCCGGGCGCAACCTGTCGGGCCAGACGCCCGAAGCCTTCTGGTATTCGGTGCGCCACGCCAAGCCATTCGCGGTCGGACTGAACTGTTCGTTCGGCGCGGCGCAGATGCGCGCCTATATCGACGACCTCTCGACGACCGCCGAGACCAACATCGCGGCCTGGCCAAACGCCGGACTGCCCAACGAATTCGGCGAATACGACGAAAGCCCGGACGCGACCGCCGCCCAACTCGGCGAATGGGCCGAAGCGGGACTGCTCAACATTGTCGGCGGCTGCTGCGGCACGACGCCCGATCACATCCGGGCGATCGCACAAGCCGTCGCGGACCTGCCGCCCCGGGAACTCCCCTCGATCGTGCCGCGCCTGCGGCTGTCCGGGCTTGAAGCCTTCGAGGTGCGCCGATGAGCGACGGTCTCTTCGTCAATATCGGCGAACGCACGAATGTCACCGGATCGGCCAAATTCAAGAACCTGATTCTGGCGGACGATTTCGAGAGCGCCCTCGAGGTGGCGCGCCAGCAGGTCGCGAACGGCGCCCAGATCATCGACGTCAACATGGACGAAGGGATGCTCGACTCCGAGGCCGCGATGGTTCGATTCCTCAATCTGATCGCCGCCGAACCCGACATAAGCCGGGTGCCGATCATGATCGATTCGTCGAAATGGTCGGTCATCGAGGCGGGGCTAAAATGCGTTCAAGGCAAGGCGGTCGTCAATTCCATCAGCCTCAAGGAGGGTGAAGCGGCGTTCATCGACCGGGCGCACCTGATCAAACGCTACGGCGCGGCCATCGTCGTCATGGCATTCGACGAATCGGGTCAGGCGGAAACCACCGAGCAGCGTTACGACATCTGCAAGCGAGCGTTTCAGATTCTCACGGAGACCGTCGACTTCCCGCGGGAAGACATCATTTTCGACCCCAACATCTTCGCCGTCGCTACGGGCATCGAGGAGCATAACGAATACGCCAAATCGTTCTTCGAGGCGACCCGCCTGATCAAGGAGAACCTTCCGGGGGTTCACGTTTCGGGCGGCCTGTCGAACGCCTCGTTCTCGTTTCGGGGAAATAACGCGGTGCGCGAGGCGATGCATTCGATTTTTCTCTATCACGCCATCCTCGCAGGCCTCGACATGGCGATCGTCAATGCCGGGCAGCTCGGAGTCTACGCGGACATCCCCGACGACTTGCGTACCGGGATCGAGGATGTTTTCTTCAATCGCCGGGCGGATGCGACGGACCGGCTCGTCGCCCTGGCGGAGGCCTATCACGGCGAAGGGACCAAGCGCGCGGCCGATCTTTCCTGGCGCGAAGCGACCGTCGAGAACCGCTTGGTCCACGCGCTCGTTCACGGAATCGCGGACTATATCGAAGACGATACGGAGGAGGCGCGCCTGGCCTCGGATCGCGCACTCGCCGTGATCGAAGACCCGCTGATGGACGGCATGAACGTGGTCGGCGACCTGTTCGGCTCGGGCAAGATGTTCTTGCCTCAGGTGGTCAAAAGCGCCCGGGTGATGAAGAAGGCGGTGGCCTACCTGATCCCCTTCATCGAGGCGGAGAAGGACGCCGACGCAATCACCAAGTCCGCCGGCAAGATCGTGCTCGCCACGGTAAAGGGCGACGTTCACGACATCGGCAAGAAGATCGTCGGCGTCGTGCTCCAGTGCAACAACTACGAGGTGATCGACCTCGGCGTCATGGTGCCCGCCGGCAAGATCCTCGAGACCGCACGCCGCGAAAACGCCGATCTCATCGGCCTCTCCGGTCTGATTACGCCGAGCCTCGACGAGATGTGTCACGTCGCGAAGGAAATGAAGCGGGAAGGCTTCGCACTGCCCCTGATGATCGGCGGCGCGACCACGAGCAAGGTCCACACGGCCGTGCGCATCGCGCCCAATTATGACGGACCGGTCGTCTACGTCACCGACGCCTCACGCGCGGTCGGGATTACCGGGAGCCTGGCCTCCGAGACGGAGCGCCCCGGCTTTGCCGCGCAGGTCCGCGAGGATTACGACGCAATCCGCGAGTCCCATAGCCGACAGCGTCAGGCCGCATCCCGTCAGTCGATCGAAGCCGCGCGGGCCAACCGCACCCCGATCGACTGGCCCAGCTACCGGCCCGCCACGCCGCGTTTTCTCGGCACCAAATCGTTCGATCATTACGATCTTGCGGATCTCGTCGACCGGTTCGACTGGAAGCCGTTCTTCGGCGCCTGGGATCTGGCGGGCCGCTTTCCGGAGATCCTCGACGATGAAACCGTCGGCGACGCGGCGCGCGCGCTCTACGAGGATGCCCAGACGCTGCTTGGGCGCATCATCGAAGAAAAGCTGCTCCGGGCACGAGCGGTGATCGGGTTCTGGCCGGCGAACCGGCGGGGCGACGACGATATCGCGCTCTACATGGACGACTCGCGGAGCGACATGCAGGCGGTTCTCCATACTCTTCGCCAACAGATGCTGCGCACCAATCGCCGGCCCAATCAGGCGCTCGCCGACTTCGTCGCGCCGGAGGACAGCGGCGTCGCGGACTATCTTGGCGGGTTTGCGGTCACCGCCGGTATCGGCCTCGAGAGCCTTGTCACCGAATTCGAGGCTGCGTTCGACGATTATTCCGCGATACTCGCCAAGGCGCTCGCGGACCGCTTCGCGGAAGCCTTCGCCGAGCGGATGCACGAGCGGGTACGCCGCGAATTCTGGGGCTATGCACCCGACGAGAATCTGGACAACGCGGCGATCATCGGCGAGCAGTATGCGGGCATCCGCCCCGCGCCCGGCTATCCCGCCTTTCCCGATCACACGGAGAAACGCACGCTCTTCGAGCTGCTCGATGCCCAGGCCGCTGCCGGAATTACGCTGACCGACAGTTACGCCATGCTGCCGGGCGCCGCGGTGAGCGGCTTTTACTTCGCCCATCCGGACGCCAAATATTTCGGTGTCGGAAAAATCGAACAGGATCAGGTCGCGGACTATGCCCGGCGCAAGGGTTGGAGCATCGGAGACGCCGAACACTGGCTCGCACCGATCCTCAATTACGACCCCGATCGCGCCGCCGCTTAGACCTGGATTGTCCGAACCAGTTCCGTCCGTGCGGCGCCCGGCGCGGGCCGCACGTCCTCGCCTTAGAATCCTTCGGAGTGCTTGCGCCGGACGAGCCACCAGCCATACTGCTCGGGCCATAACGCCATCTCGGGGTCGACCCCCAAGGCTTCGGCCGCGTAGAGCGGCCAGAACGGGTCGCGCAGCAATTCCCGGCTGAGCGCGACCAGATCGGCGGAGCCGTTCGCGACGATTTCCTCGGCGTGCTCGGGCCGGCGGATGAGCCCGACGGTCATGGTCGCCAACCCGACCTCGGCACACATCCGGGCCGCGTAGGGAACCTGATAGCCCTCGACCTTCGGCACGCCGCCGGAGACCGCCGTGGCACCCCGAATGCCCGTCGACGAGCAGTCGAGCACGTCGACACCGCGGGTCTTGAGCTGCTCAGCGAGCACGACGGTATCGTCCATCGTAAGGCCGCCGTCTACGCCGTCGACCGCCGAGGTGCGGTAGAACAGAGGTTTCTCCTCGGGCCATTCGGCGCGCACCGCCTCGGCGACTTCGAGCGGAAAGCGCATACGGCCCGCGAGATCGCCGCCATACGCGTCGTTGCGGTGGTTGGCGAGCGGCGAGAGGAAGCAGGGCAGCAGATAGCCGTGGGCGCCGTGCACCTCGAGCACGTCGAAGCCCGCCGCTTCGGCACGCCGGGTCGCTCGCCGATAGGCGTCGAGAATCACGGGGAAATCGTCGCCCGTGAGCGCCCGGGGCACGCGCCAGCCCTCGTCGGTGGGCTCCGCGGTCGGTGCGACGGATTCCCAGGAATACTCGCCGAGCGCCGCCTGCGCGGGTCCCAGCGGCCGGTAGCCTTCCCACGGCCGGTTGGTGTTCGCCTTGGGCCCGGCGTGGGCGATCTGGAGCGCGGCGATTGCACCGTGAGAGTGGATCACCTCGACCAAGTCGCGCATGCCCTCGATCTGGCCGTCGGACCACAGGCCCGTGCAGCCGTGGGTGATCCGCCCGCGTCGCTCGACCGCAGTGGCCTCGACGAAGACGAGACCGGCGCCGCCCATGGCGAAGCTCGCCAAATGAGTGCGATGCCAATCGTTTATGTGGCCTTCATAGGCCGAATACTGACACATGGGCGAGACTACGACACGGTTGGCGAGCATCACGCCACGTAGGCTTAGCGGGGAGAAAAGCATCGAGTCCGTCATGGCGTTCTCCTCTTCAATAACCTTGGGCCTGCTTACGCTTGAGAAGCCACCAGCCATATTGGGGCGGGTAGAGCGCCAGATCGGGATCGGCGCCCAGCGCTTCGGCGGCGTGGAGCGCCCAATAGGGATCGCGCAGCACCTCGCGCCCGATAGCCACGAGATCCGCCTGGCCCTGCGCGACGATCTCTTCGGCGTGCTCCGGCCGGTGGATCAGGCCGACCGCCATGCTGGCGACCCCGGCGTCAGCCCTAACGCGAGCCGCGTAGGCTATCTGATAGCCCTCGCCCAGCGCTGCGTGATCGGCGGTCTCGTCGTCGGCAATGCCGCCCGACGAGCAGTCCACCACGTCGACGCCACGCGCCGCCAGCTCCCTGGCCAACGCGACCGTGTCGTCGAGCTCGATGCCGCCGGGCACGTCGTCGATTGCCGAGACCCGATAGAACAGCGGCTTGTCATCGGGCCATGCGGCACGCACCGCCTCGGTAATCTCGAGGGGCAGGCGCATGCGGCGTTCCGCGTCGCCGCCATAGGCGTCGTCGCGATGGTTGGTCAGCGGCGAGAAGAAGCTGTTGAGCAGGTAGCCGTGGGCGCCGTGAATCTCGACCACTTCGAAGCCCGCCTCGAGCGCGCGCCGGGTCGCACGGACGAAGGCGTCGCGCACTTGGCCGATCTCCTCGACCGTCAGGGCGTGGGGTGTCTGCCAGTGGGGAAAAATCGGTTCGGCGTCAGCCGAGACGGGTGACCAATTCATTTCGCCACGGGCGAAATCGTCAGCGGTCAGCGCGTCGTTGCCATGCCAGGGCCGCTGGGCACTCGCCTTGCGTCCAGCATGAGCGAGCTGGATAGCGGGTACCGCGCCCAGGCTCTTGATGGTCTCGCAGATCCGCCGGTAGCCGGGGATATGACCATCGGTCCAGATGCCGGTGCAGCCATAGGTAATCCGCCCGTGCGCCTCCACGCCGGTCGCCTCGACGAAGACTAGGCCGCAACCGCCTCGCGCGAAGGCGGCGAGATGACCGAAGTGCCAGTCGTTCACGAAGCCCTCTTGGGCCGAGTACTGGCACATCGGCGTGACGACGATGCGGTTCTTGAGCGTAAGGCCGCGGATGGTCAGCGGCTCGAACAGCTTGGGATGGCCGGTGGCCGTATCCATTACGGGATGATCCTGTTGGTGCGGAACTCGGTGAACATGCGGATGAACATCGCTTCGCTATCGAGGGCGCCCGTAAAGCCTGCCAGACGCGCCTTGGTCATGTCCTGCATCAGGTCGTAGTCGAGGTTGAAGCAGAAATCGCCGAAGCCCCACTGGACGATGTCGTCGTAGGCATGTGGCTTCAGGCCGTACCGGGCGACAACCGCATCCCAGACCGGCCCCTTGTCGGCCATCGTCTCGGCCAGCGAGATCGGCTGAGGCGGGGCGACATCCATGTCGAAGAAGGCGGCAATCTTCGGCCAGACATGGCACCAGCGGAAGTAATCGCCGTTGGTGATGTTGAAAACCTCGTTGCGGCCTTCAGGCGCGGTGGCCGCCCAGACCGCGGCCTGTGCGAGCAGGCCGGCGTCCGTCACTTCGAAGAGCCGGCCGTAGGCGGCCTCGCTGCCGGGATAACGCAGCGGCAGGCCGAGTTCCTTCGAGATCGCGGCGTAGACGGCGATCACCGTGGTGAGGTTCATGGCGTTGCCGACGGCAAAGCCGCACACGACGTCGGGCCGGATCAGGGAGTAGCTCCAGGCCTTGCCCCGCTGACGGTCTCTCAGGAAATCTTCCTGGTCGTAATAAAAATCCGGTGGCATGTGGCGGGGATCGGTTTCCTTCGCCGGGGTCTTGTAGGGACCCAGATGGCAGCCGTAGACCTTGCCGCCCTGCATCAGCGAGATGTGCTCGAGAGTGTCCGCCGCCGGCTCGATCGTCTCGATGAGATTGACCAGCATCGCGATGTTGGGCGCGATATTGTCGGCCTCGAGCGCGCCCTGGAGCGCCGTATAGAAGACGTGGGTGACGTCGCCGTGGCCGGCGAGCGCCGTCTCGCAGGCGGCCCGGTCGAGCAGGTCGAGCGAAAGATAGCTCGCGGCCGTCTCGAAATCGGGCGATCGCCGCGAGATACCGACGACCTCCCACCCGTCCTGGCCCGCGAGATGGGCGGTAAGGTGACGGCCGATCACGCCCAACGCGCCGGCGACCAGCGCCTTTTTCTTCGTCATGAATTGCTCCGTTGCCGCGCCGGGATCGGCGCCAGCGGGCTAACCGCCGTAGAACACCTTCTCGCCGAGTTCCTTCATGTAAAGGATGGCCTCGTCGGGCCGACCGTCGGGATGCTTCGCGATGCTCGCGTCGACCACCTCGCCGATGACGACGTGGTGATCGCCCCTCTCCACGATCTCGGCCAGCTTGCACTCGACGCAGGCGGATGCCGATTCCAGAACCGGCGAACCCGTCGAGCCCTTGCGATAGGGCGCGCCGTTAATCGTGTCGCCGTCATGCTCGGCGGGACGGAAAAAGGTGAAGGCCATGTCCTGCTGGCCCTTGCCCAGCATGTTGAGCGCGAAATGGCCGGACGCCTTCATGATGTGAAGCGGTCCCGAATCAGCCTTCACTCCGAGGACCACGAGCGGCGGTTCGAAGGATGACTGGGTGACGAAATTGATGGTCGCGGCACCGACGTTGCCATCGGCGTCCTCGGCCGTAAGCACATAGATCCCGTAAGGGATCATGCGAAGCACGGTTTTCTTGACGTCAGCGTCCATCGTGTTTTCTCCCGCGACCGCTTGAGCGGTCGTCGCAATCGTTTCTGAGCTGCGACGGAGTCTAGCCTTCCCGGGCGGCCGCCGCAATGCGCGCCAGGCTAGTCGTCGGGCGTTCCGAAGCCGCCGCCGCCCGGTGTTTCGATGACGAAGACATCACCCGGGTTCATCGTGATCTCCGCCTGCCCGGAGAGCTCGATTTCCTCGCCGTCGGCGCGGATCACCCGGTTGTGGCCGATCGCGCCCGGTTCGCCGCCCTCGAGGCCGAACGGTGGGAAGACCCGGTGGTTCGAGAGAATCGCCGCGGTCATCGCCTCGCGGAATCGGATCACGCGCACGATCCCGTCGCCGCCCCTGTGCCGGCCGGCCCCGCCGCTGTCCCGGCGGATGGCGAAGCGCTCGACGAGCACGGGGAAGCGCCATTCGAGCACTTCGGGATCGGTGATCCGGGTGTTGGTCAGGTGAGTGTGGATCGCATCGGTGCCGTCGAAGTCAGGCCCGGCGCCCGAGCCCCCGCAGATCGTCTCGTAATACTGGTAGCGATCATTGCCGAAGGTGAAGTTGTTCATGGTTCCCTGGGCGGCGGCCATGACGCCGAGCGCGCCGTAGAGGCAGTCGGTGACGAATTGGGAGGTCTCGACATTGCCCGCGACGACGGCGGCCGGATAGACCGGGCGCAGAATGCAGCCCTCGGGGAGGACGATCTCGAGGGGCTTCAGACACCCGGCGTTGAGCGGAATGTCGTCGTTTACGAGGGTGCGGAAGACATAGAGCACGGCCGCCTTGCAGATTGCGGACGGCGCGTTGAAGTTGCCGGGATGCTGGGCGCTGGTGCCCGTGAAATCGAGCCGCGCGGCGCGAGCCGTCCTGTCGATCGAAATCGTCACCTCGATCGCGCTGCCGTCGTCCAGGGCATAGCGGAAATGACCGTCCGATAGCACGTCGATGACCCGGCGCACGCATTCCTCGGCGTTGTCCTGGACGTGGCCCATATAGGCCTGGACCGTGGGCAGCGTGAAATGGGCGACCATCTTGCGCAGCTCGCGCACTCCTTTTTCGTTCGCCGCCATCTGGGCTCGCAGGTCGGAGAAGTTCTGCTCGGGATTTCGCGACGGATAAGGCCCCGATAGCAGCAGGGCGCTCAGCTCGTCTTCGCAAAAGCGGCCAGCGTCGACCAGCGTGAAGTCGTCGAACAGGATGCCCTCCTCCTCGACCACGCGGCTCAGGGGCGGCATCGAGCCCGGCGAAATCCCGCCGATCTCCGAGTGATGGCCGCGGGACGCCACGTAAAACAGAATATCCGTCCCGGCGTCGTCGAAAACCGGGGTGATCACGGTGACGTCCGGCAGGTGGGTGCCGCCGTTATAGGGCGCATTGTGGGCGATCACGTCGCCGGAACGCAGCTTGTCGTGCCGCGACGAGATGATCGCCTCCACCGCATCGCCCATGGAGCCTAGATGGTTGGGAATATGCGGCGCGTTGGCGATCAGCTCGCCGGCCTTGTCGAACAGGGCGCAGGAGAAGTCGAGCCGTTCCTTGATATTAACCGAGTGGCTCGTGTTTTCGAGCGTGCGACCCATCTGCTCGGCGATCGACATGAACAGGTTGTTGAAGACCTCGATCATCACCGGGTCTACGGTGGTGCCGATCGCAGCAGCCCAGCGGCGAACCACCACGCGGGTGAGAAAGAGGTTGTTGCGCGGATCCACCGTGGCCTGCCAATCCGGCTCGACGACGGTCGTACTGTTTGCCTCCACGATGATCGCGGGGCCCGCGACCCGGTCGCCGGGCAGCAAATCGTCGCGCCAGTAGACGGGTGTATCGATCTCTTCGCCTTCGCTAAACATGCGGGTCGTCCGAAGCGGGACGGGCCCGCCAGAACAGCGCGACGGCGATTTGCGCTCTTCGATCGGCGGCATCCGGCCAATGGTCTCGACGACAGCAGTCTCGACCACGAGAGGCTTGTCGTTCGCGAACCCGTAGCGCCGGCGGTGGGCCATCTCGAAGCGTTCGGCGATTTCCTCGGGCGAACCGTAGTCCACCTCCAAGATGCTGTCGGTGCCGAGATAACGCAGATGAAGCGTGCGCCTGAGCTCGATGCGTGCGTCGTCGACCCCCTGCTCGGCCATCTCCGCACGCCCGGCGGATTCGAGACTTTCGAGAATCGATTCGAGACGCAAGACGAGCGCATCACCGAGCCGTTCCTCGACCGCCTGCTGGTGAATCGCGCTTAAGTCCGCGAGGCCCATGCCGAAGGCGGACAGGACCCCGGCGTAGGGATGCAGCAGGACCCGATTCATGCCTAGTGCATCGGCCACCAGACAGGCATGCTGACCGGCCGCGCCCCCGAAGCAGCATAAGGTGTATTCGGAGACGTCATAGCCGCGCTGGACTGAGATTTCCTTGATCGCGCGCGCCATGTTCTCGACGGCGATCCTGAGAAACCCGTCAGCCAGCTCCCGAGCGGACCGCGGCTCGCCGGTAGCCGCGTTGACTTCGGCCGCGAGTGCCTCGAACAGTTCCCCCACGATTGCGTCGTCGAGCGGCGCGTCACCGCCGGGGCCAAATACCATCGGAAACAACTCGGGAATGATCTTGCCGACCATGACGTTGGCGTCGGTCACCGCGAGCGGCCCGCCGCGCCGGTAACACGCCGGTCCGGGAGTGGCGGCAGCGGAATCCGGCCCGACCCGCATGCGCACGCCGTCGAAATGAAGGATTGAGCCACCGCCCGCCGCCACGGTCTTGATCTGCATCATCGGCGCCCGGAGACGGACGCCGGCGATTTCCGTGGTGTATGCCCGCTCGTACTCGCCGTCGTAGTGGGCAACGTCCGTCGAGGTGCCGCCCATGTCGAACGAGATGATTTTCTCGTAGCCACCCAGCCGGCTGACCTCAACGGCCCCGACGACGCCACCGGCGGGACCCGAGAGCACACTGTCCTTGCCCTGGAACAGACGCGCGTCGGTGAGACCCCCGCTCGATTGCATGAACATCAGGCGCACGCCCTCGAGCTCACCTGCGACCCGGTCGACATAACGGCGCAATATTGGCGAGAGATAAGCGTCGACCACGGCAGTATCGCCACGGCTGACCATTTTCATGACCGGGCTCACCTCGTGGGAAGCGGAGATCTGTGTAAATCCCATTGCATACGCAGCATCGGCCACCCGGCGCTCGTGATCGGGGTAGCGATAGCCGTGCATCAAAACGATCGCGATCGCGCGAATGCCGGACTCGAAGACCCTGCGCAAGCCCTCCTCCGCGGCCCCGAGATCGAGCGGAACGAGCTCCTCACCATCGGCGTCGAACCGGCCGGGTACCTCGATCACCTGTTCGTAAAGCAGCTCTGGCAGGCGGATATGGCGAGCGAAGATGTCCGGCCTATTCTGATAGGCGATGCGCAGCGTATCGCCGAAGCCCTCCGTGACCAGCAGGGCGACGCGATCGCCCTTGCGCTCGAGCAGGGCGTTGGTCGCAACGGTCGTGCCCATCTTGACGGCCTCGACCGCCTCGCCCGGTAGGGGAACATCGGGCGCGAGGTCAAGCAGGTCGTGCATGCCCTGAAGCGGCGCGTCCGCATAGCGTTCAGGGTTGTCCGAGAGCAGCTTGTGGGTGACGACCCGTCCATCCGGCGTGCGCGCCACGACGTCGGTGAACGTACCGCCTCTGTCGATCCAGAATTGCCAGCGTTCCGTCACCCCGCGAGCCTTCTCCGAATTATCAGGGTCATCCAGCCCACGGCGCCCGCAGCGTACAACCCGGAATTAAGGAATATTTTATTTACTTTCCATAGCTTATCAAATGGAGCCGGGCAACAGCGTAAACCCCATCTTAACCATTCCAAGGTTAACCGAAACGGGAAGTGTGGAAACGGCGCAGTCCGGCGACCGCGAACGCGCGGCGAGGCCGACTCCTCAAGCGCACATGAGCGACAGCAACGGGTTGCGAATTTCACCATGATGCATCAAGGCGACAACGTCGAAGAGCACCTCGTCGAGCACGCCCGTTCGCTCCATAATCAGAAGGGCGACCGTTCGAGCGTGCATCTGCATCTGTCGAAGCTCAATCCCAAGAACCGGCAACCCTATCACCTTCGAATTGCAACCCACATGCTGGCGGACAACGTCAAAAAATTCGAAGGCGACGTCTATCTGATGGACAATTCGGATCTGATCTTCCTGTGCAAGGGCGCAACCCGGGCGCAACTCGACGAAACCATCCTGAAGGTCCGTTATTTCTTCAGCGGGGATCCGCTATTTTCCGACTCCGAGGACGAGGAACCGCCCGAGGACGATCCGTTCTTCAGTTGGTACGACCTGTCGATCGATTGGCGCGAGTTCCTGGCCGACACAGAGGAGATGCTCTCCGATAAGCTGCAGCGCCAGTCACAGACGTGGGATGCCGACGACGAGCTTCCCGACAATGTTTCGCCGCTCGATCCGGCGCGGCTCAATCGCCTGCAGAAGGGTCTTTCCCACACCGACGTGAGTTCGTTTCTGCGTCGACAGCCGATCTGCCGAATCAAGGGCGACGAAGTGCCCGAGCCAATATTCTACGAGCTTTATGTGCGGGTCATCGAGCTGTAGCGCGCGACCTTGCCGGATGTCGATCTCCTCGCCAATCGTTGGCTGTTCATGCATCTGACCCAGACTCTTGACGATCGGGTTTTGACCCTGCTCACCAAATATTCCGACGAGCACGTGAACGGGCCGATCAGCATCAACTTCAATATCGACACAATTTTCCTTCCGAAGTTTCTGGCTTGGACGAACCGGCTCGACCGTTCAACACGAAGGCGCATCGGTCTCGAATTCCAGCTCGTCGACGTCATTGCAAACATCGATTGCTTCCATTTCGCCCGGACTTTTCTCAAGGAAAGCGAGTTCATCGTTACGCTCGACGGGGTCAGCTATCATTGTCTACCCGATCTGCAGCGGGCCGAATTGGACGTCGACCTGATCAAGGTCAACTGGGACGCCAACGGCTTCGCCGGTTCGCCGCAGGACCAAAAGGATTCGATCCTCGCTGCCGTCAAGGATCTGGGTGTCGAGCGGATGATATTCACCCGCTGCGGCAATCAGTCGATGATCGAGGCCGGTCAGTCGATGGGTGTGCAGTTGTTCCAGGGCCGTTACATCGACCGGGTCGTCAATCCCAACTCCAGACGAATCAACTAGCCAACGCGCGAAGCGCCCGGGGCAGGGCTCTAGTCGTCCCCGCCGGATGCCTTGAGGATTTGATTGGCGAGCCGACCGGTCAGCTCCTGGAGGTGGTCGTATTTCGACACGAAGCTGCCCGTGCCTTGCGTGAGAGAACGCAGCTCGATGATCAAGTCATGGGTTTCCGACTGGGGCATGTGACAAGTGATCTCGTCCCAGCCGTTCCAGCCCGGCTTGCCCTCAAATCCGAGCAACTGACCGCGCCGGCCGGTCACCAGCCGCTGGGCATTCGGCGTGTATTCCTGAGGCACCGAAATCCGTACCTCGAGAATCGGCTCGAGCAGGACCGGACCGCACTTCGGCATGCCTTCGGTCATCGCGAGACGCGCGGCCTGACGGAAGGCCTGATCCGAGCTGTCGACCGAATGGTACTGACCATCGGTGAGGGTCACAGAGATGTCGACCACCGGGAAGCCGAGCGGTCCCTTGTTGAGGAATTCTCCGACGCCCGACTGGACCGATGGAATGTACTGCTTGGGAACCGAGCCGCCGACGATCGTGTTGTGGAACTCGAAGCCCGTGCCCCGCGGCAGCGGTTTGATATCGATATGGACGTCGCCAAACTGGCCGTGACCGCCCGATTGCCGTTTGAACCGGCCGTGCTGGGAGACCGGCTTTCGGATCGCCTCTTTGTAGGGAACCATGGGCCGTCCCGTCTTGAGCGCGAGCTTGAATTTATTGACCAGCCGCTCGAGCACCACCCGCAGATGAATTTCTCCCTGGCCCCGGAGCACATATTCGTGAGTATCGGCGGTCTGTTCGGCCGAGAGCGACGGATCTTCCTCGACGAGCTTGGCGACGGCGCCGCTCATCTTGACCTCGTCGTCGCGTTTCTCCGGCTCTACGGCGAGGGAAAACACCGGCGGCAGCGGATCGACCCGATCGAGGCTCTCTGCCGGGGCCTGGCCTCCCGCCCCCAGCGTGTCACCGGTCAACACGCCATCGAGCCGTCCCAGCCCGACGATCTCGCCGGCGATCGCCTTGGCGACCTTGTTGGGTTGCTGTCCGAACATGCGATAGATGCCAGCGACGCGTGAGCCGTTAAGCGTCGCGCCGTCGGCAATCTCACCGCGCCGGATCCGGACCAGCGACATCTTGCCGCCCTGTTGACTGGCGTAGGTCTTGAGCACCTGCGCGACGAGACCGGAGCCGTCGGCCAGACCCTGACGGGCGGCGGTCTGGGCCACCGTCGGGCTCTCATGGATCAACGCCTCGAGTAGTCGGCGAATCCCCCAGTCGTGCGTCGCGGAGCCGAGAAAGACCTGAACCAGTTGGTTATCGGCAAATCCCGCCTGGAGGTCGGCGGAAATCTCCTCCGCCGGAGGGATGTTGTCCTCGAGGAGCTTTTCAAGGAGCTCGTCGTTGAAGTTGGCGAGTTGTTCGAGAAGATCAGCACGTGCTTCCGCCTCGCGCTCCCTGACGTCATCGGGCAAGTCGACCGGCTCGGCGGCGCCACCCTCTGTGTATGCGTAGGCCTGCTCGGTGATCAGATCGACATAGCCGGTCACGACTTCGCCGTCCCGGGTCGGCACCTGGCGCAGCAGGAGCGGCTTTGAGGACAGTGGGCGAACCACCTCGATCACCGAGGCGACGCGGCCGGTGAACTGATCGATCTTGTTGAGAAAGATCAGGTGGGGAATATCGCGCTCTTCGAGAAACTGGATGAGGGTCGAAAGGGCGCGAATGCGATCGAGTTCCGGCTCGCATACGATGATCGCCGTATCAACACCGATGACCGCATTGTAGGTTTCCTGAGAAAACTCGACGGAGCCAGGGCAGTCGATGAAGGTGAAGTCGACGCCCTTGTAGGATGTGTCGGCCGCACTCACCTCGACGCTTATCTGGCGGGATCGGGATTCTTCGGATCCATCGCCAACCGCGTTGCCGTCTTCGACACGCCCCTTGCGGGAGATCTTGCCAGTCGCATGCAGGATGCTTTCCAGCAAGGTGGTCTTGCCGCTGGTATACGGGCCGACGAGCGCGATATTCCGCCGGCCCGACGTCGCTTGGTCGGTCATCTATCCCCCTTCTGCGCGGCCTCGCACGCGGGCCACTTTTCTTTTCGGACCGCGCCGGGCGGTTTCGTCCTGTGGCGGCCGGGTTCGATCAGGGCTCACTCTATCCAGCCCAGCTGCGCAAATGCAACAGACTCCTACCGGCCGTCTGGCGCGCCCTGCGCGCCGCCGTTACTATCCAGAACGCAGGGGCAGCGAGTTGATCGGAGTACGAGGCGAGCAACAATGAGCATCTGGGGCAAACTTATCGGTGGCGCCACCGGGTTCATGCTGGGCGGCCCGATCGGCGCACTCGTCGGTGTCGCGGCGGGACACATGATCGACCGGATGCGCCATGCCCCGGGCGCGTCGCACGATGCGGCGATTCAGAAGCGTATCGCGTTCTCGATCGCCGTGATCGTGCTCTCGGCGAAGATGGCCAAGGCGGACGGCAAGGTCACCCGCGACGAGATTCACACCTTCAGGAAGATCTTTCGGATTCCCGAAGGCGAGGCCGGCGATGTGGGCCGCATTTGGGACGAAGCGCGCCGCGACGCGAGCGGTTTCGAGCCCTACGCCGAGCAGATCGCGGAACTCTTCGCAGATACCCCCACGGTGCGCGAGGAATTGCTCACGGGCCTCTTCGTCATCGCGCTGGCCGACGGTACGCTCCACCCCGCGGAGCGCGATTACCTGTGCGCCGTCGCTGAGATATTCCAAATCGACAAGCGCGGTTTCGAGCGCATCCAGGAAGGTCTGATGGGCCACGGTCAAGGCGATCCCTACGAGATCCTCGGGGTTGCGCCGAATGCCGGCGACGAAACGCTCAAGACGGCCTACCGGAAACTCGTGCGCGAGCACCATCCGGATCGACTGATCGCCCGGGGAATGCCGCAGGAATTCATCGACGTCGCCAACCAGAAGCTGGCGGCAATCAACGACGCGTACGATCGCATCAGCAAGCAACGCAGCCTGCCCTGATCCATGTCACGTCTCGCGCTCCTTCGCGCCACGCGTTTATCGAGGTCGTGCTCATGACCCCTCTGCACACGACGATCGCGGTCGGAATTATGGCGCTATGGGGGTTCAACTTTGTCGCCATCAAGATCGGCGTCACACACCTGCCGCCACTCTTTACAGCGGGTATGCGCTTTGCGCTGGTCACCCTTCTGCTGATCTGGTTCGCCCGTCTACCACGCGGGCAGATCATACCGGTCGTCAAGATCGCCTTCATGATGGGCGTCGTGCATTTCACGCTCGTGTTTACGGGCATGCAGATGGTCGATGCGTCGACGTCGATTCTCGCGATCATGAGCGAGATCCCATTTTCCTTTCTACTTGCCGCCCTCCTGCTCGGCGAGCGCATCGACCGGCGGACCCTCGTGGGCATGGCGCTCTCGCTGGGCGGCATCGCGATCATGATCGGCGAACCGCGGGTGCTGGCGGGGATCGTAGGCTTTGCGATGCTGGTGGGCTCGGGCGTCTTCTGGGGCCTGACGAACGTCTGGGCGAAGCAGCTCACGGGCGTCTCGCCGGTTTCGCTGATCGCCCTGACGGCGATCGTCGCGACGCCGCCGATGTTCGTGCTGTCGTGGATATTCGAGGACGATCAGATCAGCGCCCTGGTGGCGGCCGACTGGACGCTCTACGGTGCCTTGGCCTATCTCGTGATCGGCACCACCCTGCTGGGGTACGGGGGGTGGTACTATCTGTTGCGCCAATACCCGATGTACCGCGTGGTCTCGTTCATGCCTCTGATGCCGGTATTCGGCGTCCTGTTCGCCGTGGTGACCCTGGGCGATCGGCTGACCTGGCCGATCGCCGCGGGCGGTGTTCTGATCGTTCTGGGCGTCGCCGTGATCGTCATCCAGCGCTCGCTGCCGGGTCCGGGACCCATCGCGTGATCCCGCGCGAATCAGCCAATTTCGACGCCAGGCCGGACGATACCCGCGTGTCCATGCTGGTGCTCCACTACACGGGCATGACCAGCGCGGATGCGGCGATCGAAAGGCTGTGCGACCCGGCAGCCAAAGTCAGTGCCCACTACGTGATCGACGAGGACGGAACAACGCTTGCGCTGGTTCCCGAAGAGAGGCGTGCCTGGCACGCCGGAACCGCCCACTGGCGGGGTATCGACGACGTAAACGGCGCCTCGATCGGCATCGAACTCGTTAATCCGGGACACGCGTTCGGCTATCGCTCGTTTCCCGACCTCCAGATTCGCGCGCTGGTGACGCTTGCCCACGATATTCTTGCACGCCATCGGATTCCGGCCCGTAACGTGGTGGGCCATTCCGACGTCGCGCCGGACCGCAGGAAGGACCCCGGTGAACTGTTCGACTGGCAGCGTCTCGCCGCCACCGGCATCGGCGTGTGGCCCGCGCACAATCCGGTGAGAGGCGAAACGGGACTGCGCCTCACCGCCGGCGACGCCGGCCAAGCTGTCATAGACCTTCAGGCGGCTCTTGTGGAATTCGGCTATGCCCTGCAGGTCGATGGTGGCTTCGGACCCGCGACACAAGCAGTGGTCCGAGCCTTCCAGCGGCATTTTCGTCGCGACCGGATCGACGGCATCGCCGACGCCGAATCCGTCCAGTTGGTGCACACCCTGCTCAACCTACTCCCTTGACGCCCGCCTGCCCGTGAGCCACCTATATGACGGCGCCAGATGGCCGGATGGCCGCCGCCGGGGGCTCGTCCGCCGGGGGAGGAAAGTCCGGGCTCCACGGAAACACGGTGCCGGGTAATGCCCGGCGGGAGCAATCCCAGGGAAAGTGCCACAGAAAGCAGACCGCCCGCCGGGTCCCCCCGGGGATGGCGGGTAAGGGTGAAAGGGTGCGGTAAGAGCGCACCGCGTCGGCGGTAACGACGACGGCAGGGCAAACCCCACCGGGAGCAAGACCAAGTAGGGGCGGCACGTCCGCGACCTTCGGGGCGCGGGCCGGCGGGTTTTCGCGCCGCCGCCCGGGTCGGTCGCTCGAGACGGCCGGTAACGGCCGTCCTAGATGAATGGCCATCGCCCAGCATCGGCTTCGGTCAGTGCCGGGAACAGAACCCGGCTTACAGGCCATCTGGCGTCCCTTCGGGCACCTGGATTCAATTTTTTGCCTGAGCGCCTTCGGTCGAGGGCAGCAAGGCGTCGGACCCGAATCAGGTCCGCTCAATCGTCCCGACAATAAGCAGGAGAGGTTTTGATTGTGCGAGAAGGACTTGACAAAGGAAGTTCCAATTTGGAACAAAATAAGAACAATGTTGAGACATGTTTAAACGTCAGTATTTAGGGCACGTTCCAATCACACATCTTGCGACCTCAGTAACGAGCATAACGAGTTCTGGTAACTGCTTGGTCTAACTGCATTAATAATTTATTAAGCAATTGACGCCCATAATATCCCATGTTATCCCATTAAATCCCATGCCGAATTCCGGTGTTTTCAGGACAGCGGCTGGGCCACGACAGGATAAAGCGGCAGACGCTGAAAGCCGCAGAATTCCTGGCCTCATGGGGGCATCGGATGGCGTTGTTCGTCGGGACCTACGAAAACAAGCTCGATAGCAAGGGCCGGGTATCCGTGCCAGCGCGTTTTCGTACGGCGCTCGCGGGGCAAACCTTCACCGGCATCGTCGCCTACCCCGCGTTCGACGGCGTCGCGGCCATCGAGGCCTGCGGCATCGACTGGCTCGAACGCCTAAGCGATCGCATCAATACGCTCAATCCATTCTCGCCCGGTCACCGGACCCTGGCCACGGCGATCTTCGGCCGCAGCATGCAAATCCCGTTCGACGACGAGGGGCGAATTCTCCTGCCCGCGGAGTTTCGCGACCATGCCGGAATTACCGATCGGGCCAAGTTCGTCGCGATGGGCCAGACTTTCCTGATCTGGAGTCCCGAACGATTCGCGGACTACGACCGGGACGTGAGCGAGAAGGCGGCCGCCGAAAGCACCCTTCTTGGGTCCGACGGCGGCAAATGACGAGTGCGGCCATCCACATCCCGGTTCTGCTGGAGCGAGTGATCGCCGAACTCGAGCCCAGCGATGGCGCGATTTACGTCGATGGGACTTTCGGCGCCGGCGGCTATAGCCGAGCACTCCTAGAGGCGGCTGACTGTCGTGTTTGGGCAATCGACCGGGACCCGGACGCTCAGGCCCGGGGTGCAGCGCTGAGCGAGGCCTTTCCAGGGCGTTTTACCTTGCTGAGCGGGCGATTCGGCGACCTCGATGCCCTGCTTTCCGAGCGCGGGGTTCAGCTGGTTCAGGGCATCACCCTCGATCTCGGCCTGTCTTCGACCCAGATCGACGAAGCGGCGCGGGGATTTTCGTTCGCCGCCGACGGCCCCCTCGACATGCGGATGGATAAACAGGGACCGAGCGCGGCGGATCTGGTCAACCGGACAAGCGAGACGGATCTCGCCGACATGATCTATCGTTATGGCGAGGAGCGCCGCTCGCGGGCCGTTGCCAAGGCCATCATCAAGGCCCGAAAAGAAAATCCGATCGCGCGGACCGGCCAGCTTGCCGGGATCGTGCGCGGCGTCGTCCGTCGGGCGAAGGACGGCCTCGATCCCGCGACGCGGACGTTTCAGGCCCTGCGTATCTGTGTGAACGACGAGCTTTCCGAACTGGACCGGGCGTTGGCCGCGGCCGAGCGGCGGCTGGCGCCCGCAGGTCGGCTTGCCGTGGTGTCTTATCACTCGCTCGAGGACAGGCGGGTGAAGAAATTCCTCTTCCTGCGCGCAGGCAAGGCCGCGCAGCCCAGCCGTCATGCCCCCGGCAATGCCATAATGTTGCCGCATCCGTCTTTCAAATTGGTCTCTCGCCGGGCGATTCGTCCCGATGCCGCAGAGATCGTCGCCAACCCCCGGGCGCGCTCGGCGCGGCTCAGGATCGCCGAAAGGACTGCCGCCCCCTGTTGGCCCACGAAGGAGGCGGCATGAATCGCCCGGCAACCTTTTTGTGGCTCGGAGTTACTGCCGCGGTGGCGTTTGGCGTCTTCATGGTGTCTTACGAAGCACGGCACCTCGGAGACGAACGCGATGCGCTATCCCGGGAAATTTCCGCAAACCAGCAGGCGATTCATGTGCTCGAAGCAGAGTGGAGTTATCTCAACCGGCCCGAACGCCTGCAAACCCTTGCCGCGCGGTATCTCGATCTTGAACCGATCGCGGGCTCTCAGCTCGTCGGTCTCGACACCCTGCCCCGGCGCGCGCCCGACGAGGCGCCCGCGCAAGCCGACGAAACCTTGCCCGTCCTGAAGGAAAGCCAATGACGTTGTTTCGCCGTCTTCGTCGCCGGAAAAGCGGGGCCCTCAACCAGGTCGTCGCCGAATCCTTTCTCAAGGTCCGCCTCGAGGGCACCCGCAAGCAGGCGATCGAGACGGGCCGCTTGCGTCTGCTCGCCGCGGGCGCGCTGTTCGCGCTGTGCTTCCTGGTTGTCGGCGGCCAACTCGTCAAAGTCAGCGTCTTCGAGCGGGATTACCGGCCGCTCGCACACCGTGTGATCGAGGACGGGAGTTACAGCAGCGCACGGGCCGACATCGTCGATCGCAACGGCGTCTTGCTCGCGACCAATCTGCCGACCGCGTCGCTCTATGCCGACCCCAAGATGGTGCTTGACGCCGAAGAGGCGGCGATCCGGCTCGCCGTCGTCCTGCCTGAGCTCGGCCATGACGGACTGGTCGAACAATTGTCCGCGGACCGGCGCTTCGTCTGGATCGAGCGTCATCTAACACCGCGTCAGCAGTATGAGATTCACCGGCTGGGTCTACCCGGCCTCGCCTTCGAGCGGGACGAAAAGCGGGTCTACCCGCACGGTTCTCTGCTTGCCCACGTGCTGGGCTACACGGGCATCGACAACCGCGGGCTCGCAGGCCTCGAACTCACGCTCGACGCCGCGCTCGCAGTCGACGGCGCCAATCATGGTGCTGCGTTGGCGCTTTCGATCGATCTGCGCGTGCAGTACGCCCTGCACGAGGAACTCGCCGCGGCGATGGCCGACTTTGAGGCCAAGGGCGCCGCGGGTCTCGTGCTCGACGTCACGTCGGGCGAAGTGCTTGCCATGGTCAGCCTGCCGGATTTCGATCCCAACCTGTCCGGCGCGCCGGAGGCCGACGCGCGGTTCAACCGGACGACCCTCGGGGTCTACGAAATGGGCTCCACCTTCAAGACATTTACGGTCGCGGCGGCCCTCGAGTCCGGGACCGTTTCGCTGACCGACGGCTACGACGCGAGCGAACCCCTCAAGGTCTCGCGATTCTGGATTCGCGATTACCACTCGGAGAACCGCTGGCTCTCGATCCCGGAAATTTTCATGTACTCATCGAACATCGGTGCGGCAAAGATGGCGCTCGACCTTGGTACCGAGCGTCAGCGCGCATTTTTGGGCTCGCTCGGCTTGCTGGGACCGGCGGACATCGAACTACCCGAGATCGGCGCCCCGCTGACACCGCAGCCCTGGCGCGAGATCAATACGATGACCATCGCGTTCGGCCACGGCATCGCCGTTTCGCCCCTCAGCCTGGCACGCGCGACGGCCGCAATGGTCAACGGCGGCACGCTTTACCCCACCACCCTGCTCAAGCGGCCAGCAGATGCCGGTTTGGCGGGCGAGGCCGTAATCCGGCCCGAGATCTCCGACATCATGCGCGCCCTGCTTCGTCTGGTGGTCCATGAAGGCACAGGCAGGAATGCCGACGCGGCCGGATTCCTGGTCGGCGGCAAGACGGGCACGTCGGAGAAGGCCGCGGCCGGCGGCTACGAGCGTAAGGCGCTGATTTCGTCCTTCATCGGCGCCTTCCCGATGGATGATCCGCAATACGTCGTGTTTGCCATGCTCGACGAGCCCCAGGGTAACGCAGAGACCTTCGGCTACGCCACCGCCGGCTGGACCGCGGCGCCCTCCGTCGGAAACGTGGTGGCCCGCATTGGCCCGCTGCTGGGCATCCAGCCGGTCGACGAGACGGCCCCGGAGCGCGGCCGCGATCCGATGCTCGAAATTACCGCCAAGGGGAGCGAGCTTGCGTCTTTCTGAGCTGATCAACGGGGGGCAAAGCAGCCCCGAGGATATCGAGATCCTCGGGTTGTCCGCCGACTCGCGTGAGGTCCGGACAGGCTATCTGTTCGCCGCGCTCAATGGTCGACACGCCCGGGGCATCGACTATATTCCGGATGCCGTGAAGCACGGCGCGGTCGCGGTGCTCGCGCCACCGGGGACGGCCCTGCCGTCCGCCGGATCCGCCGTCCGGATTCTGACCGACATAAACCCGCGCCGCCGTCTTGCCCTGATGGCGGCGCGCTTCTATCCGGAACAGCCCCGGACCATCGCTGCGATCACCGGCACCAACGGCAAAACGTCCGTCGCCGTCTTCACGCGCCAAATCTGGTCACACGCGGGGCGCAGCGCGGCCAGCCTGGGCAGCCTCGGCATCATGGCGGTCGGGTACTCCCAGACCCTGCCTCACACCACGCCCGAGCCCATCTCGCTCCACCGCGCCCTGTCCGAGCTGTCGCGGCGGGGCGTCGATTATCTTGCGATGGAGGCGTCATCCCACGGGCTCGACCAGTGCCGGCTCGACGGCGTGCGCGCCGCGGCCGCCGCGTTCACCAACCTCACGCGCGACCATCTCGACTATCACGAAGGCGCCACAGCCTATTTCGCGGCCAAGCGGCGTCTGTTCGACACGATTATGCCCGAAGGCGGCACGGCGGTACTCAACGCCGATGCGCCGGAGTTCGACGATCTCGCCGAGGTCTGCCGGCAACGCCGTCACGAGGTCATCCGCTACGGTTCGCGCGATGCCGATATCCGGCTGCGCAGCATCGAGACGAGCCTGACCGGCCAGCTGCTCAACCTTGCCGTCGAAGGCGCGAGCCACACGGTCGAGGCTGGCCTGGTGGGCCGGTTTCAGGCGAGTAACATCATGGCGGCGCTGGGCTTGGCGCTGGCAACCGGCGTGCCGCTCCGTACGGCGCTGGCGGCCCTGCCCGCGCTCGAAGGTGCACCGGGTCGGTTGCAGGAGGTCGCCCGTCATCCCACGGGCGCACCGATCTTCGTCGATTACGCCCACACCCCGGATGCGCTGGAAACGGCGCTTAGCGCACTCCGGCCCCACGTCACCAATCGCCTTGTCGTGCTATTCGGCTGCGGCGGCGACCGCGATACGGGAAAACGACCGATGATGGGCGAGATCGCCGCGCGGCTCGCCGATCGCGTGACCGTCACCGACGACAACCCGCGAACCGAGGATGCCGGCGCGATTCGGCAGCAAATTCTCGCCGCCTGCCCCGATGCCACCGAGATCGGCGACCGGGCGGAGGCCATCGTCGCGGCCGTCGCAGCGTTGGAGCAGGGCGATATTCTGCTCCTGGCCGGCAAGGGACATGAAACCGGCCAAATCGTCGGCGACGAGGTGATCCCGTTCGACGATGCGGCGTTCGCCCGCAAGGCGGCCAATGGGCTGGTGGGAGGAGCGTCATGACCGCTCTTTGGACAGCGGCGGACGCTGCGCGGGCTGTGGGCGGCCAGGCGCAAGGTGACTGGACTGCCGTCGGCGTCTCGATCGACAGCCGGACGGTTCAGCCCGGCGACCTCTTCGTCGCGCTCAAGGGTCCGAACTTCGACGGTCACGGATTCGTCGGCGAAGCGCTCGACAAAGGCGCCGCCTCAGCCCTGGTCTCGCGCATTCCAGACGATCTCGATAAAACGGTGCCCCTGCTCATCGCGGGCGACGGACACCTTGCGCTCGGCGCGCTGGGCGCGGCGGCCCGTGCCCGGACGACGGCCCGGATCGCCGCCGTGACAGGTAGCGTGGGCAAAACCACGAGCAAGGAAATGTTGCGCCTGGCGCTGGATAGCCAGGGACACACCGTGGCCAGCACTGGCAGTCTGAACAACCATATCGGCGTGCCGCTGAGCCTCGCACGCCTGCCCGCGGATGCCGCCTTCGGGATTTTCGAGGTCGGCATGAACCATCCAGGCGAAATCAGCCCCTTGAGCCGGCTGATCCGCCCACATGCCGCCCTGATCACGGCCGTCGAGGCGGTTCATCTTTCCGCCTTCGCTTCGCTCGACGCCATCGCCGACGCCAAGGCAGAGATCTTTGACGGCCTCGAGCCGGACGGGGTCGCGGTACTCAATCAAGACAATCCGCTGTTTGGCCGCCTGGTGGACGCCGCAAAAGCCTGCAGCGTTCCAACGGTGATCGGCTTCGGCACGGCACCCGGAGCAGACGCCAAGCTCCTCGACGTTAACATCCAGCCGACCGGCAGCCTCGTGACCGCCGAGATCGCGGGCCGTGCCTTGCGATACCAATTGCACTTGCCCGGTCGCCCGATGGCGATGAACAGCGTCGGGGTGCTCGTAACGGTCCATGCCCTGGGTGCAGACCCGGAGGCAGCGGCCGAGATGCTGGGCGTACTCACGCCACTTTCTGGCCGGGGCGCGCGTCACCGGATCGCGTTGACCCGCGGCTCCGCGGAGTTGATCGACGAGAGCTACAACGCGAGCCCGGCCTCGCTGGGCGCCGCGATCGATGTCCTTGGCGCCAGTACACCGGGCCCGAACGGTCGCCGCATCGCGGTGCTAGGCGACATGTTAGAGCTGGGCCCCAGGGCGCCAGCCTTGCACGCTGCACTTGCGGGGCCCCTGGACGCAGCCAGGATCGGCCTTGTTTTCACTTGCGGCGCCAACATGTGGCATTTGCACGACGCCCTGCCCGATTCCCTCAGCGGTGTCCATGTCGAGGATTCGGCGGCGCTCGCGCCGCTCGTTCTCGAATCCCTGGAGCCCGGCGACATCGTCATGGTCAAGGGTTCGTTGGGCAGTCGGATGCGTATCGTCGTCGATACCCTGATCGAGGGCGGAAGCGCGCCGCAATCGCGCCACGCCGTGAACGGATAAGCGGCAGAGGGTCCGCGCAACATGCTCTACAACTTCCTCTACCCCCTGGCCGACGACGTAAGCTTCTTCAACCTGTTCCGCTATCTCACCTTTCGGACGGGCGGCGCCGTTCTGACCGCAATTCTCATCAGTTTCGTCTTCGGTCCGATGATCATTCGCCTGCTTCGCCGCCGCCAGGGCGAGGGTCAGCCGATCCGCGACGACGGCCCGGAAAGTCACCTCGTGAGCAAGCGTGGCACACCCACCATGGGGGGCGTGCTCATCCTGCTCGGCATCGCCGTGGGCACCTTGCTGTGGGCGGACATGACGAACCGCTACGTCTGGGTCGTCCTCCTGGTCACGCTCGGTTTCGGGTTGGTGGGCTTCGCCGACGATTTCCTAAAACTGCGGCGACGCAGCCACAAGGGCGTGCCGGGAAAGGTCAAGCTCCTCGCCGAGATCGCGATCGGAATCGGCGCTGCCGTCTGGATCACAAGCCTGCTGGGCGAGCCGCTCAACGCCCATCTGGCCCTGCCCTTCGCCAAGGACGTGCTGGTCGATCTGGGCTGGTTCTTCCTGCCCTTTGCCGCCTTCGTCATGGTCGGCTCGAGCAACGCGGTCAACCTGACCGACGGGCTCGACGGACTCGCAATCGTGCCGGTCATGATCGCCGCGGCCTGTTTTGCGATGATCGCCTATGTCGTTGGCAACGCCGTGTTTACCGACTATCTGCAGCTCCACGCCGTGCCCGGCACGGGCGAACTCGCGGTGTTCTGCGGTTCGCTGGTCGGCGCCAGCCTGGGATTCCTCTGGTTCAACGCGCCACCCGCCATGGTCTTCATGGGCGATACCGGCTCGCTCTCCATGGGCGCGTCGATCGGTGCGATCGCTGTGATCACCAAGCACGAACTGGTGCTCGCGATCATCGGCGGTCTGTTCGTTCTGGAGACCGCCTCAGTGGTGGTCCAAGTGGTCTCCTTCAAGGTCACGGGCCGGCGGATTTTCCGCATGGCGCCGCTACACCACCATTTCGAGCAGAAGGGCTGGGCCGAATCGACCATTGTGATCCGGTTCTGGGTAATCGCCATCATGCTGGCGCTGGTCGGCCTGTCCAGCCTGAAGTTGAGGTGATCTCGTGATCGTCGTCACCACCTACGCAAATCGGGATGTCGCCGTATTTGGGCTGGGCCGAAGCGGATTGGCCTGCGCGAAATCGCTGCTCGCCGGACAGGCGCGAGTTCATGGCTGGGACGACAGCGCCGCGGCGCGTGAGGCGGCTGCCGCAGCCGGCGTAACGCTGTCCGATCCGGCAACGCTCGATTGGACGGGCATGGCGGCACTGATCCTCAGCCCGGGTGTTTCCCTGACCCATCCCGAACCCCATCGCGTCGTCGTTCAGGCACGGGGAGCCGGCGTCGAGATTCTCGGCGATATCGAGTTGCTGGCGATGAGCCAACCCGATGCCCGTTATGTCGCCGTCACCGGGACGAACGGCAAATCGACGACGACCGCGCTGATCGGCCATATCCTAAACCGCGATGGCCAGCGGGCCGAAACCGGCGGAAATCTCGGCCGACCCGCGCTCGATCTCGATCCGCTCGGTGCGGAGGGCACCTACGTACTCGAAGTGTCCTCCTACCAGCTCGATCTGACCCGCTCATTTGCGCCAGACGTTGCAGTCTGGCTTAACGTCAGTCCCGATCACCTCGATCGTCACGGCAACATGGCCGGCTATGTCGCCGCCAAGCGGAAAATCTTCCGGCGAACCGACGGCGTTTCGGTGATCGGCATCGACGACCAGGCATCGCTCGAGATCTTCAGCGCTCTCGAAACCGAACCCGAGCGGTCGGTTATCCCGGTCTCCCTGCATTTCGCGCCGCCCCGCGGTGTTTGTGTCGAAAGCGGCGTCCTGCACGACGTAATCGACGACGAACCCTGGCCAGTCGTCGATTTGCGCCTCGCTGCCGGACTGCGCGGCGCCCATAACTGGCAGAACGCGGCCACCGCATTCGCCGCGACCCGCGCACTGGGCGTTCCGAGCGCAATCGCCGGCGGCGCAATGATCAGTTTTCCGGGCCTCGCACACCGGCTGGAGACGGTAGCGAGCCACGACGGTTTGCAATTCGTCAACGACAGCAAGGCGACCAATGCCGATGCGGCAGCCCAGGCGCTGGCCTGTTTCGACAATATTTACTGGATCGCCGGCGGGCGCCCGAAAGCCGACGGAATCGTCTCGCTCGCGCCCCTGTTCTCGCGCGTCGCCCACGCCTTCCTGATCGGCGAAGCGAGTGACGGGTTCGCCAAGACCCTGGAGGGTCGCGTGTCCTACACCCGATCGGGTGATCTCGAAACGGCGGTGCGCGAAGCCTATGCCCGGGCCCGGGCAAGCGGAGTCGAGCGGGGTGTCGTCCTCCTCTCGCCCGCCTGCGCCTCATTCGACCAGTGGCCCAACTTCGAAGCCCGCGGCGATGCCTTCCGGCGCACGGCTCTGGCGCTCGCCAACGGTTACGTCGATCCTAGCCCGGAGTCCGAGCGGAGAGTCGCGTCATGACGAGCTTCGGTCGCGACGACCGCAGCGTGCTCGGTCTCTGGTGGTGGACAGTCGATCGCTGGACGCTGTTCGCGCTCGTTTTGCTGGTTCTGATCGGCGCCGTGCTGACGCTCGCGTCCAGCCCGGCAGTCGCGGAACGGATCGGGCTCGATTCCTTTCATTTCGTACGCCATCAGATGCTCTTCGTTCCGCTGGCGCTCGCCCTCATGATCGGCGTGTCACTGCTCTCCCCGCTCGGCGTGCGCCGACTTGCCGCAATCGGCTTTCTAGTCGGCGTCCTGCTGCTCGGGGTGACGCTGATTGCGGGCATGGAGGTGAAGGGCGCAACGCGTTGGATATCGCTTGGCGGATTTTCCTTGCAGCCTTCCGAGTTCATCAAGCCAACCTTTGCCGTAATCGCGGCCTGGATGTTTGCCGAGCAGCGCAAGCGCGAGGGATTCCCTGGCAATCTGATCTCGATCGGCATGTTCGTTCTCGTCGTTGGCTTGATCGCGCTGCAGCCCGACTTTGGCATGGCGGTGGCGATCACGCTGACCTGGTTGCTTCAATTTTTTCTGGCGGGTTTGCCGCTGGTCTGGATGTTGCTGATCGTCGGCGTCGGAATCGGCGCCGTGGTGCTCGGCTATCTCGCGATGCCCCATGTCGCGAGCCGGATCGACCTTTTCCTCGATCCGTCGTCGGGTGACAGCTATCAGATCGACCGCTCGCTCGATGCCTTCATGCATGGCGGTTTGTTCGGCGCAGGCCCAGGCGAAGGTGTCGTCAAGGAAATCCTGCCCGACGCCCATACCGACTTCATCTTTGCCGTCGCCGGCGAGGAATTCGGCGTGCTGCTTTGCCTGGTGATCGTCGGGTTGTTCGGCTTCATCGTGTTACGGGGATTCTCCCGGGTCATTTCGGAAGCCAACCTGTTCGTTCTCCTCGCGGTTTCCGGAATCCTTGCACAATTCGGGCTGCAAGCCCTGATCAATATGAGCGTTACGCTTCGGCTACTGCCCGCAAAGGGCATGACGCTGCCGTTTGTCAGCTACGGCGGCTCGTCGCTGCTAGCCATCGCGCTCGGCATGGGCATTGTACTGGCGCTCACGCGACGGCGCCCGGGCGAGGGGGTTACGCTATGAGCCTTCCTGTCGCCCTTGCCGCCGGTGGCACCGGGGGTCATGTTTTCCCGGCCCAGGCGCTGGCCGCGGAACTCGGAGCCCGGGGCGCGAAGTTGGTCCTGGTGACCGATCAACGCGGCCGCGACCACGACCTCGGCTTCGAGGGCATCGAGACCCATACGGTTCATGCCGGGGGGCTCGGCCATCGCGGGATCGACCGACGTCTCTTGAGCCTGGCGTCCACGGCCTACGGCACCGTCGAAGCCTTTTTCCTGCTGCGCCGGCTGCGTCCCACCGTCGTGGTCGGTTTCGGCGGATATCCTTCGCTGCCGACCATTGTGGCGGCGACCCGTCTCGGCCTCCCCTGCATCCTGCACGAGCAGAACGCCATTTTGGGACGCGCCAATCGGTTCGTCGCCGCCCGAGTCTCGGCGATTGCGACGTCATTCCCGGAAACTCGACGACTCGACGGCGCGACGGCCGCGCGGATTGTCCATACGGGCAATCCGGTCCGCCCGGCCATCGCGGCCCTTTCGGAGATGGATTACACCCCGCCCGATGCCGGTGAACGCTTCAGGCTCCTCGTATTCGGCGGCAGCCAAGGCGCCCGAAGTTTCAGCACGATCCTGCCGAGCGCGCTCGCGAATCTTCCGGAAAACCTGCGTTCCCGCCTGCTGGTGACCCAACAATGCCGACCCGAGGATATCGAGGCGGCACGCACCCGCTACGCGGCAGACGGAATCGTCGCGGATCTCAGCAGCTTCTTCGACGACATGGACCGGCGTCTCGCCGCAGCCCATTTGGTCGTTTCGCGTGCCGGTGCGTCGACAGTGGCCGAGCTTGCCGTGGCCGGTCGCCCGGCGATTCTCGTGCCCTTCCCGTTTTCTGCCGACGACCATCAGGGCCTGAACGCCGAAGCGCTTGTTGCCGCCGGCGGCGGCTGGCAGATCACCCAACGGGAACTAACCGCCGCCGCCCTGACCCAACGAGTCGAAAGCCTAGCCCAGGCGCCCGGCGACCTCGCGCGCGCCGCAGCCGCAGCACGATCGCTCGCGCGACCGGACGCCGCCCGCGATCTGGCAAACCTGGTCGACGCGGTCACGCTCGACGGCAACCGAGTGCCCAGTTCCGCGGCCGGTGCGCCGACCGCATCGGAGGGCACGGCATGAAGATGATGCCGTTGAACATTGGAAGAATCCACTTCGTCGGGATCGGTGGGATCGGCATGAGCGGGATTGCCGAAGTGATGCAAACTCTCGGCTACAGGGTCCAAGGCAGCGATCTCGTTGAAACCGTCAATGTGCGCCGACTTCGCGCCCTCGGCGTACCCGTCGCCATCGGCCATACCGCGGAAAATCTGGGCGACGCCGAAGTCGTCGTCGTGTCCTCCGCGGTCGACAACAGCAATCCCGAGGTTGCGACCGCCCGCGCGCGGCTGATTCCCGTCGTCCGCAGGGCGGAAATGCTGGCTGAATTGATGCGCCTGAAATGGTCGATCGCGGTTGGCGGGACCCATGGCAAGACGACGACGACATCGATCATCGTGGCCATGCTCGAGGCCGGCCAATACGACCCGACAGTGATTAACGGCGGGATCATCAACGCCTACGGCACCAATGCACGGCTCGGCGAAGGCGACTGGATGGTCGTCGAAGCCGACGAATCCGACGGCACCTTCGTCAAGCTGCCCGCGACGGTCGCTGTCGTGACCAACATCGACGCGGAGCATATGGGCTTTTACGGCACCTTCGACGCACTTCGCGCGGCGTTCCAGAGTTTCATCGAAAATATTCCGTTCTACGGCTTCGCGGCGCTGTGCATCGACCATCCCGAGGTCCAGGCCATGATCGGCCGCGTCACGGATCGGCGTGTCGTGACCTACGGCATGAGTCCGCAGGCGGAGTTCCGGGCCAGCGACCTGCGTTTCGATTCCGGCGGATCGGTCTTCAATGTCGAGATCAACGATCGGGTCCAGGGCGGTTCGCAGATGCTGATGGACCTTCGCCTGCCGATGGTCGGCGCCCATAACGTCCAGAATTCACTGGCCGCGCTTGTCGTCGCCCGGGAAATGGCCATTCCCGACGAGGTGGCGCGCCGGGCCTTGCGCGGCTTCAAGGGCGTCAAACGACGCTTTACCAAGACGGGCGAGAGCCGCGGGATCGTCGTGATCGACGATTACGGACATCACCCCGTCGAGATAGAGGCCGTATTGCGCGCCGCCCGGAGTGCATGCCCGAACAACATCGTCGCCGTCGTCCAGCCTCATCGCTACTCCCGCCTGCGAGACCTGTTCGAGGAATTTTGCACCTGTTTCAACGATGCCGATGCGGTCATCGTGGCAGACGTCCACGCTGCGGGCGAGGATCCCATCGAGGGAATCGATCGCACGCACCTGGTCGATGGCATACGTGGCCGTGGCCACCGTCATGTCGAAACCCTCGAATCTCCGGACCAGCTTGCCCCACTGGTTCGGCAAATCGCGCGCCCGGGCGACTTTGTCGTCTGTCTCGGCGCGGGCAGCATTACGCAATGGGCGCACCGCCTCCCCACCGAGCTCGACGCACTTAGCGGAATCCGGGCGACGGCGCCAAAGGAGATCGGTCAATGATGCCGCAACGCACGGACCCTACCCACCTGATGGATCGGCTACCGCCGGTACGCGGCCGTCTGATCGCCGACGCGCCGCTCGGCCCCATGACCTGGTTCAAGGCGGGGGGCGGCGCCGAGGTGCTATTCAAGCCCGCGGATCTCGACGATTTGCAGGGCTTCCTTGCCAAGCGCCCCGCCGACGTGCCCGTCACCGTGCTCGGCGTCGGTTCGAATCTGTTGATCCGCGATGGTGGCGTCCCCGGCGTCGTCGTTCGTCTGGGCCGCGCGTTCGCGCAAGTGACCATCGAAGGCACGACCGTCCACGCGGGCGCCGGGGCTTTCGACCTCAACGTGGCCCTGAACTGCCGGGATCATTCCGTCAGCGACCTCGAATTCCTGTGCGGCGTGCCCGGCACAATCGGCGGAGCCCTGCGCATGAACGCGGGCGCCTACGGACGCGAGATGCGCGACGTAACGCGCGAGGCCCGCGCGCTCGATCCCGACGGCGGCCTGCACCGGCTGGGTTCGGGCGATTTGGGTTTCGCATACCGCCATTGCAGCGTGCCAGAGGACTGGATCTTCGTGGGCGCAAGCCTCGAGGGGCGGCTCGATGCACGCGAGGAGATCGCCGAGCGCATGGCCGAGATCACCGCGGACCGAGATGCCCATCAGCCGGCGCGCGGGCGGACCGGCGGCAGCACCTTCGTCAACCCCCCCGACGTAAAGGCATGGGAATTGATCGAGCGTGCGGGTTGCCGAGGCCTGCGCCACGGCGACGCAATGGTCTCGGAGAAGCACTGCAACTTCCTGATCAATTCCGGCAATGCGAGCGCTGCCGACATCGAGACGCTCGGCGAGGAGGTCCGTCGTCGCGTGGCCGATGCGACCGGTGTAATGCTGGAGTGGGAAATTCGCCGGATCGGCCGGCCCGTTGATCCCGAGGAGGGCAACCCCGCATGACCAAGCATGTCGCGGTCCTGATGGGGGGCTGGTCTGCCGAGCGAGAGGTATCGCACGTGAGCGGCGGCGCCGTCGCCGACGCACTCGAGGCGCGGGACTACCAGGTCTCGCGGATCGACGTCGGCCGCGACATTGCACAAGTTCTGATCCAAATCGCCCCCGACGTGGTGTTCAACGCATTGCACGGACGATTCGGCGAGGACGGTTGCATCCAAGGTCTGCTGGAGATTCTAGGCATCCCTACACCCATTCCGGCGTACGGGCCTCCGCGCTGGCCATGAACAAACCGGCCGCGATCGAGGTTTTCCTCGCAGCCGGGATCCCGTGCCCCGAGGGTAAGGTCGTCCATCGGGCAGCGCTCTCCGCCGCGACGCCGCTCGATCCGCCCTTCGTGATCAAGCCGGTCAACGAAGGCTCGAGCGTTGGCGTACGCATTGTTCATCCCGGTGACAACCTGCCACCGCTCGACGACCCGGACGCGTGGGACTACGGCGACGAGGTTCTGGTCGAACGCTTCATTCCCGGGCGCGAAATCCAGGTTGCCGTCATGGGCGATTCGGCACTCGGCGCGATCGAGATTCGCCCCAAGAACGAGTTCTACGACTACGAAGCCAAATACACCGAAGGCAAGGCCGAGCACTTGATGCCGGCGCCCCTGCCGGAGCCATCGTATGAAGAGGCCCTGGAGTTCGCGCTTCTCGCCCATCGCTCGCTGGGATGCCGCGGCGTCACGCGGGCCGATCTTCGTTACGACGACACCGAGACTTCGCCAGGCCGGTTCTACATGCTTGAGATCAATACCCAACCTGGCATGACGCCGCTCTCCCTGGTACCGGAGATCGCGGCCCATGTGGGGATCGGCTTTGGCGAGCTCGTCAGCTGGATGGTGGAGGAGGCGCGATGCGACGCCTGATCCCATGGTTCGCGCCCGTCCGGGCTAGGACCAAGGCAGCCCGGCGCGCGCCGGGCCGGCGGCGACCGGCCCGCTGGCTCAGATTGTCCCGCCGCACCGGGGTCATGGGCCTCGTGCTCGTCTTGCTCGTGGGCGGCCCGCTGTATGCCTGGCGGACCGGTCAGGTCGAACGGGCTGTCGGACACCTCCAAGCGACAGCCACGTCGGTCAGTGCTGATGCCGGCTACACCATCCAGGACGTGCTCAGCGTCGGCCGGCAGGAAACAACCCGCGAGGCCGTGCTCGCAGCGCTCGGCGTGACGCGGGGTCAACCGATCATGGACTTCGATCCACAAGCGGCCAAGCGGCGCCTCGAGGCGATCGGTTGGATCCAGATGGCGACGGTCCAACGGCAATTGCCAGATACCATCCGGGTCCACCTCGTCGAGCGGCGGCCGTTCGCCCGCTGGCAGCATGGCGGTCAAACCGTGCTCGTCGACCGGGACGGGGAGGTCATCGGAACCGAGGGGCTCGACCGCTACGCCGAACTTCCCCTGATCGTCGGTGACGCGGCAGCGATCCATGCACCGGCCCTGTTCGCCCTGCTGATCACCGAGCCCGACCTCAACGCCCGGGTCATGGCCGCAGTGCATGTCGGCAGCCGGCGCTGGAATTTGCTGTTCGACAACGGCATCGAGGTGCGCATGCCCGAAGCCGACCCTGCCGCGGCCTGGGCGCGGTTCGCCCGGCTCGTCCGCGAGCACGGGTTGCTGGAGCGCGCGGTCTCGGTCGTCGATTTGCGTCTTGCCGATCGCCTGACCCTGCGCCTCGACGATGGCGCGGTGGGCGACGTGGTGGACCTGGGCCCGAGAATTTGAACGACAACGGCTGCGAACGAGGACGAAACAGGAGATGGCTCTGGGCACCGGCGATTTGATCACGGCACTCGATGTGGGCACGAGCAAGGTGTGTTGCTTCATCGCACGCGACGAAGGCGAGGATGGCCTGCGTGTCATTGGTATCGGTCATCAGGTTTCGCATGGCTTGCGGTCGGGACGGGTAGTCGACATGGACGCTGTCGAAACCTCGATTTCCGCGACCGTACATGCCGCCGAGCAGATGGCCGGCCAGAACATCCACGAGGTCTTCGTCAACATCAGCGGCGGCGCGCCGGCATCGCACACGCTCAATGCAGAAGTCGAGATCTCGGGTCACGAAGTCGGGCTCGGGGATTTGCGCCGGGTATTCGATACCGGCGAATTTCAGCTGGTATCCGACGAGCGCGAATTGATCCATGCCTTGCCCATCGGCTACACGATCGACGGCGAAGGCGGCATCCGAGATCCCCGCGGGATGTACGGCAACAAGCTGGGCGCCAGAATTCACCTGGCGACCGTCGCGGCCGGCACGCTGCGCACACTGCGGACCTGTATCGCGCGCTGCCATCTTGATACCGCCGCCCCAGTCCTCTCGCCCTATGCCTCGGGCCTCGCCTGTCTGGTCGAGGACGAGATGGATCTCGGTGTCACACTGATCGATATGGGCGGCGGATCGACAACCATCGCCGTCTTCGCCAACGGCGAGATGATCTTCGCCGACACGGTGCCGATCGGCGGCGCTCATGTGACGAACGATCTCGCTCGAGGACTGTCGACGCCGACCCTTCACGCGGAGCGGATGAAGACACTCCTGGGCGGCGTGACGGCTTCGCCGCGCGACCAACACGAGTTGATCGAGGTTCCGCCGCTCGGCGAGGACGCGCCGGACGGCGTGGGCCAGGTTCCCAAGGCCGTGATGATCGGAATCATTCGCCCGCGCGTCGAGGAGATTTTTGAGCTCATTCGCGACCGCCTGGTCACGAGCGGATTCGCACCGCTCGGCGACCGCCGTGTGGTCTTGACCGGTGGCGCAAGCCAGCTGCAAGGCGTGTGCGATCTCGTCGCCGACATCCTGGACCGCCAGGTCCGGCTGGGTCGGCCGAACCACATTCAGGGACTCGCCGAAGCAACAGGCGGCCCCGCTTTTTCCACCTGCGCCGGCCTGCTGATTTATGCGGCGCAGAAGCCAACCGATAACGCCCGACGGACAACGGGGAGCGCGGCCACGTCGGCCAGCCATATCGGCCGGATCGGTCAATGGCTGCGCGAGAATTTTTAAAACGACGTCACGGGACGGGGGACCCGGGCGAAACAGTCGCCGGCGCAAGCCGGTACCAGAGAGACTAGAAAACGAAGTTGGAGGATCTCATGACCATCAATCTATCGGTGCCCGTCACCCACGAATTGAAGCCGAAAATCACTGTCATCGGCGTCGGTGGCGCGGGCGGCAATGCCGTAAACAACATGATCACGAGCCACCTCGAAGGGGTGGAATTCGTGGTCGCCAATACCGACGCCCAAGCACTCTCGCAGTCACTCACCGAGCGACGTATCCAGTTGGGCGCCCATATCACGAACGGACTCGGCGCTGGCTCTCGGCCGGATGTCGGCAAGGCCGCCGCCGAAGAGGTGCTCGAGGAAATCCTTGATCAACTCGAAGCCAGCAACATGGTGTTCATCGCCGCCGGAATGGGTGGCGGGACGGGAACGGGGGCAGCGCCGGTGATTGCCCGGGCCGCCCGCGAACAGGGCATCCTGACCGTCGGCGTCGTTACCAAACCGTTCCAGTTCGAGGGATTGGAGCGGATGCGACTCGCCGAACAAGGCATCGAGGAGCTGCAGCAGTTCGTCGACACCCTCATTGTGATTCCGAACCAGAACCTGTTTCGCATCGCCAACGAAAAGACCACCTTCGCGGACGCCTTCAAGATGGCCGACGATGTGCTCCATTCCGGCGTGCGGGGCGTGACCGACCTCATGGTGATGCCGGGGTTGATCAACCTCGACTTCGCCGACGTGCGCGCGGTGATGGGCGAGATGGGCAAGGCCATGATGGGGACCGGCGAGTCTGATGGCGAACGCCGTGCCATCGAAAGCGCCGAATCGGCGATCAGCAACCCGTTGCTTGACGACGTTTCGATGAAGGGCGCACGCGGCGTGCTGATCAACGTGACCGGCGGCGGCGACGTAACGCTGTTCGAGGTCGATGAGGCGGTCAACAGGATCCGCGACGAAGTGGATCCCGACGCCAACATCATCTTCGGCTCGACATTCGACGAGAGTCTCGCCGGGCATATGCGCGTCTCGGTCGTCGCCACGGGTATCGATGTCCTAGCCAGCACGGAACCCCGGCCGATCTTCGAAGCGGGGCCGCGTCTGGTCGACATTCGCTCCGTGGAAGAAACCATCAAGGCGGAGGACGAGACCGAGGAACCTCTCGAGCTTGAGCCGGTCGCAGAAATCCGCGCGGCGGAACCCGAACCCGATTCGGCTGAGGCACTCGCGGCGGCCGCGATCGACACGCCCAATCCGGCAGCCGGAATTCCTTCCGAGCCGACGGTCCCCACCCCGCCGGTGATCGAACCGACGGCGACGGTTGAGACCGGGGCAGTTGCCACGCTCGAGCCCGTGCCCGTCGCAGTGGAACCGGTTAACGGCGAGACGCGGATCGAGCCGACGCTCAGGCGGAAGGACGATGCCTTCATCCCGCCCAAGCCCGTCGAGGCCGCGCACGCGCGCGAGGCGATCAAACGGCCTGACCCGTTCGCGGAAGCAGCCGTGACCAACGCCGGCAAAGAGCCGGCCAAGGACGCGGCGACGGTTCCGTCTCGCGGCCCGAGCCTGTTCGAGCGCATTACGGGCACTGCCCGGGGCCGCGACGACAAGGCACCCGCAAGCGGATCGAAGTCAAAACCCTCTGCTACGACCGGCGCAGAACCGACCCCGGCGGCCCAGACCACGCTCAAGGATCTAGAGCCCGCTCCTGCGCCGGCAAACACAAGTGTCGAGGAGGATTTCCTGGACATCCCCGCATTCCTGCGCCGTCAAGCCAACTGACGGTCGCCTGGAGGGGACAGCATTCCCCGGGCCCAACTCCCCGGGGAATGCTGTAACATTTTGTAACAATTAGTGATTTGAGCGATTCGGGCGGGCTTGATAAACAGCCTTATAGACAGTTTTGTCCGGATGGTCGACGCCCGTCCGGCGAGTCGGTTGCAGGGGTCCCCGCGCGGGACGGCAAACAAGAATAATGAATAGGTGGTACCGTGGGAACTTCACCGCAGCGAACATTGAAGAGCCGGATCAATTGCACCGGAACTGGGCTACATTCGAACAGCAGCGTTTCGATGATCTTGTGCCCAGCGGCGCCGGATACGGGCATTCGGTTCAAGCGAGGCGATCTCGAGCGGGTCGACACGGTCGTTGCGGCGCGAGTCGAGAACGTCGTCGACAGCCGATTCTCGACCACTATCGGTGTCGACGAGGACGTGCGAATCGGCACCATCGAACATCTGATGGCGGCTCTGGCAGGATGCGGCGTCGATAATGCCCTGATCGAGATTGACGGGCCAGAAGTACCGATCATGGACGGCAGCGCTTCGCCGTTCGTGTTTCTGATCGAGTGCGCCAGCACCGTAACGCAAGGTGCACCCCGCCGGGCAATTCGCATCCTCGAAGAGATTCGCGTGGGCGACGGCGAACGGAGCGCAACCCTCAGCCCGGCATCAACCTTCTCGGTCAGCTTCCAACTTGACTACGACAACCCCGTAATCGCGCGCCAGGAGTTCTTCTTCGAGCTGGGCGACGACAGCTTCAAGACCGAACTGTCGCGAGCGCGGACCTTCTGCCTCGAACAAGAGGTCGATTATCTCCGGTCGCTTGGACTGGCCCAGGGCGGGTCCCTCGACAACGCTATCGTGGTGGGCGATGCGGCGATCCTCAACGATGGCGGATTGCGCCATGACGACGAGTTCGTCCGGCACAAGATTCTCGACGCGGTGGGCGACATGCTGCTCGCGGGTGGCCCAATCATCGGACATTTCCACGGTGTCTGCTCGGGCCACGAAATAAATCATCGCCTTCTCGAAACGCTGTTCGCAACCCCCACGGCGTGGTGCCGGACGAGCGTCGAAGACGAAACCGCGGTCATCGCAATCGAGGAGCCCGTGGCGGTTTCGGCCTAAATTCCCCGACTCTCGAGACAAATTAAGGACGCGGTCTGCCGGCCGCGTCCTTTTTGTTCACCCGTTGTGAAACTTCGGTTCTAATCCATCGCCTGAGTCTGCCGCCATTTGGCGACGCTTTTCACGAGACCGGTGATTGATGCCCGAAGCGCCGGGTTCTCGATCTTCGAGAAATTCTGGACGATATCGATGGTCGAGCGATGGGTCCCGCCGTGAGGCTGGGACGCGGCGCGATCCGCTCCGGGCTGGTCTTCCATGTCTTCGAAAAAGTAGGACATCTCGACACCCAGGGACTGGGCGATCTCATAGAGCCGGCCCGCGCTGACCCGGTTACCCGCGGTCTCGTATTTTTGGAGCTGCTGATAGGAAATACTCAACGATTTCGCAAGGTCTTCCTGGGTCATTCCAACCATCGCCCGACGCAGGCGAATCCGCTCGCCAACATGGCGATCGACCATTTTCGCAACGATTCCCATGGCGTGATCAACCTTCCAGATGAGGAGTCCTGGACGACGAGGCCGGACATCCTTTGACCGACCGCAGTCATAGGATTTAGTTTTGACTGATTCAACCCGGAAAAACAAGGTTTCATTGCCCTATTCGTGAGCAGACCATCCTGTGCGCCTTGATGGCGCATGATATAATTTACTCCTGTCCGGTGTCGTCGGGAGATCCGGGGCGGCACCCCGTACGGCCCATTTCGGATCGAACGAACGACATGGCGAACAGACTGCTCATTCCTTTCCGGTTCCGGCAAGCGGCCGGCAGTCTTGTCCTGGCTGCTTCGCTCCTATTGGGCGCCTGCTCCGATGATCCGGTACTGGCCTATCGCGAAGGCGCAGTAGAGACCCTTTATAACGACGCGATGGACATGCTCCATTCCAACCGGTACGCGTTGGCAGCCCAGGCGTTCGACGAGGTCGAACGGCAACATCCCTATTCCGTCTGGGCGACCCGCGCACAGCTCATGTCCGCCTACAGCTATTACCGAAACGACCAGTACGACGAGGCCGTGATCGCGGCGCGCCGTTTCATCCAGCTCCACCCGGGGCATGCCGACGTCGCCTATGCCTATTATCTGGTCGGGATCAGCTATTACGAGCGGATTTCCGACATTGGACGCGACCAGGCGATGACGCGCGACGCGCTGGACGCCTTTGAGGATCTGGCCCGCCGCTTTCCGGACTCTGACTATGCCGAAGACGCCCGTCAAAAGATCATCTTTTCGCGCGATCACCTGGCCGGTAAGGAGATGGAAATTGGCCGCTACTACCTGGTTCGCCACAATTATATCGCGGCGATCAACCGCTTTCGGGCGGTCATCGACAACTACGAAAAGACAAGCCACGCGCCAGAGGCACTCCACCGGCTTGTAGAGGCCTATCTCGCGGTCGGTCTCATCGAAGAGGCGCAACGGGCGGCCGCGATCCTGGGCCATAACTTTCCCGCCAGCGAGTGGTACCGCAACAGCTACGCCCTGCTGACCGGCAAAAACGCGCCGCGTGGCGAAGACGAGGGCTTTCTGGACAGTCTGTTCTGACGGCGGGGCGGGAATGCTCCAGAGCCTATCCATCCGAAACGTCGTCCTGATCGATCGGCTCGACCTCGAGCTTGGGCCCGGGCTTTGCGCGCTCACCGGCGAGACGGGAGCCGGCAAGTCGATCCTGCTCGACGCACTCGGCCTGGCACTCGGCGCTCGTGCCGATGCGGGCCTGTTGCGCGAGGGCGCCGAACGGGGCGCCGTGAGCGCTGCATTTTCATTGCCCGCCGGGCATATCGTGCACGCCGCTCTGGCCGACCACGGGTTCGAAAGTAGCGAACCAATCGTGGTCCGCCGGACACTGGGCGCGGATGGGCGGAGCCGCGCCTACATCGACGACCAACCGGTGAGCGTCGGCCTGTTGCGCGACATCGGCTCGAAGCTGGTCGAGGTCCAGGGGCAGCGCGAGCAAATCGGCCTGCTCGATGCCGCAACCCATCGCCGCATGGTGGATGCATTCGGCGGGAACGGGAGCAATCTCGACGCCGTTGCGGCTGATTTCGACGCTTGGCAGACGGCCCGCGAGACCGAACGGGCCGCCGAAGCCGATTTGACCGCGGCGCGGCGCGACGAGGACTTCCTGCGTCACGCGCTGTCCGAACTCCAGCAGCTCGACCCTCGACCGGGCGAGGATGCCGAGCTGGCGGCGCAACGCAGCCGTATGATGCACGGCCAGAAATTGACCGAAGCCATCGTCCAGGCGCAGGCCTCACTCGGCGAAGGCGACGGCATCGAAGCGCGCCTCGGCGGAGCCCGGCGAATTATCGGCGGTGTCGCCGATCTCGCTGGCGGCGCCCTTGCCGCCCTGTCGGACGCGCTCGATCGGGCGGCGATCGAGACAGCGGAGGCGATAAACGCGCTGGAGGCGGCCGCGAATGCGCTCAACCTCGACCCCGCGCATCTGGACGCCGTCGAGGAGCGGCTCTTCGCGCTTCGTGCCGCTGCGCGAAAGCACGCGACCGAGCCCGACGCCTTACCCGCGCTGCAGGTCGACCTGGCAGCGCGTCTGGCCAGCCTCGAACAGGGGGACGACCGGCTGCGTGAAGCCGCCGCCCTAACGAAAGCCGCCGCCGCGTCCTTTGAAGCCGCGGCGAAGCGGTTGAGCGCAAAGCGCCGAAAAGCCGCCGCGTCTCTCGACACGGCCATCGCCCGGGAGCTTGCGCCTCTTAGGCTCGACGGAGCGGTCTTTCGTACCGAGTTGGTGGATCTCCCCATGGCGGACGCGACACGTCATGGCCTCGATGCCGCCGCCTTCAAGGTCGCCATGAACCCCGGCGCCTCGCTCAGCCCGCTTCAGCGGGTGGTGTCGGGCGGCGAGCTCTCGCGCCTGCTTCTCGCACTGAAAGTCGTCCTCGCCGGCGCCGAGGCGGTTCCCACCTTGGTGTTCGACGAGGTCGATCACGGCATCGGCGGAGCGACGGCCCAGGCCGTCGGCGACCGGCTCGCCGGCCTCGCCCGTTCGGTCCAGATTCTGGTGGTCACCCATTCGCCGCAAGTCGCCGCCCAGGCCGATTGCCATCTGCGGGTGATCAAGCAGGATCGGGGCGGCGGCACGGTAACCCTGCTCGACCGCTTGACCGAGCAGACCCGGCGGGAGGAGATCGCCCGTATGCTCGCGGGCGCCCGGGTGACCGATGAAGCACGCGCCGCCGCCGACCGGTTGATCGACGGTCCCGCGCCATGACGGCGGATCCCGCGACGCTCGCGGTCGAGGATCTCAGCACGGCCCAGGCGAAGAAGGAACTCGCCCGCCTCGTGCGCGCCATCGAGCGCCACGACCGGCTTTACTACCAGGATAGCGCCCCGGCAGTCTCGGACGCCGACTACGATGCGCTGCGCCGGCGCAACGAGGCGATCGAGGCGCAATTTCCCGACCTGATCCGCCAAGACAGTCCCTCGGGCCGGGTCGGCGCTCCGGCCGGGATGGGCTTTGCAAAGGTCACCCATGCGACGCCCATGCTTTCGCTCGGCAACGCGCTCAGCGCTGCGGACCTGGAAGAGTTCATCGCCCGGGTCCGGCGTTTTCTGGGCCTGGGTGACGCCGAGTCCGTCGAGCTGATCGGCGAGCCCAAGATCGACGGCTTGTCGGCCGGCCTGCGCTACGAGAAGGGTGTTTTCATCCAAGGCGCAACGCGGGGCGACGGCGAGGTGGGCGAGGACATCACGGCGAACCTGCGCACGATCGGCGATATCCCCGGGCGGATCACCAGCGACGCGCCCAACGTGCTCGAGGTGCGCGGCGAGGTCTATATGTCGCGCAGCGATTTCGTCGCGCTCAACGACCGGCGCGAAGCAGCCGGGGAGCCGCCTTTCGCCAATCCCCGCAATGCCGCGTCGGGCGGCCTGCGCCAACTCGGTCCAGCGATCACGGCCTCGCGGCCCCTGCATTTCTTCGCCTACGGCTGGGGCGAGATGAGCGAGCCACCGGACGGCCGGTATCGAGATTTCATCGACCGGCTCGAAGCCTGGCGTTTCGCAGTCAACCCGCTGGCCGAGCCCTGTCCGACACTCGAGTCGGCGCTCGATCTGCACCGCCGGATTCTCGACCGACGCGACGCCCTCGACTACGACATCGACGGCGTGGTCTTCAAGGTCGACCGGCTCGACTGGCAGAGCCGCCTCGGCCAGGTCAGCCGGGCGCCGCGCTGGGCGATTGCCTACAAGTTCCCGCCCGAACAGGCGCGGACGCGGTTGGTCCAAATCACCATCCAGGTCGGACGTACGGGCGCGCTCACGCCGGTCGCCGAGCTGGAACCCGTCGGCGTGGCCGGGGTCACCGTCTCGCGGGCGACGCTCCACAACGAGGACGAGATCGCGCGCAAGGACGTGCGTGAAGGCGATACGGTCATCGTCCAGCGCGCGGGCGACGTTATCCCCCAGATCGTCGAGGTCGTGACGCGCAATCGGCCCCGGGGCGCGGAACCCTACCGCTTTCCCGAGACCTGCCCCGAATGCGGCAGCCACGCGGTGCGCGAGGACGGCGAGGCGGTGCGGCGCTGTACCGGCGGGCTGATCTGCCCGGCCCAGGCGGTCGAGAGGCTGCGCCATTTCGTCTCGCGCAACACCTTCGACATCGACGGGCTTGGCGACAAGCAGATCGCCGCGTTCTGGGCCGACGCCTGGATCAAGGCCCCGGGCGATATTTTCCGGCTCGAAGAGCGCGATGGCGCGCGCGAGATACCCTTGGCCGAGCGCGAGGGCTGGGGCGCGGTTTCGGCGGAGAACCTGTTCGACGCGATCCGGGCGCGCCGGCGTATTCCGCTCGAGCGCTTCATCTTTGCCCTCGGCATCCGCATGATCGGCGAAACCACGGCCCGCCTGCTCGCCAAACAATACGGCTCCTACGCGGCGCTCGATGCGGCGATTCGCGCCGCCGCACTCGACCGCGAGGACGGCGGCGAGGCTTACGGCGCGCTCGTCGCGATCGACGGCATCGGACCCAAGGTCGCGGGCGCGCTGGTCGCGTTCTTCGACGAAACCCACAACCGCGCCGTCCTCGACGACCTCGCGAGCCAACTTCAACTTGAGGATTTCGTCGCCCCCGCCGGCAGCTCGCCGGTTGCCGACAAGACCGTCGTCTTCACGGGCAGCCTAGAGAAGATGACCCGGGGCGAGGCCAAGGCGCGGGCGCAGGCGTTGGGCGCCAAGGTCGCGGGCTCCGTCTCGAAGAAGACGGATTACGTGGTGGCCGGCGCTGACGCCGGCTCGAAACTCAAGAAAGCGGCCGAACTGGGAGTCGCCGTGCTCTCGGAAGACGACTGGCTTGAACTGATCGCCGGCTGAGCGGACCCGAGTCTACGTATCGAGGAAGCTTCTGAGCTTGCGGGACCGGCTCGGGTGCTTGAGCTTGCGCAGGGCCTTGGCCTCGATCTGGCGAATGCGTTCGCGGGTTACCGAGAATTGCTGGCCGACTTCTTCCAGGGTGTGGTCGGTGTTCATGCCGATGCCGAAGCGCATCCGAAGCACCCGCTCCTCGCGAGGCGTGAGCGAGGCCAGCACCCGGGTCGTGGTTTCGCGCAAATTGCCCTGGATCGCCGCGTCGAGCGGCAGGATCGCGTTCTTGTCCTCGATGAAGTCGCCGAGGTGGCTGTCTTCCTCGTCGCCGATCGGGGTTTCCAGGCTGATTGGCTCCTTGGCGATCTTGAGCACCTTGCGGACCTTGTCGAGCGGCATGGACAGCCGCTCGGCCAACTCCTCGGGCGTCGGCTCGCGGCCGATTTCATGGAGCATCTGACGCGAGGTGCGGACCAGCTTGTTGATCGTCTCGATCATGTGAACGGGGATTCGGATGGTGCGCGCCTGATCGGCAATCGAGCGGGTGATCGCCTGACGGATCCACCAGGTCGCGTAGGTCGAGAACTTGTAGCCCCGGCGGTACTCGAACTTGTCGACCGCCTTCATCAGGCCGATATTGCCTTCCTGGATGAGGTCCAGGAACTGCAGGCCCCGGTTGGTATATTTCTTGGCGATCGAGATGACGAGACGCAGGTTCGCCTCGACCATCTCCTTCTTCGCCTGGCCGGCCCGACGTTCGCCGGTCTGGACGTTCTCGACGATATAGCGGAACTCGCCGATATCGAGGCCAACCTCGGTGGCGACCCCCGCGATCTTCCTGCGGAGATCGTGGATCTGGTCGCGATCCTTCTGGGCGAAGCTCTTCCAGCCCTTGCCCTTGAGCCGCCCGACACGGGAGATCCAGCGCGGATCGAGCTCGCGCCCGACGTAATATTTTAGAAATTCGTCCCGCGATACGCCCCACTCGACGGCCAGGCGCATGAGCTGGCCTTGGCAACCCTGGAGCCGTTTGTTGACGCCATAGAGTTCCTCGACGAGTTCCTCGATCCGGGCGTTGTGGAGATGGATCTCGCCGAGCAGCTCGTTGAGTTCCTTCTTGAGCTTCTCGCGGCGGCGAAGCTGGGACGGGCTCAAGCTATGGCCCTTGAGCGTGAGCACGACGTGCTGTTCCTGAAGGCGCCGGAGCTTCTTGAACTCCTTGCTGATGGTCCCGAAGGTCTCTACAACCTGCGGCCGGATGGCCTCTTCCATGGCTGCGAGCGAGACCGCATTCTCATCGTCATAGTCGTTGTCATCGTCGTCGCCGGCCGCGGCGGGGTCCTTGGCCGCCCCGTTCGGCGTTTCATTGACTTTCGCGAGGCTCTTTGCCTCGTCGGGCTTTGCGTTGCCCATGACGTCCGTTCTGCCCGCCCCATCGGCCGGCTTGGCGTCCGAGCCCGGCGGCGCGACGGCGGGCGCGCCCGTGCCATTCCCCGATCCTTTGCCATACATGGCATCGAGATCGACGACGTCGCGCAACAGCATGCGCCGCATCTCCAGCGCTTCCATCCATTCGCCGATGGCACTCATGGTCAGCGGACTCTCGCAAATCGCGCCGATCATCTTGTGCCGGCCGGCCTCGATACGCTTGGCGATAGCGATCTCGCCTTCGCGCGAAAGCAGTTCGACGCTACCCATTTCGCGCAGATACATCCGCACGGGATCGTCGGTCCGGCCCAGATCTTCTTCGGACGTCCGGCCGGTGGCGGAGACCTTGGTTGCTTCCGCGGGCGTCTCGGCGCTGGGCTCATCGGCCTCCTCGCTGTCGACCACGTTGACACCCATCTCCGAGAGTGCCGCCATGACATCCTCGATTTGCTCCGAGGACATCTGATCCTGAGGCAGCGCCTTATTCAACTCGTCGTAGGTGACGTAACCGCGCTCCTTGGCGCTTGCGACCATCTTCTTGACGGCGCCCGCCACATTATCGAGCAAGGGCGCGTCGCCGCTTTCTTCCGAAGATTCGGATGCCGCGGTGTTGGTCGATGCTTTCGTGGCCATATGCTCACCATCGTCGGCCAGGGGCCGAATTCAGTCCGGTCGATTCTGCCGTGGGCCGGGACGCGCCCGCCCGTTCACGAGCCGTGGAGCCGAATCGACCGGCCTGGCGCGCACCATTCGCACGGGCGTCCACGTCTCCGGATCACGGATTCGGATTGAACTAAAGTGGCGTTCCACCACGACAAAATCAAGGCATTCCCCACGGCGTTGCACCTCATAAGGGGCGGAAAACTCGCTGTCAAGCGCAGCGATACCGGCGCGACGGGCGGATTGTTCAGTCCTGTATCTCTTCTTCCCGTCCCGGCGCCTCCTGCAACATACGAATGGCACTGTTAAGTCTTTCCAAATTTTTCTCGGTCGGGTCGGCTGCAAAGGTTTCTTCTGCTTCGAACTTGAACCGCTCAAGTTCCGACAGACGCTGCAAATCCAGCATCTGGCGCAATTCGAGGCGAAAGCCCCCGGGACCGTCGGCGCCGCGCCCGCCAGTCAAATCCCGGGCCTGCGCCTGCGCGCCGACGAGCTCGTCGACGAGGCGGGCCAACCCGGGTTCGGCGACGAGCCGCTCGATTAGATCGGCCGGGGCGGCGCCCGAGTCGCCGACCAGTGCGACCAGCGCATCCCGCAAGGGCACCAGCCGGAGGGTTTTGAACGCCACATGACCGAGTTCCTCGACGAACTCCGGGAGGAGTATGGGATTGGCCAGCAGCGTTTGCAGAAGACGGCGTTCGCGCAGGGTTGCGGGATCCGAGGGGGCCCGTTCGAGAGCCGCACTTTGCCGGCGACCGCCTTTCGCCTCCCGCTGGGCCTTGAGCACGTTCCAGATCCGGTTCTTGAAGTAACTTTCGTAATAGAAGCGAAGGTCGGGATCGGGAATGTGCCGGATCAGCTCGCGCAATTTGTGGCGGACGCCGGCCTGGCGCTCGGGTGTCGCCAGCGCGTCGCCGCCGCTCGACATGTCCCACAACAGGTCCGCGAGACCGACCGCCCGACCCAGAACCGCGCGCATGGCCGCCGCGCCGCTGCTGGCGATCAAGCTGTCGGGGTCGTCGCCCTCGGGCAACCAGGCGAACCGCAGCGAGTGGCCGGCCCGCAGACGAGGCAGAACCCGTTCCGCCGCGCGATGGGCGGCGCGGCGGCCCGCGGTGTCGCCGTCGAAGCACAACACGGGTTCCGGCACGAGGCGCCAGAGCGCCTCGATCTGGGCCTCGGTGATGGCTGTCCCCAGGGGTGCGACCGCATTGGTGATCCCGGCCTTGTGCAGCGCGATGACATCCATGTAGCCCTCGACCACAACGACCGCCTGCTTGCGCCGCGCGCGTTCGGCCGCGAGCGAATAGCCGTAGAGCTGCGCGCCCTTGTGAAACAGCGGGGTCTCCGGGGAATTGAGATACTTGGGCTCGCCGTCGCCCAGGATCCGCCCGCCGAAGGCGATCACCCGGCCGCGGCGGTCGGCGATCGGAAAGATGATCCGCCCCCGGAAGCGATCGTAAGGCGCCTTGGCGTCGTCCTCGGGTTTGATCAGGAGCCCGGTGTCCAGCAGCATCTCCTGCGAAATGCCTTCATCTGCCAGCGCGGTCCTGAGCGCGCCCCGCGAATCGGGTGCGAAGCCGACGCGAAATCCCTCGATGATGTCGGCGCCCAAACCGCGGGAGGCAAGATAGGCCCGTGCCCGTTCGCCCGTGACATCGGCGAGCTGCTTCTGGAACCAGACGCAAGCCGCCTCGACGACCGAATAGAGCGAATGGCGTTCTTTCTCCCGGGCACGCTCCTCCGGCGAGAGCTCCGGCACGGGGATGCCCGCCTCACCGGCGAGCCGCTCGACGGCTTCGGGAAACGGCAGGTTGTCCATGCGCATGACAAAGCCGATGACGTCGCCGTGGGCGCCGCAGCCGAAGCAGTGATAGAAGCCCTTGTCCTCGACCACCGTGAACGACGGCGTCTTTTCGTTGTGAAACGGGCAGAGTCCGAGAAGCTCGCGGCCCTTGCGGGTGAGCCGGACGCGCTTGCCGATAATGTCGGCAAGTGGGACCCGCGCGCGGATCTCGTCGAGAAAGTGTGGTGGAAAGGCCATCGGCGAGCCCGGCAGCTTGAGCGGAGCCGACTGTCCGCGCCCGTTCAGTTATGCCAAAGCCGGCCCGGCCAAGGCAATCGGAATCCCGAATAAAGTTTTGTATCCGCGCGCGTCACGCGAGGATCTGCTTGACCAGGCCGCTCGCCTTAGCGAAATCCATCCGGCCCGCGTACGTCTCCTTGAGCGCCGCCATGGTGCGCCCCATGTCTTTCAGGCTGGACGCGTCGAGCTCTTCGACCACCCGCTCGATCGCCGAGGCCATCTCGGTATCGTCGAGCTGGCGCGGCAGGAAGCGCTCGATGACCTCGATTTCGGCCTTTTCGCGGGCGACCAAATCGTCGCGCGCTCCCTTCTCGTAGTGCTCGATGCTCTCGCGCCTCTGGCGCACCATGGTGGTGAGCAGCTGGAGAATTTCGTCGTCGGAAAGGCCGTCGTCATTGCCTTTGCCCCGCGCCGCGATGTCCCGGTCCTTCAGCGCCGCCAGGATCAGGCGCACGGTGAGAACCGTGGTCTGCTCGCGCGCCTTCATTGCGACCTTGAGCGTGTCCGTGAACTCGTCTCTCAACATGGATGACGCCTTCTGGTCATCGTCGGAACGGCGGCACTATAGCGCCGCGCGGGTCGGGCGCAACCGCTTCCACTTAACTCGTTGAAATACATCCGCTTTCTCAACCGGCCGCAGGCTTGACGCGGAGTTGTCAATTACGTAAGTTCCGCCGGGTCGCGATTCAACCCGGCGGCCCGACGCGATTCGCGCGAACGTTCGCCGATTTCTCGCCGTCCGCTTGATGATTTACCGGATCCCGGGTTGGGGACTCCGCGATGCCCAACGCACAACCGACGCCTGCCGAGACGGCCACGGCCGCTCTGGTGCTTGCCGACGGCACGGTGTTCCGGGGCTGGGGCGTGGGCGCGCCCGGCACGGCGATCGGCGAGGTCTGCTTCAATACCGCGATCACCGGCTACCAGGAGATCCTGACCGATCCGTCCTATGCCGGCCAGATCATCACCTTCACCTTTCCCCATATCGGCAATGTCGGCGCCAACGACGAAGATATCGAGGCGGCCACGCCTGCGGCGCGCGGCCTGGTCTTGCGCGCGGACATCACCGAGCCCGCCAACTTCCGGGCAACCGGCCACCTTGACGACTGGCTCAAATCCCAGTCGCTGATCGGTATCGCGGGCGTCGATACCCGACACCTCACCCGGAGCTTGCGCGAATCGGGCTCAAGGGCGGGCGCGCTTTGCCATGCCCCCGACGGCGCGATCGATAACGACGACCTGTTGCGCCAGGCCCGGGTCTGGCCGGGCCTCGAGGGCATGGACCTCGCCAGGGAGGTGTGCTGCCGGCAGAGCTACGCGTGGACCGAAACGACCTGGCGGCTTGGCGCGGGTTACGGCGCGCTCAAAGCGCCGGCGCGCCGGGTGGTTGCCCTCGATTACGGCGCGAAGCGCAACATCCTGCGGTGTCTCGCCGCCCATGGCTGCACCGTCACGGTGGTGCCGGCGACCGCGACCCTGGACGAGATCATGGCTCATGAACCCGCCGGCATCTTCCTCTCCAACGGGCCCGGGGACCCGGCGGCGACGGGCGACTACGCCGTGCCCGTGATCCGCGGGTTGATCGGAACCGGCCTGCCGATCTTCGGCATCTGTCTGGGCCATCAACTCCTGGCGCTCAGCCTGGGCGCCAAGACCCGCAAGATGCACTTCGGCCATCGGGGCGCCAACCACCCGGTCAAGGAGCTGGCCACGGGGCGGGTCGAGATCACCAGCCAGAACCACGGCTTCGAGGTCGCCGCCGAAAGCCTGCCCAAGGGGGTGGAGGCGACACACGTCTCGTTGTTCGATAACAGCCTGGAGGGGCTGGAGGTCGCGGAGAAGCCGATCTTCTCGGTGCAGTACCATCCCGAGGCCTCGCCCGGCCCTCAGGACGCCCAGCACCTCTTCGCCCGCTTCGTCGCGGCGATCGATAGCCATGCCTAAACGGACGGACATCTCCTCCATCCTCGTCATCGGTGCGGGACCGATCGTCATCGGCCAGGCTTGCGAGTTCGACTATTCCGGCGCCCAGGCCTGCCTCGCGCTTCAGGCCGAGGGCTACCGGGTCGTGCTGCTGAACTCGAACCCGGCGACCATCATGACCGACCCGGGCCTGGCCGACGCAACCTACATCGAGCCGATCACGCCCGCCATGGTCGCAAAGATCATCGCGGCGGAGCGGCCCGACGCCCTGCTCCCCACCATGGGCGGGCAGACCGCACTCAATACGGCGCTCTCCCTCACCCGGGACGGCGTGCTGGATGAGTTCGGCGTCGAGATGATCGGTGCGAAACGCGAGGCCATCGACCTCGCCGAAGACCGCGAGCTGTTCCGCAATGCGATGGCCGAGATCGGCCTCGAATCGCCGGAGAGCCGGATCGCCCATTCCGTCGAGCAGGCCCGGGCCGCACTCGACGCGGTCGGGTTGCCTGCGATCATCCGACCGTCATTTACGTTGGGCGGCACGGGCGGCGGCATCGCCTACAACCGCGAAGAGTTCGACGCCATCGTCGCGGGCGGGCTCGACGCCTCGCCGACCACCGAAGTGCTGATCGAGGAATCGGTGCTGGGGTGGAAGGAATTCGAGATGGAGGTGGTGCGCGACCGGGCGGACAACTGCATCATCGTCTGCTCGATCGAGAACGTCGATCCGATGGGCGTGCACACGGGCGATTCGATCACCGTGGCACCGGCGCTCACGCTCACCGACAAGGAATATCAGATCATGCGCAACGCCTCGATCGCAGTGCTGCGCAAGGTGGGCGTCGACACCGGCGGCTCGAACGTGCAGTTTGCGGTCGACCCCCAGACGGGGCGCATGGTGATCATCGAGATGAACCCGCGGGTCTCCCGCTCGTCGGCCTTGGCGTCGAAGGCGACCGGCTTTCCGATCGCGTCGGTCGCCGCCAAGCTCGCCGTCGGCTACACGCTCGACGAGATCGACAATGACATTACGGGCGCAACACCCGCCTCCTTCGAGCCGACCATCGACTACGTGGTCACCAAGGTGCCGCGCTTCGCCTTCGAGAAATTTGCCGGCGCCAAGCCTCTGCTCACCACCTCGATGAAGTCGGTGGGCGAGGCGATGGCGGTCGGTCGGACGTTTGCGGAATCGCTCCAGAAGGCGATGCGCTCGCTGGAAACCGGGCTGACCGGTCTGAACGAGATCGAAATCCCGGGCGAAGGCGACGACCGTGACGCCTTGTCCGCGGCGCTGGGCTCGCCGACTCCCGACCGGCTGCTGGTCATCGCGGAGGCGTTTCGCCGGGGCCTGCCGCTGGACGAGGTTCAGCGGCGCTGCCGCTACGATCCCTGGTTCCTCGCCCAGATCCGGCGAATCGTCGAGACCGAGGCGGAGATCCGGCAAGACGGCCTTCCCGAGACCGCCGCGGTATGGTACCGGCTCAAGGCGATGGGCTTTTCGGACGCCCGGCTCGCCGAGCTCGCCGGCCTCACGGAGGACGAGGCGACCGCCCGGCGCCATGACGCCGGGGTCCATCCCGTGTTCAAGCGGATCGACACCTGCGCCGCCGAATTCGCGTCGCGGACTCCTTATATGTATTCCTGCTACGAGACCGGCGGCGGGCGGCCGGAGTGCGAGGCGGATCCGAGCGAACGGCGGAAGGTCATGATCCTGGGCGGCGGCCCGAACCGGATCGGCCAGGGCATCGAGTTCGACTATTGCTGTGTCCATGCGGCCTACGCCTTCGCCGAAGCGGGCTTCGAAACGATCATGGTCAACTGCAACCCGGAAACCGTCTCGACCGATTACAGCACCTCCGACCGTCTCTATTTCGAACCCCTGACCCACGAAGACGTCATCGAGATCGTCCGTGTCGAACAGCAAAAGGGCGAGCTTCTCGGCCTGAACATCCAGTTTGGCGGTCAGACGCCCCTCAAGCTCGCCAAGGGCCTCGAGGCCGCCGGCGTGCCGATCCTCGGCACACCGCCCGACGCTATCGATTTGGCCGAGGATCGAGACCGCTTTCAGAAACTGATTACGGAACTGGGTCTGAACCAGCCCGAAAACGGCATCGCCTACTCGACGGGCGCCGCACGGGAGATCGCCGATCGGATCGGGTTCCCGGTGCTCGTCCGCCCGTCCTATGTCCTGGGCGGGCGGGCCATGCGGATCGTTCACGACGCGGAGATGCTCGACACCTATATCAGCGAGGCGGTAAGGGTCTCGGGCGACGCACCCGTGTTGATCGACCGGTTCCTGCGGGGTGCCATCGAGGTTGACGTCGACGCGGTCGCCGACGGCGAAAGCGTCATCGTCGCCGGCATCATGGAGCATATCGAGGAAGCGGGAATTCACTCCGGCGATTCCGCCTGCTCGCTGCCGCCCTTTTCACTGGGCCCGGACATCCTCGATGGCCTGCGCGATCAGACCGTGGCGCTCGCGTCGCGGCTCGGCGTGGTCGGCCTGATGAACGTCCAGTATGCGATCAAGGACGGGTCGATTTACGTCATCGAAGTCAATCCCCGGGCGAGCCGTACAATTCCCTTCGTCGCCAAGGCGATCGGCGTGCCGGTCGCCAAGATCGCCGCGCGCGTGATGGTCGGTGCCCGACTCGACGAGTTCGGTTGGCGCGACGAGCCGCCGACCCATGTCGCCGTGAAGGAGGCCGCCTTCCCCTTCACCCGCTTTCCGGGCGTCGATCTGCTGTTGGGTCCCGAGATGAAATCGACCGGCGAGGTGATGGGACTTGACACCGAGTTCGGCCGTGCGTTCGCAAAATCCCAGATCGCCACGGGCAACGACGTGCCGGGTGACGGCACCGTCTTCATCTCGGTTCGCGACGCCGACAAGCCGGCAGCCGTGGAGCTGGGCCGCCAGCTCATCGAACTCGGCTTCAGGCTGCTGGCCACGAGCGGAACGGCGCGCGTTTTCGAAGCTGCAGGGCTTTCAGTCCGGGTGATCAACAAGGTGCTCGAAGGCCGGCCTCATATCGTCGATTCGATCAAGAACGGCGAGGTTGGTCTGGTGTTCAATACGACCGAGGGCGCCCAAGCGATTGCCGACAGCCGCAGCCTGCGCCAGGCGACCTTGCTCAACAAGATCCCCTACTGCACGACCCTGGCGGCGAGCCAGGCGATGATCCATGCCATCGCGGCGATCAAGACAGGCGACCTTGAGGTTCGGCCGCTCCAGTCTTACTCTACTGCCTTGAAGCGGCCGGTCGCTGGCGGGAGCGCGACCGGCTGGCTCAAAATGGCCAGACGATCAAGGACCGTTTGATGGACAAGAATCCGATCACCGCCGACGGCCTCGAGCGCCTAAAGAAGGAGCTTAAACGCCTGACCGCGGAAGAGCGGCCAGCGGTCATTCGCGCCATCGCCGAGGCCCGCGAAATGGGCGATCTTTCGGAAAACGCCGAATATCATGCGGCGCGCGAACGCCAGGGTTTCATCGAAGCCCAGGTTACCGAGCTCGAAGACAAGATCCGCCGCGCCGAGGTCATCGATGTCTCCAAGCTGTCTGGCAGGCGTGTTCAGTTCGGCGCCAAATTACGTCTGGAAGACGCGGACACGGGCGAGCGAATGACATACCAGATCGTCGGCGCCGACGAGGCCGACGTCGAACAGGGCCGATTGTCGATCTCCGCGCCGCTCGCCCGGGCGCTGATCGGCAAGAGTACCGGCGACGTCGTCGAAATCACGACGCCGGGCGGCACAAAAGAGTACGAAATCATCAAGGTCAGTTACAAATAAGCGACGCCAGCGCGGCGGCCGAGCCGGTTGCTCTGGCCCGAGCGGCGGCGCCAATTTATCGGTCGCCACCCGACGCCAGAAAGTACCGCTGTGGAGAAAACCGCGCTCGACAAGCTGCTCAATCCCGGGTCGGTCGCGATCGTCGGCGCGTCGCCCCGCGAGATTGCCACCGGACATGTGGTGCAGAAGAATCTCGAGCTCCGGGATTTCGGCGGGTCGGTTTACCCGGTCAATCCGCGCTACGACGAGATACGTGGCCTGCCCTGCTACGCTTCACTCGGCGAGCTGCCCATTGTGCCCGATACGGTCTTCATCGCGATCCCGGCCGTCGCCGGTCCGGCTATTCTCGAAGAGGCGGCAAGGCTTGGCGTCGGCGCCGCCTATATTAATGCGAGCGGCTATGGCGATGCCGATGATGCCGGCAACGCCCTGCAGGACGACATCCGGGCGATCGCGACCGAACACGCCATGGCGCTTTGTGGGCCCAACAATGTGGGCGCGATCAACGTCCATCATCAGACGTCCCTCTGGACCACCGATCTGCCCCGGCTCGATCCGGGCCCTGTGGCGATCATCTCTCATTCCGGCTCTGTCGCCATTGGGCTTGCCCAGGACGAACGGAATTTGGGGCTCGCCTACGTGATCACGCCCGGCAACGAGGCGGTCACGGATGTCGCCGATTATCTCGAATACGTCGTGCGCGACGACCGGGTGCAGACGATCATGCTGTTCCTCGAAGTGATCCGCCGCCCCGAGGCCTTCGCGGCAGCCGCAGCGGAAGCGCACACCCGCGGCAAACGAATCCTCGCCATCAAGGTAGGGCGCACGAAAGCCGGAAGCGCGGCGATTGCCGGGCATACCGGCTCGCTGTCGGGTGAGGACGCAGTCTACGAAGCCTTCTTGCGACGACACGGGATCGTGCGGCTGAACGATCTCGACGAACTCAACGAAGCAGCGGTCCTGTTTGGCACCTATCCGGACGCGCCACGGGCGCCCGGCGTCCTGGCGACCACGCTCTCGGGGGGGCAATGCAGTCTGATCGCTGATCTCGCCGACGATGTGGAGCTCTCGCTGCCGCCCCTTACGGCGGAGACCCGCGCGATGATCCAACCGGCTTATCCCGACTACGCGACGCTTGCCAATCCGCTCGATGCCTGGGGTGCCGGGTGGGATGCCGAGGTCTTCCGTACGACCCTCGACGGGATTGTCTCCGACGAGCGCTATGGCACCGTGATTTGCGCGGGCGACCCGCCAAATACGGGTGGATTCGATCTCGACTTCGTCATCGAGATGGCGGAAGTGCTCGCCGAGACCGCGTCGAAGACCGACCGCAGGTTGGTGCTCTACAACGCGACTGCGGCGCCCGTGCCCAACCGGCGGGTAAAGGCCATCCTGGACGACGCAGGCATTCCCTATCTCTCCGGCATGCGCTCGGCGCTCGGCGCCATCGCTGCATGGACCGCATTCAATGGACCCGAACGGGATGACATCGCAATCGACGGGGCGCGGGCTGCCCGCTGGCGGGAACGCGCCGGGGACGCCGGCGCGATGACCGAGCCCGAGTGGTTCGGCCTCCTCGGCGAGGCGGGTGTGTCGATGGTCGACTGCCGCGCGGCCGCGTCGGCGGCCGAGGCGACGGCGCATGCGGACGCATCGGGTTATCCCGTCGTGCTCAAAGGCACCTCGCCTGATTTGCCCCATAAGAGCGAGCTTGGGCTGGTACGGATCGGGCTCGACAGCCCCGATGCTGTGAGCGGCGCCTTCGCCGATCTTTCAGGCGTTCTCGATGCTCACCCCGAAGCCTCGGCGCGGTGCGTGACCGTCCAGGCGATGGCGGATGCCGGCGTTGAACTGATCGCCGGCGTGCGCAATGACCCCGCCTTCGGTAGTCTCGTCGTGGTCGGGCTCGGCGGCACTCTCGTCGAACTGCTCCGCCAATCGAGCTTGCGCCTGGGTCCGGTTAGCCTCGAGTCCGCGCGCACGATGCTCGACGAAACCCTTGCCGGCACCCTGCTGCGCGGCGCGCGCGGCGCGGGGCCCTACGACATCGATGCGGCGGCCGAACTGATCGCTGCCCTGTCGCGCTTCGGGGCGGCGACCCACGGCGTCCTGTCGGCGGTCGAAATCAATCCCCTCATCGCTCTCGAGGAGGGACACGGCGCAATCGGCGTCGATGCCCTGCTCGAACCCGTCTCCGGCGCCTGAACACGTCGGACTGGATCAACAGTCGAATGAAGAAGGAGAGGCAAATGGCGTCCAAGGTTCTCAAGTACAAGAAAGACGAGCGCGTCGCGGTCCTGACCCTCAACCGACCGGACACCCTCAATGCGCTTTCACTCGAACTCTGCGCCGAGATCAGGAAGGCAGTCGCGAAGGCCGATGCCGACGACGATATTCGAGTCCTCGTTGTCACGGGTACGGGCGGCCGGGCATTCTCTGCGGGTTACGACATCGCCGATGGCGACGAAGGCATGAAGGAGACCGCCGAGGAATGGTGGTACCGGCTCAACCACGACTTTGAATTCACCAAATGCGTCTGGAATTGCAGCAAGCCCGTGATCGCGATGATCGACGGTTACTGCGTTGCCGGCGGCCTCGAATTCGCCCAGATGTGCGACGTGCGCATCTGCTCCGACGATTCGAAGTTCGCCGTGATCGAGACCCACTTCTCCGCGGGCGTGGCGACCATGATCATGCCCTTCATCATCGGCACCCGGGCGCGCGACCTGATCTATACGGGCGACGTCATCGACGCGGAGGAAGCCTACCGCCTCGGACTCGTCAGCAAGGTCTACCCCAAGGCCGACGTGAAGACGGAGACCATGAAGTTCGCCAAGCGCATGTCGATGGTCGCGCTCGAATGTCTCAAGTGGAACAAGCGCTCGATCAACAACGCCTATGAGGCCATGGGCTTCCATCCGGCGATGAATTACGGCGTTGCCGCCTGCACCCTGATGGATTCCTTCGACACCCCGGAGTACAGGCAATTCGACGACATCCGGGTCAAGAAGGGATTCAAGGCGGCGCTGAAATGGCGCGAGGCGCAGTTTTCGAAATATGCCTGACGCGTTAGAGTCCGATCCGCATCCACGACGGACCGTGACCGGGCCGGCGCGTCGATATCGAGTGGAAGTGAAAGGGAGACTCCATGGAACTCTGTGATCTCGGCGAACGCCCGCCGCTGGGCGAGGTGCCCGAAAAGATGCATGCCTTCGCCGTGCGCCAGGACCGATTCGGCGAGCCGCGCGACGCCTGGCAGCGGGACGTCGTTTCGACACCGTCGATCCAGGCGCACGAGGTGCTCGTCTATGTCATGGCGACGGGGATCAACTACAACAACGTCTGGGCCGCGTTGGGCCAGCCGATCGACGTTATCGCCGAGCGCCAGAAGAATCTGGGCGAGACGGAAGATTTCCACGCCGGGGGCAGCGACTGTTCGGGCATCGTTTGGGCGGTGGGCGATCAGGTCACCAACGTCAAGCCGGGCGACGAGGTGGTCGTGCATAGCGGCTGGTGGCTGCCCGACGATCCCTGGGTGCTGTCGGGGCGCGATCCCATGCTGGCCGAAAGCACACGGATCTGGGGCTATCAGACGAACTACGGCAGTTATTGCCAATTTGCCCGCGCACAGGCCCACCAGTGCGTGGCTAAACCCGCGCGGCTGAGTTGGGAGGAGGCGGGCTGCTACCTACTGTGCGCCTCGACCTCCTATCGCATGCTCATGGGCTGGTCCGGCAATACGGTCGAGAAGGGCGACGCCGTGCTCGTCTGGGGCGCCGCCGGGGGTATCGGCAGCATGGCACTCGAGATCGTCCGCGCGAAAGGCGGCCGGGCCGTCGCCGTGGTTTCCGATGACGCCAAACGCCAGTTCTGTCTCGACCACGGCGCCGCCGGGGTCATCAACCGCAACGACTTCGACCATTGGGGCCAGATGCCGGATGCAGACGACCCGGCCTACGGCGGCTGGGCCAAGGGCTCACGCGCCTTCGGCAAGGCGATCTGGGAGGCATTGGGCGAGAAGGTCAGCCCGCGCATCGTCTTCGAACATCCCGGCGAGACGACAATGCCGACGTCGGTATTCGTCTGTGCGACCGGCGGCATGGTGGTGATCTGCGCCGGTACCAGCGGTTACAAGGCGACCCTGGATCTGCGTTACCACTGGATGCGCCAGAAACGCCTCCAGGGCAGTCATTTGTCGAACGACGAGCAGGCGGCTGCCGTCACCGAACTGATCGCAAACGGCAAGATGGATCCCTGCTTGGCTCAGACGTTTTCTTTCGACGAAATCGGCGAGACCCACCAGCTGATGCACGAGAACCGGCACCCGCCGGGCAACATGGCGTGCCTCGTGAACGCGACCGAGCCGGGCCAAGGCGCGTCGTGAAATTCACATCCGCAGCCCGGCCGTTCCCTGGGATGCGAGCGGCGCCGCGCGAGCCTGCGGTTGACGGGCCGCGCGAGCCCCCGGATACTGTCGGGCGTGGATGGCTTTCCACCAGCACAGGGGGGCATAACCTATGAAAGCGTCTGATCTCTTCGTGAAGTGCCTTGAAACAGAAGGCGTCACGCACATCTTCGGCATTCCCGGCGAGGAAAACGCCGACACCATGATTTCGCTCATCGACAGCAAGATTAAGTTCGTGCTCTGTCGGCACGAGCAGGCGGCGGCTTTTATGGCCGACGTCTACGGCCGGCTAACCGGCAAGTCTGGTATTTGTCTCGGCACGCTCGGCCCGGGCGCGACAAATCTGGTCACCGGCGTTGCCGACGCCAATATGGACCGCGCGCCGCTGGTCTGCATCATCGGCCAAGCCGACACCGAGCGCCTACACAAGGAAAGCCACCAGAACATGGATTCGGTCTCCATGTTCAAGCCGATCACCAAGTGGGCGCAATCAGTCTACCATCCGGACAATATTCCCGAAATTGTGCGCAAGGCGTTTAAGGTCGCCGAGACCGAGAAACCCGGCGCCGCGCTCATCGAGTTGCCCGAGGACATCGCGGACAGTGCGTCGAAAGGGAAGCCGATCAAGCCCGAAAAGACTCGTCGGCCGGGCGCCGACCATAAGGCGGTCTCTCAGGCTGTCGACATCATCATGGCGGCGAAGAAGCCGCTGATCCTGGCGGGCAACGGTGCGATCCGCAAACGGGCCGCCGCACAGCTCAAGCGGCTCGCCAAAAATACCGGCATCGGCGTCGTAAATACATTTATGGGCAAGGGCGCCATCCCGCGCACCGACGAACACTGTCTGTTTACGGTCGGCCTGCAGGGCAAGGACCACATTCTGGTCGCTATGCGCGAAGCCGATACCATCATCTCGGTGGGCTATGACCTGGTGGAGTACGCGCCGGCGTTCTGGAACAAGGGCCGGGCAAAGAAAATTGTCCATGTGGACTTCTGGCCGGCGGAAATCGACGACCACTACCAGACGACCGTTGATATCGCCGGCGACGTGGCCGATGCCCTTTGGCAGGTCAACGAGGAAATCATCAAGCGGGCACGCAAGAAAAAGAAAAAACTGCCGCTCGCCAAGATCAGCAAGCGGGCGAAGCTGCGCCAGACGATTCTTGATGATCTCGAAAAGAAGAAAAACAGCCGCGCCTTCCCCATGAAGCCTCAGAAGGTGCTCTACGACGTCCGTCAGGTGATGGGGCCGGAGGACATCCTGCTCTCGGACGTGGGTGCCCACAAGATGTGGATTTCGCGCTATTACCAGTGCGATGAGCCCAACACCTGCCTGATCTCGAACGGGTTTTGCACCATGGGCTTCGCCTTCCCGGGGTCGATCGGCGCCAAGATCGCCATGCCCAAGAGCAGGGCCTTGTCGATCAACGGCGATGCGGGCTTCTTCATGAACGCCCAGGACATCGAGACGGCGGTGCGCTGGAAGCTCAACGTCGTCGCCCTGGTTTGGATGGATGGTGAATACGGCTTGATCAAGTGGAAGCAGCAGAACGCCTTCGACGGCAAGCACTCCGATCTCGCCTTCGGCAATCCGGACCTGGAGATGTGGGCCAAGGCATACGGCGCCTGGGGACGAACGATCGAGAGCGCGGCAGAGCTGGTGCCTGCGCTCGAAGAGGCGTTCAAGCAAAAGGGCCCGGCAGTCATCGGCGTACCGATCGATTATCGCGAGAACATGAAGATGTCGCGCCGGCTGGGCAAGATCGAATTCCCGATCTAGGGATAGCGGCGTCACCCCGCCGCGGACTTGCGGCGGGATGGCCTGCCCCGCGACCCGGCGCGTCGATTAGTACCCGCTATAAAAAAAGACACGCGATTCGGTGATGCCTGTCACACGACGCGTTGCTAAATCGAACTAAGTTAATTGGTTAACCAACCGCGGTTAAGTTCAGCGGTGAACGACGCAACAGCCGGCAACAGACCCCTGGGGAGGAGTCATGAGCTTCGACATCAAGTTCTGGGGCGTTCGGGGCAGCATCGCATGCCCGACGGCCAAGCATATAGGCTACGGTGGAAACACCAGCTGTATCCAGGTGTTCGCCGGCGATCTGCGGATCATTCTCGATGCCGGGACCGGCATCCGAGGGCTGGGCGACGAGATGTTCGCGGACCATGTCAACCATGCCGACGTCCAGCTCACCCATACCCACTGGGATCACATCAACGGCTTCCCGTTCTTCGCACCCGCCTACGCCCCGGACCATTCCTTCAACATCAAGGCGGGTCACCTGACCGACGAAGGCGGCGTGCGCAAAGTGCTGTCCAGCCAGATGACCAACCCGACATTCCCGGTCCCTCTCGAGATCATGCAGTCGAAGATGAATTTCGAGGATTTTCGGGCCGGCGATACGTTCAGCGTCGGGGAGGGCATGACGGCCAAGACCGCGCCGCTCAACCACCCCGGCAGCGCGACGGGCTATCGACTGGAGTATGAAGGCAAGGCGTTCTGCTACATCACCGACACTGAGCACGTGCCCGACGAACCCGATCAGAAGGTGCTCGGCCTCATCGAGGGCGCCGACCTGGTGGTCTACAACGCGACCTACACCGACGACGAGTTTCCCTCCAAGATCGGTTGGGGCCACTCGACCTGGCAGGAAGGCGTTCGCCTGTGTCAGGCTGCGAACGTGAAATCGCTCGGAATATTTCACCACGATCCCGGCCACGAAGACGCGGTCATGCAGGGGATCGAGGCGGAGGCCCGGGCCGCGTAGAGTCAGGCCTTCGTCGCCCGCGAAGGCATGCAGGTAAACCTGAACTGACGCCCAAATCCGATTCTCCCGACTTACGGCCGCTAGTTTGGTGATTGATCCGCCGCACAGGGGACTTGCGCCGGAAACCGGCGCCGATCGCGCGGACAACGGGGAGCCTGCCGCAAGTCCTCGTTCCAGCTCTTTTTAGCGCGTGGGGCCGGATCGCGTTTTCGATCGATCTAACCCGAGCAAAAGGTAGAGTCTGCTCTCAGAATCAAGCATCATAACCGGTAATGAAGGTCAGGAAGACATCGACCCATGGGAGCGCTTCATGAATCGTCGAGCCATATTGAGCTTGGCGGCGGGTTTGGCCGTCGCCTTGATGTTTTACGCGGTTCCCTCCGACGGGAACGCCGAACCCACCTATCAGGGCGTCGAGGTCTGCTCGGAATGCCACCGAGCGGAGCAGGCGATCTACGAAGGGACGGCGCATTTCAAATCGTTCAAGACGGTCCATAAGGCCGACGGCGCGAAAGACCTCGCCAAGGCGGCCGGCGGCAAGAAGAACATGAAGAAAAATGAGGTGTGCCAGACCTGCCACTACACGATGGTCACGGATGCGAACAGCGGCAAGGTGAAGGCGAAATCGGGCCCCGCTTGCGAGAGCTGCCACGGCGCCTCATCGGACTGGTATCCGATCCACAACAACTACGGTGGCCAAGGCGTGAAGGTGGCGGACGAATCGGCCGAGCACAAGGCCCAGCGCACCGCCGACGCGGCGGCGGCGGGCATGTTGTGGCCGTCGGACAAATACGGGGTGGCATCGAACTGCATGGAATGCCACGGCCTCGCCAATCCCAACCTCGATCCCGCGGCGCTGGCCATCATGCTCGACAACAACCACCCGACGGTTTCCGATTGGGAGCTGGTGCGTTATTCCTAAGGCACAGTCCGCCACCGTTATTACCCGCCGGACATGACAGTCAATGCCCAGATGACTTCGGCCGAGCTCGCTAATCTGTTCGTCGTGGGCCAAGCCGCAAAACTGGTCTCGGCCGCGGGCGCGGCGAGCATTTCGGACCATGCGAAATATGTCGAATTCCAGAATGCCCGCTCAGCGGGTGCTTCCGAGGCCTTGTCGGCTCTGAGTGCACCCGAGGCGGCCGCGTTGATCGCCGATCCGACGGAAGCCAACGCTCGCGCGCTGGTGGCGGCGATTGCCGGTATGGACCTGTCGGGCGAAGTCGGCGGCATGTTGCCGGACCCGGGCAGTTACAAGTAGACAGAAGGAAACGAGGCGGTAGACTTTCGGCGCGTGCTATAGGCTCGATCCGCAAGCTTGGGGGCCATGAGTCGGACGTTGGATCGCCCGGCGACGGGCGGTGAGTCTACGAAGGGGCGGCCTGCGAGACGACGAGACGAACCATCCGCGTATGGGGTGGCGGAATTTGCCGGTCGCGATGACGGGGATCCGACCGGGAATGCCCCAGGGGGGGCTGAGCATTGGCTAACGTCGCAATGATGGAGCGGCCGCAACGGTGGGACACCCCGTTCGGGCCGGACATGACCGAGGCGGACGTTGCGCGTTTGCTTAAGAGGCCGGAAGTCGAATCAATCGAGGCCGACAAATTTCCGGGACATACGCCGCTTTCCGGCATCCTTCAGAACGACACGCGAATTGTAAAATACAGCCCGGGCGACCTGGTCGTCCGCGAGGGCGATTACGGCAATTCGGCATTCCTCGTGTTGACCGGCAAATTGCGCGTAGTTCTGGCACCGGGCCTCCCCCGCAACCTGATCGGGCGCCAATCGATGCGCCGCAAGGGCATTGTCAGAGTAAATAGGCTTGAGCCTGTAAGGGGAGTTCAATAGCCTCAAGCGATGCGAAATTCCTTCCGTTATTTCAACAGTTCTCCCGAGGTCATTCGCCTCGCGGTGATGTTGTACATCCGGTATCCGCTGTCGCTACGGCAAGTCGAGGATCTCCTGTTCGAGCGTGGCATCGACATCTGCCACGAGACGGTGGGTTTCTGGTGGAACCGGTTCGGTCCGATGTTCGCGGCAGAGATCAGGAAGCGGCGCGTTAATCATCGGTTGTTTTCGCAATGGCGCTGGCACCTGGACGAGGTATTCGTGCGGATCAACGGAGAGATGCACTATCTGTGGCGTGCTGTGGATCACGAAGGCGAGGTGCTCGAAGTCTTCGCCACAAAGCGCCGGGATCGCAGGGCTGCTCTGAAGTTCCTGAAGCGTGCCATGAAGCGCTACGGCCGGCCAGAAGTCATCGTGACGGACCGGCTCCGTTCGTACGGTGCCGCGATGAAAGAGATTGGGGTCGAGGATCGTCAGCGTTGCGGTCGGTGGCTCAACAATCGAGCCGAAAACTCACACCAACCGTTCCGCCGACGAGAGGGAGCGATCACACCAACCGTTCCGCCGACGAGAGGGAGCGATGGCCAGGTTCAGAGACATCAAGACCCTGCAGAAATTCGCCGCCGCCCACGCCTCGATCCACAATCATTTCAACCAGGACCGTCATCTTTACAACCGCGAGAGCTTCAAACTCAATCGCTCGGCCGCCTTGGCCGAGTGGCGTCAACTCGCAGCCTGAGAGCCCTCGATCGTTGGTTCCACTGGTCCCATCCAGTTAGTCTGACAATGCCCGTCCCGGGGCTGGAAATAATGCGTCAAGAGGTGCTGCCGACTGCCGCCTTTTTACCGTCCCGTCAACTTTCGGGCATAGCTCTGTCATGGCGGGCCAACGCTTCGTCGAGTGTCTCGACACAGAATCCCGCGTCGAGGGTGTTCGACAGACTCCCGGCCAGCACACGCCAGTTCGCCCAATCCATGATCGCCACCAGGTAAAGGAAGCCACGCTGCACGGGAATGTATGTGATGTCGGCGCACCAGACATGGTTCGCCCGCTCGATCGCCAAGCCCGCGGTGCATCCCTGTCGATCCCGCCGAGCGCCGGTCGATCGCCTGGAACTCGTAACACCGATATTCGCTCAATGGCCCGTATCCCTATCGCCGAGCCATTCGTCCAACTTCGACCAACGCCGCCGCCCCGAGACGTTGCGCACGGCGATGGCGACGGCCTTCTTCTGGCCCACCAGCACGACCAGCCGCTTGCCCCGTGTCACGCCGGTGTAGAGCAGGTTCCGCCGGAGCATGACGTAGTGCTGGGTCAGGACGGGGATGATCACGGCGGGATATTCCGAACCCTGGCTCTTGTGAATGGTCGCGGCGTATGCCGGAACCAGCGTGTCGAGCTCGCCGAAACCATAGGCGACGGCGCGCCCGTCGAAACGCGCGGTCAACTCGCCGGCGTCGGGCTCGACATCCTCGACGTAGCCGATATCGCCGTTATAGACCTCCTTGTCGTAATCGTTCTCAATCTGCATCACCTTGTCGCCGGGCGCGAAGGTCCAGCCGAAGCGCTCAACCTTGTGCTCGCCGGCGGGATTGAGGGCCACCTGAAGCTCGATGTTGAGCGAGCGGGCGCCGACGCCGCCCCGGTTCATCGGGCACAGCACCTGGATATCGCGGACGGGATCGAGCCCAAAGCGTCGAGGGATGTGTGTCTTCACCAACTCGACAATCCGCGCCACCGCGGTTTCCGGATCGCCCGCCGACACGAAATAGAAGTCGCTGTCGCCCTCGGGCTTCGACAGATCGGGAATTACGCCTCGATTGATCTTGTGCGCGCAGGTGACGATCCGGCTCCGTGCCGCCTGGCGAAAGACCTCGGTCAAGCGCACGACGGGAACCGCGCCCGAGGCGATGATGTCGGCCAGCACCTGGCCCGGACCGACAGAGGGCAGTTGGTCGATGTCGCCGACAATCAGCAAAGCGGCGGTGTCGGGCACGGCCTTGAGCAAGGCCTGCATCAGCATGACGTCCACCATCGAGGTCTCGTCGATGACCAGCAGGCCGCAATCGAGCGGGTTGTCGCCGTCGCGCTTGAACCCGCCGCTCTTGGGGTCGACCTCGAGCAACCGGTGTATCGTCTTGGCCTCGAAACCGGTTGCCTCGCTCATCCGCTTGGCGGCCCGGCCCGTCGGTGCGCAGAGCACAATGTTCACACCCTTGGCGGCCAGAATGCGCAGGATGGCCTTGACGAGGGTCGTCTTGCCCACGCCTGGCCCTCCGGTGACGACCATGACCTTGGACGTCAGGGCCAGACGAATGGCGTTGGCCTGGCTTTCCGCCAGCGACAAGCCGGTCCGCCGCTCGACCCAAGGCAACGCCTTCCCGGCGTCGATATCCGGCCACGGGCGCCGCCCGCCCGCGATCCGCAGAAACCGCTCCGCGATCACCCGTTCAGCCCGGTACAGGCCGGCCAGGAATATGCAGGCGGTCCCGGCGACCGCCGCCGCGACGACCGTTCCTTCGGCCAACTCAAGGTCCAGCGCCGTCCGGACCAACTCCGCCGGCACTTCCAGCAATGCGACGGCGAGCGGCGCAAGCTCTTCGTCCGGCAGCCCGCAATGACCGTCGTCCATCGCCTCGGTCAGCGCGTAGGCAACCCCTGCGCGCGCCCGGATCATCGCGGTCTTCTCGACGCCGAGCTTCATCGCGATCGCATCGGCGGTCTTGAACCCGATGCCGCGAATGTCCCGGGCAAGGCGGTACGGGTTCTCGGTCATGACCTGAACGGCATCCACGCCATAGGTCTTGTAGATACGGACAGCCCGCGCCGTGCCGACGCCGTTGGCGTGCAGAAACACCATGATCTCGCGAATGACCTTCTGTTCCGCCCACGCGTCGGTGATGTGTTTGGCGCGCACCCGGCCAATGCCGGTCACCTCGCGCAACCGCTCCGGCTCGGCCTCGATGATGTCGAAGACCTTCTCGCCGAACGCGTCGATCATTTTCTTCGCATAGACCGGCCCGATACCGCGGATCATGCCGGAGCCGAGGTATTTCTCGATACCCTCGATCGACGACGGCGCCGAGGTGCGCATGAAGCGCGCCTTGAACTGGTGGCCATGGGTGCGGTCGTTGATCCATTCCCCCGACGCCGTTACCCATTCCCCGGCCGAGATGACGGCGGCGTGACCGACTATCGTCACCAGATCGCGATGGCCCCGGGCCTTCATCCTTAGAACGCAGAACCCGTTATCGAAATTATGGAACGTGACGCGCTCCACGAGCCCGGCCAGCACTTCCTGGGCGGGCCTGTCCGGTTGTGGCCTGGCTTGGCTGTAGCGGCTCACGACGTGCCAAGTTGCGTCACGGTCAACAAGTCCTTGATGAGGTCGAATTGCCGTGCCCGCTCCGCCACCGCCTCCAGGCCCTCGAAGTCAAGGCCACCGTCTTCCACGGCGGCCAAGTCGGTCTCATGGCGCTCGCGCTCGATGCGCGCGAGGTGCGAGCGGATCTCTTGCGGCGTGAACATTCTCCGCACCCGGGAAACGAACCGGGGCAGCTCGCGCGCAAATTCGGGATGCCGGGCGGCGGCTTCGGCGAAGTTCAACAGTTTCTCGGCAACCATGTAATCGAAGGCCGACTTGAGCCCGTACCGCAGCTTGATGGTCTCGGCGGCCTCGCACTGCTTCACCCAGATATAATGCCAATTCCGGTCCGTCATGCGCCACCAGATTCGAGGAAGCTGACTCGGCTCTTCGAGCATGGCTGGGGTAGATATGGTCCCTGTCTCAGTTCGTCCGGCTCTCGTAGTCGTTCGCTTTTGGCGTTGCTCCGATTCGCCGTGCCGTCGCTTTCCACAATGGTCCATGACCCGCCTCTCGCCCCGCGATCGCGTGGGCGATCTCGTGCAGCACTGTATCCCGGATCTGCTCCTCGCTCCCTTCCAGAGCATGGCCGCGGCTGATCCGGATCACGCGGTCTTCGAAATCGCAGTCGCCGAGCCGCCTCTTGGCCTCGACGAACGCGAGAGTCCAGCCGGTGAGCCCATGCTTGTCCATCAGCCGACGGGCCATTCCCGCGACGCCGTTCAGCCGCACCGCACCATTCCTCGCGCGTTCCTCGGCGGTCCCGTGGAGCAGCCTGTAGGAGACGTTCCAGCATGTCTTCCCACAGCGCACCTTCGCGCTCTTCGGGTTGAGCTTCACGATCTCGCCCCCCCTCGGTCCGTCGGAGCTTGTGAACGTCACCTCGTCGCCCACGCGGTAGTCGGCGCGTGCTTCGTCGTACCGCGTCATCATCGTGGCTCGCCGCGCTCCTCCCGAGCACGTCAAGGCCGACTCCGGGACTTTCCAGGTTCGCTCCTCGATATCGATCACCTCCGCGAAGCGGCGCCGTCCCTGCCGTTGGAGGAGATACCCGCGGATCGTCTCCCCCTTGTGGGTGAACTGCACGGCATACCCGATGGAAAAGGAGCGTTCTTCCTCGCGATCCGACATTCGATCTTCTCCTCTGTCGCGGGGCCTACCGGAAACGCCGCTCCCTGGTCACCTTGGCGGCGCGTCAGGCGTGGGCTGCCTGTTGTGCCTGCAGCCTGGCACGGATGGCAGGGAAATCGCGGCAAGGGGATATATACTCACCCGCCCGACATCCTCGGCGGCATCGATCCCGGCGATTGCCTTCTCACGCCACTGCTCGAGCCGGAAACTCTCCACACCAAACTGCCGCGACAGTAATTCCATCGGCTCGCCACGCAAAAGCCGCAGGACACCCTCACGCTTGCGCGCCACCGCCCACCGCTGGCCAAACCTCAGCGGGTCGGCCGGTGAAACCTGGCCTGGGGAAAACGGGGACGAGCCGTGCTCGCCCTCGGTTGCCACAGGCCCATCAACAGCAACTTTCTTCTCAATATTGCAGGGCATGTTCCGGGCCTCCTTGGACACTTCGATTAAGCCAATTCTGTGTCCAAGAAAATCGGGTCCAACTCACTTGTTCATCGTCTACTGCTATCGCCAACAAAGCGCCGTCTCGATTTCGTCCTAGGATTTTGCCGATTCTGTTATATTTTCTGGGTGGCATCAACGTCTTGATCGAAAGGCGGCGCGAGCGATGACCGACGCCATGGCCGTGCGCGAGGTGGCCGAATACCTCAAGATCAAGGACCGTACGATCTACCGGCTGGTTGCCAACCGGGAGATACCGGATTTCAAGGTCGACGGCTCGTGGTGGTTCAGGAAAAGCGAGATCGACCACTGGACCGAATCGAACGCGGTCGGACCGGATGACCCAGGAGGGCTTTGTCAGAGTAAATGGACTTGAGCCGGGAAGGAGAGTTCAATAGCCTCAAGCGATGCGAAATCCCTTCCGTTATTTCAATAGTTCTCCCGAGGTCATTCGCCTCGCGGTGATGTTGTACATCCGGTATCCGCTGTCGCTACGGCAGGTCGAGGATCTCCTGTTCGAGCGTGGCGTCGACATCTGCCACGAGACGGTGAGTTTCTGGTGGAACCGGTTCGGTCCGATGTTCGCGGCAGAGATCAGGAAGCGGCGCGTTAATCATCGGTTGTTTTCGCAATGGCGCTGGCACCTGGACGAGGTATTCGTGCGGATCAATGGAGAGATGCACTATCTGTGGCGTGCTGTGGATCACGAAGGCGAGGTGCTCGAAGTCTTCGCCACAAAGCGCCGGGATCGCAGGGCTGCTCTGAAGTTCCTGAAGCGTGCCATGAAGCGCTACGGCCGGCCGGAAGTAATCGTGACAGACCGGCTCCGTTCGTACGGTGCCGCGATGAAAGAGATTGGGGTCGAGGATCGTCAGCTTTGCGGTCGGTGGCTCAACAATCGAGCTGAAAATTCACACCAACCGTTCCGCCGACGAGAGGGAGCGATGGCCAGGTTCAGAGACATCAAGACCCTGCAGAAATTCGCCGCCGCCCACGCCTCGATCCACAATCATTTCAACCAGGACCGTCATCTTTACAACCGCGAGAACTTCAAACTCAATCGCTCGGCCGCCTTGGCCGAGTGGCGTCAACTTGCAGCCTGAGAGCCCTCGATCGTTGCTTCCACTGGTCCCATCCAGTTAGTCTGACAATGCCAGGTTCCGATAGCGATCCAATGCGATTTCACTCATTCCTGAGGGAAGATACTTGGTGACGATTTTGAACGCATTGTTCAGGCCCCACGCATATCCTATATCGACTACTGCTTCCCCAGACGCCTCCATCATCCTTCGAGCCGGGATCTTGCTTCTGTTCGATAGCTCGATCAACTCGAATATCCTGTCTTCGTCTGAAACCACGATTGGAGCGCAGCACTCAATCGCCTTTCCCATCATCAGAGTTCCCAGACATGCCGAATCGACCGGAAGCCGCTTCCAATAATTCCAGATGATCGGCGCGCAATTCATCTGCCTCGCTCGATCGAGCACGGCAAAACATTCGGCCGCTTCGAGAATCTTCTTCCCTGGTATCACACCTGCGTAGACAGGATCGTGGTCGGTCTCAACGCGCAAGCCAGTATCGTCCGTCCTCCAACCCGAGCATCCGAGCACGGCGGGCTGGCCGTCTCTCAATGCAATGTGGATCGGCTTGCGGGGCGTGCCGTTTCTAGCACGCTTCGGTGTCTCGGCGGGCGGGAGCGTCGACCAATCGAGCGGTTTATTCACCGCGCCCATGTCGAGCTCGATCATGTAGATGTTCCCGGCCTCGCGGCACTCCGACAGAGGCCGCACGACATCAGAACCCGCTCGCCTGGCCGACAGCTCGCTACCGTCGGGAGAGAACGCGAAGGGGTGGGTTCTCCGCCTGTTCACATCGCAGTGCAGCGTGCACAGAGCGAAAAAGCGATTCTCCACTGCTCGCAGCCGGAGAACTGATGACCATTTTATGTCGGTGACGTTGTCATAGCTCGGATTCACCCACAGTTGCGCGCCTCGCTTGGCAAGAAAGCGAGGAAGCAACCCCAGATAGTGATCGTGACAAATCGTTGCTCCTGCCGAAACGCCTCTTAGGTCGAAGGTGGGGAGCGCTTCACACGGCCCCCAATCCTGTCGCTCAAAAGCGACCGCCTTCGCAGTCGAGTGTTTGACATATACGCGGGACGGGGGAATCCATCGGGTTCAAACTGAAGGAGTACCTGCCAAGCGCGGTCTGAGGCGTCGAGGCTTCTGTCGATCGCGCCTACCAATAAGGGAGCGTCCAGCTTCGATGCGAGCTTCTGCAGCGACTGTTTGCGTTTTTCGTCGGTCGCGCATATGTACCCTTCAGGAAAGAGTACGAAGTCGACTGCCTCGCCGGCGAATGATGCCGTGGTTGGCACCATCGGCCGATGGGCCCCCGCTCCAGTGGGTGGAACACCATTCTTCGACCTCTGCTTCACTTGTGGAAACACCATCGCCACCCGCAGGATTGATTCTGGCCGAACACCGGGGGAGCGGCTTGCCTCGGCCGTTCGACTGGGCGGAGGACGCCTCTGATGCGTTAAGTCCGAGAAGCCTTCCCGGTCCTCCGCACTGTCCGGATCGAGCGAGCACCAAACCCGGTCGCGGGCATAGAGCCTCACCGTCGGCCGCAAGCCCTTGATTGACGGAAGGAGGTCCCGCAGCGTGTCGTACCAAGCGCGTTGCTCGCCGCGAAAAGCTGGATCATTGTCCTTCGCATCGTGATGCTCGCATAGCGAGATCCAGCGCTTCGCGGAGAACCCCAGGAGCTTTTCGTCCGCGTACTCGGAGAGCGCGAGCTTTCGCGGACTCGTGAAATGCTGGCTCTCATCGAACTCAACAATGAAGCCGGGGTCGGGAACCCAGAAATCACAGCCGGTCAGCACGTCGCGTCGTACGAAATCACCGATGCCGAAGCCTCGATACCTCTCCAGCGCCGTGGCCACGTCCCGCAAAGCGGCGCCGATAGAGGTTTCCGTGTAAGGTGCGAGGCCAGTTCGCCAGCCAAATCTGTGGTTCGACAGGCAGGTCCCGTAGATCCGTTCCAGAAGTTCACGGACCCGAATCTTGCATTCTGGACACCGCTCGGGGTGACGCAGTGGTGCAGTAGTGGAACTCGCCTGTTCCGGTGGACCGGACACCGATGTGACGCTGCCCCCAACCTCAAGGCTACCTCCACAGTCGCACTCGACGACGACGAAGCCGCGGCGTCCGAGGAAGTCATTGGACTCCGCGCCTCCGTTGAACCGGTCCGAGCTCAGGAACTCGCCCGTGGCGATCTCATGCGCAAGAGCAATCGTGTACTTCGGAGGAAAATGCCCGCGGTTCGTCACCAAGCAGTAATCCCGGCTCCTTCTTCTCGGAGGTATTCCATTACACTTGATGCGCCGTATGGCTTCCGCAATGTGCAATTTGGTGATGACGCAAGGAATCATGCTCTTGTCCACTCCCATTTCCGATGGTCGCAATATCGGTCCGTTTGCGCCCCGTCGTCAGCCTCGCGATCAGGTCGCCGTCCGCGTGGCTGGCGGCCGCCGGGGCGGCACGCGGCGCCGAAGGCGCGTTCACGCTGTCGGCCTCGAACCGGCCGCGTTCGTCACACAGATCTGACTGGCCCGCACCTGCTACACGATCCGTGGGGGTCACCCTGAACATCGAACCTATCATATCCGCACCCTCGAAACGTGGTATCAGCCGCCTTCCTCCGCTGACGCCGCTGGCCACGGCGTTACCGGGTCGCGAGGTGGACGGCCGTCCACCCGCCGGTCTTCCGTCACGTCTCCGTCGCTGCTCCACGGCCGCTCCCGTGCGCCATCAGAAGCGAGAGCTTGGTCGGAAGCGGGGTAGCGCTACGCGTCTGGGGAGCCATCTGACTGACATTCAGCACCCCTGGAAGCGCGTCCGGGCGCGCGCCGACCTCGATGATATCCGGCTTCATGACCTCAGAAACACCTTCGCCAGTGGTGGCTTGCTGGTCGGAGAAGGCCCGGCCATGATTGGCAAGTTCCTGGAGCACACCCAGTTCCAGACCACCACCCGTTACGCCCACCTCACCAACGACCCCGTCAATTCGGCCGCAAATCGTATCGCGAGCTGCATCGCAGAGGTGGCGGGATGAGGCCGGAAAGGGGAAGTTTGCCGCAGCGGGTCCCTGTCCCCACGACGCCCCTCGGGTCGTAACGTCATCTTGTTCTGGTGAGGACTCTTATGGCGCCGCACGTCCAGTTCGCGTTCACCGTGAGCTCGCCAACGGTCTAGACGCTCGGTCGGCATCGAACTCCGACTCTGATTCACCGTCGAGGTGATCGAGGGCTCATCGTGCCGACCGGCATGGAACCCATGCATCGGCTGACACCCTTGTCGAGGAACGCCTTCGAGCTGCGTGCGCTGATTCTTCGCCGCGCGCCCTCAGCACGTCCTACCTTATTCCACCATGACGCCCCTGGCCTGCCGCCCCAAAGGGACTGTCACATTAACTGATGGGTGGGTTTGGTTGGGTGGTAAATTTGCCCGATGCAGAAAATCTCCTACCGGCGACACCGGTTCCATCCCGACATTATCGGTCAAGCCGTGTGGCTCTATTATCGGTTCACGATGAGTTACCGTGATGTCGAAGATCTCCTGGCGGAACGAGGGATCGACGTCAGCTACGAGACCGTTCGTCTGTGGGTATTAAAATTTGGACAAGCCTATGCCCGCCGGATCCGCAAGCGCCGTGATCCCGCGTTCGAGGTCTGGCACCTGGACGAAGTCTTTGTGAAGATCGGTGGCACGCAGATGTACCTGTGGCGGGCTGTAGACGGTGAGGGCGAGGGTCTCGACGTATTGGTACAAAGGCATCGAGACAAGCGCACCGCTATGAAACTCATGCGAAAGCTCCTGAGGAACCAAGGCGTTCGGCCCGATAGGATCGTGACCGATAAGTTAAGGTCTTACGATGCTGCATTCTGAGAGCTACGTCTCGCTCACCTCGACGAAACCGGGCATCACCTGAACAATCGAGCTGAGAGTTCGCATGTCCCGATACGACGACGGGAACGAAAGATGCAGCGTTTCAAATCCCACGGTTCAGCCCAACGATTTCTCTCCACCCATGGCCCGATCCATAACCTCTTCAACGCCCAACGCCATCTCATTTCTCGCCACACGCTTCGAACCTTTCGCGACGGCGCGATGGAGGAATGCAAAGCTGTGACGGCGGCGGCATGAATAGACCGGACTTCAGATCAAAATTTGCCTCTCTCAAGTTAAGTTGACAGCTCCCCCGCGAGGGCTATAAGATGGACAAAATGCGCCTCAAGCTCGAGGTCAAAGCTCGAACCGGGATGCCCCTCCTCATCAATGGATGAAGAACCACGGGATCCGGCCCGAGGCCAGTCCGGATTCCGGCATGATGTCTGGACTTCTCCGCCAGGGGACGCGTACATGCCGGGTGCCGGGAACCGAGTGTTTCAGCCCCTGCCCCGAGCGTGCGCGGTCCGGGGCCTGGGGTGCCGGGAACTGCGCACCGGGCGCGGCCATGAACCGGAGCCCCCATGTCGAAGCCCGACCCCGCCGACGGTCCGCCATCACCCACCGGGGCACGAGACCGAGGCCCCGGGAAAGGACCGGAGGTTTCGTCCCGCCTGCGCGCCCTGGAGGCGCTGGACACCGGGGCGCTGCGCCGGGAATGGCGGCGGCTCTACCGGGTGGACCCGCCCCGGCGGATCCGCCGCGACCTGCTCCTGCTCGCCGTCGCGTGGAAGCTCCAGGAGCAGGCGTACGGCGGCCTGAACGCCGCCACCCGACGCCGGCTCGCCGCTCTCGAGCGGGACGGCGGCGCGGCGCCTGCCCGGGCGGCCCGGCTCAAGCCTGGCGCCCGGCTGGTGCGCGAGTGGCGCGGCCGGACGTACACGGTGAGCGTCACAGAAACCGGGTACGAGTGGAACGGCCAGGACTGGGGGTCGCTCTCGAAGATCGCCGGTGCGATCACCGGCGGCCACTGGTCCGGCCCCCGCTTCTTCGGCCTCACGGGCCCGCGCCCCGGGGCAGGGAAGACGGACGATGAGTAGACCGGCGAGCCGCCCCGCGCCGGTGCGCCGGACCCGTTGCGCGGTCTACATCCGCAAGTCCCATGACGAGGGGCTGGAGCGGGACTTCAACTCCCTGGACGCCCAGCGCGAGGCCTGTGAGGCCTATATCCTCAGCCAGAAGAGCGAAGGGTGGGTGGACCTGGCGCAGGGCTATGACGACGCCGGCCTCTCGGGCGCCACCCTGGAACGGCCGGCCCTGAAGCGCCTGATGACGGCGATCGAGGCCGGCGGGGTCGACACCGTGGTGGTCTACAAGGTCGATCGCCTGACCCGCTCCCTCGGGAACTTCGCGAAGCTCGTCGAGACGTTCGACGCCCATGACGCGACCTTCGTCTCGGTCACCCAGCAGTTCAACACCACGACCTCGATGGGCCGTCTGACGCTCAACATCCTGCTGTCCTTCGCGCAGTTCGAGCGGGAGGTCACCGGCGAGCGGATCCGGGACAAGATCGCGGCGTCGAAGGCCAGGGGTCTGTGGATGGGGGGCCTGGCGCCGCTCGGCTACGATGTCGAGGACCGCAAGCTGGTGATCAACGAGGCGGAGGCGGACACGGTCCGCCATATCTATCGCCGCTATGGGGAGCTGGGCTCCGTCCGGGCGCTCAAAGCCGAGCTCGACCGCTCGGGCATCGTCGGCAAGCGCCGCATCGACCGCTTCGGGCGCGCCACCGGGGGTAAGCCCCTGGCGCGCGGCGCGCTCTACCATATGCTGGGGAACCGGCTCTACCGGGGTGAGATCGTGCACCGAGAGCGGAGCTACCCCGGCGTCCATGACGCCCTCATCGGCGACGGTCTGTGGCAGGCCGTCCAGCGGCGGCTGGAGGCCAACCGTCACGACCGCAAGACCGGCTCGGCAGCCAAGCAGCCGAGCCTGCTCGCCGGACTGGTGCATGACGGGACCGGCACCCCCATGACGCCCACCCACGCGACCGGGAACCCTACCCGCTATCGCTACTATGTCTCGCGGGACCTGATCGGCAAGGGCCGTCCCCAGGCGCCCCGGGGCCGGCGGGTGCCGGCGGGCGATCTTGAGCCCCTGGTCGAGGACCAGCTGTGCCGGTTCCTCGGATCCCGGGCCCGGGTCTTTGCCGCGATCGAGGCTCACAGGCCCGGCGCCGACGATCGCGCCCGCCTTCTCGCCCGTGCCGCCGGGCTCGCGCAGCGCTGGCCGGCCCTGGAGCCTGCCGGGAAGCGGGCGATCCTGCTCGGTCTGCTCGACGGCATCGATCTTCTGCCCGAAAGCCTCACGATACGCATCCCCTCCGATCGACTGCTCGCGCTCCTCGATGAAGACGCCGATGCGCGCCGCCGCCCCGACCACAGCCTCTCCCGTGTCCTCGCCCAGGCCCATCGCTACCGGGAGATGGTCATGAAGAACAATGGCGGATCGATGACCGAGCTCGCCGCCCAAGCCGGGGTCGGGGGGTCGTATTTTACCCGCATCCTGCGTCTCGGCTTCCTGGCGCTGGCCATCGTCGAGGCCATCCTCGCCGACCGGCAACCGCTGGAGCTGACCGCCGCTGGGCTCACCGGCGACACCCGTCTGCCGGCCGCCTGGGACGACCAGAAGGCCCGGCTCGGGATCGACTGACCGACCCTCCCGGTCCGGGCCACCCGGAAGGGCGGCGGTCCCTCGCATCGCCCGCCGCCGGCGCCAGGGTTCGGGTACCGCCAGAAGTCCCGCCGGAGACTTTCGCGCCAGGGGCCGGTGCGTTGCGGCACCGATCCGCTCTCTGCTATCGGCGCCCGGATCATTCAGGCGTCGGACACCACGATCCCGAGGCCCCGACGGTCCGGTCCGAAACCGACCCTGGGGCCCGCCTGAATGGATCGCCCGAAACGACCCGTTTCGACCGGTAAAAGGCCCGTTTACGGGCCTTGCACGCCACATTCCGCCCGGATCGTTCAAGGCCTTTACCCTGCCCGCAGGGCAGTTCGCCGCCCTCCCGTAAGCCCCGGAAAGGGCGATCCTGCTTCGCCTCGTTCGGCCTTGTTCGGGCTTGTTGGGGCTTGTTCGGGCTTTTGCCACCTAGACAGTGGCGGTGGGCGCAGTCTGGAGCGAACCCGTCTCTGCAGAAAGCCCCTGCAGGGAGGTCCGGTTGTCCGGGATTGGGTGGGATTTGGCGGGATTTGGTGGGATGGCCCGGTGCCGGTTCCGGGGAGGCCGCCATGGATGTATGGATGTCCGCGTAGAGCCCGAGAACGTCGCCGGTGACGGGCGGGCCGGGTGCGATCCGATCCCCCGTGCAGGCCGCGAGCAGGGGAACCGCCGCCGGTCCCGCCGTGAGCAGGAGGGTCCATCGTCCGGCTCCTCACCGCCCGCGCATGGATGGGCCGCTCCGGGGCTCAGTCCGGCTTGGAGAAGACGCTCCCGCCGCCCGGCCCGGCGCCGGCCAGCGTTTTGACCTCCGCGGCCCGCCCGTCGCCCACCGCGAGCCGGCCCGAGACTTCGCCGCCCCGCTCGACCTCGATCTTGTCGTAAAAGATCTCGCCGTCGACCTTGCCGCCGGCCCGCACGATGAGCCGGTGGCGTACGACGAGCTTGCCCGAAAACTCTCCCGAGATATCCGCTTCCTCGACTTCCACCAAGCCCGAGAACCGGCCGCTTTGCGCGATCTGGATCTCGCGCCCGTTGCGCAGGCTGGCGTCGACCGTGCCCTCGACCACGAGCAGATCGCAGGTCGTGATCTCGCCCGACATCTCGGTGTCCTTGCCCACGGTCAGGCGTGTGTTCCCCGAACGCGAGAGGGAACCGTCCTCGGCGGGCCGGGAGATCGGCGGGATGTCCGCGAGCCGGCGGGGGGTCTCGGGCATGCCGGGCAGCGCCGGCGTCAGAGGCTCGGGCGTCGCCGGGGTCGGCGCGTAAGCCGGCTCGGCCACGCTCTCCGGCTCATCGTCGTCGGGCACCACTTCCGGCGCGGGTCTGGCGCCCTCCTTGTCTTTCTTTCGGTCGAGCATGGTCTCTGTCCTTTCGCTTCGCCATTCGCGGGTCCGGCACGTGTCCCGGGGTCCGAGCGGGTTATCCCAGCGTGCGGCCGTCCGCCGCTTCGTGCCGCCGCATGCCATGACAGACATGCACCATGTAGGCGGTCGCGAGGACCGGTGCGACGAGGTTCGCTCCGGCCGTGGCGAACAGTAGGGTGATCACCACGCCCGCTACAATCACTTTGATTCGATGGCGCCGGCGAAACGCCCGGGTCTCCTTGAAACTGACTCGCCGGCCCAAAACTGCAAATATGGTCAGAACACAGCGAGCCGCGGGAAAGCTGCAAGGCTAACAATCAAGCGGTCAGCAAAGAAATCGCCGGGGATCCGTCCGAACTCCGCTCCCGCGCGCAGGTCTCGTCAGTTCTTCTCATTCTTGATGATGACGAAACCGGACGCACCCTTGCCCTTCGCACGGCGGATCGTATAGCCCCGGTTGCCCAGTCGAAACGACTTGTCATGTTCCAGACCGGAAACCGCCTCGCGGATCTTCTCCGCAACCGGGTCGCGTTTCCCGGTTACCTTCCCGGGCGACAGCTGTTCGTGCCATTTCGAGAACACATCGTCGCCAAGCTCGTCGCCCACGGACTTACGCAGAGCGTTCAGCTTTCTCAAGTGGCCTTTGGACAAGGTTGCTTCATCGATTGCCATGATCGGGAGATCCTTCTTGATGACAGGTCTTGATACTGGGTTGTTATCTGTGTGTCCGCAAGCGGCCATGTTACTGGATTGCGAGGTGCTGCAGGCTAGGGTCTGTTGAGATTCAGGATTCCCAAAACCTTTAATTCGTGATTCAAGCTTTCTTTTACAGGAGGTTTGAGTGATCGAAGAGCGTTTTACCATCATGGATTGTCAATGGGCGTTGATTGAGCCGCATTGTCTGGGCAAGAAGAGCGACCCCGGCCGTATTGGCGGGGATGGGCGGTTGTTTCTGGAGGCCGTGCTGTGGATTGCGCGCACTGGAAGCCCGTGGCGTGATTTGCCGCCCGGTTTCGGGACTTGGAATACGCTATTCAAGCGTTTTCGCCACTGGGTCAAGGCGGATGTTTTCAAACGGATATTTGATGTCGTGTCGGATGAAGCAGATATGGAGTTCGCAATGATCGACGGCACGATTGTCAGGGTCCACCGCCACGGCCAGGGCGCAAAAGGGGGGCTCAGGGCCAGGCCATAGGCAAGTCAAGGGGCGGTCTGACGACCAATATCCTGGCCCTCACCGATAGCTTGGGCAATCTGGTGCGCTTTGTTCCGATGCCTGGACAACGAAACGATAGCGGAGGCGGTGCCCCGCTCATCAGAGACCTCGATTTCGGCGGCCTGATTGCCGACAAGGCGTTCGACGCGAACTGGATCATTGAGGCTATGAACGCGCGCGGGGCGCAAATCGTGATCTCACAGCGCCCGCAGCGTCTCCAGCCACTGGACATTGATGACGAGATCTATAAATGGCGCCACTTGATCGAAAACTTCTTCTGTAAACTCAAGGAGTTCAAACGCATCGCCCTGCGAAGCGACAAAACCGACGAAAGCTTCGAGGCCATGATTTATGCTTGCTCCGCAATCATCAATTCACGATGAATCTCAACAGACCCTAAAGCGATTCGTCCGAGTTTTCCACGAACGACAGGAAATCAGCCGACTGCGAACCGACGCCGCTCGGCGGTGCGACGCCACGGTCAAGCCGGAAGCTGTCCCGTGAGTAGAGGTGTCGTTGCCGGTTGAAACAATTATAGCGTTGTGCCGTCGGGCGCGACGGAAGATCGTTGGGCAGCATCGTCCATTGGCAGCCGGTCGGGGCCGGGGAAGTGAACCGCAACAGACTAAATTCATTCGGTTGGTTCGGGGTCGGACTCCGAGGCCTGGAACGAGAGTGAGGCGCACTCATGAACAAAGACGACGAACGTCCGGTTAACGCCGGTCCGGTCCGAGCCTGCCTCGACGAACTCGGCCGTTCCAATGACCCCGGCGCCGCCATGCGCGTGGCCGCGGACCATGGATCGGCGCTTCTGGGAACGCCCGGCGCTGCTTCGGAGCTTGTCGCCGCCGTGGCGCGGACGGCGAGTACGGACCGGGGCGGCCCGCTTGAGCTGTTCGAAGCTCTGATCGGCCTGGCCCGCATGGATACGGAGAACCGCGGGCGCCTTGGCGAGAGCTTCCTGACCGAGGCCCATGGTGCAACCGGGGCGCTAGCCGTCGACGGCGGTCTCGACGAGCGCTCCGCGCATGGGCTGGCGCGCGCTTATGCCCGCGCCGAAATCGAGGCGCCGGAGGCCCTCGTATCCTTCCTCACGGCGCAACTGGAAGCCCTGGCCGCGTCGGACCGGCTTCCGGGCGACCTGGATGCGGAGATCGACCGTCTCCGGCGCGAGGCGGGGGACGACGATTACATGCTGCACATGGTACTGGACGACATGCTCGGCGTCCTTCCGGACGAGGTCCGTCCGGCCCTGGTGCACCATGTCTCGGGTCGGGACGAGGGTTTTTCCGGCCGCATGGCGCTTTACTGGCTGCTGGACGCGTCGAGGGAGGTTCGCCTGGCCGCCGCCGGCGCCCTCGCAGGCCGGGCGCGGCGGGGCATTCTCGATGCCGCTTCGGTGGCGGTGCTGCCGCTGATTCGCAACTGGATGCCACCGGACGGCGCCCGCCCGGTGCTGGATGCGGCCCTGCGCGAGGCGCGACAGCGGAACCTCTCCGGCCCGCCGGAGCGGCCCGGAGGTCGTCCGAAGCGGCTTCTCGGCACGCTGCCGGACGGCTCGGGCGCCCAGAGCCTCGCCGCGGTGCTGGACGGTCCGGTCACGGCGTTGGTTCTGATCAAGGCCGGGCACGGCGTAAAAGACGCCTTTCTTGCCCGGGGCGACGCCGCCGGAGAGGCGATATCGACGCAAGTAGACGATATCGGAGCGCTCGACCTCGCATGGGAAGCTTTCGAGACGGCACTGGCCGCCGCGCTGGCGAACGGGCTCGCGGCGGGGCGCCCACCGCCGGCCGGTCTGATCGATGCCGCTCTCGCCTGCGGCCTCGGCGAGTTGCGCCCGCGTCCGATGGCCGCGGGCGACTGGCTGGCGGAGGTGGATCCCGAGGGGGAGATCGCCGGCCTCCCGGCGCGGGAGCGGGAGCGGCTGATCGCCCGAAGCGCGACGTGGCCGGACGACCACCCGATCGTCGACACATGGTTCGAGGGCACGGCGGTCTTCGACGAAGCGCTGAAGAGCGCGTCCGGCACGCGGCAACCGGAAGCCGCCTTTTGGGAGCGTCTCGAAGAGCGGCGCGGCGACTGGGCTCTACTCATGCTGCGCGCCGCGCACATCCTGAAGGCATCGGGCGGGGACGGCGAGTGGCGCTCTTTCGCGGCGGCGGCCTCGGCGCTGCTCGACGGCCGGGCACTGAAAACGATCCCGATCATGGATTATGTCTTCGACACCTCCGTCGAGGCCTGGGAGGCGGAGGAACACGAGCTTGGGGCGGACGACGCGGACGGATTGACGGACGTGGCCGGGGCGGGGACAGGGCCGGAAGAAGAGCTTTGGGCGACGGCTTCGCCGGCCTGGCTCGACGGCTATCTGTCGGCCGCCGCGCTCGCGCCCCTGACGCTCCGCCCGGGCGCCGGGCTTTCCGCCCTTGCGGAACGGATCCGGGACCGTGACGACAAGGCGCTGGAGACATTCATTGCGCTGGCGACGGGACGGTACAACGAACTCACGATCGGCCTTGGCGAGAGCCGGTTCGCCGCGGCGATGCTCGCCGGTCTGGACGACGGCGATCTCATGGCATGGGCGCGGGGCTTCATCCAGGGCGCCCGTGTCCTCGAGGACGATTGGCCCCAGCGGGATCTTCAGGCGGACGACCGCCGGACGCTGTCGCTACTCGCCGCGCTCGCGGGCGGAGAGCCCCCCGGCGAGATCGCGCGCGCCGTTCTGGCGGGGTTCATCGGCCGAAGATTCGCGATGCGGCACGAAGGCCGGCGCACGCCCGACGTCCGGGAGTGAGGCGCCGGCAACGCCTCGAACTCTCTCCGATCCACTATCCCCGGCCCGGATGTCCTCGATACGGCCTGCTACCCACGGCGCCGGGTTAGCCAGCCAACCGCGATCTCGATGACGTCATGCAGCGCGGCCAGCCTTGAGGCGACCGGGACGTCGACGCGCCGCCATACCTTCGGCTCCAGGCCTTGCAGTTCGATACGGATACGTGCGACGGACTCGATCATGCAAACCGTATAATCCCGGGGCGCCCGCAATGCCAGCATCGGCACTTGCGACGGTCCTCCGGGAGCGCGCTCGATCGTTTCCCGGCGCACGGGCGGGGCGCCTGCACTCCGCTTTCATGTCCAAGTGCCCCATGGCAGAGTTCCGGCATGCGCGAATACGCCCTCTATCCCCCGGTAAAGGCTTTCCTCGAAGCGCAAGGCTACGAGGTGAAGGGAGAGGTCAACGGCTGCGATCTCGTCGCGGTCCGGGCCGAAGAACCGCCCGTCATCGTCGAATTGAAGACCGCCTTCTCCCTGCCGCTGGTCTTTCAGGGGATCGCGCGGCAGGGCCTCTCCGACAATGTCTATCTCGCGGTTCCGCCGTTTTCCGGCCGCACGGCCCGACGCAAGGATGCGCTGGCGCTCTGCCGCCGGCTCGGACTCGGGCTGCTTACGGTCAGGCTGGAGCCCACACCATTCGTGGAAGCGCTGCTCGACCCGGCGCCCTACCGGCCACGCAAGCGCACACCTGCGATCGGGCGGTTGCTGCGCGAGTTCCGGCACAGGGTGGGCGATCCGAACGAGGGCGGCTCGAACCGGCGCAAGATCATGACGGCCTACCGGCAGGATGCTCTGCGCTGCGCCGTGCATCTCCGCCGTAACGGAGAGACAAAAGCCGCGATCGTCGCCGGGACTACCGGCGTCGCCAGGGCCGGAGCCATGATGCGCGCCGATCACTACGGCTGGTTCGAACGGCCCGCCGACACGCTCCGCGGGGTCTACGGCCTGACACCGAAGGGCCGGGCGGCGCTTGAGGAATACGCCGATACGGTGGCGGCGCTGGAAAGCGGTGACGGATAGGTATTTCCCGCCTCGCCGAACCCTTTGCGGTGGCTCCGCCATGACCTTTTTTCGATCCGCCTGGATCGACGACCCGTTCAAGTGGAAGCATGTCGTCGGACGATCCGCATGTCGCGGGGATGGCTCGAGGCGGGCATTGGCCGGGGCGGATCGATCCCGGTTGGGTCCGCGCTTTCCCAAGGGATTGTGCAAGCTGGCCGGGCGGGTTCGCGAAGCGCTGGCGGACCATCCCGAACTGTGCCCGGCGAGCGAGCCGCTGTTGTCCCTGGCGGCGGCGTCGAAAGGCAGGATCGGCCGGCTGGACAAGGCGGTCATGGCGCGGACGAAAGACAACCCGGCCTGCCGCCTGCCGATGACCGTGCCCGGTGTCGGATCGGTCACGACGATGGCCTACGCGGCGATGCAAGCAGTTTTTTGGTTGGCTTGGCGCATGCGGTTAGGTGCTGTCGCGTGTCCGGCCTCTCGATGCAGCAAGTCACATGCCGCGAGCCTGCATGACGCCATCGCATGCGTCGTCGGGGAAGGTCAGGAAACCAGCTGAGCCACCCTTTCGTCAACGGGCTGTCAGGCCGTATTTGCGTCCGACGCCCTCGACGAGGTACGCCAATTCCGGCGCACGGGCCATGGCGGCCATCAGGTGCTGCCAACTCAGGCGGCGCACAAGCCCTGGCACGTGACATGCCGCGGTCGCCGAACCCCATTGTCTTTCCGCCTTGCCAATCTCCCGGAATGCCGGGTTGCGAGCATCGTAGACGACAAGGACGTGCCCTGTGACCGGGTCAAGCGGGCCGTCCGGCATAAGGGCGGCGGCCAGCGCGTTTCGCGCCAGTTGGTAAACGTCTGCGAAGGGACAAGGCACATGATCGCGATCGGCTGGCCAATCGAACAGGTGGGGCAGATGTCGCCAATACTGGATGCCGATCTCCGTCAAAGCACAGCGCTCGCTGCGTTCACGTTGGACACGGTACCTTCCGTCGCAATGCTGATCGGAATATGTTGCATCGTCAGGACGGAGTTGCGGGCGCGAGCAGGCGCCAAACTCCTGCTCGGTGAACTTGCATTCTATGGCGACACGCTTTTGCGGTCCGCTGAGCAACACGTCGATACTGGTCGGTCTCGGTTCTTCCAGGCCGCGCACCTCGTGCTCGAAGACAAGCGACGAGCCGCAGTGGTCTTCGAAGAAGGCCGGTCGCCCGCACTCGGCGGTCACATCCTGGAGCAGATCGAGGCGGTCAAAGGCGTGGACCGCGCCGAACACGCTTTGGGTTAGAGCCTGGGAACTCTTCAGGCTGTGAAACCACCGATGCCGCTGGCTTCCCGGAATGGCGGCGCGGATGTCGTTCGCTTTAGAGCTATTCGGCGGAACCAGAACACCCTTCAAGGCGAACCTGTCTGCGAGAACAGGTGGACGTCCCTGCCGGTTGCCACCGTCGAGTTCGCCCGCAGGCTTTGTCAGAGTAAATGTGCTTGAGCCTGTAAGGGGAGTTCAATAGCCTCAAGCGATGCGAAATTCCTTCCGTTATTTCAATAGTTCTCCCGAGGTCATTCGCTTCGCGGTGATGTTGTACATCCGGTATCCGCTGTCGCTACGGCAAGTCGAGGATCTCCTGTTCGAGCGTGGCATCGACATCTGCCACGAGACGGTGGGTTTCTGGTGGAACCGGTTCGGTCCGATGTTCGCGGCAGAGATCAGGAAGCGGCGGGTTAATCATCGGTTGTTTTCGCAATGGCGCTGGCACCTGGACGAGGTATTCGTGCGGATCAACGGAGAGATGCACTATCTGTGGCGCGCCGTGGATCACGAAGGCGAGGTGCTCGAAGTCTTCGCCACAAAGCGCCGGGATCGCAGGGCTGCTCTGAAGTTCCTGAAGCGTGCCATGAAGCGCTACGGCCGGCCAGAAGTCATCGTGACGGACCGGCTCCGTTCGTACGGTGCCGCGATGAAAGAGATTGGGGTCGAGGATCGTCAGCGTTGCGGTCGGTGGCTCAACAATCGAGCCGAAAACTCACACCAACCGTTCCGCCGACGAGAGGGAGCGATGGGAGCGCCAGGCTAACTGGCGGAAAGTAGCCGGTGCGAGTCCGGCGGGAAGGAAGGTGTAACCAGCCACTTCCGCCCCGAGTCATGGGCCGTCATTCGCGAGGATGGAGGTTAAGCGTTGACAGGGGTGCATATGGGCGAGGGCTATTGAGCTTCGAAAATATCTGTGATTCGGGGTGCCGAGGATTTCCATCGTGTCGAAGGCAACACCGCTCCCACCGCCATGGTGAGGGGGGAGAGGGCCCCGCGGAGTCGGAGAACCCACACGCACGTAGGTACGCTTTCCACCGGGACCTGGGAGATCTGCACGCCGTCCCACAGTCGTAGTGGGGCCGCAAAGGAAAGGAGGATTCCGTAACCGATGATGAACGGCATGCAGAAGTCAGACTCGGTCATAGTAGCTGTGAAGCCGGCGAACAAAGGGGCATTTGTTCTGGCGGAGCCGATGGAGCGAAGGACCGGGCCCGAGGGGAATCCGGAAGGTCAAAGCATGCGCCAGACGCAGGACTGGGAAAGCGTGTCACAGGCGACTGACCGGATACGGCAATTTGTAAAACGGGAACCCCGGGAGCGTCTTACGACGCTTCTCCACCATGTTACGGTCGATGCGCTGCGCTGGGCGTTCTTCGCACTCAAGAAGAACGCGGCAGCCGGTGCGGATGGCATGACGTGGTGGGTGTACGAGGATGGGCTGGAAGGCCGGTTGGCTGACCTGCATGACCGCGTGCACTCGGGAGCGTACCGGGCGATGCCATCGCGGCGGGTGAACATAGCCAAGCCAGATGGCGGCACACGACCGCTCGGCGTTGCGGCCATAGAGGACAAGATCGTCCAGAAGGCTGTGACGGAGATGATCCTGACGCCGATCTATGAGGCGGAGTTTCTAGGGTTCAGCTACGGGTTCCGGCCCGGGCGGGGGGCGCACGATGCGCTTGACGCGCTCGCGGTCGGGATCGAACAGCGCAAGATCAATTGGATAGTTGCCGCGGATATCCGGGGCTTCTTCGATAACATCTCGCGGGACCGGCTGGTCCGGTTTCTTGAGCATCGGATCGGAGACAAGCGGGTCATCAGGCTGATCACCAAGTGGTTGAACGCTGGCGTCATGGAAGATGGAGAGTGGCGGGACAACATGCGGGGGACGCCCCAAGGCTCGGTCGTTTCACCGATTCTGGCGAACGTCTACCTGCATTACGTTCTCGATCTCTGGTTCCGGAAGAAGTGGCGCACCCACGAGGCCAAAGGCGACACAGTTATCGTGCGGTACGCCGATGACATCGTGGTGGGTTTTCAGCACAAGCAGGACGCGGAGCGGTTCCTGAAACACCTGAAGGAGCGGCTCGGATGCTTCGAACTGGACTTGCACCCCGACAAGACCCGGCTTATCGAGTTCGGGCGGTTCGCACGTAAGAACCGTCAGCACCGAGGGTTGGGAAAACCGGAGACGTTCGACTTTCTGGGTTTCACGCACTACTGCGAGAAGGACAGGAAAGGGCGGTTCCAACTGGGGCGCAAACCGGTCGCGAAGCGGATGACACGCACCCTGAAGCGAATCAAGGAGGAGCTTCGCAGGCGGATGCACCACGGCGTTGAAGAAACCGGAAAATGGCTGGGACAAGTTCTCAACCGATGGCTGAACTACTTTGCCGTCCCGACCAGCCACCGATCCCTGAGACGCTTCGCACACCGACTGACAAGACTGTGGCTCAAGAGACTACGCCGCAGATCACAGAAGGACCGCTACAGCCGGGCTTAGAATGGAGCGAGTTACAGCAAAATACTGGCCCAAGCTGGAAACCCGGCACCCGTGGCCGAGCCGACGACTGGCCGTCAACTCGACCCAAGGGAGGAGCCGTGTGCGTTAAACGCGCTCGCACGGAACTGTGCGGGGGGAGCGGGGCAACCCGCTTCCCTACCGCGATCCAGGTTCAGAGACATCAAGACCCTGCAAAAATTTGCCGCCGCCCACGCCTCGATCCACAATCATTTCAACCAGGACCGTCATCTTTACAACCGCGGGAGATTCAAACTCAATCGCTCGGCCGCCTTGGCCGAGTGGCGTCAACTTGCAGTCTGAGAGCCCTCGATCGTTGCTTCCACTGGTCCCATCCAGTTAGTCTGACAATGCCTACATCACCCGGTCGCTCATGTCGGCGTAGAACACCGGCGCATGCTCACATCGACTTCAGTTCCGAGAGGACCTTGACAAGGCGCTCTTCCAACAGGTCAACGTGTTCAGGCGCGATGTCGTAGCCAACAGCCCATGCCTTGACTCCCTTGCTTGAAACGTCATCGGTAAAATCATCGCTGGAGAACTGGTCTGCCCACCCACCGAGCAGAGCTCGCAGTTCTTCTCCGGGTGGTGGATCGTTGTCGAGTATGGCTGCCCCGAACGAGAAGTCCCTGGTCTGCATCCAGCCCTTTTTTGACGGCTGATACAGCCAGGCAACCGTGACGGGTTGCGGCCAAGCTAAGCAAGGCATTCGAATGCTTACACCGCTAGGTCTGTCAATGGCGGAGCAAGAAGGGACGACCGTGGCGGTGTAAGAAGGGACCGCTTGGCGGCTGCGGGCTTGTCCCCGTAGTCCATGGGCGGGCCCCGCGTGCGACGCGGCGTGCCCTCAACAGGCCGACGCGGCGGCGCGCGCGGGAGGGACCTGTGGGCCCATGGGGTCAAGCGAGGGTTGGGTGGTCGGTTCAGTTCGCCGTCGGGGTTTGACGCCTGCGGCTCTGGTTGAGCCTGTAGCTCTCGCCATTCATCTCGAGGATGTTGACGTGGTGGGTGAGGCGGTCGAGGAGAGCGCCGGTAAGCCGCTCGGAGCCGAACACCTCGGTCCATTCGTCGAACGGCAGATTGGTGGTGACCAGGGTCGAGCCGCGCTCGTAGCGCTGGCTGAACACCTCGAACAGGAGCTCGGCACCGGTCTTGGACAGCGGCACGAAGCCGAGCTCGTCGACGATCAGAAGCTTGTAGGTGGCGAGCTTCTTCTGGAACCTCAGCAGCTGCTTGTCATCGCGGGCCTCGATGAGCTCGTGGACCAGGGCAGCGGCGGTGATGAAGCCGACCGAGAGGCCCTTCTGGCAGGCCGCCAAGCCGAGACCGAGGGCGATGTGGGTCTTGCCGGTGCCGCTGTTGCCGAGCGCGATGAGGTTCTCGCGGCGCTCGATGTACGCGCAGCGGGCGAGCTCCAGGACCAGCGCCTTGTTGAGCGAGGGGATGACCTTGAAATCGAAGCTATCGAGGCTCTTGATCACGGGGAAGCGCGCCGCCTTGATGCGCCGCTCGACCATGCGGCGCTCGCGGTCGATCAGCTCAAGCTCGGCCAGACGCAAGAGATAGCGAACGTGGTCGACGCCTTCAGAGGCGCACTGCCGGGCGATCTTGTCGTACTCTCGCAGGAAGGTCGGAAGCTTGAGCGTCTTGAGGTGGTGGGCGAGCAGCAGCTGTGGTGCGTCGGTCATGCACGGAGCCCCGGCAGCAGGCTCATGTACGACTTGGCAGACGTGGTCGCGACCCGGGCGCGCGGCAGGTACGGATAGACCTCGAGGTTGAGCCGGGGCGGCCGCCGCTCGATGCGGCACAGCACCAGGTGCTTGACGGCATCGAAGCCGATGGCGCCGATCCTGAGCGCGTCGCCGACCGCACCCTCGACCTCCTCGAGCCGGAAGCTCTCCAGCAGACGGAGCACCTGGACGTACTCGCGCTTGCCTGCCTTGCCCATGCGAGCTTCGAGGAGGCGTCGCAGGGTGATGAAGCTATCGGGCAGGTCCCAGCCCGCCAACGGCGCGGCCTGGTCGAGGGCGCCGATCTTCTGCTCGATCAAGGGCAGGTAATGCAGCGGGTCGAAGATCAGGTCCGCGCTGTCATAGGACCGGCGGTGCCGGGCAATCACCTCCGCGCCGCAAGAGATAACGACCTCGTCGACGGAGCACCGGATCAGCACCTCGCGGTGGCCATAGGCCACGGGCACCGAGTAGTCGTTGCCCCGGCAGCGCACCAGCGACAGCGAGCTCACCCGTCCAGTGCGCTTGTCGCAGGCATCGTATGGTGCCGGGGGGAGAGGCAAGAAGGCTTCCCGGTCCCGTGCGAGGCGCTCGCCGATGGTCTCCTTGTGACCCCGCAGCCGCGCCGCCTGGCGCCGGCGGCACTGTCCCGCGAGAGCATCGTTCAGCGCCTCGAAGCTCTCGGCCCGCGGGACGGGGACCCGGAAGGTCCGCCGGATGAAGCCGACCAGTCCCTCGACCTTGCCTTTGTCGTTGCCCTTGCCCGGCCGGCCGAACCTGTCCTCGAACAGATAGGGGGATTGAAGGTCCGTGAAGACGCGCGTTCGCTGCCGCTTGCCATCGCCCAGTATCCGGGCGACTGCCAGCTTGGTGTTGTCGTACAGGATGGATCGGGGGACGCCGCCGAAGAACGCAACCGCCGCGTTGTGGCCAGCGCAGAACGCCTCGGTCGTCTCCGCCGGGTAGGCCTTCACGAAGCAGGCATCACTGTGGGGAAGATCGAAGGCAAGGAAGTGGACCTTGCACGCCACGCCGCCGATCACCGCCATCGCCTCGCCGAAGTCCGCCTGGGCGGGGCCGGGGGAATGGACGAGCGGCACGAACATCTCGCGCGACCGAAGCCGCCGCTCACGGACATAGTCCTTCACGATGGTGTAGCCGCCCGTAAAGCCGTACTCGTCCCGGAGACGGTCGAAGATCCGCTTCGCCGTGGGCCGTTGCTTGTGGTGGCTGGTCCGATCGTCTTCCAGAATCCGATCGATGATCCCCGTGAACGGACCCCGCTTCGGCCGCCGTGGCGGCTTGCCGCGGCGAGACCCCGGCGGCACCGAGAACGACAGCATCTTGCGGACCGTCTTGCGGTCCAGCCCGAACACCCGCGAGGCCTCGCGGGTGCTCATTCCCTCGACACGACACGCCCGCCGAACCCGCGCGTACAAATCCACCCGATACATCCCCCCGCCTTCCAGTCAGAGCAGCCCTGACAGAACGCTATAGACGGTCCCATTTTGGTCCGCCACAGCCGGATCAACCGGCCGCTTCAGTGGGGGATTATTGCGCCGCCGTTCTCATAGGTCCCCATGCCAGGATGCAGCCAGATTTCTGAGACACATCGAGGAGGTGTTCCGCAACATCCCGCGCTTTGGATTTGTCGCTGTCGAATCCGTCCAGGAACGACTCACGCGTAAGCACTGGGTGCGACCTAGTGGTCCTCCCGACAACCTGCGAAACACGCCCGATGACTTGCGGAACAAGTGTCTGGGCCGACCCGCCACGGAACTGCTTAATCTCTACTGCTAGAACCTCGATAGTAGCCATCTGCTCGTTGAGGAACTCCACAACCCGCTTGAGGGGATCAGGTATATCGTCCGCCACGAACAGTAGACGGAGGCGTTTCGCGGCAAGGTTCGTGGCCACATCCTGCCAAAACTTATCGGCATCCGGTTCTCCGTCCAGCTGTAGCAGGACTGCGAGTTCGTCGCCCGGATCAAGCTTTTGCTCGTTGGTTCTCTGCTCGAACGTTCGACGTAACTCGTCTGCCGTCCATGTCTGCGCGGCATGCGCCGCATACTCCAGCATTTGTCCAACGATGGTGCACCGAATCTCGGGATTTGAGCCCCGTTTTACCTCAACAAGCGTCGGCATCGCGTCTTGGTCGATGATCAGATGGTCGATCGCCCATCGAGCGGCCACGTTGGATGTTTTGGCAATCCCCTTCTCGCGAGTGATGAGAATCCAGCGCCTCGGATTGCCGGGCTGGATTTGCTCTCCGTCCAGCAATTCCGGGTACTTGGCAAGCAACACCTAGAGTTCGGCCTCGTTCGAGAATGGTTGCTCCCAAAGCGGCTCAAGCCTTCCTTCCTGATCTCTGGCGTAAATACGCTCAACCATTCTAGGCTCCTCACTTATCGGACGTTTCCCGGATGGTCTTCAAATCCGCGGTGACCATACCAAAATTGCACCATCATTGACAAAACACTCAGGCAACATTCCCTACCGCAAGCTCGGTCCTGATCACGCCGAGCACTATCTCGTCAGCCAGGTTTGGCGCTACAATCGCCGATACCAACTCCAAATCATGATCCCACGCATCACTCACAGCGCCGTGCGTAAGTTGCCCATGCCCTGTCGAGGGCTTTGTCAGAGTAAATGGGCTTGAGCCGGGAAGGGGAGCTCAATAGCCTCAAGCGATGCGAAATCTCTTCCGTTATTTCAACAGTTCTCCCGAGGTAATTCGCCTCGCGGTGATGTTGTACATCCGGTATCCGCTGTCACTACGTCCGGTATCCGCTGTCACTACGTCCGGTATCCGCTGTCACTACGTCAAGTCGAGGATCTCCTGTTCGAGCGTGGCATCGACATCTGCCACGAGACGGTGGGTTTCTGGTGGAACCGGTTCGGCCCGATGTTCGCGGCAGAGATCAGGAAGCGGCGTGTTAATCATCGGTTGTTTTCGCAATGGCGCTGGCACCTGGACGAGGTATTCGTGCGGATCAATGGAGAGATGCACTATCTGTGGCGTGCTGTGGATCACGAAGGCGAGGTGCTCGAAGTCTTCGCCACAAAGCGCCGGGATCGCAGGGCTGCGCTGAAGTTCCTGAAGCGATGGGGTGGACGCCCCCCATCTAACGGCGTCATAAGCGCCAGGAAGGAACACACGCTGGGTGCGTTCGATCAACGAAGGAGAGCGTCCATGGAAAGTGTTAGCATCATCGGTGTCGATATCTCAAAGAGAAGTTTCCAACTTCATGGGGCGACGGCCGAAGGCAAGCCGGTTTTTCGCAAGAAGCTTTCGCGGGGCAAGTTTCTCTCTTTCCTCGCCAAGGTGCCGCCATGCGTGGTTGTGATGGAGGCCTGCGGCGGCGCTCATTTCTGGGGGCGGCAGATCATCGCTCTTGGCCACGCGTGCAAGTTGATCCCGCCGATCTACGTGAAGCCATTCGTCAAACGGCAAAAGAACGATGCCAACGACGCTGAGGGCATCGTCGAGGCGGGGCAGCGCCCGACGATGCGGTTCGTGGCGGTCAAGTCGGAGGAAATGCAGGCGGATGCGATGCTGTTCCGCACACGCGAGCTTCTCGTGCGCCAGCGCACGCAGACGATCAACTCGATTCGGGGCCAGCTCGCGGAATTCGGGGTGATCGCGGCTCAGGGTGTCGCGAACATCACGGTGCTGCGGCAGGAGGTCGCAGAGGTGAAGAAGATGCTTCCCGAACAGGTCGTGTCGATGGCGGAGTTGCTGTTCGACCAGATCGCGGCTCTCAACGTGAAGATCATCGACATTGAAAAGACGATCCGTGCGCGCGCCCGGGCACAGGAAGAGCTCAGACGCCTGATGACGATACCGGGCATCGGGCCGATCTGCGCGATGGCGGTGAATGCGTTTGCCCCACCGATGGAGAGCTTTGGCTGCGGGCGCGACTTCGCAGCCTGGGTCGGATTGACACCGCGGCAGAACGCGACGGCCGGCAAGGAGCGGCTCGGCCGGATCACGAAGATGGGGCAACGCGATCTCCGCCGATTGTTCGTTCTGGGTGCAACGGTGGTTCTCCAGCATATGCGCAAGCTCGAGGATGTGGATGATCCCTGGCTCCGGAGGATGATCGCGGAAAAGCCACCCAAGCTGGTTGCTGTCGCACTGGCGAACAAGATGGCGCGCATGATCTGGGCGCTGTCGGTCAAGAAGGAAAACTACCGGCGGCCGGCGGCGGCCGTTGTTGTGGCATAGCTGCCGGGAAGAGAAAGGCCGTTCGAAATTGGAACGCCGAGCTCCGTGGGCACGCTTGAGGGCGTGATGCGCGGATGACCTCGGTTGGTGCGGTTGGGACGAAAGACAACGTAGGGGCAAAAGGTCGGAGAGACGGGGTCGGAAAACCAGTATTGCGCGAGGGGCTGTCAAAGCAAACCGCCGAAGCGATTTGGATCCGATCCACGCACACCATACAGGCCCGCGGTGAGCAGATGCCGCATTCAGAGAGGCCGGACATACGACAGTGCCTGACCGCATGCCACGAGTTGCCCAAATTCCTGCTTGCACCCAGGGGGGCGTCCACATACGTGCAATGAAGCGCTACGGCCGGCCAGAAGTCATCGTGACAGACCGGCTCCGTTCGTACGGTGCCGCGATGAAAGAGATTGGGGTCGAGGATCGTCAGCGTTGCGGTCGGTGGCTCAACAATCGAGCCGAGAATTCACACCAACCGTTCCGCCGACGAGAGGGAGCGATGGCCAGGTTCAGAGACATCAAGATCCTGCAGAAGTTCGCCGCCGCCCACGCCTCGATCCACAATCATTTCAACCAGGACCGTCATCTTTACAACCGCGAGAACTTCAAACTCAAGCGCTCCGTCGCCTTGGCCGAGTGGTGTCAACTCGTAGCCTGAGAGCCATCGATCGTTGGTTCCACTGGTCCCATCCAGTTAGTCTGACAATGCCAAGATCTGGAGTACCCGGAAGGTCACGCCGGTGGAGACGGAAACGGTATCCCAGCCGGTGTGTTATTCGCCGTACGGCCAACTCGGGCTTCGTGTCCACCTTGCGGATGCGCCGCATTTGGGCACTGCGTTCCTCGGGCGAGAGCCGATCAGTCATCCGACAATACAAGCGCTGCCAGCGCGCGCAGGCTTGGGCGCGACCGCGTTCATCAGTTCGTCTATCCGGTCGGCGATCCTCTGCGCGGGCTCGCGGAGTTGCTCGACGGTCCAGACGGCCGCGTAGCCCTCGGTCACGTCGCTGGGCCGGGCGTGGTTGACCAGCCGCTTGGTCAGGGAGCGTGGCAGCATCAACTCACGCTTGGCCACCGTGATGAAGCAGTTGCGCAGGCCGTGGAACCAGAACTTGGTTCCGCCGGTGCGACCGGAAGCGGCGGGGGCACATCGCCCGGTGAGGGCGCACGGGGCCGGACGTGCTCCGTCGGCGGCCATGAACGGCCCTTCGGATGCCTACCAGCGGATCGTTGCGCGCAGCTGCACCCCGTGCTCGGGCGCCGCGTTGTCGTTCTCGTTGCGCGTCGCCTCGAGACCGACCTCGAAACCCGGGTCCCCGGGTACCGCCGAGGTCAGCCGCCAGCCGAGCCGGTAGTCGCGGCCCGTGTCGGTGAGTCCGAAGCCGGCGTGCGGCGTGCCGGTGAAGACGCCGCCGAACATCGCGATGCCGTAGCCGATCTCCGCCTCCAGGCGGCTCGACGCCTCGAACCCGTTGTCGTTCGCGGCGAACCCGGCCAGCGTCTCGCGCCCGAGCAGCGCGTCCATGCCGCCCGTGGGCGAGGCGCCCCAGCCCTGGCGCAGCGACAGCGAGAGACCCCGGTCCGTCCCCGGCCGCAGGTCCCCCAGGCGAGCCCCGCGTTCGCGCCCCACTCCCGGAACCCCGACGCCTCGTGGGCGAGTAATCCGCGGGCCTTCAGCTCCAGCGAGAGGCCGCGCTTGGGATCGGCGAAGGCGAGCCCGCCGCCGAGGTCGGCGCCGAAGCCGGTTTCCGCATCGCCGCCGTCGAGCCGCAGCCCGATCTCGAAGGAGGGTGTGATTGTGGTCCCGTCCTCGCCGAGCGCGAAGCGGCGCGCGCCCTCAACGCCCGTGCGCAGCAGCCACACATCGGCATCCGCCGCATTGAGATTGCCTCCCGCCGATGCCGGCCCTCTCACCGCCTCCGAAGAGGTCCGGGTGAAACGTCCGTCGGTCTTCACCGCCAGCGCCGTCCCGCCGGCGTCCTCCGGCTCGAGCAGCTCGCTGCGCATCCCGGCCGCGCCCGTGGTCATCGTGAGGGCCGCCGTCAGCGCCTCCCGGCCCTCCGGCGTCACCGTCACCTCGCCCACGCCATGATCCGCCGCCGTCCAGACCGAGAGCTGGTCGCTCAGCATCAGCCCGGCATAGGGATAGACCCCGGTCAGCGTCGCATCGATGTCGCCCGCGTCCCCCGGCGAGCGATAGCCGCCCGTGCCGCGCGAATGGCCCACGGCCAGCCCCGCCGTCCAGCGCGCCGACGTCCAGTCCGCGCCGATCAACCCGGTGGCCACCTCGCCGTCGAGCGCGAGATCGCCCTCGCGGCCGTCGAAGCGCGCGATCCCGCCCCGGCCCCAGAGCGCGGCGAAGCCGCCGCCCTCGGCCGACCCGCCGGTCAACGCGAACGACGTGCCGGTGACGAAGTCGCGCCCGGTCAGCGTCCGGGACTCCAGCCGTGTTTCGTCGTCCGGCCCGAATGTTCCGGTCCCGGGCGCTCCGGTCCCGTCCTCCCCGGCCTGCGCCAGCCACGAGCCGAGCGCCACCATCGCGTCGCGGCTTCCGGCATCGACGCCGGACAAGGTCCCGCCCGATGCAGCGTCGTCACCCGCGGCGGCTTCGTCGTTCCAGGACGGCAGCGCTTGCCCGGCGAGGCTCGCCTGCATGCCCGGCGTGCGCAGCGCCTTCAGTCGCGCCTCGACCGCATCCAACACTTGGCCCGTCACTACCCGCCCGAAGCGCGCCAGCCACGCCTTGGGGATTGCGGCCGTGTTCTCGATCGTCCTCGTCGCCTCGCCGTCCTCGATCCGCGCCCCCGAGGCGTTCGCGAGGCTCAGCGTCAGCGTCTCCCCGCCGTCGTCATGGGCATCCTCCAGCACCGGAACCTTGACGGTCTTCACCGTCTGACCGGACTGGAAGGTCAGCGTGCCGCTCGTCGCGGTATAGTCCGCACCCGCCGTCGCGCTGCCGTCCGCCGTCGCATAGTCCACCATCACCGTCCCGGACGCCTGCCGCGAGAGCGTCACGACGAAGTCGAGGGTCGCCTCCGGCCCCTCATGCACCTCGGCGTCCGCCACGTTGAGCGCCGGAGAACCCTGGACCGTCGCCGACAGCGAGTGCGACAGCGGCCGGCCATCGCCGGTGCAAATGGCGCCGCTCGCGTTGCAGCCGCTCGTCTCCGGCAGCCGGATCGTCACCGCCCCGTAGCCGTCCGGCTCGACCGTGATCGTCCATTCCAGGTTGCTCCCCGACTGCCGGCGCTTCGCCTTGCGCACCGCGCCGCCGGTCACCTCGAACGCTGCGTCCCGCAGCGTCCGGTAGCTGAAGCTCTTCTCGGGTTCCTCACTGAACGTTAGCTCGAACGTGAACTCCGCGCCGGTGTGCTCGACCGGCATGTCGCTGAAGCTCGCCGTCAGCGGCTCGGCGGGCGGTACGTACACGAGAAGGCCCGCAAGGCTGTTGCTGAGCGGGCTTCCATTCGCGGTGCAGACGGCGCCCGCTTCGGTGCAGGCCCGTTCGCCCTCGAGCTGGATCGACACCTTGTCCGTTCCCGACGGCGTCACCGTGAAGGTCCACAGATCATCCCGGCCGTTCATGCGGGCGGCGCTCGTCACCGAGCCTCCAGTCACCGTCAGCGCGTGGTCGCGCATGTCGGCCACCTGGGCTGCGATGTCCTCGCTGAACTCGATCCGGAAGCTGAAGTTGCTCTCGCCGTCATGCGCGTTCGGTAGGCCGTTGAAGCTGGCCCGTAGCGGATCCGCGACGGATTGCTGCTGACCCTCCATGGGCACGGTCAGCTCCAGCCGGCTAGACAGCCGCTCGCCGTCGCTCGTACAGATAGCCCCCGGCACGTCGCAGCGCCGGTCGGCGGGCAGGACGACAGTCACGTCGTCGTAGAAGCCCAGGTCGAACGCGTCGAAGTCCGGCTTGACGGTGACCTCCCACAGGTCTCTCTGCCCGTTCACCCGCCTGGCATTGGTCACCGACCCGTTGGTCACTTCCAGAGAGTGGTCCCGGAAGGTCCGCTCCGCCGGGGCAACTCCGTCGCCAGCGACCACATCCTCGCTGAAGGCAACGCGGAAGGTGAAGTCATGCCTGCCGTTGTGACTCTCCGGCGCACCCTCCCCCAACTGCGCCGTCAGTCGGTCACGCTCCAGGCTGCCGTTGACCGCAAGCTCGGGGACGTTTCTGGGCCAGAGGTAGAAGTAATCCACCTCGGTCCCCTTGTCTTCCACCGCCTGGATGCGTATGGGACGGCCTTCCGCCTCTCCCAGTCCCCCCCAGTGACAAACCATCCAGGTCGACGTCGTCGGCCTTCACCCGGTAGATGAACTGCAGCCGATCACTCCCGCTGGTGCCGCCTCCCTCCGCTCTGCCTTCGGCGATCCGATAGGGGGGCAAACCGGGCCGTGATCGATGGGAAATCGCCAAGTTGGAGAATCAGGTCGGGGTGGTAGTAGCACTTGTCATTCTCGATGCACCAGAACACCTCCTCGGCCCTGTCGCTGAACACCACGTTCACGAGGATCTGTTCGCCCTTGCGGTAGACCTCGCTATCCCACGGTGTGGACACCACCTCGACGCCCACGATCTCCAGCCGGCCGGCGTCTACCTTGTGCCTGTCCAGATCGTTCTGCGCCTGATACGTGTGGTCCACGGCTTGGATCGTCGCCTGACTGGCCACGATCTTGCCGGAGCCCAGACCGTACTGACCCGAAGGATCGATGGTCAATCCGTTGACGTCCAGGTCGCCGATCGCTACGCGGTAGGAAAACCGGAGAGTTCGCGTTCCGCTCCCGCTCTGATAGGTGGCGTCCTTCAGCAGGTTCTCCTCGGTGCCGTCGAACCGGAGGCGGACCCGCGATTCGCGCATGGCGTTGACTTCGGCCGAGAACGTGACGTCGACGAGGATGGTCTCGCCTCTGAAGTACGTATCCCCGTGGGCCGGCGTGGAGACGATCTCCACCTTCGTGACACGGGGGACCAGAGTGCCGTCCACTTTGTGGCCGGAAAGGTTATTTTGCGCGTCATGCTGATGATGCGCGAAGACGTTCGCGTTCACGCTGGAGCGTACCTTGATTGTCCCCAGCCCCGCTTCGCCCAGGGCTGCGATCGAGAGGCCGTCGCTGTCCACATCGCCCGCACGCACCGTATACGCGAAGCGCAGCGTCGTCGTCCCGCTGCCGCTCGCGAACACGGCGTCCCGCTGCCCGTCACCGTCGCCCGACGCTTCGAGCAGGAGCCTGACCTGCGGATCGTCCACCGCGTTCACCTCGTCGCTGAAGGTCACCGCCACGACGATCGTTTCGCCGATCCCATAGACGCCACCCGTGCCCGGCGTGGAGACGATCTCCACACCGGTCGCCCGCGGCCTTCCGTCGATGGACTGGGCGCCGTCGGTGTTCGCGCCGGCGAAAAAATAGTTGGGTTCCTCGTTGGAGTCGATGTACGTGATCTTGTTGCCCAGGTCCGCGCCGGTTGAGGCATGGCCGTTCAACATCCAACCCTCGAAAAGACATCTGCAAGCTGGTCGCCGGGTCGAACCACGTATTCGAACCGCAGCGTATCGGTGCCGCTGCCGCTCACATACGGCACGGCCTTATAGATTCCGGGACGTTGTCCGGAGGCCAGTTGGAAGACCAACCGCAGCTTTGGATTCTGCTTCACCGCCACGGCGACGTTGAACTCCACTTCGATGCCGATGGTCTCGCCGAGCCAATAAACGCTCCCGTCGCGGGGCGTCGTGACCACGCTCACCTCTTCGACAACGAACTCGCCATCGACTGCATGCCCGGCGATGTTCTGTTGTCCCTCGTAGGAATGGTCCGCGGCGCGGTAGGACACGAGCGACGTGTCCACCGCCTTGAGTCTTCCGGAGCCAAGCCCGCTGGAAGTGATTGATGGTATGGTGATACCATCGCCGTCTTCGTGGCCGGCTCCCACCGTATATTCGAACCGCAGCGTATCGGTGCCGCTGCCGCTCCTGTATGCGGCATCCCGCCGGTAGGCGCCAACGGTGAGGGGCAAGACGAACTCGTCCGCGTCGGTAACGGTGACCGACGCGCTGAAGATCAGGTTGATTTCGATCGTCTCGCCGATGCGATAGGTCGTCCCTGCCGCAGGCGTCGAAGCGATCGCCGCATGCAGCACATGCGGGTCGTCATCGGTTATATAAACGGTGCAGTGCTCAAAATTGCCGTCTTCCCAGTAACCCAGCTCGTAGGATTCCAGCGGTTCCACCAAGCCATCTTCCAGGGTTTGCACGGTCTTGTAAATCACCACATGCCCTCTTTGGCTGTGTTGTTCACTGTCGTCCAGATTCTCGAAATCCACGCCTTCTGAGGCGGTGAGCGGCCCGCCAAGACTATTGCCGTCCTCCTTGCCGTGGGTGTACCAGGTGAGTGAAAAACGCTGATCAGGGCGATGACCGCCCTCGTCGTCATGCCTTACGATGATCGCCCCGGACTCGCCTTCCTTAATCCTGTAGCCGCCACCCTGAAGTTCGCCGGGGCACTGTTCAATGTAGCCTATCCCACGCGCGGGGTGACGGGGCTGCATGTCATCACCCTTTGGGGTATGCGCCTCGGCGGCGGCTGTTAGCAGGCCGACCGACACCACCACCATCGCCGCCAGCGAGCCCGGCCATGACGCCGAGCACCGGGCGAGGCGACAACAGAACGATCGGTCAGCCGTCGGGTGTCGCATAATCATTCGGCATCACTCGATCCACCAAGGGGGCATCGCATCGTGACCGAGGGCTTTGTCAGAGTAAATGTGCTTGAGCCGGGAAGGGGAGTTCAATAGCCTCAAGCGATGCGAAATCCCTTCCGTTATTTCAACAGTTCTCCCGAGGTAATTCGCCTTGCGGTGATGTTGTACATCCGGTATCCGCTGTCGCTACGGCAAGTCGAGGATCTCCTGTTCGAGCGTGGCGTCGACATCTGCCACGAGACGGTGGGTTTCTGGTGGAACCGGTTCGGCCCTGTGTTCGCGGCAGAGATCAGGAAGCGGCGGGTTCACAATCATTCCAACCAGGAACGTCATCTTTACAGCCGCGAAAACTTCAAACTCAATCGCTCGGCCGCCTTGGCCGAGTGGCGTCAACTCGTAGCCTGAGAGCTCTCGATCATTGGTTCCACCGGTCCCATCCAGTTAGTCTGACAATGCCATGGAGAGGGCTATCCTTGATCGAAGATATTGGGACGGCGTGGGACCTGAACCAAAGGAGACTCTGGCACATCTATTTGACCATTCTATGCGGTGGATTTGCAGTGGTGCAAGCGCTGGTGCTCGATGGTCCGGTGATCGGGAGGTCCTTCTTGATGACAGGTCTTGATACCGGGTTGTTATTTGTGTGTCCGCAAGCGGCTATGTTACTGGATTGCGAGATGCTGCAGACTAAAATGAGGTGACCGGCTTGGGTGCGGCGAACACCTCCTGCATCCGGGGTATACGGGAAAGGGCTTATATAGCGCAACATCGGTGGCTCATGCCCGGTCCGGCGGTGGTGCCGGATACCACGCGTCGGGTTCGGGCACGAACGACGCGGGAAAGACATAGCTTTCGAGCACGACCGAGCCGAGACCCGGAGGCTCGAAAAAGTAAAAGTCCACCTCCTCCAGCCAGATCCCCGACAGGGCTGGCCGCGCGCCGCGCGCGACAAGCTCGCTCCGGCGTTCGTCCATCGACAGGTTCGAGCCGTCGAATGCGACATGGTGAAGGGCCTGCTCGCGATCCTCGAGGGCAAGTTGGAGGGTCTTCGCGCCTGTTATCGGTTGCATGATTTCCCATATCATCGGGCCGTTCTGGGCAAACGCGACATCGATGATAAAGGGATCGGGCTCACCGTAGGAACGGCGATCGGCGACCGTCGTTTCATTGAACTGGTAGAGCCCCCACGGCCCAACCCCAAGCTCGACCAGAGCCTTCATCGTCTTCTCGCGCGAACGGGTAACGATGCAAATCTCGACGGGAGCGCCGAGAAAGCTGTTGGACAGGGTATCGGGGCCGGTCGCGGCAATCGCCGAGAAGGTGTCTGGCGCCTCACTCTCAAGAAGGTCTTTGCGCGAGGCGTCGGCGGGAGGTGGGCTCCGGTCGGACAACTCAGCCTCTCCTCTCTCGCCCGCCCACTAATCTTCTATTCTCCAACGACGCGTGGCCCGTGCAAGCCTCGACGACCGGCACGATCCTCGACTTCTTCGTATAGCGTCGACTCATGCCGCAGCGTTCAGCCCCATCTGCCAGAAATCTCGTTCGAGACGCGTTGCGATGCGGAATGTCTCTGCAAGCCCATCAAAGCGACCGGGGCCGCCGCGCAAGGCCATTTGGCGGTCGAGCATAGCAACTTGGGCACCGGCACCGGCACCAAACTCCTCGCCGGAATAGACATCGATCCAATCCTGATACGGATTGCCGTCCGTTTTTGGCTCAAGCTCATCGACAATCAGACGCCCAATCTCCGCGTAGCCGACGGCGCACGGTGATAGCGCGACATGCAGATCAAGGAGATCGCCCGACATCCCACGCTCTAAGACAAAGCGGGTGTATGCCGTCGTCTCCGGGGCTTCGGACGTGGCGACAATATCGCTCTCGTCCAGTCCCCACTCGGCACAGTACTGCAGATGGACACCGGTTTCGCCCATTATCGCCGTCGCGTTGGCCAAGGCAGAGCGCATATCGTCCAAATGTTCGGACTTATAGACAGCCAACGCGTAGGCACGTGCAAAATGTTTCAGAAACAGAAAGTCCTGCACTAAATAGAAGCGGAAGGCGTCCAGTTGCAGCGACCCGTCGGCAATTCCATACACAAATTCATGCCGCGTGTATTCTTCCCACTCCGCCCGGCACACTTCTCTCAGTTGATCATAGAGTCTGTTTCCCGCCATTTGATCGGACCTCCTCGCTCCAACTATTAACCGGGATGGCAGTGTCAAAGCAAACGGACTTGAGCCGGGGAGGATGCGCTCTTTCGGTGCATGCTGCATCAGGCATTGTCAGAGTAAATAGGCTTGAGCCGGGAAGGGGAGTTCAATAGCCTCAAGCGATGCGAAATTCCTTCCGTTATTTCAATAGTTCTCCCGAGGTCATTCGCCTCGCGGTGATGTTGTACATCCGGTATCCGCTGTCGCTACGGCAAGTCGAGGATCTCCTGTTCGAGCGTGGCATCGACATCTGCCACGAGACGGTGGGTTTCTGGTGGAACCGGTTCGGTCCGATGTTCGCGGCAGAGATCAGGAAGCGGCGCGTTAATCATCGGTTGTTTTCGCAATGGCGCTGGCACCTGGACGAGGTATTCGTGCGGATCAATGGAGAGATGCACTATCTGTGACGTGCTGTGGATCACGAAGGCGAGGTGCTCGAAGTCTTCGCCACAAAGCGCCGGGATCGCAGGGCTGCGCTGAAGTTCCTGAAGCGTGCCATGAAGCGCTACGGCCGGCCAGAAGTCATCGTGACGGACCGGCTCCGTTCGTACGGTGCCGCGATGAAAGAGATTGGGGTCGAGGATCGTCAGCGTTGCGGTCGGTGGCTCAACAATCGAGCCGAGAATTCACACCAACCGTTCCGCCGACGAGAGGGAGCGATGGCCAGGTTCAGAGACATCAAGACCCTGCAGAAGTTCGCCGCCGCCCACGCCTCGATCCACAATCATTTCACCCAGGACCGTCATCTTTACAACCGCGAGAGCTTCAAACTCAACCGCTCGGCCCCCTTGGCCGAGTGGCGTCAACTCGCAGCCTGAGAACCCTCGATCGTTGGTTCCACTGGTCCCATCCAGTTAGTCTGACAATGCCCCGAGAGCATGTCCGCGTCCTCGAGCCCGTGATGGGCGGCGACGCGGTGCCGGATCGCGGCGATGGAGGGCGCGCTCATGGCCGGGCCTTCAGCCGCGCGGCGGGCGGCGATACGAAATAATACCGGGGAAGAAGATCCAGCTTGTACGTCCTATACGCGCGCGCACAGTGGGCGGCGCAATAGGGCCGTCCGGGCGCCACAGGGGCGCCACAGTAGCTTGGCCAACCCGGCGCGCCCCGCTCGTCCCCGATCCACTCGCACACGCGTACGCGCACTAGCGCACCTGTCGGGCGTGCCGGGCGGGCTTTCGGCGCGGGCTCGGGATGTCGGCCGGCGGCCGCCGCCGGAGGCGCCAGATCGACAGCGCGCTCTCGGGCTTTTGCGCCTCCATGATTCAATTTGACATGGTACTTGGGCTGACCGTGCTTGAGCTGACCGTGCACCTCCCAATAGCTGCGTCCGAGCAGCTCGGCGATCTTGCACAGCGACGTGCCCCTGGCGTACTCAGCGCGCAGCGTCTCGATCTCCCCGGGCGTCCAGCGCCTCGCCATCACGCCTCGCCTCGCTTCGCCGAGTCGTTGAATTCTGTGAGCTCGGGCTGAAGTGCGGTGATCTCGTCGTGCCCACCGCTGGCGATTAAAGCGCCTTTAAAGGCCACCGCGCCGGCGTAGAACGCGCGACGGCACTCCATGCGCTGGGTCGCGCCGGCGTCGGCGGCGGCGACTTGTTCGGCGTAGCTCCGCCAGGCTGCGTCCATCGTCCCGCTCACGCGGCGCTCTCCGGGGGGAGGCCGCCCCGGCGCGCCGCCCCGAAGGGCACGACGTTGTGGGGCAGCGCGTCCATCCTCGCGGCCGGGCCCGGCCCCGCCGCGAGCTCCCGCTCCTCGAGCCGGCGAGCGATATCTGTCAGCCGGGCCATGAAGAGCGCAAAGATTTCCGCGTCGAGCTCGCCCCGGCTCGCGAGATCGCCGGTGACATCTACGGCGCGGTGGATCTCGTCGCTCAGCATCAGGCCGCGGCCTCCGCCGCCGCCGCGAGGTCCTCGGCCGCGATCCGCTCGTGGCCCGAGGCCCGGGCGGTCACCCAGGCGCGGGCCAGCAGGCGGCGGACCGCGTGGAGGCCGTCGGCGCCGAGCGCGGCGGCGAGCAGGGTCCGGGTCTCCTTGGTGCTCGGCCGCCGGCCCAAAACGTCGGCCGCCAGGTCGAGCACGTCCGCGTCGGCGGACGGCCCGAGAGGCAATCGGATGCCGATGCGCCCGACGATCTGCTCGCAGCGGGGCGCGGCGCAGAGCGCGGTCCACAGCTCGTCGCCGCCGATCAGCGCCAGGCCGCAGGCCGCATCGCGAATGCACCGGATCTCGTCGAGCAGGCGCGGACTCAGGTGGTGCGCCTCGTCGACCACGAGGAGCGCGCCCCCCCCTCGAGGCGGCCCACGACGGCGCTCTCGGCGGCGAGGGCGGAGGGGTGCCGGTCGCCGGCGCCGACCGCCGCCGCGACGCGGCCGAGCAGGCCAGCGACGGTGACGACGGCGTTCGTCACCTGGAGGTGGTAGGCCGCGCTCCGCGTGGCGCAGTAGCGCGCCGCGGCCCATGACTTGCCCGCGCCCGAGCGGCCACGAGCGCGATGTCGCCGGCGGCCTGTGCGTGGGCGAGCGCCGCCTCGACCTCCTCGGTCACACCGAGGTCGACGTGGCGATCGAGCCCGGCGGCCGCGAAATCGAGCCGGCGGGCGTCCTGCCTGGTGTCGAGCCAGGCGACCACACGCGCGGTCACCGCCGGCACGTCGCCCTGGTAGAGCCCGCGGAGCCACTTCGACAGCGTCGTCGTCGAGACGCCGGCGCCCATCTCGCGGGCGCCCCGGCCGTTGTTAATGCCGTAGGCGATCATTTCCGCCCGGCACGCGGCCACTGCGGCCTCGTAGGCGGCGTCGGGATCGCGGCCGGGGTGCAGGGGGATCGGTGCGGTAGTCATGGGCTCAGTCCTCGTCTGTCTGTCGGTAATGTGAAATGGCCGCGGCCATGAAGGCGCTCCGCTTGCGTGGGCGCGGGGCCTCGGGGGCAATCTCGACGACGTGATCGGCGCCGGGCCCGGGCGGATTGGGATCGTGCGAATTTGCACGATCGAGCCCGGTGCCGGTCACGAGCCGGACCGCCGCGGGCACCGGATCGGACGGCGTCTCGGGCGCGGGCAGCCGATCGAGCGCCGCCACCAGCTCATCCATGTCGCGCCGTGCGTCCAAGCCGGTCTACGCCGCCTTGCGCATCCGCTTGCGCGCCAGCTCCCACTCACGCGGGGCCGCCGCGTCGGCGAATCCCACCGGCGTCACGCAATCGGCGGTGCACAGCCAGCGGCCTGCCCGGTCGAATACCTGGATCGCGCCGTGCAAGTCCGCGGGATCGAAGCGTGCGACCACGCGCTCGCCTGCGCGCTCGACCAGGTCCGGGTGGTGGTATCGGCTGGCCGGCAGGCCGGCGCCGCGGCCCGCCTTGAGGCGGAGGCTGCCCGAGCGGTCGACCTTCGTATCCTCGGCGGCGAGCAGCAGGATCGCGGCCTGAGCCGGCGCGAGCCGGCGCACCACGGTGCCGGCGATCTCTTCCACCCAGATTTCATCGAAGCTCCGCCCGGCCGCGGCCTCGGTGCGCCGGCCCGTCCAGGCGTTGTGTTCGAGGATGCAGCACTCGAACACTTCGAAAAATTTTTCGATCGGCACGGCGCGCATGCGATGGGTCTCCGACCGGTCGCTCGGCGAGCGGCCCGTGGCCGCGCCGGCCAGCGCGGGGTGGGTGTCGATCTGGCGCGCGAGATCGCCGAAGGCCCGCTCGATCGGCTTGGCCCGGCCCCGGCCCTTGCCGCGACCCGCGGCGTCCCGGTCGACGGTGGTGGCGGAATAGCGGATCTCGAGCAGCTTGAGCAGGCCGGGTAGCTCCTCGTCCGTCGAGCGCCAGCGCTTGCGATGCGGCTGGCCGCCGGTCGCCCACTTGGCCGAGGCGGCCCGGTTCGAATCCACGAGGACCCGGCCCGGCACGCCGTGCTCGACGATCAGCGCATGCAGCGAGGTCCGGACCAGGTCGGCGCTCTCGGTCTCGCCGACGCGCCAGGCGAGGGGGCGGCGGGTCCGGATATCCTGCCAGATCCACGACACCGGCCGGCCCTCGCGGCCGGACGGGAATTCGACGATCACGTCGTGGCGCCTGCCGTCGCCGTTGATGATGTCGAGCGGCCTGAGGCCATCGACAGTGCGGATCTGATGGGGCGCGAGGTCCATCACGGCGAGCGCGCCTTCGTGGGCACGCACGACCTCGCGCCGGGTCAGCTCCCGTGCGGACCGGCGGCGGAATGCGAGCAACGGCGGCAGGGGCCAGCCGTGCATCTCCGCGATCGCCGCAAGCCGCCGATATACGGCCGCCGCGTCGGGCGCCTCGTCGCGCAGCCAGTCCGTGCACCAGTGGCGCCACAGCGCGTCCGCGCCGGGTCCGGACCAGGTTATTTTCGCGGCCGCCCGGCGCGCGGCAGGTCGATCAGCGCGGCCAGGCGCTCGCCCCGCGGAACGTCGCAAGTGCGGCCTCGCCAGCGGCGCACCGATATGTGCGACGTCTCCGATCCCGCCTCGGCGGCGGCGATGATGTCGGCCTCGGCGCGGGACGTGCCCACGGCGGCCATATCGCCGATGGCAACGGGCTGGCACGGGACGGCGGGCTCGCCAATGCGTGCTTTCTCGAGGAAAATTTCACCCGACTCGCCGAGCTCGACCTGCCCGATTTCGATTTCATTACGTTCCAAGGGGTGTGGTCTTGGATCGACGATGATCTGAGGGGGCGAATCGGCGCGTTCATCCAAGCCAAACTGCGCCCGGGCGGTGTGGTGATGGCGAGCTACAACGCATTGCCCGGTTGGGCGCCGATCGAGCCGTTGCGTCGGATGATGCTGACCTTCATGGAAGGTCGCGCGGGCGATACGACGGCGCGGGCAAATGAGGCGATCACCTACCTGAAATTCCTACGCGAAAACGGCGCCGCCTATTTCAAGGACAACCCCGAGGCGAACCAGGCACTCGACGCCATGGACAAGACCGAGCGCTGCTTCATTGTCCACGACTATTTGCCGCCAAGCATGAAACCGTTCTATTTCGCCGATGTGATGCACGCGATGAAGGACGCGGGCCTGGACTTCGCCGGATGTTATCCCGCGTCACTCAATTATCCGAAATTCACGACCCGGCAGGCGTTTCACAGTTTTCTTGAGAGCCTGGGCACGCGCATGGCGCTCGAAAGCCACAAGGATTTTATCAACAATACGCGCTTTCGCACCGATGTGTTCGTGAAGGCGGATGCACGACCCCTGCCCGCTCCCGAACGCTGCCGCCTGCTCGAGGATTTCCGTTTCGGTAGCTTCGAAAACTGCCGCGAGATACCGGAGCGGGTCACGCTTGGGCCGTACGATATCGAATACGCTGCGCCAATCTATCGACCGCTGATGGATGCGCTCGCCGGGGGCAGCCCGTCGATCGGTGAGATCGCGGCAACCAACGCGCTCGGCGGCTTCTCGGCGGACGATATCGCCAATGCGGTCAACCTGCTGGTTCTGGGTGGTCATTTCCGGCCCTTCGCGGCGCCCACAAACGGCGCCGCCGGGCATGGGTCGAACGGCGTGCTGAATCCGCTCAACCGGGCTCTCCTGAATCGCCAGATCGACCGAACCGACCCGATTTTCCTGGCTTCGCCCGTCGTCGGCAGCGCCATGCCCTTCCCGGCGTTCGCTGGCCTATTGATCCAGGCGTTCGACCGGGTGGGGGCGCTCGAGGCGCCGATGCAAGTCTGGCATCATCTCGCAGCCCGCGGCCAGAGCCTGGAGAGCGATGGCGGCGCCTTGTCGGGGCAAGCCGCACACCTGGATGCGATTCGCTCGGAAGTCGCCGACCTGGTCTGCGGACAAGCCGATAAGCTGGCCGCGCTCGGCGTTGCGGACCTCGCTGCGCAAGCCGGCATCACCCCGGCCGACATATCTCCGGAAGAAGCGCCGCGCGACTCCCCTGTCACTTAACCTGTCTAAACCGCTCTGGGATGCCGTGTCGCGATCCGTTCGGAAATTGCCGTAAAATCGACGGGCGCCAGAATCGTCGGCGTACCTCCGCCCCAATGAACATGATCGACCCGAAAGCCGTCGCCCAGCGCCGCCAAAGGTAGTTCCGGCTCGGCTTCGAGGCTTCGGGTATAGCGGGCAACAGGTTCTTTGCGCCGGTTAATCTTGGTATGGCTGCCGCAAAACCAGCAAAGCCAGCGGCAAAATGGGACGTGAAGGTAGAGCGAGAGAGTGCTGTTCTGATCGAGCCGGTCCAACCAGCGCGCGTAGGGTTCGTCATCGACATTGGCGCCGAACTAAGGCGCCGTCAGATAGCTTGAGTAGCGCGGCACGGAATAATCGTATTTTCGGGAAAGCTCCTTGCGCATTTTCTCAAGAAACCGCCAATGACGACGGACGGCCTTGACGTGAATCAGATCTGTCCGCCGATGCTAGTCTTGAAAAGATTGGAGCGGGTGATGGGAATCGAACCCACGACATTCAGCTTGGGAAGCTGACGTTCTACCTCTGAACTACACCCGCCTGCCGATTTTTTATACGGCACGCGCTGTTGGGCCGCAAGGCGATGGGTGGTTCAATTCGTCGACGGCTCTTCCGGCTTCACGATTTCGACCTTATCGAGATCGACCCGGGGCGGGTCCCAGGGTTCGCGTTTTGTAGCGGCCGGTTCCCCGGTTGACGACGGAGCGGCGTCCCTCTCTCTGCGGGCGCGCCGCTCGTCGCCGAAATAGGCGGTTCGCCGACCGCGACGCCTGCTCGGGCCGACATAAGCGTTGCTGCGAACGAATTCGCGGGGCACGTTCAGGGCGACATTGATGTGCTTGATCAGGTTTTCCATCGACGGCGGCTTGAGGAGGAATTCGCTGATCCCGGCATCCCGGGCTTCGAGCAGGACATCACGATCGCAAAATCGACTGATCATCAAAATCGGGACCGCCGGCGATGGGCTCGTCGGTTCCGACTGCAAGTAGCGGGTCAAATCGAGTCCCCCCATGGCCGGGAGATTGCGCTCACAGATCAGGAGATCGACACGTTCGCTGCCGATCAATGCGATCGCTTCCCAACCGGTTGATGCCGAAGTCACGCTGTCGACCCCAAGCGCCGCGAGAAGGTCCTCGAACATGGCCACCGACTCGAGGTCGTCGTCGACAATCAACACGCGAAGCTCTTCAACGGACCAATTGGACATGAAATTGCCTCCTCCCGCGCTCGAAAGGACAGTTGGTAATGGCTGCCGGCACGGGACATATTTCGCAGTTCGCCAAGTGTTCGCGGGTTGCGTTGAAAAATAGTTAAGACGAGCCCGCCAAGTGATCCGAACACGAAAATATTAGTTTCAACCAGCGGCCGGCCAAGCTACACATCGAGACGGGAGACAGGGACGGTACGGAAAAAACCATGGTCGAAATCAGCGAATTCGAGCCGCAAGCTCACGGGAAATTTTCCAATCCCGACATTACCGCGACAGGCCACCGACGAGCCCGGGTCGAGCTAGGCCATCTGCGCACTCTTTGGTTCAACACCGGAACTCTGTGCAATCTGACCTGCGCCAACTGCTATATCAAATCGAGTCCCGTGAACGATAGTCTCGTCTATCTCGACGCGAGCGATGTTGCTAGTTATCTCGACCAACTCCTCGACAGCACCGAGGAAATCGGTTTCACCGGCGGCGAGCCGTTCATGAACCCCGCAATCATAATAATGCTCGAGGAAGCTCTCAGGCGCGGCTACCGCGTCCTTGTGCTGACCAACGCCTTGCGCCCCATGATGAAACAGGCCGACGCTCTGCTCGCCCTCAATAACCGCTATGGCGAGAGGCTGATCCTCCGGGTCTCGCTGGATCATTACACGAAAGCACTTTACGAGGTGGAGCGGGGGAAGCGAACCTGGGAACCGACCCTGATCGGCCTTGACTGGCTGGTTTCCAACGGCTTCCAAGTCAATATTGCGGGGCGAACGATGTGGAACGAGAGCGAGTCCAGTCTGCGTAGTGGCTATGCGGCACTGTTTGCGGAACGCGGATACGGACTCGATGCGGCCGACCGTACATCGCTCGTTCTATTTCCCGAAATGGACGAGACCGCTGACGTGCCCGAAATCACGGAGTCCTGTTGGGACATTCTCGGCGTCGCACCCGAGGCCATGATGTGCGCCAGCTCGCGCATGGTCATCAAGCGAAAAGATGCCGCGAAACCCTCGATCGTACCCTGCACACTGTTGGCCGATGATCCGGCGTTCGACATGGGCAAGACGCTGGCCGAAGCGGCCGGTTCCGTATCGCTCAACCACCCTCATTGCGCCCGGTTCTGCGTTCTCGGCGGCGGCGCCTGCAGTGCGAGCGCGCGACCCTGACCTCCGGGTGCCCGCATGCCCTGCCCTAGACATTCTCCGCGACCCTCGCAATATTAGAGAACGCATCAGGCGCGGGCCCCAGTGCCGTTAACAGCGCCGGGAGTTGGATATGTACAGCGAGACGACTCGTAAAATCCAGATAACAGTCGAGCCCTACTATCTGGAAGATCAATCGGCACCCACTGACGACCATTTCGTCTGGGCATATCACGTTAGAATCGAGAACCTCGGCGGCGAGACGGTCCAGCTCCTGAACCGGCACTGGGAGATTACGGATGCGCTGGGCCGCCTGCAGGAGGTGCGCGGACCCGGTGTGGTCGGCGAGCAGCCGACCCTGGAACCGGGCGAAACTTTCGAATACACCAGCGGCTGCCCGCTTTCGACACCGTCGGGCATCATGGTCGGGAGCTATGAGATGCAAACGCCAGCGGGTGAGAAATTCGACGTCCAAGTGCCTGCCTTCTCGCTCGACAGCCCGTTTAGTCCGGCCCGGGTTCATTGACGAAATTGGAGTGCCCGGGCTTGCCCGGGCGCCTGGATTGCTGTTGAATGCAGCCACCGCCGCCCTACCTTGCCTGCCGTTGCGGGATGCTTGCCACCCGAACCCCCAGCCTGAGTCATCCGGTCTGAACGGCTCTGTGGCAATCATACGGGAGCGCGGAAGGAGACATGACGTGGACGGACCCGAAACGACTGAAGCGATGAAGACCGACGACTCGGCAGACGAGGCTGCCGATTCCCGAGACGCTATCGCCCGCCCGTCGCGCGACGAGACCGAAGAGGCAATCCGCACTCTGATCCGCTGGGCGGGCGACGATCCAGCGCGCGAGGGTTTGCTCGACACGCCGGGTCGCGTCGCGTGCGCGTTCGAAGAATGGTTCGAAGGCTATGGTCTCGACCCGCGCAAGATCCTTCAGCGCACCTTCGAGGAAATCGACGGCTACGATGAAATGGTCGTGCTTCGCGGCATACCGTTCGCCTCACACTGCGAGCACCATATGGCCCCGATTCTTGGCGTCGCGCATGTCGCCTATCTGCCGCATCACCGAGTCGTCGGGATCAGCAAGCTGGCCCGAATCGTCCAAGTCTATGCACGCCGGTTGCAAATTCAGGAGAAGATGACGGCGCAGATCGCGGATACGATTAACGACGTTCTTTCACCGCTCGGCGTCGCCGTCGTCATCGAAGCCCAACATCAGTGCATGACAACCCGCGGCGTGAACAAGACCGGTGTCGCGATGGTGACGAGTCGGATGATCGGCGCGTTTCGGACCAACCCGGCGACCCGGCGCGAGTTCCTCAGCATGATTGGCAACCCAGCCAACCGTGAGGCCATCTAGGGCTGGTCGGCAGCTCCGACCGCGGGGTCGGCGGACGCTGCGACATCAACCCGGCAACCGCCCGATATCCGTCGATGGAGCAGGACACGAAACGTGACTGATTTCCGTCCCATCCTCCTCGTAATCGGCATCCTGCTGTCGACCCTCGCGGTCGCGATGCTCTTGCCGGCGATCGCCGACGGGGTTAGCGGCAATCCCGATTGGCGGGTTTTCCTCGCTTCGGCGCTGGTGAGCCTGTTCATCGGGGTTTGCCTCGTCCTGGTCAATCGATCGGGACCGACGTCGCTGACGGTCCGTCAGGCCTTCCTGCTGACGGCCTTGAGTTGGGTCTTCATCACGGCTGTCGGGGCGCTCCCCTTTTATTTCTCGAATCTCGGTCTGAGCTATACGGACGCATTCTTCGAGGCGATGTCGGGCCTCACGACGACCGGGTCGACTGTCATCGTCGGCCTCGACGATGCGCCTCCCGGAATTCTTATCTGGCGCGCGCTTCTCCAGTGGCTCGGTGGCATCGGGATTATCGTGATGGCGGTCGCCGTGCTACCGATGTTGCAGATTGGCGGCATGCAGATTTTCCGCACGGAATCGTCAGATCAGTCGGAAAAGGTGCTCCCCCGGGCGGCGCAGATTTCTGCCGCCATCGGCATTATTTACATCACGCTCACCGTGATCAATGGCGTGTGCTACTGGGGCGCCGGCATGACGCCGTTCGAAGCTATCTGCCATGCGATGACGACGATTGCGACCGGCGGTTATTCGACTTCCGACGCTTCGATCGGCCATTTCGACAACGCGCCAATACAGGCCATCGCCATGATTTTCATGGTGCTCGGCTCCTTGCCCTTCGTTATTTATCTGCAGGCAGTTCGTGGCGGCTGGAGCGCGCTGGTGCGCGACAGCCAGATTCAATGGTTCTTCGGCATTGCGCTTATGGCGATTCTGGCCATTGCGGGCTGGCAGTGGCTGGGCCGGGGATGGGCAATCGATGTTGCGATCCGAGACGGCGCGTTCAATACTCTGTCGGTGATGACCGGAACCGGCTATTCAGTCGGCGATTTCGGTCTGTGGGGATCGTTTGCGACCGGGTTGTTCTTCTTTTTGATGATGGTGGGTGGTTGCACCGGTTCGACCACCGGCGGCATCAAGATTTTTCGCTTCCAGGTCGCCTATACGACTGCACGGATCCAAATCCTACACCTGCTCCAACCCCACGGTGTGTTCGCCGCCAGGTTCAACAAAAAACCCATCCCCGAAGGCGTGGCGCCCGCCGTTATCGGGTTCTTCTTCCTTTTTGTGGTGTGCTTCATTGCCCTCGCCCTCGCCCTCTCGCTGTTCGGCCTCGATTTTCTGACCAGCCTGTCGGGTGCCGCGACGGCGCTCGCCAACGTCGGCCCCGGCTTGGGCGACGTGATCGGCCCCAAAGGGTCGTTCGCCTCGCTTCCCGAAGGCGCCAAATGGCTGTTATCGTTCGCCATGCTGCTGGGCCGGCTCGAGCTGTTCACAGTTCTCGTACTCTTTGTGCCCAGCTTCTGGCGGCGTTGAGACGGGAGGCTTGGGGTGGCAGGCGAGAAACTTAGCTCGACAGACATGATCCGACGGCTCGTTGGGTTCGATACCACGAGTCGGAATTCGAACATGGCGCTAATCCGCCATATTGAGGCCTATTTGGCAGGACATGGCGTCGAGAGCGCGCTGTCGTTCGACGACGGCGGTGAAAAGGCGAACCTGCTGGCGACGATCGGCCCCGGTTCAGAGGATGGCGTGGTTCTCTCGGGCCACACGGATGTGGTTCCGGTCGACGATCAGGACTGGCATTCCGACCCGTTTACCGTTGTCGAGACCGACGGACGGTTGATCGGTCGGGGCACGGCCGACATGAAGAGCTTCATCGCGAGCGCACTCGCGCTGGTGCCTGAATTCGTCGCTCAACCTCTCATAAAACCGATCCACTTCGCGTTCTCCTATGACGAAGAGGTCGGCTGCCTCGGCGCGCCGCGCCTGATCGACCAGATCGTTGACGGCGGCCTGCGCCCGCGCCTCGCGATCATCGGTGAGCCCACCTCGATGACGGTGATCGACGCCCACAAGGGTTATGCCGGCTACGTCACAACGGTCACCGGCCTCGAATGCCACTCAAGCCTCACCCACAAGGGGGTCAACGCTGTCATGCTCGCGGCCGAGTTGATCGACGAGCTCGGCGTGATCGGGTCCGACCTGGCCAGGGATGCCGATCCGGAAAACGGGTTCGAACCGCCATTTGGGACGATTCACGTGGGTACGATCGAGGGCGGCACGGCACAAAACATTGTGCCCCGGCATTGCCGTTTCACCTGGGAATACCGCCCGCTCCCCGGCGCCGATATCGACGAGGTCGCGAGACGCTTCGAGGAGTACGTCGAGCGGACCGTCAGGCCCCGGATCAAGGCGGTGAGCGAGAGAGCCGATGCCGAAACGGTCGTAGCCTCCCGAATTCTGGGGCTCAACACGGAGGAGGGTGCGCCAGCGGAGGCCCTGATCAAGATTCTCGCAGAGACCAATCAGACCTATAAGGTCTCCTACGGCACTGAAGCGGGCCTATTTCAGCAGGCTGGATTTCCCGCTGTCGTCTGCGGACCGGGTAGCATCGAGCAAGCCCACCGGCCCGATGAGTTCATCGACCTCGATCAGGTTGCAGCCTGCGAGGCGTTTCTGCGCCGATTGCTCGAGTGGTCGCGCACACCGTAGCGGGCGATCCGTTTTGCCTGAGCCCTTCGAAGCGCAACGAGAGTCCACCACTACGACGATCCTGGCCGCATGCGCGATGGCGCAACCGTCGCGCGCTGGCTAATTCCGGTGATTCCACCGCGTCGGATTTCGCCCTAGCGCAAATAGCGTGTCAAATGGGTGTTAATCTCGGCCTCGAGGGCGGCATCAAACGCGGTCATCAGCTCCTGGGTAAATCGAAAGGCAATGTTGTCCCGCTCGTTCAGCGTGAGGTTCTCCGGCAGGGTCCGCGTGCGGCGCGCCTCGGCGACAACGTAGGCCTCTCGCTGCCCCCGATCGTCCAGGATTTCGATCCGCATCGCGACATGAGCGCTTAGATTTTCTTCCTGATCGACCGTGAACCAGCCTTCGAGCCCCGACGTCGTCGCCAGGGCCTCGCTGACGACACGAGCGTCTTCCAGCGTCACGCGGGCGCTCCGAGACACACCGACGGCCCGCAGCCGATCCTCGGGCCAACGGCGAACAACCCCAGCGGGTGGCTGGGGAAACAGGTGATCGACGAACGGCGGTGCACCAGGGGGATCATAGGCCTGGACATAATCGATTCTTGCAACGTCGATGTCGATGACGGCCTGGTGGATAAACGTGATCGCAGGGTACACGGGCCGGGCCGTGTCCTTGGCGCAAGACGCGGCCAGAACCGCGCCGGCCAAAAGCCCGACAGCAAGCAGATACCGGATCGATCGGGTCATCACGCATCCTCTCCTGCGCCACCGTTCATGGTGCCGCTCCGCTGCAGGGAATTCAAGCCGCGTAGAGCGCTTCGAGATCCGCGTCGTCGAAGCTCTCGGCGGTGCCGCAAAATTCACAGGTCACGATGACACGGTCGTCCTGCTTGAGCGCCATGATCTCGTCACGTTGCATGGCGCGCAGCAAGGCTGCAACGCGGTCGCGCGAGCAACGGCACCCGAACCGAAGCGGCTTGGATTCGTAAACCCAGACGCCGTCTTCGTGGAACAATCGGTAAAGCAGGGCACTCGGCGCCAGCGCGGGGTCGAGTAATTCGTCGGGCGTCGCACTGCTCATCAGCACGACAGTGCGACGCCAGGCGTCATCGATACCGGCCTCGTCGGAAACACCCCGGGCCGCATCGGGCATGCGCTGAATCATCATGCCGCCGACCCGCCAGCACGGGGCATCGGTTACATCTTCACCGGTCTCGACGGCGAGCTTGACGCCGGTTTCGATCTGTTCAGAGCGGCGAAAATAGTGGTGGGCACAATCGGCGAGCGTGGCGCCGTCGAGCTCGACGACGCCCTGATAGCGCTCTGTATCCGGCCCCTGATCGACCGTAAACGCGAGCTGGCCCGCTCCCAGCAGACGGGGCACCGATGCCAATTCCCCAGCGGCAGCAAGCACGACGGTGGCGACGCTGTCCGCGTCGTACTGCGCATACCCGCGCATATCGCCGTCGCTACGCACGTCCACGACGATCAGACGAATCGGTCCCGTGCCCCGAATCTCGAGGATAAAGACGCCGTCATACTTGATCGAATTCGCGAGCATCGCGGCAAGCGCAAGGCATTCGGCCAACAGTCGGGCGACGGCTTCAGGATAATCGTGGTTGGCGAGGACGCGGGCGAGAGTCTTATCCAACCGCACGAACCGGCCGCGGATTGGCGCGCCGTCGATGCGGAACGGCTGGACGCCGTCGAAGGCGGCCTCGATCTCTATCGCAGACACCAGGTCAGGATGCCCTTCTGAGCATGCATCCGGTTCTCGGCCTCATCCCAGACCACAGATTGCGGTCCGTCGATGACCGCAGCCGTGACCTCCTTGCCGCGCTTGGCCGGCAGGCAATGCATGAATATGGCGGTTGGCTTGGCAAGTTGCATGAGCCGCTCATCGACCCGATAGGGCTCCAGCAGAGCCTCGACGTTGGGCCGTGGTCCGTCGCTCATGGAGACCCAGGTATCGGTGACGACGCAATCGGCCCCTGCAACCGCCTCGTCGGCATCCGCGGTAACCCGGAATTTCGCGTCTTGGCTTGTCGCCCAGTCCAGAATGTCCGCGGGCGGACCCAGTTCCCGCGGGCAGGCCATGCGCAACTCGAACCCGAAGCGCACCGCAGCATGAATCCAAGTCGACGCCATATTATTGCCATCGCCGGCCCAGGTCACAATCTTGCCGGTAATCGGCCCTTGATGCTCTTCGAAGGTCATGACATCAGCCATCAATTGACAGGGATGGGTCCGGTCAGTGAGACCATTGATTACGGGCACGCTCGCGTGTTCGGTGAGCTCCAGGAGCGTCTCGTGACGCGTCGCCCGGATCATGATGATGTCGACATAGCGCGACAGCACTTGCGCTGTATCGGCGATCGACTCGCCGCGCCCCAATTGGGTATCGTTCGTACTCAGCATGACGACTTCGCCGCCGAGCGACTTCATGCCGATTTCGAAAGAGACCCGGGTGCGCGTCGAAGGCTTTTCGAAAACCATCGCCAGCGACTTGCCGGCGAGCGGCTTTGCTGGATTGGCGGTTCCGCTTTTGTAGCCGTCCGCCAAGGCCAGGATTTCCCGCAAGGTCGCGGAGTCCAGCGCATCGAGATCGAGAAAATGACGAAGCGCGCTCATGCCGTGAACTCTCGGCAGGCCGCGTCGAGGATCTCAATCGCTTCGTCGATCTGTTCCGTCTCGACGATCAGGGGCGGCAGGAAACGCACCACATTATCGCCCGCCGGTCCGGCCAACAGACCCCGATCGCGACAGGCCGCGACGAGTTCAGTATTGGCCGTACCCGGAGTGCATTTCAAGCCCAGCATGAGGCCCCGGCCCCGGACATCCTCGAACAGCGAGGAATTTCCGGTCGCAAACCCCTCGAGGCGACTGCGCAGTTCGGCTCCTTTCGCCTCCACATGGGCGAAGAAACCATCGGCCAGGAAGACGTCGAGCGTGGCATTCGCGACTGCCATGGCGAGCGGATTGCCGCCGAACGTCGTACCGTGACTGCCGACGGTCAGCGCGCTTGCGGGTGCTTCCTTGGCGAGACAGCCCGCGACGGGAAAGCCGCCGCCCAATGCCTTGGCGATCGCCGCGATATCGGGGGCAACCCCCGACCATTCGTGGGCCAGCAGCCGGCCGGTCCGCCCCATGCCACACTGAACTTCGTCGAAGATCAACAGCAGCCCCCGCGCATCAGCGATCTCGCGCAGGCCGGCAAGAAATTCGTCGCTGGCCGGACGAATACCGCCTTCACCCTGCACCGGCTCGATAAGAATGCCGCCGGTCTCCGGCACAATCGCCGCCTGGACGGCGTCAAGATCGTCGAACGGGACCTGGTCGAAGCCGTCGAGCAAGGGCTCGAATCCATCGGTGTGCTTGGCCTGACGGCCGGCCGAGATCGCCGCCATGGTGCGGCCGTGAAAGGCACCCTCGAAGGTGATGATCCGGCACCGTTCCGGGTTGCCGGCGGTGGCATGGTATTTCCGGGTCATCTTGATCGAACACTCGATCGCCTCGCTCCCCGAATTGAAGAAGAAGGCGGTGTCGGCAAAGGAGGTCGCGACCAGCCGCTCGGCGAGACGCTCCTGCCCCTCGATGCGGAACAGGTTCGAATTGTGCCAGAGCAATTTGCCCTGGGTGACGAGCGCCTCGACCAGATGGGGATGGCAATGGCCCAATCCAGTCACCCCGATGCCGCAGATGAAGTCGAGATAGCGCTTGCCGCCGGCGTCATACAGATAGCAGCCCTCGCCGCGTTCGAAAGCGAAGTCGGGCCGAACGTGCAACGGCATCAAGGCTGGAATCACGGGTGTCTCCCGAACGCCCTCAGTCGGCGCATTCCATAAGCTTGCGGTTCCGGAAAACCGGGAAGTATCTGCGCAAGACCCCAGCCTGTCAACGACAGCGCGATGACCGGTTTACGCCTTGAGTTTGTAACCCGAAACAAGCAGCCGGTGACACCCGATCCAGAGCACAAGGGTGACCCCCGCCATGACCACTAGGCCGACCACGGGATCGCCATCGGCGTGACCGATGAAGCCATAGCGGAACCCGTCGATCATATAGAAGAACGGGTTGAACTGGCTGATCGTATAGAACACGGGCGGCAGCTGCTGGACCGAATAAAACGTCCCCGAGAGAAAGGCGAGCGGCATGACGATGAAATTCTGGATGGTCGCGACGTGATCGAACTTGGCGGCCCAGATGCCGGTCATCACTCCGACCAGGGCGAGCGAGGTCGACGCCGCGAACGCATGGAAGACCAGATAACCTAGATGTCGAACCTCGAGATCGACGAAGGGCAGCATGAGAAGCGGCAGCAGGAGGCCGATGAGCAGCGCCCGGGTAACCGCGCCGGCGACCAGGCCCAGCTGCAGCTCGGCGGGGCTGAGCGGCGGCATGACCAGATCGACCACCGTGCCCTGCATCTTGGCGACGATCACGGTCGACGAGGTGTTGGCGAAGGCGTTCTGGACCATGGACATCATCACGAGGCCGGGCCCGAGAAATTCGAGGAAGGGCACACCGGCGATCTGGCGCACCGCGCCGCCGAGTGCCAGGGCAAAGATCGCGAGGAACAGAAGCGCGGTGGCCGCAGGCGCTGCGACAGTCTGCAGGAAGACCTTCATGAAGCGGCGGACCTCCTTGACGTAGAGCGTCCTAAGGCCAAGCCAGTTCACGGCGCCGAAGCGGCGGGGTTCGGGAATTGGGGCGGATTGGGTCATGGCGAAGGCGGCGAAAGTAGCTCCGACGCGACCGTCAGGCAAGCATGGCAACCAGCACGAGCGACACCGCTCGTGCGGGACGGAGCGTTCCTATGAAATTCGATTGCGAGATGGGGAGGTGGCTCGGCTTAAACGAAGGGCTCAGACTGGCCCGCTCGTAGCGGTCTCGGGCCGGGGGCCGCCGAGGTTCCTGAAATCGCCGCCCGTCGGGTTCTGGAAGACCCTGAGCTCGAAGAAGGGCAGCACGGCCAGCAGATGGTCGAACAGGTCGGCCTGAATGCCCTCGTAGCTGACCCAGTTTATGTCGTTGGAGAAGACGTAGATTTCCAGCGGCAGGCCGTCCGGCGAGGGGGCGAGCTGACGGACCATCACAGTCATGTCGGTGCGGAACTTCGGGTTGTCCTCGATATAAGCCTGGCAGTAGGCGCGAAATGTCCCAAGGTTGGTGAGCGCACGACGATTGAGCGGAAGTTTTGCGATCTCGTCGGCGTCGAGACCGGCGTTAGCTGCCGCAAGCTCGTCTCGCTTGACCTCCAGATAGGGAACGAGCCGCTTGAAGCCCGCGAAGCGCGCGATCATCGCATCATCGCAAAAGCGCACGCTGGTCTGGTCGATCAGCAGGCTACGCTTGATCCGCCGCCCGCCGGACTCGCTCATGCCTCGCCAGTTTTTGAACGAGTTCTCCATGAGCTTATAGGTCGGGATGGTGACGTAGGTGTTATCCCAATTGCGCACCTTGACCGTGTGCAACGGCATGTCGACGACGTCGCCGTCGGCGCCGAACTGCGGCATCTCGATCCAGTCGCCTTTTCGCACCAGGTCGTTCGAGACGAGCTGGATGCCGGCGATGAAGGAGAGGATGGTGTCGCGGAATACCAGCAGGAGCACGGCGGTCATCGCGCCGAGGCCGCCGAGGATGCCCCAGGGCGAACGGTCGAGCAGAATGCAAACGACGACGATGCCGCCCAGCAAGTAGACGACCAGTTTGGCGAGTTGGACATAACCCTTGACCGGACGCTCTTGCGAGATCGGATAGAGCTGGTAGATATCGAGCGCGGCGTTGAGTAGCCGGCCGACCATCAGGATCAGGACAGCAAAGATAAAGGCGAGGATTACCCGCCGACCCAGACCCAGAAACTCCGGGTAATAGGCGGCGCCCACATAGAGGACGACGGCGGGCGCAAGAAGCGCCAGGAAGTTGAGCACGCCGCGCCCTGCGACGAGGTCGTCCCATTCGCTCCGCGTGCGCATCACCGCCCGGTTGAGCAGGGGCACTGCGAGGTAACGCACGAGCAGATAGGCCACCGCGGCCGCGCCGACCATGACGATGGGATAGATCCAGCTCTCATCGCCAAAGAATTCGGCGACGCGGACCGTCAGATGCCTGTTTTCCTCCATCGCTCGTCTCACGTGAATTCTGGGCGCGGGCGAACCCGCGTGGGCGCCAATATAATGAGCAGGGCGGGACCCTCAAAGCCTTATCTTCTGCGTCATGCACAAGACATTGGGACGATCTGGACAGGCCCAGACCGCCATGCCACGATGTGCGGGAAACCGCGACGAGTACCCACTATGACAGCGACGATCTATCACAATCCCCGCTGTTCCAAGTCTTGCCGGACCCTGGCCCTGCTGAACGAGCGGGGCCTCAGACCCCGGATCATCGAGTATCTCAAGACGCCGCCCGACGCGGCGACGTTGAGCCGCCTTCTCGACATGCTGGGGCTCGAACCACGGGATCTCATGCGCGAGAAAGAAGCCGAATATGCGGCCAACGGCCTTGACGACGGGACGCTTCCACGCGACGCCCTGATTGCCGCGACGATCGAGCACCCCATCTTGATCGAGCGGCCCATCGTGGTGGCCGACGGCAAGGCGGCGATCGGCCGGCCACCCGAGTCCGTGCTCGACATCCTGTGAACCGCCTGTCCGAAACGGGGCTGTGACGGCGTGCGCCAGATCGACGCCGCCGAGGTGGAAGACGCGCTCGACTATCCTTCGCTGATCGATCGGCTGCGCGAGACCTTCCGCACGGGTGTGGCGACTCCGCTTCGCCACCATCACACGATTTCCACGCCGTCGGGGCAGGATGCGACCCTGCTGCTCATGCCCGCCTGGCAGGAGGGCTGCGCCCTCGGCATCAAGGTCGCGACCGTCTTCCCATCAAACAACGAACGGGCGCTCCCTTCGATCATGGGGCTCTACCTGCTGCTCGACGGCGAGACCGGCGAGCCCATTGCGGCGATTGACGGGCCGAGCCTGACGCGGCGGCGCACCGCGGCGGCCTCCGCCCTCGCAGCCGATTACCTGGCGCGCTGCGATTGTCGCAAGATGGCCATGATCGGCACCGGTGCGCTGGCGCCAGAGCTGATCGAGGCCCACCGCGTCGCACGTCCAATCGACGAGGTTGTGATCTGGGGGCGGACGCCCCAGAAAGCACGCGACTTGGCGGCGCGCCTCGATAGGCCGGCCCGCCGGGTCAGTGCCACGGAAGATCTCCAGGCCGCGGTGCACGAAGCGGACATCGTCGCCTGCGCGACACTCAGCCTCGAGCCGCTCATCAAAGGCTGCTGGCTGCGCTCCGGCAGCCATCTCGACCTGGTCGGCGGCTTCAGGCCCACCATGCGCGAGGCGGACGACGACGCCGTGCGCCGTTCGCGACTCTATGTGGATACCCGCACCGGCGCGCTCACCGAAGCCGGCGACATCGTCGATCCCCTTGAGCGGGGCGTGATCAGCGAGGGCGACGTTCAGGGCGACTTGTTCGAGCTCGCGCGGGGCGAGATCGGGGGACGCCGGTCCGACGAGGAGATCACGCTGTTCAAGTCGACCGGCACGGCACTTGAGGATTTTGCCGCCGCCGTGCTAGTCGCCGAACGAATCGGCGCCGGTTAGCCGTTACCGGCGCGCCGTGCGACGCTCCCGGTAGAAAATATAGAGCCCGCTGCCGACCACGATCGCGGCGCCGACGACGGTCCAGTGATCGGGGAAATCGCCGAACACGAAGAGGCCGAACAGCGTTGCCCAGATGAGGTCGATATAACCGTAGGGCGCCAACGCCGACGCCTGCGCGTACTCGTAGGCCTTGATCAGCATGAAATGTGAGACCCCGCCGAAGAGGCCGAGCAGCGCCATCAAGCCCCAGAGCCGAAGCGTCGGCGCTTCCCAGAAAAAGGGAACCAGAGCGCTGAGGACGACGGCACCGACGACCGCCGTATAGAAAATCGTCGTGTAGGGCGAATCCCGGCCGATCAGCATGCGCGTCGCGACCGCATAGAGCGCGAAGCAAAGGGCCGTCACCAGACCCAGCGACGCGGCCCAGTGAAAGATTCCGAGTCCGGGCCGCATGATGACCATTGCGCCGACGAACCCGACGGCGACCGCGGCCCATCGCCGGGGCCCGACACGCTCGCGCAGAATCAGCGCCGCCAACACAGTGATGAAGATTGGCCCGACATAACTGATCGCGACGGAATCCGCCAACGGCATGTAGGTCAGCATGACGAAGAACGAGAAGGTCGCCCCCGCCAGAAGGAGGGAGCGGACAACCTGCAACACCGGCTGGGCGGTCGCACCGATCCGTCCGAAACGGCCGGATGAAAAGAGCAGGACCACGAAGGCGAGATGGAAGATGTAGCGGCCCCACACCGCCATCACCGCCGATAGCTCCATGCTGATGATCTTCGCCAGCGTGTCCATGGTGATGAACAGGACGGACACGACGAAAAAATAGGCGATCCCGCGCAGCGATGTGGTCGCGGGCGAGCTCTCGGCAACCGGAAATTTCATCACCGCTCTTTACGCCCGGACGCCGGCGCGCCCAAGCGGAAAATGAAAAATTGCAGGAGCCCGCTTGAACTGTGAGCGCCGTCACAGCGAAACCGGCACGCGAATTGCATAGTTGGGGTTGGTTAATGGTTAGCGCGGAACGTAAACCATGATTTCAGATCTCGACAGTTACAAAGTCGCGAAACTAATGATCGTCAGGCACGGCGCCGACGCCTCCGTGATCGCAAGCTCGCGCGCTGAAGCCCTGCGCGATGCGGGTGACCCCGAAGGACTAAGCGACTGGGAGCATATCCTGCAGGCAATCCGTGGGATCGTCGAGCCCGTGTTTGTCACCATGCCGCACGCCAACGCGGAGATTCACTAGAGGACGTCGAACAGCAACCGCAAGGGCCCGGATACTTTGGGCTCCTGCCGGTTTATTTCGATGTCATTACCCAGACGCCGTCCCAGTCATCGCCCGGCGGATTTGCCTTCAGATGATTGCAGCGCTCGATATACATCTGCGAGACCTTGTCGCCGGGGTTGAGTCCCAGCGCCTCGTTGAACGATCCGATTGCGTCATCCCACTGTGAGTTGCGATAGCGCTCCAGCCCGCTCTTAAATTGATTGAGCACTTCCATGACGTTCGGAAAGGTCTCGTCGGTGTGGAAGTCGAGAAGTTCGTGAACGCCCACGGGCTCAGTCTTGCCTTTGACAACGACCTTGTCGACCTCGCGAGACCGGTAGGTCCCTCTTAGTTTCTGGAAGGTATTGTCGCTGATCAGGATGCGCGCGCCATACTGCTTACAGCCACTTTCGAGGCGGGCGGCCAGATTTACGCCATCGCCAATCACCGTGTAGTCCATCCGTTTGGGCGAACCGATGTTGCCTGAAACTACCTCGTCGGTGTTCAGCCCGACACCCATATCGATCGGCAGCAGACCGCGCTCTTCGCGCGCCCGGTTGAATTCCCAAAGGTCGGCAATCATCGAAACCGCAGCACGGACGCCTCGATCCTCGTCGTCGTCATGGGCGAACGGCATGCCGAAGACCGCCATGATGGCGTCGCCGATAAACTTGTCGAGCATGCCTTCCTCACGCTGGATGCAATCGACCATCACGGTGAAGTATTCGTTGAGCAGCGAAACCGTGCCCTGGGCGCCAAGTTGCTCGGTGAGCGTCGTAAAGCCCCGCACGTCGGAGAACAGCACGGTCGTGATCTTGCTCTGTCCGCCCAGCAGATCCTCGCCACCGGCGACCAGCTGATCCGCGAGAGACGGGTCCATGTAGCGGGACATTGTGGATTTGACACGCTTCTCGCTGCTGATGTCCTCGATCATGATCATCGAGCCCAACTTTTCCTGCTTGGCGCTCATCAACGGCAGAAAGCTCAAATTGGCCGAGATCGTCTCCTCGCCGAAGGTCATCTCGGCGTCCATCGCAATGTCGATTTCCTCAGATTCGACGGTGCGGGTGATGCGCTCCAGCACCCAGGCGTTGTCGTCGACGAAAAACTCCGCCGCCGGTTTGCCGACGATTTCGTCGGGGTTCTCGGCCTTCATGATCTTCAGGCCCGCCACATTGCAGGTGACAATCTTGCCCTCTTCGTCGAGTGTTACGATGCCGTTCGACACGCTTTCCAGCATGCTTTCGTTGTAGTTTTTCATGTTCTGGACATCGTCGAAGAGCTTTGCGTTTTCGAGCCCGATGGAGACTTGGGTGGTGAACGCCTTCAACCGCGACTCGTCATCGTCTCCGAACGGGCCGCCCTTCTTGTTGAGCACCTGAGTGACTCCGATGGTCGTGCCGTCCTTGTTGACCACGGGCACACACAGGATCGATCGGGTAAAATACCCGGTCTGCTTGTCGAACGAAGGGTTGAACCGCAGATCGGCATAGGCGTGCGGAATGTTGACCGTCTTGCCGCTGGTGAAAACGGCGCCGGCAATCCCGAGATGGTTGGGAAAGCGGATTTTCGTCGCGCCCAGGCCCTGACCGATCTCCGTGTAGAGCTCATCGGTCTTGTCGTCGTTCAGGAACAGGGTCGAGCGCTCGGCGTTGAGCATCCGGGTAACCGTTCCCATGATCTTCTGAAGCAACGGGCCCAGCTGGAGCTCGGACGAACCTCGGAGACGATGCCCAGAAATTCGAGCTCTTTCTCGCGGGATTTTTCCATCTTCTCGACGTAGAGCGCGCCCTGAAGCGCCACGGCGGCCTGGGTCGTCATCGCCTCGAGCAGACTGAGATCGTCTTTGGTGAACCGGCCCTTCATCTTGTTCAGCACCTGGGCGACACCGATAATCTCGCCGTTCACGGTCCGCACCGGCGCGCAGAGGATGCTCTTGGTCTTGAACCCCGTCTGCTCGTCAACGACGCGGTTGAAAAACTCATTCTTGTAGGCGTCGTGAATGATTTCGCCTTCGCCAGTGGTATAGACGTGGCCGGCAACGCCCGCTGTATTGAGGATACGGATCTCGCGATGGATCTGACCCTGGGCGACCCGGGAGTAGAGTTCGCCGCTCTGGGGATCGTTGAGAAAGAGCGAGCCTCGTTCCGCCTCCAGAACGGTGGTCACCATTTCGATCAGAGTTTCGAGCTGCTCGTCGAGGGTCTGGTGCGAGGCGAGCCGATTGGAGACCGAAAGCAGAAGTTCGGCACGCTGGCTCTTGGGGACGCCGTTGGCGCCGTTTCCGGTCTTCGCCTTGGGCGCCGACTTCGCCTTCGCCGTGGTCGGCGCCGTCTTGCGTCTGCGCGCTGGCCGCTTGGCACCGCCGGCGTCCCGGGGTTCGGCCCTATTGGCCACGCCCGGCCTCCATATCGTCGCGCATCGCCGAGATCATTGATTGGAGCTGTCCGCTTTCGTCCCGCGCATCGCGTTCCAACTGCTGGATCCGGTCGTCGTATTCCGCCCGGATTCGTTCCATCTCGTCTCGCATCGACCCAATCGTCGCCTTGAGCTGGGTAATCTCATCGCTCGCCTCTGCGACCGCCGCCTGAATTTCGTCCTGCTTGGAATTTCGTTCGCGCTCCAATTCATCGCGCAAGACATTGATCGTGCCCTTGAGCTGCACCATTTCGTCGTTTGCAGCTGCAATTACCTGCTGGATTTTTTCATCCTGAGCAAAGCGCATGCGCTCAAGCTCGTCGCGGAGCGCATGAATCGTATTCTGCAGATTACGATTATCCGTCTGAAGCTCGAAAAGCTCATCCGATCCATTATCGGAGCCCATGTCGCGTCAGTTCCCCGTTTACGGGGCGAATACGGGGCGAATACGGTCACCCTTCTTATCAGTTTACCCCGTTCCGTCGGATTCAGGAAATCGCCTCATAAAGCGACGAACGGCGGGCCAAGCCAAGTTCTCCCCTACCCTGTGCGCACCGAGACCCGTCTGCAAGTGGTTATACCGGGCGTCAAGGACCAGGCGTCGCCTCGCGCGCCGTTTCTCCGATCCGTCACCGAGATGGTCCAGAAACCGAATAACGCCGCGCCAATGGAGCAGAAAGCCGGAAATTTGAGGGGGAAAGCCGACGACAAACGTCCCAGGAGGTCGGAAATGGCGCGCCCGGGAAGACTCGAACTCCCAACCCCCAGATTCGTAGTCTGGTGCTCTATCCAATTGAGCTACGGGCGCCTAACCAAGCCCGTTCGCGCGGAACAGGCTGGTCGAAGGAGCCGGACAGTACTGCACTTTGGCGTCGTCTGGCAAGCATGGTGCCGAGGATTTTCAGGGCCCCAGATACCAGTGTTTGCGCCACTTCTGCGGTCCCCCCGGAAATCCGACTTGTGGCGCCGGATGGCTTTGAGTAGTATTTTCGGCAATTGGGCCAATCGCCTAGACAAAGGGATGGCGAGTCGCGCGACGCGGCAGCTTCGATATGCCTAAACGATAAATCTCTCAGGGACATTGTTCGTAATGGCACGCTTGAAGATTGTAACGGCGGTTCTCGGCGCCGCAATTCTACTTGGCGGCTGTGAGACCATGGTGGAAATTTTCCCGTCGCTGACCGGCGACGAACCTTCTGGCTACGCGGAACCGATCCCGGCCTCCGCCAGCGAGGGCTACAGCACGCCGACCGTGGCGCCCGTGACGACGGCGGCCGCGACCGGCGGGCAGTTGACGCCAGCCCCAGCGGTTACCCCGCTCTACGAGTTCCCGGCCCAAACGGCCATGGGGCAGCCGACGGGCACATTCGTCGGCCAGAAAGTCCGCGGCCATCAGAACGAGCTGACTGAGCTCAAGGCTGCGATCGGTCAGCGTAATGCCCAGTTCCAGCAGCAGCGTGCCACCGCGAGGCAGGATTCCCAGACCTATTACGCCACAATCGCCGCGATCAATGCACGACTTCAGATCGGGACCACGCCAGGCAATCCAATCCTGGTCAGCCAATGGAATGCTGCCCAGAGCGAGCTCGACCGGATCCTGGCAGATATTGCAGCGCTGAACGCGCTGGGCAATCAGGTCGCGGCCGATTCGGCCATGGCAGCCTACCTGCTGGAATCCGTGCGCGCCGCCTATGGGCTTCAGGGCGCGATCGATGAAGACCATCGCCAGCTCGCGGTGCTCGAGGACGAGGTCAATCGCTCCGTCGTACTGATTGACCGGCAGTTGAACGAGATCAACGAGACGATCAATCGGTATACGGCCTATGTGAATAGCGAGCGGCGCAATCTGACGACGATATCGGTTGCGGTCAAGAACGGCGAGTATTACGGCACCAGCCTGATGAATCGAGCCTTCGAGACCGGGTATTCCATGCTGGCGCCCACGGCAACCGCACCGGCGCCGATGGCCGCCACCGAAAGCCGGGAGCCGCTGGTCATAATCCGGTTCGACCGGTCGGACGTCGACTACGAGCAGGTGCTTTATATGGCCGTCGCGCGAGCTTTAGAGCGCCGGCCATCGAGCAGCTTCGATTTGGTCGCAGTCTCACCGAACCAAGGCACGCCGGCGGAAGTCGCGCTGAATACGAACACGGCGAAGCGCAATGCCCAGGCGGTGCTCGGTTCACTGAGCGAGATGGGCCTGCCCAGCAACCGGGTGAATCTCTCGTCCTTGACCAGTCCGAACGTTTACACCAACGAAGTTCATATTTACGTCCGCTAGGGACAGTCTGCACGACGGCGGGCGAGCGGGGCGAGCTTCCGTAATGTTGCAAAGGTCAATTCTCAGGAACCGACCCGGACCGGCCTTGCTGGCTTCGGCCAGCTTGGCCGTTCTTGTTATCGCATCCACCTTGTCGTCGGCCACGCTTGCGAGAGGCAGTAACAGCGGGGAAAATTCCGCCGATCATTACATGGTCGCGGCAGCGGACGAGCGCGCCGTGGAAGCGGGTCTCGAAATATTGCGTGCAGGCGGCAACGCGATCGACGCAGCGGTTGCCGTTCAGCTTGTACTGAACCTCGTTGAACCACAGAATTCCGGGATTGGCGGCGGCGCGTTCCTGCTCTATTACGACGCTGCAAGCGGGACGATCAGCAGCTATGACGGGCGGGAAACGGCGCCCGCCGCAGCCGGACCCGATCTATTCCTAGGGCCCGACGGCGAGCCCATGGGCTTTTACGACGCTCTGATCGGCGGTCGGGCTGTCGGCATACCTGGCACACTCCGGCTGCTCGAGATGGCGCATGCCGATCACGGCAGGCGCCCTTGGGCGGCGCTGTTCGATCCGGCTACTGCGCTCGCCGAGGATGGGTTCCTCATCTCGCCGAAGCTTGCCGTAGCCATTGCCCGGGCCAAGGCACTCGACCGCTATGGCCCAACCCGGACTTATTTCTTCGACGAATCGGGCGAACCCAGGACGGCAGGAACCCGGCTGGCCAACCCCGAGTTCGCCACAGCCCTGCGGACAGTCGCGGCGGATGGCGCCAATGCATTTTATACCGGTTCCATTGCCCGCGATATCGTTGCCACGGTACAAGGGGCGGAGGACAATCCCGGCCTAATGACCGAGGCAGATCTCGCGAATTACGCGGCAAAACGGCGCGACCCCGTATGTAGCGGCTACCGTCAATGGACCGTCTGCGGTATGGGGCCGTCTACTTCGGGCGGCCTGACCGTGCTTCAGATTCTGGGCATTCTGGAATCTTTCGATCTCGCGACGCTGGGCCCCGGTTCGCTCGAGGCGGTCCATCTGATCTCCGAGGCCAGCCGGCTCGCGTACGCCGACCGGGGACGCTATATGGCGGATGCCGATTTCGTTGCGGTGCCCGTCAACGGGTTGCTTGATCCCGTCTATTTGGCCGAGCGGGCCGACTTGATCGACCCCAACAGGGCGATGGATACGGTGTCTAGCGGCACGCCGCCAAAGGTGCCCACAGGCAGTGCCGCCAAAGACGGTCGGCTTGCCGCCGCAGCCCTGATTGCCGATCCCGATCCAAGCACGGAATCGCCGACAACGACGCATTTCTCGATCATCGATGGCGACGGTAACGCGGTTGCCCTGACGAGCAGCATCGAGCAGGCATTCGGTTCACGGCTTATGGTGCGGGGCTTTCTGCTCAACCAACAGCTGACTGACTTCTCTTTCCGGCCGGAACGCGACGGGCGACCGATCGCCAACCGGGTCCAAAGCGGCAAACGGCCGCGCTCTTCCATGTCGCCCACCCTTGTGCTCGACGGCGAAGGCAAACTCGTGATGACGCTCGGCTCACCGGGCGGCCCCTTGATTATTACCTACGTGCTCCAGACCCTGGTTGCAGTGCTCGATTGGGGTTTCGACATGCAGGCCGCGATCTCTCTGCCCCGCCATTCGAACTGGCGTGGATTCATTGCGCTCGAAGAGGACAGTCCGCTGGCAGCGCTTGAGGCGCCGCTCAAGGCAATGGGCCACGAGGTCAAGGTAAAGACCTATCACAGCAATTTGCAAGGTGTCGCCGTAACGCCCACGGGTCTCGTGGGTGGTTCCGATCCGCGCGGCGAGGGCGTGGCGCGCGGCGATTAGGCGGCGACCGGCAATCCCAGCCAATTGCGACGCCAATTCTTGACGGGTGTGCCATGGTTGACCGTCCCATTATCACATTGCAATCGGGAAAAAGCCGGCGCCTGCGCCACGGCCATCCGTGGATCTATTCCAACGAGATCGCCATGGACGAGATGGCCCGCTCGCTCGATTCAGGCGGCCTTGTCTGGCTGGCCGAGGCGAACGGCAAGCGGCTGGGCATCGCAAGTTTCAACCCTCATTCCCTGATCGCCGCCCGACTGATCACGCACGATCCGGGCGAGAGCATCGACAGGGATTTCTGGAAATCGCGCTTCAAGCGGGCCCTTACGATTCGGGAGCGCCTGTATGAGGCATCTTATTACCGCCTCATCCATTCGGAGGCTGATGGATTTCCGGGCCTTATCGTCGATCGCTACGGTGATGCACTTGTGCTGCAAGTCAACAGCGCGGGCATGGAACGCAACCTTCCCGACCTGCTCGATGCGCTTGACGCTGTATTAACACCGAAAACGGTCGTCATCCGCGCCGACACCCGGGCTCGGGAGATCGAAGGACTCGAGCGCTATGTCCGTATCGCGAAAGGCACACTCGATGGGCCGATCGAGCTCGTCGAGGGTAGCGCGACGTTCTTTGCGGATCTGGAATCGGGTCAGAAGACGGGTTGGTATTTCGACCAGCGCGACAATCGTGCTTTCGTGGCTCGGCTGGCCAATAATTGCCGGGTTCTCGACCTCTTTTGCAACGCGGGCGGCTTTGCCCTACAGACGGCTCTCGCCGGAGCGAGGGAGGTTCTGGGAATCGACAGCTCGGGACCGGCCCTTGATCTTGCCCACCGGGCTGCCGAGCATAACGGCGTGGCTGGGTATAGCCGGTTCGAACGGGCCAAGCTGTTCGACCGCTTGTCGGAGTTCGCCGGCCAGAACGAAAAGTTCGACATCGTGATTGCGGATCCGCCGTCGTTTGCCGCATCCAAGCGCGATCTGAAGGCGGCCTTGCGGGCTTATCGTAAACTGGTCCGCCAGACCGCCGCCCTCGTTGAGCGGGAGGGTGTTCTCATGATGGCGTGTTGCTCGCACAATGTCCCCGAGGCGGACTTCTTCGAGGTGGTGGCCCGGGGCTTGGGCGATGCAGGGCGAAGCGGGCGAGTCCTGCGTCGCGCCGGTGCGGGCGCGGATCATCCGATCCATCCGGAATTGCCGGAGTCGGCGTATCTGAAATGTCTGGTGGTCGGGTTGGACTGAACGGCGACGGGAACGCTAGAATTCGACGATCGAGCTGAACGCAAGCAGCCCGAGAATTGCGGATACCACGCAAATAATCGTCGTCATTCCCATGAACAGGGCGTTACCCAGTGTAAACAGTGGATAATAGAAACGATCCCGCAGCCGGCGTTCCGAGCGGCGTGGCTCCTAGCCCACGGCGATCGTCAGGAAATAGCGTTCGAAGCCCAGCGGGATGCTCAACCGGATATCTACCGGGTGACTCTCTGCAAGGCGATCCGGCAGGCTCCCGATTAGGTCTCGAACGGCATTTTCGGCCAAAGAATCAAGGGTTTCAACCTCGACCATCGCTTCCGATTCGTCAACCTCAACCGCTTGAGCGGGGTTTGTCGCCATGGGACGGCTCCACGGTTTTGCAATAACTTTTTAGGTAGAACCAAAGCTAGCCGTTATTGGTTAAGATCAGCCTAATAAATCCCACCGGGAACGACGCTCAGGCGCCAGGCAGACGAAGCCGGAACAGGCTGCCTTCTGAATCGCTCTTGACGAGGTCCACGTCGCCGCTGTGAGCCCGCAACAGGTCTCGGGCAATGACGAGACCGAGGCCCGTTCCGCCACTCTTTACCGAACCCGCGAAAGGTTCAAAGAGGTGCTCACGCGCGACAGCCGAGAGCCCAGGGCCATTGTCGGCCATATCGATGGTCACGCTTCCGTCCGACTCCCGCCGCGCCGAAACCTCGATATGGCCATCGCGGCCTTGCCGGCCCTGCAAGGCTTCGACGGCGTTGTGTCCAAGGTTGCTCAAGGCTCGGAACAATTGATCGCGACCGGCTTCGACTTCGAACCCGGACGCGACGGCGTTGATCCAGATGAAGGTCGGGTCCTCCGAGGTCGGCAAGCCATCGCGAACTTCATCGACAAGATCGCGTAATACGAAGCGCTCTCTGTCGAGTTGGGTCTCCTCGGCGCGCGCAAAGCTGAGAGTCTGGGTGCAGAAATCGAAAGCCCGATCGATCGCTTGATAAAGGCGCGGCGTGACCCGCTGGACCTCCGGATCCTCCACCTGCGCAAGCCGCTCGGAAACCACGGAAACCGTCGCCAGCATATTTCGCAGATCGTGATTGATCTTGCTCACAGCCTCACCAAGCGTGGCCAAGCGTGCCTTCTGGCTAAGCGCCCGGCGCAATTGCGCCTGCATGACTGCGAGTTCCCGCTCGGCGACGCCGATTTCGTCCACACGCCGCGTCGGCGTCATCGCGCCCGCCTCGTCTTCGGGACGTTCGCGAAAGGCCACCATGCTTGCGGTAATCCGACGCATCGGGCGAACCATGAGGAAATGCAGGCTGAGGAACACCAGAACGGCCGTCGCGAGTGCCAAGACGACGGAGAGCGTTAGGATGCGGTTGGAGTAATCGACCATGCCCGCGTGGAGGGCCCGTTCGCTCAACACGACTTCGACGACAATTCCCTTATCGTCCATCGGGGAATCGGCCATGACCTGAATATGCCGGTCACCGCCGCTGAACAGGGTGTCAAAAGCGTCGCCGATAAGCCCAATCGGATGCGCATCGCGCAAGTCGAACGTGGCATCCACGTGGGGCGGCATGTCGCCCTTGAGAATCATCGCCTTGCCGTATGGCCGGTGAAGGGCTATCGCCTCGACCCGCGCATGGGAGAGGAGCGATTTCCCAAGTTCGGGGCTTACCGTCGTTGCCGGCAGGGATCGACAGCGTTCCGTCTCGGGTGTCTCCAAGCAACCACTTGCGATATTGCCGGGCGCCGCTTCGACGGCGATCGCCGCAAGGCGTGACGCGGCGATGCGCTCTTCGAGATAGACCAGACGGTAGCGCGCGATTGACGGAACATAGATCATCACCTCGCCCAGCATGACGAAGACGATGGTCAGAAGTAGCAGGCGTGACGAAAGGCTGCTGCTGATCCAGCCGAGAGTGGTTCCGGACCTTGTCATGGCGCTAGCCTAGTTCACCCGAAGCGCGCAAGAAAGCGGACCAGGGCTCGGGTCCGATTGCCGAACAGCGTCGGGGAATAAAAACTTGCGGCCGCTCGCTTGTTAGCCTCACTCAAAGTCGGATAGGGCACGATGAGGCTGGCCAGCGCCGAAACCCCAAGGCCGCGACTGATCGCAAGCCCCCAGACTTCGATCAGTTCCCCCGCGTCCGCGCCAACGATCGACGCGCCCAGAACGCGGCCCTTTTCCGTAACGATTGCCTTGACCAGCCCGTCGGCCGAGTGCTCTACCGTCGCGCGGTCGTTTTCATCGAAGGGCCAGCGCAGAACCCGGACGGCCCGCCCGGTCGCCCGGGCCGCTTCGAGCGATAAACCGACGTGGGCAAGCTCGGGATCGGTGTAGGTGACCCAGGGGATCGCACCGTAATCGACCGTTGCGGGGAGTCGGAACAGGACATTCCGGATCACGATACCCGCTTGATAGTTGGCCATATGGGTGAAGCGGTAGGGTCCTGTCGCATCTCCGATTGCGAAGATTCGCCGGTTGGCGGTGCGCAATCGGGCGTCGACCGTGATGCCGCCAGTGTTTGCCTCGATTCCCGCGGCTTTCAGATTGAGTCTCTCAAGATTGGCGCGCCGACCGATCGCAACGAGGAGGTGGGAACCGGTTACGCAGTCGTCATGGCCGGCCTGATTAAAATGGACTGCGACCCCCGCACCTTCGGGTGCCACGGCCGTCACCATTGCGCCCTCGCGCAGATCGACACCTTCAGCCACCAGCCGGTCCGCGACAATTGCAACGGGCTCGGGATCGTCCGCCGACAGGATGCGATCCGCCTCGAGCAGCGTTACCCGCGCTCCCAGTCGACGATAAGCCTGCGAGAGTTCGACACCGATCGGTCCGCCGCCGACGACGACCAGATGTTCGGGCTCGATCCGGGCGCGAAACAGGCTCTCGTTCGTGAAGTAGGGAACCTGATCGAGGCCCGGTATCGCCGGGACGACCGGCAACGAGCCGGTCGCGATGACGAAACGCCGCGCTCGGACAACCGTTTCACCCGTCACGAGCTCCCGGGGCCCTGTAAATCGAGCCGCCGAATTTAGGATCGTCACCCCAAGCCCCTCATACCGCTTAACGGAATCCTGTGGTGCGATATCGGCTATTACGGCTTCGACGTGGTCATACACCCCAAGAAAATCGATTTGGGCCCTGGCCGTCGCAACCCCGAACTGGGACGCGTTACGCACAGTCTGGGCCGTTTTGGCCGCTGCGAGCAGTGCCTTGGATGGAATGCAGCCCGTATAGAGGCATTCTCCGCCCATTTGGTGTTGTTCGATCAAGACGACGCGCGCGCCCATCTGGCTCGCACCGGCAGCGACGGACAAGCCGCCAGAGCCCGCCCCGATTACGCAGATGTCCGGGTTGAGACGGTCTACCATATTGTGTCCCCCGTTCCGGCGTTAGCCGCCTCTCCCTTTAAGCTTCTTATAGACGACTGGAAGCAAAGACAGAACGGCGAGCCCGGCAAATGCGCCAATCACCTGCGGCGTGAGGATGCTCGACAGGCTGAGCGGTACATTCGAATCCAGAATTTCGCCCAGGCCCGACCCCGCCAATGCATACACCGCCGTGCCCGGCACGATGCCGATGAAGGTGCCCAGGACAAAAATCCGAATTCGCATGCCTGCGAAGGCGGGAACCAGATTTACCACCCAGAAAGGGAACACCGGGATCAGACGAAGGACGAGCAGATAGCTGAACCCATTAGCGGTGAAGCCATCTTCCATGCGACGCAGGAAGCCCGTTGTTCGCCACCGAAGCTGATCGCCAAGGGACGTCTTGGCGGCCACGAAGACGATCGTGGCGCCGAGCGTCGCACCGACGACGGTGTAGCCGGTTGCGCCCACGACACCGAACAGAAACCCGCCGACGAGAGTCAGGATGCTGGCTGCGGGACAGGACACCGCCGTGACCATGACGTAGCAGGCGATATAAATTAAGATCGCCAGTATAGCCTTGTCATCGACGAACAATTGTATCGCCTCACGGTGTTCCCGCAGGGTGTCGATATCGACATACCGATTGAAGCCGAACCCGAAGAATAGCCCCGTGCCGAGCGCGATCAGGGCCAGAGGCCACAATCGCCTGATCGAGAAAGTGCTTGTCGGGACTACCGATTCATCCATTGCAATACCGTTAGGGTGTCGGCACCGACACACTGAGGCGACGATTCGGTTGGTGCCTGCGACCGGGTCGTATGGTACAACAGCGTCACGGAATTGACCGGCCTGGTCACCGCATTGTTACCGGAGCCGCGATTTCGTGAAGCCGCGCCGATTAGGCCGTAACCCGTTGATCAGGATTGACTTCCAGCGAGCCAACCCCTATACAGCGCAGCGTTCGCCTAATCACCAGAAGCAACGGAGACGGGGCCCTTGAAACGGACATATCAACCGAGCGTACTGGTGCGCAAACGACGCCACGGCTTCCGCTCCCGCATGGCCACGACGGGTGGACGCAGGATTTTGGCCCGCCGCCGCGCCAAGAAGCGTAAACGCCTATCCGCATAGAGCGATGTCTGGGCCGATCTCGCGGCTTCGGCACCGATCGGACTTCCTTCGGGTGGCCCGCGAGTGCCGGAAGTGGGCGGCGCCCGGTCTCGTGCTTCAAGCACGTGAGCGGAAACAAGCGGGGGGATTCGGTGAGCCTTCGCCCGGGAAAGACATTCGCGTCGGCTATACGGTGACGAAGAAGGTGGGGAATTCGGTGACCCGGAACCGCATTCGCAGAAGATTGCGCGCTGCCGCGGATCGCGTGATGCCGACCCATGCGAAGAGAGGCTACGATTACGTCGTGATTGGCCGTGCTAATTCGAAGACCCGACCGTTTGATGCCCTGCTCGACGACCTCGAGACGGCACTCAAACGAGTGGACGCGTTCAAGCCAGGCGACGGATTGCCGGGCGCTGCGGATATTCGGGAAGGCCCTCAATCATGAATCCGTTGACCATGTTGTTGAAGGGTCTCGTTTATGGGTATCGCTACGGAATCTCGCCTCTGATGATGCCGAGCTGTCGCTACCTGCCCACCTGCTCGGACTTTGCGCTTGAGGCGCTTGAACGGCGTGGACCACTGATCGGAAGCTGGCTTAGCGTCCGACGCATTCTGCGTTGTCATCCGCTCGGCGGATCGGGCTATGATCCCGTTCCGTCCCGCCCGGAGGCCTCTGTTTCGAGCATCCGCGAGGAATCAGCGCGGGGCCGTGCGAATCGCGCATGAGAGAGCCCGCATGACCGACCAGACGCGCAATCTGATCATTCTCGCCATTGTCGGCGTCGCGATTTTGATCGGCTGGCAGTTTATCTTCCCGCCCGTCGTTCCACCGCCGCCGACGGAAAAGGCCGTTTCCGAGGCCGCGCCCGCCACACAGGCCGCTCAGCCGGCATTCATTCCCTTGAGCCGCGAAGAGGCACTCGGTCAGAGCGAGCGTGTGGTGATCGAAGCGCCCCGTGTCTACGGCTCGATTAGTCTGACCGGCGCACGCATCGACGACGTGGAGTTACGCGGTTACAAAGCCGAGAACGAGCCGGATAGCCCCGAAATTTCCTTGCTCGTTCCCAGCGGCACGAAAAACTCCTATTTCACCGAGTTTGGGTGGACGGTTCCCGAAAGCGTCGATGTCGCCCTACCCGACGCCGGTACGGTTTGGCAGGCGAGCGGAAAAACCCTGACCGCCGACAGCCCGATCACCTTGACCTGGGATAACGGCCGGGGCTTGCGCTTCAGCCGCACCATCTCGATCGACGGAAATTTCATGTTTACCATCGATCGTCGGATCGAGAATTACGGCGTCGAGGCGATTGATTTGTGGCCCTATGGGTTGATCGCGCGTTACGGCACGGGCTCGCTCGGCACGATTCCCTATGCCACCTATCTCGTGCACGAAGGCGCGCTCGGCGTGTTCAACGATATCCTCGAGGAAGAGGATTACGAAGACGTACGCGAGGCCAAGAACATTGAGTTCGGGTCGACTGGCGGCTGGGCGGGAATTACGGACAAATACTGGCTGGTCGCACTGGTTCCCGATCAGACGAAATCCCTGACGACGCACTTTACTCACAACATCCGGAGTGAGATGGACAAGTATCAGGTCGTGATGATCGAGGACGCTATGCATCTCGAGCCCGGTGGCAGCCTCGAAGTGACCGACCGTCTGTTCGCTGGCGCCAAGGAATACAACCTTCTCGAAGACTACGAAGACACGTACGGCATCCCCCGTTTCGATGGCGCAGTGAAGTTCTTCCTCCTCTGGTTCATCTCCAAGCCGCTGTTCTACGCTCTCGACTTCTTCAATCGAGGCATCGGCAACTTCGGCGTCGCCATTTTGCTTCTGACGATCTGCGTCCGTCTCCTGCTCTTCCCGCTCGCCAACAAGTCGTACAAGGCGATGTCGAAAATGAAGAAGTTGCACCCGCAGATCACCAAGTTGCGCGAGCGCTACAAAGACGACAAGGCGCGCATCAACAAGGAGACGATGGAGCTCTACAAAAAGGAGAAGGTCAATCCCATGGCAGGATGTTTGCCGATCCTGCTGCAAATTCCGATCTTCTTCGCGCTCTATAACGTTCTGTTCGTCTCGACCGAGATGCGGCACGCGCCCTTCTTCGGTTGGATCACCGACCTGTCCGCACAGGATCCCTATTCGGTCTTCACCCTATTCGGATTATTCGACTATGCGCTGCCCCAATGGCTCATTATCGGCCCCTGGCCGTTGCTCATGGGCATCTCGATGTGGCTGCAGTTCAAATTGAACCCGACGCCGCCGGAGCCCATCCAGGCGAAGATTATGATGTTCCTGCCCATCGTGTTCACCTTCATTCTGGCACCCTTCCCCGCCGGGCTAGTGATTTACTGGACCTGGAACAACATTCTCTCGATCACGCAGCAATGGTTCATCATGCATCGCATGGGTGTGAAGGTGTCCTTTGGAGGAAAGAAAATCTAACGCGGTTGCGCCGCAGGCGCTGGACGCGGGTGATCGTGAAGCCGCGATGCTTGAGGCTGCACGGCGTTTGTTCGCGCAGCCGTGCCGTTTTGTGGCCGGCGCCGCGTCGTATTCGGCGCTTCCGGGCAGCCACCTTCCCGAAATTGCATTCGCGGGTCGGTCGAACGCCGGCAAATCGAGTCTGATCAACGCTCTGACCGGTCACAGGAAACTCGCCCGAATTTCGCAGACGCCGGGGCGGACCCAACAAATAAATTTTTTCAACCTGGGCGACGCGCTCATGCTCGTCGATTTGCCAGGCTACGGTTATGCCCGGGCATCAAAGCAGAAGGTCGCGGCATGGACCCGACTGATCGAGGCCTATTTGGCGGGGCGACCCGTTCTGCGACGGGTCTGCCTGTTGATCGATGCCCGCCACGGGCTGAAAAATTCCGACCGCGACATGATGGGATTGCTCGACGAAAGCGCCGCCTCCTACCAGGCCGTCCTGACCAAAGCGGACAAGCTCGATCCCGGAACTCTCGCCGGGGTCGTCGAGGCCATGACCAGGGAGCTCGCCTTCCACGTCGCGGCCCATCCCGAAATTCTGGTCACAAGCGTTCGAGAGAAGCGGGGGCTTGGCGACCTGTGTGCCGGTCTCGCCGGCTTCGCGAGGCCACAAATGGATTGCGTCGGGAGGCTGTAATCGAACCCTGCGGGTGCTAGCCCGGCGCACATGATTGGTCTACATTCGCCGCCATGAACGCAAAACCGAAAATCAGTGACACGAAGAACCTGCTGCGCACAGCAGAGACCCTGTCGGAAGCGGTTCCCTATATTCGGGAATTTGCCGGCAGCAGCTTCGTGATCAAATACGGCGGGCACGCCATGGGCGATGACGAACTCGGGCGCAAGTTCGCGCGCGACATCGTGCTGCTCAAGCAAGTCGGCATCAACCCCGTCGTGGTCCATGGCGGAGGCCCGCAGATCGGGGCGATGCTGGACCGTTTGAAAATGGAAAGCTCGTTCGTGGACGGCCTTCGGGTCACCGACAAGGCAACCGTCGAGATCGTCGAGATGGTTCTTGCCGGATCGATCAACAAGCAGGTCGTCAGCGCGATCAACGATGCAGGTGGATTGGCTGTCGGCCTGTCGGGTAAGGACGGTCGGCTAATCGAGGCCCGGAAGCTGGAGCACACGGAGAAGAATGCAGAAACGGATTCGAATATCGAGAAAGTTCTCGATCTCGGTTTCGTGGGCGAGCCAGCGATGGTCAATCCGGCGGTTCTCGATATCTTCGAGTCATCGCGGATCATCCCGGTCATCGCGCCGATCGGGATCGGCACGGACGGCGAGACCTACAATATAAACGCGGATACCGCTGCCGGTGCGATTGCATCGGGAATTGGAGCCCGCAAGCTGATCATGCTGACCGACGTGACCGGCGTGTTCGACGCGAACGGAAATCTGATCAGCGAAATGACCGCGACCGAAGCCGAAACGATCCTGGCCGACGGAACCATCACCGGGGGCATGATTCCCAAACTGCGAACCTGTCTGGATGTCCTTGGCGGGACGACGGAGGCAGCGCATATCCTCGACGGCCGGATTCCTCACGTCCTGTTGCTCGAAGTCTTCACGGTGCACGGGGCGGGCACGAAGATTACCGCTGCCTGACCCGAAGATCGGTTATTTCTCGCCACTCAGACTTGCCACGAAATCAGTTATCAGCCGGAGTTGGGATTGGAGTTCTCCGACCGAAAGCGGGTAATCGGTACCGTTCTTGGCGTTGAGAAATTCCGTATGCGGGATTTTTGCACCGCGCATCTGCAGCTGGAGAGCCGTTCGCATTGAAAGTCCCGCTTTCCACGCCAGAGCGACGACCACCTTCGCCCGCCGCGAATTGAGGGCCCGCTCAACCACGTTGACCGGCAGGCCCGATTTTAGAACCAGAGAATAGATTACGAACTCCTGGTCGTTCTTCACCAACCCCTCGACAATTACGTCGTCATCCAGCATACCGTCCTTGAAAAGTCAATGCGCCCGGGCCTCGGGCAGTCCGCTGTCGTGGAGGCCGGACGGACTCAAACGCTTGTTGACCGCCTTGGCTACCTGCTTGGAGGTCTGGGAATCGAGTTTGTGGTGTTTCTCCAGGTTTGCTGAGAACGGCGGCGCAATAATCCCCCACTGAAGCGGCCGGTTGATCCGGCTGTGGCGGACCAAAATGGGACCGTCTATAGCCTTCTGTCAGGGTTGCTCTGACTGGAAGGCGGGGGGATGTATCGGGTGGATTTGTACGCGCGGGTTCGGCGGGCGTGTCGTGTCGAGGGAATGAGCACCCGCGAGGCCTCGCGGGTGTTCGGGCTGGACCGCAAGACGGTCCGCAAGATGCTGTCGTTCTCGGTGCCGCCGGGGTCTCGCCGCGGCAAGCCGCCACGGCGGCCGAAGCGGGGTCCGTTCACGGGGATCATCGATCGGATTCTGGAAGACGATCGGACCAGCCACCACAAGCAACGGCCCACGGCGAAGCGGATCTTCGACCGTCTCCGGGACGAGTACGGCTTTACGGGCGGCTACACCATCGTGAAGGACTATGTCCGTGAGCGGCGGCTTCGGTCGCGCGAGATGTTCGTGCCGCTCGTCCATTCCCCCGGCCCCGCCCAGGCGGACTTCGGCGAGGCGATGGCGGTGATCGGCGGGGTGTGTCCGATTGTCTGTGTAAGTGACGCCGTGGGCGACATTGTTTCCGGCCTCAGCGCGCTGAGGCCGGAAAGCGATCCTCGAACAGGATCGCAAACTGCCCCATTGCGGCGGTCCATTCAATAGGCCGTTTCCAGCCGACACCGGCATTGCGGATCGCCAGGAACAACAGCTTGACCGCCGCCTCGTCGTTGGGGAAGCTACCGCGTGTCTTGATGATCTTGCGCAAAGATCGGTGCAGGCTCTCCAGCGCGTTGGTGGTGTAGATCATCTTGCGGATCGCCGGCGGGAACGCGAACATCGGCACCACCTGCTCCCAGGCGCGGCGCCAGCTGGGCGCGATCGCCGGATAGCGCTCGCCCCATTTGGCCTCGAACTCGTCGAGCTTGGCCGCCGCGGTCTCGGCGGTTTCGGCGCGGTAGATCGCCTTGATATCGGGCATGATCCTCTTTCGGTCCTTCCACGACACGAACGCCAGCGAACTGCGGATCAGATGCACGATGCAGGTCTGCACCGTGGTCTCGGGGAACACCGTTGTTATCGCCTCGGGGAAGCCCTTGAGGCCGTCGACCACGGCGATCAGGATGTCAGCGACGCCGCGGGTCTTGAGGTCGTTCATCACCTTGAGCCAGAACTTGGCGCCTTCGGTCTGCTCGATCCACAGCCCGAGAACCTCCTTCTCGCCTTCAGCGGTGAGGGCCAGTGCAACGTAGACTGCTTTGTTGCGCACCAGGCCTTCGTCGCGGATCTTGACCCGCAGCGCGTCAAAGAACACCACCGGATAGACCGCATCGAGCGGTCGGTTCTGCCATTCGCGGACCTCCTCGAGTACCGCGTCGGTGACCCGGCTGATCAGGTCCGGCGAAACCGCGACCCCGTAAAGCTCCTGCAGATGGCCACGTATCTCGCGCACCGTCATGCCGCGGGCATACAGCGACACGATGCGATCGTCGAAGCCCTCGAGACGGCGTTCGCCCTTGGGCACGATCAGCGGGTCGAACGTGCCGGTGCGGTCGCGCGGCACGGCGATATCGATCTCGCCATCCTCGCTCAGCACCGTCTTGTCCGAGTAGCCGTTGCGGCTGTTACCCGTGCCGCGACCGGCCGGGTCACCCTTCTCGTAGCCCAGGTGATCGCTCAGCTCGGCGTCAAGCGCCCGCTCCAAGAGCACCGCCTTGAGCTGCTTGAACAGCCCGTCTTCGCCCAGCAGGTCATCCGGCTTCTCGTAATCGGCCAGAAGTTCGTCCAGAAGTTCAGGTCTGATAGTCCTCATCGTAGGTCCTCCCATACTAAATATTGGACCCACGGCACTCATTTACACAAGATATCTGACACTCTCGATCGGCGGCGTGGCGCGCAAGGTCCACTTCCTTGCCTTCGATCTTCCCCACAGTGATGCCTGCTTCGTGAAGGCCTACCCGGCGGAGACGACCGAGGTGTTCGGCTCCGAACGCCTGACCGGCGCGCTGCTCGACCGCCTCACCCATCACGTCAACATCCTCGAGATGAACGGCGACAGCTATCGGCTCAACCAGAGCCGCAGGCGTCAAACCCCGACGGCGAACTGAACCGACCACCCAGCCCTCGCTTGACCCCGTGGGCCCACAGGTCCCCCCCCGCGCGCGCCGCCGCGTCAGCCTGTTGAGGGCACGTCGCGTTGCGCGCGGGGCCCGCCCATGGACTACGGGGACAAGCCCGCAGCCGCCAAGCGGTCCCTTCTTACACCGCCACGGTGGTCCCTTTTTGCTCCGCCATTGACAGTTTGCCAGAAGGGACGCCGTTACGAACTGGGCAATGCGCTTGACCGCCCGGTGCAAAAGATTCGGGCGCTCGACGAGCGGCTCGTGCCAGGACGGCCGCGTCGGCGCCTGATCGATAATGTCGTCGAGCGTTTCTTCACGGATTTGAGCGCTCCTGTTTGAGAGCAACGCGGCTACGGCAGCTTCGTCGGCGGTGGCGACGATCGCATCAACCACCGGTGCATGGACCCCGTCGCGGCGGGAAATCGCGCCCAAGGCGCCCTGAACCGGGCTGCTCTCGATGATCTCGATCAGGTCGTCATCGGTCAGAAGCGGCGAGAATTCCAGGATCGGAGCGCAAACGATAAGTTCATCGTCGCGTGCGAGCAGATTTACGAGTTCTAGTGGAACGTTTTCGCAATCCTTGAATTCTTCCGCAACGATCTGCCTGACCCGGGGGAGCTGGTCGCGCGCCAGAACATCGAGCACCTCCAAGGTAAGTTGACGGGCCCGGCCTGCTGTTCCGGATTCAGGTCGGGTGCGAGACGCGAAATTTTTTCCGCGAGCAAGCATCGCGACTCCTCATCCTTATCGTTGGCGAGTATCAGATCGGCCTTGACCGGCGTCCTCTTATTCTCGGCGATCGCGCGACGGACCGCCGGCACAACGTCTTTTGCCAGATAGTAGAGGATTTCCGGACGTACATCGCGCTGCTCGGCAAGCTCGCGCCGAACCGCCGGGTCGGTGTTGCCGGCCAGGGTCTTTTGCTCATCATAACTGAGCGACACATCGGACCCCGATATCGCAGGATTGGTAGGCTCTACCAGAGCGCTCTTGGCGACTTTCGCCATTGTCTAATCCGTATCCTCTGTCGCGGCAAGCGGCGCGGCATCGGCGACGACATAACCGCCCTTCCCGTTATGCTTGATGTGGTACATCGCCTGATCAGCCCGCATGATCAGCTCTTCGACGGTTTCGCGTCGATCTGGCTGGAATACCGCGACACCGATGGAAATGCTGAGCGGCCGGTCCTCGGCGCCGGAAAAAACCATCAGCGGACCATTAATCTCAAGGATCCCCGCGGCTTTCTTGCGCGCTGTCGCGAGATCGACGCCGTCGAACCAGACAGCAAATTCGTCGCCCCTGAGTCGCGCGACCGGATCCGTCGCCCGAGTCTTCTTACGCAACTCGCCAGCGAGCAACTTCAGCGCGTTATCGCCCTGCTTGTGGCCGTGCACGTCATTGACCAATTTGAAATTGTCGAGATCAATGTAAAATATGGCCGCAGAGCGGCCATTGCGAACAGAAAGCGCCAAGCGGTTACCGATCTCCTCGATAAAGGCGCGCCGGTTGAACAACCCGGTCAGATCGTCGGTCCGGGAGAGCTTGAGCAGGGCCTCCTGAGCGGGTATCTGCTCAATCGCAATTCCGAGTTGGCCGGCAACCCCGCTCAGCAGGGAATGTTCCTCGCCCGTCCAGGGCGGATCGTCCAGGGATCGGGCGGCAACGATAATACCGTTCCGTCGATCGCGATAGCTGGTCGGCATGATGAGACAGCTCGCATCGCCTACCGGCGCCTGAAAGCCTGTCTCGCGATTGAGGATTTCAGCTGCAACCCTGTCGAAATCATCCTGCAAAGGTCGGTCAAATCGGCCAGAATAATGAGACGCTCGCAGCAGGTTGTCTTCGGACTCGGTGCGGTAGATCCAGCACCACGGCGCACCGACGCCCTTGGCCGTAACCTCGGCCGCGGTCTCGAGCAGGGCGCCTGGATTGACCTCGTCGCGGATCGCCTGAACGATATCGGCCAACAAGCGTTCGCGATTGAGCGCTGCCGTCAACTTGATCTCGCTCTCGCGCGATTTGGTGATATCGCGACAGACACCCCGGGCGCCAATCCATTGACCTGTGTCGTTGAGCCGCGGGATCGCGGAAACCACCACGCAAGCCTGACCCACGTCACCCCGCGTCAGCCACAATTCGACATCTTCGACGGCTTCGGCGCTTTCAAAAGGCAAATTCTCCGGCGGCGGCCATTCCGCCGCCAACAGATCGCGCTGCGTGCGACCGACGAGTTCGGAGGCTTCGTAACCGAGCGCGCCGCACGGGGAAACAAATGCGAAGACGCCGTCTCGGTCGGTTTCCCAGCCAAAATCCGAAGAACACTCCACCAGATCCTTGTGCCGCTTACGAGATTCCACCAAGGCGCGAAGAAGATTCTCCTGCAGGCTGATATCGCGGCCGATCAATACGACACGGCCGTCCTTCGAATTGCCGTTCCGAAGCGGAACCGCCGAAAACGCGACACTGTTGGCCGAGTCGGCATCGCCCAGCTCGAGCATGCCCTCCTCGGCGACGCCTGTTCTCATTGCCTTCGAAATTAGTGACGTAAGATCGACCGACCGGCGCTCTTCCAACGTCGCGGCAAGGCCCTTGCCAGCCTTGTTAACCGCAACGGGTCGACCGTCTCGATCGACGACGACGACGACGGCGCCGGGATAGCCAGCGAACAATGCCTCGCCGACAGTTTCGAAAAATAGGACCTGGGCCGGCGAGTGATCGTCGGGCATGTTTCCCAAGACTTCTTCCATGTGCACTGCCGTCTTCATATCTCGTTGCACCAATTTGTCGAGCTACAACTCAGGACGCCGCCCGGCGGAGCGGTGCCGCTTGGGATTCGGGTTTGCCTTTGGCAAGGGTGGGAATATCGGCATTTGTGACGAGTATCCGGCTGGGTTTTCCAAAATGATAGCCTTGGCCATAGGTCACGCCTACCTTGTGCAGCAATTTTGCAGACTCCGCATTTTCGACCATCTCGCCCACCGTCTTGACCCCGAGATCGCTGCACAACACGGAAATACAACGTAGGAAGGACCGTCCATAGGCACTCGATTCCGCGCCTCGGACATACCCGCCGTCGATCTTTACGTAGTCGACACGGAGAGAGCGGAGATATTCGAAGGCTGCGGCGCCCGCACCAAAATCGTCGAGGCAGATCTCGTGACCCAGCTTTCGGATGGCTTGAAGCATCCGGTTCACACCGATCAGATCGGTGATTTCCGCGGATTCCGTCACTTCGAAGAGGAGTCGCTTGGCAACCTTGTTGTGGCGTTGCAGCAGCCCGAACAGTTCATCGATGAATCCGGGCGTTCCGAGCGAGCGGCCCGAGAGATTGACGGCGAGAGACGGCGCGTCTTCGGCACGGATGCTGTTTTCGAGAACTTCGATCGCCCGGCGACAGATCGCAAGATCGAATTCGCTGATGAGTCCGAGATTTTCCGCGAGCGTGATGAAATGATAGGGCGACTGACCTGTATCTTGGTTCATCATCCGGGTCAGGGCCTCGTAGTGGTGGATCTTTCCGTCCATCAGGCCGACGATCGGCTGGTAGACTAGGAAATAATCGCCCGTCGCGATCGTCTCCTTGACCCGTGCGGCTTCCTGGACGGTTTCGTCGAACATCCCTTTGCACCCTTCGGAAAGGGCCGAGATCGAAAAATCGCCTGACTGGGCATCGCAAAATTTGTTGATAGTATAGAGCATCGCCCGTGCCGATTCGCGCTCGTCGAGCTCCGACTCGTCGAGTACAACCGTCGACGATGCAACCCGGACGAGCGGCTCGTCAGGGATCGCGTGACGGATGATCTCCTCGACCGTCTGGGAGAGCTTGCGCGCATCGAGATTTTCGCGGTGAACGACGCCATATTTGTCCGCGTCGATACGCCCGGCCGAATCACCACCGACCGACTGTTCGCTCAAGGCGGTCCCGATACTGCTCATCACGGTGGAAGCGACCTGCTCGTCGACCTTGGTCCGGAGCTCTTCGAAGTCCGTCAAATCGAGGAAGGTCATCTCGTAGTTCTCACCGAAATCTTGACCCTGCTGCATCCGCGCCTGTGCGACGACTCCGAATTGGTCTCGCTCGTGCAAACCCGTGGCATTGTCGCGCTTGGGCGGCGGCGCCGATTGACGGCGTTCGGATTCGGGTCCGACGACACTCATCGCAAGATAGAAATGATCATCCAGATCAGGTACGCAGTTGCCCGTCATGATGACTTGAGGCGACTTGCCGCCTGGTCCCAGAATCCGGATCTAGGCGGGATCCGCCCGACGACCTTCCGCCATATCGCGAACCAACTGACGCACGACCGGGCGGGCTTCAGGGGAAATCAGAGTGTCGAAAGGCATGCCAGCGAGTTGAACAGGGGTCTTGCCCAAGAGGCCTTCCGTGGCACCCGCAACAAAGCTTACGGCCTCCGACGAATCGAACTCGATGAGCAGATCCGCAGAGGCAAACGCGAATGCGACGAACCGATCGCGTTCACTGCGTAACTTTGGGCTTTTAACGCGTTTTTCGACCATGCCTCTCAAAATCCCCGCTAGGACCCGGACGATGCCGGCACGCGCAAAGCGGCCCGGTCGATCGTCAGACCGATGGAAATCGTAGCAATAGCGTCCTTAATAAGCAGTTTCCGCCGCCGACACCGGCCAGACAATCATTCTCCGATCACCGACCTCGTTCCACGAATTCCTTCATTAACAAACGGTTGTGACATCGTCGGGGCCCTCCCCCTGTCGTTGCTGGCAGGCCCGTCCGGCATTACATTGACAGGTATGGCAGAAAATAAGGGTGTCTTGAGCGGCAAATTCGACCATATCGAGACTTGGGTATTCGACCTCGATAACACGCTCTATCCCGCCGATTGTCGGCTGTTCGACCAAGTCGACAAGCGAATAGGTCTGTATATAGCGGAACGCCTCAATCTCGACGCCGATGAAGCCCGCAAATTGCAAAAAAAGTATTTCCACGAGCACGACACGACGCTTTCCGGTCTGATGATCCATCACGATGCCGATCCGGACGAATTTCTCGACTTCGTTCACGATATCGACCGCTCGGCAATCAAGCCGTCCCAGGAACTCGACGACTCGCTCCACGGGTTGCCCGGTCGCAAGATCATTTTCACCAATGGGTCGGCCGATCACGCGCATAAGGTCATGGCACGGCTCAGGGTTGGCCATCATTTCGACGAGGTATTCGATATCGCGGCGGCCAACTATATTCCGAAACCGCGGCCCGAACCGTACGACGCTCTAATCGAACGCCATGAGATCGAACCGGCACGTGCTGTTCTGATCGACGACATCTCGCATAATCTCAAGCCCGCTGCGGCGCGGGGCATGACCACGGTGTGGGTCAACACTGGAGAAAGCTGGGCCTCGCCCAAGGACGAGGCGGACTATCTCCATCACGTCGCCGATGACCTGATCTCGTGGCTGCAGGCGGTCACGGCCTCCAGTTGACAGGCGGCCGACCCCGCCCGACACTGCGCTGGCCGTTCAACCGTCGGGAAATGACGAGCCGCGATGACGCCCGCTGACCTCGAGTCTTGCATCGAAGCCGCCTGGGAGCGGCGTAACGATCTCTCGGCCGCAACCGAGGGTACTATTCGGGACGCCGTTGACACTGCGTTAGCCAAGCTCGATTCGGGTAAATTGCGCGCCGCCGAAAAATCTAGTGACGGATGGCGCGTCAATCAGTGGGTCAAGAAAGCGGTGCTCCTGTCGTTTCGGCTCAACGAGATGACGCCGATTCCGGGCGGTCCCGGCACGTCCAGCGACTGGTATGACAAAGTGGCATCGAAGTTCGAGGGCTGGACCGCCAGCGACTTCGATAATGCGGGCTTCCGTGCGGTGCCCAGCTGCGTCGTCCGGCACTCCGCCTACATAGCGCCCGGGGTCGTCCTGATGCCCTGCTTCGTCAACCTCGGTGCCTATGTTGATAGCGGCACCATGGTCGATACGTGGGCAACCGTCGGAAGCTGTGCCCAGATTGGCAAGAACTGCCATATCTCCGGCGGTGCAGGCATCGGCGGCGTACTCGAGCCGCTACAGGCAAGCCCGGTCGTCGTCGAGGACGATTGCTTCATTGGCGCGCGAAGCGAGGTCGCAGAGGGGGTCGTTGTGGAGACTGGCGCGGTATTGTCCATGGGCGTCTATATCGGTGCTTCCACGAAGATCGTCGACCGTGCCACGGGCGAAGTCCATTACGGTCGGGTGCCCGCCTATTCGGTGGTCGTTCCGGGCAGCCTCCCTGGCAAGCCCCTGCCCGACGGATCGCCCGGCCCAAGCCTCTATTGTGCGGTGATCGTCAAGCGGGTCGACGCCAAGACCCGGGCGAAGACCTCGATCAACGATCTGCTTCGGGATTAACGACATGACTGATCGCGGCGAGATCACGCCCGACGATCCGCTTGCGCTGTCTCGCGCTCTCGTCCGCTGTCCCAGCGTAACACCCGAGGACGCCGGCGCTCTTGCGATTATCGAACAGGCTCTTTCGGCCCTGGATTTCACGTGCTACCGGCTAAAGTTTTCCGAACCAGGCACGCCGGACGTTGACAACCTATATGCACGCTGGGGCGATCGGCAGCCCAATTTCTGCTTCGCGGGGCATACCGATGTCGTGCCGACCGGGGATGCCGGTACCTGGCGCTCCGATCCATTTGCCGCCTCGGTCAAGAACGGCGTTCTCTACGGCCGGGGCGCCAACGACATGAAAGGTGCGATCGCCTGCTTCATCGCGGCAGTGTCCCGCCTGCTCTCTGAACGCACCGGCAGGCTCGACGGCTCGATCAGTCTCCTGATCACGGGCGACGAGGAAGGCCCGGCGATCAACGGCACGCGCAAGGCGCTGGCCTGGATGGCGGAACAGGGTGAAATCATTGACGCCTGCGTGACCGGCGAGCCGACCAACCCCACGACGCTCGGCGAGATGATCAAGATTGGCCGGCGAGGCAGCCTGAACGGCTGGCTGACCGTGCCGGGTGTGCAGGGCCATGTGGGCTACCCCCATCTCGCAGACAACCCGATTCCCCGCCTTATAGCGATGCTTCGGCGCATCACCGAAAATCCGCTCGATGCCGGCACCGATCATTTCGAGCCGTCCAACGTTGAGGTCACGACGATCGACGTCGGCAACGAGGCAACCGGGCTAATCCCAGCGGCGGCCCGGGCCCGCTTCAACATCCGGTTCAACGACGCGCATGACTCCGCCGAGTTGGAGCGCTGGTTGCACAAGCAGTTCGATGCGGTCGGGGGAGACTACGAGCTGGCAATTCAGATCTCGGGCGAATCCTTTCTTACCCCACCCGGCCCATTGAGCGATCTCGTGGCAGGCGCAGTCGAGTCAATCACCGGCAACCGGCCAGAGCTCAATACGACAGGCGGTACATCGGATTCTCGTTTCATCAAGGATTACTGCCCCGTGGTGGATTTCGGGCTGGTCGGCCAGACCATGCACAAAGTCGACGAGCAGGTTGCGCTCGACGATCTCGAACGCCTGACAGCCATCTACCATGCCGTTCTCGCGGGTTATTTCCCGGGCTGACCTGTCGGCGGCCCGTCATTTGCCTCGAAGGCGAATGCGGCGTCGACCAGCTGTTTCGTGTAATCGGTCTTGGGCCGCTCGAAAATGTCCTCGGCGGCGCCGTGCTCGACCAAGAGGCCATCCCGCAATACGATGATCTCGTCACTCAAGGCGCGCACCACCTTCAAATCGTGGCTGATGAACAAGTAGGCGAGCTTGTGGCAGGCCTGCAGGTCGCGGAGCAAGTCGACAATCTGGGCCTGCACCGACATGTCGAGCGCGGAGGTCGGCTCGTCGAGCACCACTAGGCGGGGCTTGAGTACGAGGGCCCGGGCAATGCCGATGCGCTGGCGCTGGCCGCCGCTGAACTCATGGGGATAGCGGTCCTGGGTCTCGGGATCTACACCAACCTCGTCGAGCGCCCGGCTGATCTGAGACCGGCGCTCGACCGCGCTCAGCTCCGGTTCATGGACCTTGAGGCCTTCGCCTACGATTTGGCCGACCGACACGCGCGGACTGAGGCTGCCGAAGGGATCCTGAAAGACCATCTGCATGCGATGCCGCAGCGGCCGCATCGCCTTGAAGCCGAGACCCTGGATACCTTGCCCCTCGAAACGGATTGCACCGCTGCTGATACCGAGCCGGAGCAAACCAAGTGCAAGAGTCGTCTTGCCCGAGCCGCTCTCCCCGACAACGCCGACCGTATGGCCCTCGCGAACCCGAAGTGAGATGCCGTCGCACGCCTTGATATAACCGACCGTATGGCGCAACACGCCGCGCTTGATCGGAAAGTGGACCTTTAGATCGTCGCATTCGAGCACGACCGGCGCGTCGTCAGGCGCCTTGAGCGGGGCGCCCTTGGGCGCCGCGCTCAGCAAGTGCCTGGTATAAGCATGCTGGGGGTTCCGAAAGATGGCCTCGGTCCTGCCCTGTTCGACGATCTCCCCATCCTTCATGACGCCGACCCGTTCGGCCATGCGGCGCACGATGCCGAGATCGTGGGTTATCAGCAGCATGGCCGTCCCGAGACGTTTTTGGAGGTCTGCAAGCAACCGCAGAATCTGCGCCTGAACCGTGACGTCAACCGCCGTCGTCGGCTCGTCGGCGATCAGCAATTCAGGTTCGTTCGCAAGCGCCATGGCTATCATGACCCGCTGGCGCTGGCCGCCCGAAAGTTCGTGGGGGTAGGCCTTGAGCCGTTTGGCGATAGCCTCGAGGCCGACCAGATGCAGCAACTCGACGACCCGGGCACGGGCAGCCTTTCGGGACATGCGCTGATGAATCATCAGAACCTCGCCGATCTGGCGTTCGATGGTATGGAGCGGATTGAGCGAGGTCATCGGTTCCTGGAAAATCATAGAGATACGATTGCCTCGAAGAGTGCGCATGCGCTTCGCGGGCGCGCCGATCACCTCTTCACCGTCGACTTCGATGGAGCCCGTGGGATGGCTCGCGATCGGATAGGGCAGGAGCTGGACGATCGAGAGTGCGCTCACGGACTTCCCCGAGCCGCTCTCACCGACGAGAGCGACGGTTTCGCCGCGATTAATATCGAAGGAAATTCCTCGTACTGCATCGACGGAGCCGCCTTCGACCCTGAAGGCAACGTGAAGGTCGCGTATCCTGACGAGAGGGGCTTGCTCATTCATCGGGCCCACAGCTTTCTCGGATCGAAGGCATCGCGCACCGCCTCGCCGATAAAGACGAGCAGGCTCAACATCAGGGCGATGGCAACAAACCCGGAAATACCGAGCCATGGCGCCTGAAGATTGGCCTTGCCCTGTTGGAGCAACTCGCCCAGCGAAGCGGAACCCGGTGGCAGGCCGAAGCCCAGGAAATCCAATGCGGTCAGGGTCGTCACCGAACCGCTCAAAATAAATGGCATAAACGTTAGCGCTGAGACCGTCGCATTCGGCAGCACATGGCGGAAGATGATGCCAAGATCGCTCAAGCCGAGCGCGCGACCCGCGCGGACGTATTCGAAATTACGCACCCGCAGGCATTCCGCGCGCACCACGTCGACCAGCGACATCCAGCTGAACAGCAAAAGTAGGATCAACAGATACCAGAAATTCGGCTCGACCACGCTGGCCAGAATGATCAACAGGAAGAGAACGGGAAGGCCCTGCCAGACCTCAATGAAGCGTTGGAAGATCAGGTCGGTCAGCCCGCCAAAATAGCCCTGCACGGCACCCGCGACGATGCCGATAACCGAACTCAGGATGGTAAGGACGAGCCCGAATAGAACCGAAATGCGGAATCCATAGATCAATCGGGCCAGCACGTCGCGCCCCTGGTCGTCGGTGCCCAGCCAATTCTCGGCCGAGGGCGGCGAGGGTGCCGGCACGGCGAGGTCGTAGTTGATGGTGCGATAGCTGTAGGGGATCAGCGGCCACACCATCCAGCCTTTCGATTCGATCAGGTCGATGACGTAGGGGTCACGATAGTCGGCCTCGGTCTCGAAGTCGCCGCCGAATTCGGTTTCGGTATACTCGCTAAACACCGGCCAATAGAGGTCACCGTCAAATTCGACGAGGATCGGCTTGTCGTTGGCGATGAACTCGGCGAACAGACTGATCAGAAACAGGCCAAGAAAGATCCACAATGAGAAGAAGCCGCGACGATTGGCCTTGAAATTATACAGCCGGCGCCGGACCATCGGCGACACCCGAATGCCGAGAACGCGATCCGCCATGGCTCAGACCCGCCGGCTCTCGAAGTCGATCCGGGGATCGACAACGACATACATGAGGTCGCCGAGCAGCTTGGTCAGCATACCCAGCAGTGTGAAGAAAAAGAGCGTGCCGAAAATGACCGGATAATCCCGGTTAATGAGCGATTCGAAACCGAGCAACCCGAGACCGTCGAGCGAGAAAATGACCTCGATCAGCATGGCGCCGGTAAATAGAATCCCGATAAAGGCGCCGGGAAAGCCCGCGATGATGATCAGCATCGCATTGCGAAAGATATGGCGATAGAGCACCCGACCCTCGGAAAGCCCTTTGGCCCGCGCCGTCGTCACATATTGCTGATTAATCTCCGCCAAAAAGGAATTCTTCGTCAGCATCGTGAGCGTCGCAAAACTGCCAATTACGAGTGCAGTCAGCGGCAACACGAGGTGCCAAAAATAATCGCCGATCTTGCCGAGGAGCGAGAGCTCGTGCCAAGTGTCGGAGACCAATCCGCGCAAGGGGAACCAGTCGAGATAGCTGCCGCCTGCAAACAGAACGATGAGCAGCACCGCGAACAGGAATCCGGGTATCGCATAGCCGACGATGATGACCGCGCTCGTCCAGACATCGAACCGGCTGCCGTCGCGCACCGCCTTGGCTATGCCCAAAGGAATGGAGATCAGATAGACGAGTAGAGTGGTCCACAATCCCAGCGAGATGGACACCGGCATTTTGGATAGCACGAGATTGACGACAGCTTCGTCCCTGTAGAAGCTCTCGCCAAAATCGAATTTGATATAGTTGCCCATCATGTGCAGGAAACGGTCGACTGGCGGCTTGTCAAACCCGTAGAGCCGCTCGATCTCGGCGACCAACTCCGGATCAAGCCCCCTGGCGCCGCGATATTTGCTCGCCGTATCGCTCGCAACTGCGGCGTGGGTCGGCTGGCCGGTACCGGTTTCGCCTGCGGCGCTGCCCGTGAAACGGGCCGTGGCCTCTATCGCTGTACCAGTCAGCTTGGCGATGACCTGCTCGACGGGCCCGCCGGGCGCCGCCTGGATGATCACAAAATTGATCACCATGATTCCGAACAAGGTTGGAATGATCAGCAGCAGGCGGCGGACGATATAGGCAAACATTCAGTGCGGCTCGCCGGGGGGCCTACTCGGCCCCGAAGGCGGATGTGCCCGCCGCAAGCGACGCCGCCTTCTCGGGGTCGACCCACCAGCCGTCCAGAAAACCGAGGGCGTATTTGGGCGGCACCGCAGGCCTGGAGAATTTATTCCAATAGGCTACCCGGAACGATCGGATGTGCCATTGGGGAATAACGAAATGATTCCACAGCAAAACCCGATCGAGCGCACGGGTGGCAGCGACCAGAGAAGCCCGATCCGGGGCGGTGATGATGGCGTCGATTAAGGTATCGACGGCCGAATCCTTGATGCCGATCTGATTTCGGCTGCCCGGTACATCTGCGAATTCCGAACCCCAGTAATGGCGCTGCTCATTACCCGGCGAGAGCGACTGGCCGTAAAAACCGACGATCACGTCGAAGTCGAAATCCTCGACGCGGCGCTGGTATTGCGATGTATCGACCGTCCGAATCGTCGCCCTGATACCGAGCTTGGCGAGGTTCTGGATCATTGGTGAAACGATTCGCTCAAAATTCTGTTGAACAAGCAAGAATTCGATCTCCATCGGAACGCCGTTCGCAGGATCGACCAGCTTGCCACCCTCGAGTCGCCAACCCGCCTCTTCGAGCAGGGTCTTTGCAATCCGCAAATTGGGCCGAATATTGCCCGAGCCGTCGGTGGCGGGGGGCGTGTAGGGCGTGGTGAAGACTTCGGGCGGGATCTGATCGCGCAGCGGCTCCAGCATCGCAAGTTCAGCGCCGGCAGGAAGGTCTCCAGACGCCAGCTCCGAATTCGAGAAGTAGCTCGTCGTTCGGGTATAGGCATTGTAGAACAGCGTGCTGTTGGTCCACTCGAAGTTAAATGTATGGGCTAAGGCCCAACGCACCTTGGCATCCCGGAACATGGACTTTCGGGTGTTGAAGACGAAGGCCTGCATGCCCGTGGGATTCTCGTGGCCGATTTCCTCAGTCACGATCTGCCCCTGCTCGAAGGGTGGCCCTGTATAGCCGGTCGCCCAGTCCTTGGAGCTGTTTTCGTCGCGGAAATCGAATTCGTGGGACTTGAAGGCCTCAAGTGCGACGGTTGCATCCCGGTAATAATCCCAGCGTAAGGTATCGAAATTCCAGCGGCCGCGATTAACAGGCAGATCGGCCGCCCAATAATCGGCAACTCGCTCATAGGTAATTGAGCGCCCGGCCTCAAGATCGGCGACCCGGTAAGGTCCGCTCCCCAAAGGTGGTTCAAGGCTTGTTCGATTGAACTCGTGCCCGCTGTAATAGGCTTTCGAGAAAATCTGAAGCTGACCGATGATCAGCGGCAACTCCCGATTCTCGCCACCCGAAAAGCTGAATTTGACCCGGTGGGGGCTCAACTTATCGGCCGCAGCAACATTCGCGTAATAGGCGCGATAGAAGGGCTGGCCCTCGTCTCTCAGGGTCTCGAAGGAAAAGATCACGTCGTCGGCGGTGAGCGGACTCCCGTCCTGAAAACGGGCCTCCTCGCGCAGGTTGAAGATTACCCACGAGCGGTCCTCCGGCATCTCGATAGTCTCCGCAATCAAGCCGTATTGGGTAAACGGTTCGTCGGCGGACTGGACGGTGAGGGTGTCGAACAGCAGGCCGCTGCCAGCAGCCGGAACGCCCTTAAGGATGAACGGGTTGAGCGAATCAAAGGTGCCGATCGCTGCCAGCCGCACCTCGCCGCCTTTCGACGCATCGGGATTGAGATAGTCAAAATGTTTAAAGTCAGGGCCATATTTAACGTCGCCATGCATCGCGACGGCGTGGCTGGATTCGGCTCCGACATCGGCCGCGCGCGCACCAAGCCCACTGGCAAGAAGAAGGAGTACTATCGCGGCAAGTTTCGATGCCCAGCGCCAGCGCACCGGTCTCGCGCAAGGCGAAGCGGGACGGCGATCAGGCGCGATTATCTGCGGCGTCATGTCCCTTCAATCGGCGCGCAAAATTCGTGAGGCCGTTGCCCCCGCGCCGCTCCCTACTCTAACGCGTTCCCGGCGGCATTCAACGCCGCCCCGCCGTCGACATTGTGCCACCAGGTGTCGATCCCGAGATCGTAGAGAGGCTTGATTTCGGGCCGAGCGAAACTGTTCCAATAGATCAGGTGATGCTCCCCCTTATACCACTGGGGCACCATGTAATGGCCCCAGAGCAGCACCCGATCGAGCGCCCGGGTCGCCACGATCATGCTGTCCCGGTCGGGCGCCGCGAGGACTGTCTCGATCAACTCGTCGACGACGGGATCGCGGATGCCGGCGAGATTCCGACTCCCCGACTGGTCCGCCCAGTAGGATCCGAAGTAGCTTTCGAGTTCGGCGCCTGGTGAGAGAAACTGGACGAAACGCTGGGTTGTCAGATCGAAATCGAAGTCCTCGATTCGCTGCTGGTATTGCGGCACGTCGACGAAGCGCATGTTCACGGCGATCCCGAGCTTTTCCAAATTCTTGGCGTAAGGCGCGATCACCCGCTCGAAGCTGCGCAAGAAATAGAGAAACTCTACACTCAACTGTTCGCCAGACTGCTGGTTGAGGAGACGACCGTTCTCGACCACCAGGCCAGCCACCTCGAAGAGCTCCAGCGCGGCACGAAGGTTCGCCCGGTTGTTGCCCGAACCGTCGGTGGTGGGCGGTACGAAGGCCCGCGTGAAAACGGCTTCGGGAATCTGCCCCCGATAGAGGTCGAGAATCGCCAGCTCCTCCGCACTCGGCATCTCTCGCGCCGCGAGGTCCGAATTCTCGAAATAGCTGCTCATTCGATCATAGAGCCCGTAGAAGATATTGGCGTTCGTCCACTCGAAATCGAAAGCCAGCGCTAGTGCCTCCCGTACCCGGCGGTCAGAAAATTTTTCGCGTCGGGTATTGATGAAGAAAGCCTGCACGCCCGACGGCGTGTTATCGGGCAGCACTTCTTTAATCATCCGCCCGTCGTCGACCTCCGGAATGTTGTAGGCGGTCGCCCATGTTTTCGAAGTAAATTCCTCGTGAAAATCGAATTCGTGCGCCTTGAGCGCTTCGACCATAATCGTCCGGTCGCGAAAATAGTCGAACTGCAAGACGTCAAAATTGTGGCGGCCTGTCCGGACCATCAAATCGGCGCCCCAATAATCGGGATCACGCCGAAATGCGATCGATCGCCCGGCGTCGACCCGCTCAATCCGATAGGGCCCGCTGCCCAGCGGCGGCTCCATCGTGGTCCGGTTAAACTCGAATTCGGCGTAATAGGCCTTGCAGATAATCGGGAGATCGGTTCCCAGCGAGAGCGCGAGCTTGCGGTTTTCCGGGTTGGCGAGGGCGAAGCGAACGCGCCGGGGCCCGAGCTTTTCGACACCCTCGACGTCAGCGAACATAATTCGGTAAGTGGGATGCCCCTCAGCCACCAAAGTTTCGAAGGAAAACACAACATCATCCGCCGTGATCGGGCTGCCATCATGCCACCGGGCTTCCGGGTGGAGGTCGAAAATCACCCAAGTCCGGTCTGGTGCGAGCTCGACGGTTTCTGCGATCAACCCGTAGGCCGCGTCAGGCTCGTCCAGGGCCGGCTCGAGCAAGGTTTCGAAAAGCAGGCCGAGACCGTTTGCGGGAACTCCCTTCAAGACAAATTGATTGAGCGAGTCGAAGATTCCCTCGGAGGGCAGGTTCATCGTGCCCCCTTTGGGAGCGCTCGGATCGACGTAGTCGAAATGCGTTGCGTCGGGACCGTATTTCAGACTGCCGAACAGCGAGAGGCCGTGGTTCGCCCCATCGGCCCACGCCAATCCAGACGTGGCAGTCAGCCAGACCGCAACCGCTGCCAGTGCACAATTCCGAAATCCCATTATTCCCTCTGGGTCATGTGGCTCGAAGTCTAACGGAATGTGCGCTCCCGGGACACAGCGAGCGCATCAGCCGGCGAGCAATGCGAGAGCCTCCCGATGAACGGTCCGATCACCCGCCAGGACGATGCGACCGTCGGAGTCCATATCGAATGGCGCGCCCGACCAGTCGGTTACGACACCGCCTGCCTCCTCGATGAGGGCAATCGTTGGGAAATAGTCGTCCTGCCCCAGGCCGACCTCGACGATCAAGTCGACCATACCGCTTGCGAGCAGGCCATAGCAGTAGCAGTCGCCGCCATACATTGGCATGCGAACGGCATCCCGAACCCGGCCGAAGGCCGCTGCGTCGTTGCCCTGAAAGGTATCCGGATCGGTGCAGAAAAACACCGCGTCGGCGAGCGCCGCGCAGCGACGCACGCGCGCCGGCGCGCCGTTGCACTGGGCGCCCCGGCCCCGAGATCCAATCCAGCGCTCATTCAGGATCGGATGATCAATCATGCCCAACACCGGATAACCGTCATGGAGTAGGCCAATGAGTGTGCCGAAGGTCGGTTTGCCCGTAATGAAGCATTTCGTGCCATCGAGAGGGTCGACGACCCAGACGAACTCGGCGTCGGGCCGGTCGGCATCGAACTCCTCTCCGATGACACCGTGATCGGGGTAGCGTGCGCGCACCATATCGCGTACGGCCCGCTCTGCCTCCTGATCGACCTCGGTTACGGGACTGGCGTCAGGCTTGCTCGCGACGTCAACCGGCGTACGAAATTTCTCCCGGAGAATGTCGCCAGTCCGATCCGCTAGCTGGTGGGCGAAATCAAAGAATTCGTCGGGGCAGGTCACGGTCATGGTTCGACAGTCTGCCGCGAATGGCTCGGGCTGAAAAGGCCGCGAACGGGTCCATGCGAGGGCCACACGAAGATCCGAGGGTTAATCTTGCGCGATTATCCCCTTGACGCAACACTAGTCGATCCCTATTCTCAGTACATAGGAGGTCGCCATGACCACGTTCTACGAATTTCAACAGCAGTTCCCAGACGACGAAGCGTGCTTGAAGCGTATCATGGTAGAGCGCTACGGCGGAACGGAGCTGGACTGCCCGAAGTGCGGCACGCACGGCAAATTCTATCGCATGACACGCGAGCGCGCCTATGTGTGCCAGCACTGCAAACACCAGTTGCATCCGACCGTGGGCACGATAATGGAGCGCTCGCGCACGCCGCTTCACAAGTGGTTCTATGCGATGCACTTGTTCTCCAATTCCCGGCACGGCGTGGCCGCGATGGAACTGCAACGCGAGCTTGGCGTGACGTACAAGACCGCATGGCGCATGGCGCACGAAATCCGCAAGTACATGGCCGATACGGACGGCGAGACGCCGCTGGGCGGGATCGTCGAGGTCGATGAGACCTACGTTGGCGGGAAGCGGTCGGGCGGGAAGCGCGGACGCGGGGCTCCCGGCAAGACGGTCGTGTTCGGGATGTTGGAACGCGACGGCGATGTAATGACGAAGGTTGTTCCGGACGTTCGCAAAAAGACGCTGCATCCGATCATCAAAGAGAACGTCGATCATGGCAGCACGGTCAACAGCGACGAGCTGGCGTCCTATAACGGACTGGACAAGGCCGGGTTCGAACACGAGACGGTCAACCATGGAGCCGGGGAATATGTGGACGGCGATTGCCACGTCAACGGCCTTGAGGGGTTTTGGTCGCGCCTGAAGCTGTCGATCCGTGGGACTCACGTTCACGTTTCGAAGAAGCACCTTCAGAAGTACGTGAAGGAGTTTGAGTACCGCTACAACAGGCGGAAGCAGCCCGAACGGATTTTCGGCGATCTGGTGGCGAGCCTTTAGTTAGGACGGCGCGGAGAAGGGTGTCAAATCGCGTCATCGAAGACATCCATCACTCCTGTTTTTTCGCAGCCACAAGGTCGTTAGTTCGAGCGTCCCGCGCCATCATCATTAGAAACGTACTCCACGCGACAATGGTCGGACGATTTTCTTGCAAATTGTCAATCATGGGTATTGGTCGCGGTGTCTTTATGCCCAAGCTCGAAAGGCATTCCTCCAATTCTACAAGTCGCGCAATATAGATGAGCGCTTCCCTGGGCTTGGTTTCTCATCCAATATGGATGCTATTTCGTCCCGTCGCTCCACAATTTCTTGATATAGATCCCCAAACGCTTGGGGTTTGGAGGCGAGGAGATTGGACACCCATTTCCATTTCGATATCCAATTCCAACAGAGGCCGAATAGAGCTAATGTTCCAAACGCGATCAGGAAGACGCTTGCGGCCTCGATGAAGAAGGGATCGATTAGCTGCCCATCAAACATTACTTCGGCTCCACCCCATCGAATTTCGATGAAACCGAAGCATCCAAAGAGCTGACACGCGCCGGTCGCGGCACGAAGTAAACCAATCTGCATCCGGCCATCATGCCGATCCCTACTGTTGCGTTAAGGGGATAATCGCGTAATCTTGTGTCGATCCAAAATGTCGGTCGAGCGCTCGCCGTGAGGCAGCAAGGACATCGCCAAAGCCATCCAGCTTTGCCGCAACGCCTGCCAGACGGCCCTCGACAAGTGCGCTTTCGAGACTGCTAGCCCGACCGCGAAGGCAAGTCAGACCGAAGTTCCCGACTCCGTTCTTGATGTCATGCGCTGCTTTCGCAAGCGCATCGATGGCCCGATCTGTCCACTGGACCGTAAACGCCCCGACCAGGTCATCCGCCTCGTCGAGGAAATCATTCGCCAGGGTCCTTACGGTGTCGTCGCCGATCGTGTTCGCAAGCTCACCAATCACGGCCGTCTCGAGATCGAACTCGGTGTTCCGATCACCGAGGTCCCCGGCTTCATCCAGACTATCCACCAGATCCATCAGCTTCTGATTGTCGAACGGCTTGTTCAGCACGGCGTTTACACCGGCGTCGCGCAAGCCGCTAAGCTCTTCAGGATGCGATGCTCCTGTCAAAGCGCAAATCGGAATCTGGCTTTCGTCGCCGGCGAGCGCGCGAATTTCGCGCACCGCCGCAACGCCGTCAAGCCCAGGCATCCGGGCATCCATTAGAACGAGATCGAACGGGCGATCAGCGACGGCAGAGACCGCGGCACGACCGTTGTCGACTACTTCGACTGTGTGGCCGCGCAGCGACAGCAGGCGGCTTACGAGTTTCTGCTGAACGCGATTGTCCTCGGCCAGAAGAACGTGCCGGCTATGCCCGGCCATCTCTCGAAGACTGTGCGACGTAATCAGGGAACTTCCGCTGCTGTCGGGATCGTCCTGCCGACCCATCAGTTCGAACAGACAGTTGATCAGCGTCTGCGGCCGGATCGGCTTGGTCAAATAAGCATCGAAGCCGTAATCGCTGGCCCTGGCAGCATCGCCTCGCATACCCGTAGTCGCCGCCAGGATAAGTCGGGTCGAGCCGAAATCAGGCAGCGAATGCAGATGGCGGGCCAGGGCATCGCCGGCCAGCCCCGGGGTCAGTTTGTCAATGAGAACGATGTCGTAGGGCCTGTCGGTCTGTGCCGCCCGGCAAAACGCCTCGAGCGCGCCCACCCCGTCTTGGCGTAAATCGACACTGACGCCCTGAAGCTCGAGGATATCGCGGAATATTTCAGCGTCGGCATCGCTTCGGTCTACGATCAGGAGTCGCAAATCGGCAATTGTTGCGCTATCGGAGCGCACATTGTCGGGCGACACGTCTTGCTCGAGGATCGGAATTTCGAACCAGAAACGGCTACCGACGCCTTCGCAGCTATCGAATCCGATCTCGCCGCCCATGAGGGTGACCAGCCTGTGTGAAATCGCGAGCCCGAGGCCCGTTCCGCCGAATGTCCTCGAAATCGAGCTGTCTGCCTGGGTGAACTCGTCAAAAAGCGCGTTCTTCGCAATTTCGGGAATCCCGATTCCCGTATCCACGATCTCGAAGCGAACCCGGCTTTCTCCTTCGCGCATAATCGGCATCACCGAAACCGATACCGAACCTTCACTGGTGAATTTGACCGCGTTGCCGACGAGATTAACGAGAACCTGGCGGATACGGCCCGGGTCGCCTTTCAATTGTGTCGGGGTTTCGGTTGCCACATCGAGGATCAAATCAATTCCGCCACCATCGGCCGTAAGCTCGAAAATATTGAAGACATTGGCGACCAGATGGGTGAGATCGAAATCGATGCATTCCAGCTCCAGGCGATCAGCATCGAGCTTCGAAAAGTCCAGGATATCGTTGATGATGGTGACCAGCGCCTTAGCCGAATCCATCACCATTTCCGCGTAGTTCCGCTGTACGGAATCAAGTTCGGTCTCGCAGAGCAGGCCAGTCATCCCGATCACGCCGTTTAGCGGGGTGCGGATTTCATGCGTGATCGTGGCCAGGAAGCGAGCCTTTGCCAGGTCCGCTTCCTTTTCCAGGCGCGCTTGTCCGGCGTCCGACCTCTCGGGCGTTTCCGGCTCGGCAGGACCGCCCCAATCCGGCCATCCGGCCGTGCCATCGAGAAAGAGCGCACGCCACAAGGTGTCGCCGTTCGATTCGCCACTCGCGCGGGCCATGATTCGCACCGGCTTTACGACATCGGCGTCCGATATCGTGCAAAATTCGAGCGTCCAGCTATCGACCTCGGCGGCTGTGCGGGTCAGGGCGTGAAGTAGCTCTTCGCGTCCTTCCGGGTGCGCCCGGGCAATCAGGGTCATGGGATCCCCGAGGATCTCGTGGGCGGAACAGCCCAACAGCGTTCGCACGTTGGGGCTGACATATGTGATAGCCAGGGAATCGTCCGGTCCGTGGCGATATTCGCAGACGACGGCTGGGAGCGCCGTAATGATTGATTCGAAGTCGGTCGCGGGAATCGGTTCGGCGTCTTCCCCGGTCGCCATCGGAGGAACGGACCCATTTTCCGCCCGCATTGATTTTCCCGCCGCGTCAATCACCGCGACTCACCATAATTGGGATGGCGAACGCAAAGGCGTCGGATCACTTGAAACATGTTCCCCTCAATCGTACCGCCTCGTGGCAGTACGCCGTTACGAAGAGGGTCGTCTCGGGCGCGTTAAAATTCGGTAACTTTGCGCCGTATTTCTGGACCTAATTTGCTGGATTGCCCATATTGGCTTTCATGCCCAACTACCCCGAAAGCGGCGGCCCGATCGTCTGGCGCACGCCCGAGGGCGATAATCGCCCGCGACTCGTCTGCGATGAGTGCGGCTTCGTCAACTATGCCAATCCTAAAATCGTTGTTGGCGCGGTCTGCAGCTGGGACGACACCATTCTGCTGTGCCGGCGCGCAATCGACCCGCAAAGGGGTTTCTGGACGATCCCCGCCGGTTACCTGGAACTCAAGGAAACCTGCGCGGACGGCGCGGCACGCGAAGCCTGGGAAGAAGCCTGCGCCGCCATAACAATCGATGCCCTGCTCGCGGTTTATAGCATTCCCCGGATTAGTCAGGTTCAATTGATCCACAAGGCGCGGCTCGAGTCGCCAGACATCGCCGTCGGTCCCGAAAGTCTCGAGGTGGGGTTGTTCCGCTGGGACGAGATCCCCTGGGGCGAGCTGGCCTTTCCTTCGGTGCGCTGGGCGCTGGACCACTTTCAAGCGATCGGCGATCAGACCGTCTTCGCTCCCTTCACCAACCCGGATGGTGACCGAGGCGATTTCAGGCCTGGCAGCGGGCTTTAGACCGCCACCTCAGCCACCTGCCTCCAGACCGAGCAGTGCCCGGGCAAAGCTTCGGGCCTCAAACGGACGAAGATCATCGATGCTCTCTCCGACGCCGACCGCGTGAATTGGCAAGCCGAATCGAGTTGCGAGCGCGACGACGACCCCGCCCCGGGCCGAGCCGTCCAGCTTTGTCAACACTATGCCGGTGAGTTCGATTGCGTCCTGAAAGGCCTCGACCTGACTGTGTGCATTCTGGCCTGTCGAGGCATCGAGGACGAGCAGCGACGCGTGGGGTGCGGCAGGTTCGATCTTGCGCATGACCCGGACGATTTTACGAAGCTCATCCATCAGTGCGGATTTGTTCTGCAACCGCCCGGCCGTGTCGACCATCACGACGTCGATAGCCTCGGCACGGGCCTTTTCAATCGCATCGTAGGCGAGGCCTGCCGGATCCGCTCCGGTTTCGTCACGAGCCAGCACTGGGCAATCCGCCCGCATGCCCCAGACGCGAAGTTGCTCGACGGCGGCGGCGCGAAAGGTATCGCCCGCCACCAGCAGCACTGACTTCCCATCCTCCCTGAATCGGGCGGCAAGCTTGCCGATCGTCGTCGTCTTACCCGTCCCGTTGACACCCGCGACGAGGATGACGAAGGGTCTTTCAGCCGTGTCCAGTTCAAGCGGAAGTGCGACAGGTTCAAGAATTGTTGTGATTTCATTGGCGAGCACGCCTTCGATCTCGTCGATGGCGGCGCCACGGCCAGACAGCCGGTCCCTCAGCGCGCCGGTAAGCACAGCCGCCGTCGCCACCCCGAGATCGGCCGTGATCAGTAGCTCTTCCAGCTCTTGGAGGGTCGAATCGTCGACCTTGCCGGCGCGGAAGATCGCCGTCAGCCCGCTTCCCAATTTTGTCGAAGATCGGCTCAGACCCTGCGCAAGACGCTGAATCCAATTGCCCGTGTTCAATGCGCTCACGGCATGACCTGGCCGATCAACCCGTCGTCCCGGGCGGCCGTTACGCGCATGGCGGCGATATGACCCGGCGCCGCGTCCGCGCCTTCGAATTCCACGGATGCGAAATGCTCGCTGCGGCCCTGCCCGCGCCGCTCAACCAGCACGTTGGCGAGCGAACCCACCTTGCTCTCGAAGAACGTCCGGGCGGCCGCGTTCCCCGCGGCCCGGAGGCGGGCGGCGCGCTCCCGGCGGACCGCCTTGGGGACCGAGGGCATACGCGCCGCTGGGGTATTGGGTCGTTCCGAATAGGGGAACACGTGGAGATAGGTCAGCCCGACTTCGCCGATCAGCGTGAGGGTATTCTCGAACATCGCCTCCGACTCGGTGGGAAAGCCTGCGATCAGGTCAGCACCGAAGACGAGTCCCGGACGGGCCCGGCGAAGCCTGTCACAGAGCCCAATGACGTCTTTCCGTGAATGGCGCCGCTTCATGCGCTTGAGGATGAGATCGTCACCCGCCTGAATGCTCAAATGAAGGTGCGGCATGAGACGTGGCTCCTGGGCGATTAGACGCTCCAGCTCCATATCGATCTCGACGGGGTCGATCGAGGACAGCCGCACGCGCGGCAATTCTGGCACGAGAGCCAACAGACGGCGAACCGCCTGGCCGAGGCTGGGCGTACCCGGCAGGTCGAGGCCGTAAGCCCCCAGATTCACGCCCGAGAGAACGATTTCGCGGTAGCCGTTCGCAACCAGTTTCCGGACCTGGGTCACGACGTCGCCTAGCGGTACGCTCCTGCTGTTGCCGCGCCCGAACGGAATGATGCAAAAAGTGCAACGATGATCGCAGCCGGTTTGCAGCTGGACAACCGCCCGGGTGCGCCCGTCGAGGCCGGAGATCAGGTGGCCTGCGGTCTCCCTGGCTACCATGATGTCACTCGCCCGGATCGGCTGGTCCGCGGCCAACCGGTAGCTCGCCGGATCGAGCTTTTCCCGATTTCCGAGCACCGCGTCGACCTCGGGCATCGCACCGTAACGCACGGGATCGATCTGAGCTGCACAGCCGGTAACGATTATTCGGGCTTGCGGGCTTTCGCGACGAAGCCGACGGATCGCCTGACGAGCTTGTCGCTCCGCTTCGGCGGTCACCGCACAGGTGTTCACCACAACGGCATCGTCGAGGTCCGCCGACGCAGCGTGGCTGCGTATCACTTCGGACTCGAACGAATTCAGCCGGCAACCAAAGGTCACGACGCGGGGCCCGCTCATGGCAACACCGTCACGTCGATCATGCCCTCGAAGCTGGTCGCGATTGGTCCGCTCATCCAGACATGATTATCGGCTGCCCACTCGATTTCGAGTGTCCCGCCGTCAAGCTCGATCCGCGCCGCCCGTTCGGTTAGTCCGCGTCGCGCCGCGGCCACCAGCGCTGCGCAAGCGCCGGTGCCGCAGGCCTGTGTCAAGCCGACACCCCGCTCCCAGACGCGAAGACGGATCCCGCCCAGCCCCAGAACCTGAGCAGCACCGATATTGGCGCGCTCGGGAAACAGGCGATCGTGTTCGAGCACCGTGCCGAATTCCCCGAGCGGCGCCGACTCAGCGTCATCGACGAAAAATACCGCGTGAGGGTTGCCCATGTTCACGCCGACAGCGTCATTGAATGGCCCGGCTGACAGCGTCAGATGGAGCGTGTCCATCTCCCGGGCGAGCGGAATAGCCTGCCAGTCGGTCCGGGCTTCGCCCAAGTCAACACGAATGAAACCACCCGCAGCGGGTTCCGCCTCAAGCTGCCCGGCCGCCGTGTCGATGGTGACCCGGTCCAATCCGCTCTCGTCCAACAAGAGGGCGCCGACACAACGGGCACCATTGCCGCAGGCGCCCACTTCGCCACCGTCGGCATTGTAGATTCGCATGAAGGCTTGCGCCCCGCCGCTGCCGACGGGCTCGATGACAATGAGCTGGTCGCATCCCACGCCGGTATGGCGATCGGCAATCGCCCGCACACGCCCGGGCTCCAGCAAAAGCGGTGTTGCACGCGCGTCGATGACCACGAAATCGTTGCCCAGGCCGCACATCTTGCGAAATGATATCCGTGACATAGCGGGGGTTATAGGGCGATGGTGTCGGCCCCGTCCAATGCTTTCCGCGCGGTGCGTCGGCGCTTGACTTGCCTTTGCCCGCCGCCTAAATTCCGCACGACCCAAGGCCGCAGAGCTTATGTCGCTCCCGTGGGGGCCCGTCAGTCCGCGAGTTTCGCGCGCTGGCGCGTTGTGCGTTGGCCAGAGGTTTAGAGACGGACGAGACATGTTCGATTCCTTGAGCGACCGACTGAGCGAGGTATTTGACCGGCTGACCCGGCGCGGCGCGTTGTCGGACGCAGACGTCGAAAGCGCGCTTCGCGATGTCCGCATCGCGCTGCTCGAGGCCGACGTTGCACTGCCTGTAGTCAAGGAATTCATCGGCGGCGTCAAGGAACGCGCCGTGGGCACGGACGTTCTGCGTAGTGTCACACCGGGCCAGATGGTGGTAAAGCTCGTCCACGACCATCTCGTCGAAATGCTCGGCACGGAGACCGCCGACCTCGATCTGCGCGCCGCAACGCCGGCCACCATCCTCATGGTGGGCCTGCAAGGATCTGGCAAGACGACGACCAGCGCCAAGCTTGCCCGACGACTCACGGACAGGGACAAGAAGCGCGTTCTACTCGCCTCGCTGGACGTTCATCGCCCGGCCGCGCAGGAGCAGCTCGCGACACTGGGCGCGCAGGCCGATATCGACGTGCTTGGCGTGGAACCGGGAGAAACGCCCGTGAAGATCGCCAAACGGGCAATGAATATCGGGCGCCTGGAAGGCTACGACGCCGTTATCCTGGATACGGCTGGCAGGCTCCAGATCGACGATGAGCTGATGGCCGAGGCAGCGGCTGTCCGCGACGCGGTAAACCCCGCCGAAACCCTGTTGGTCGCGGATGCCCTGACCGGTCAGGACGCGGTCAATCTCGCATCCGGATTTGACGAACGGGTCGGCCTCTCGGGAATCGTATTGACCCGGGTCGACGGCGACGGGCGGGGCGGCGCGGCGCTGTCCATGCGCGCCGTAACCGGACGCCCGATCAAATTGATCGGCGTCGGCGAAGCGATCGATGCCCTGGAGCCATTTCACCCCGATCGTATCGCTTCGCGCATTCTCGGGATGGGCGACGTGGTTTCGCTGGTCGAGAAGGCCGCCGAGGCCATCGATTACGACGAGGCCGAGAAACTTGCCCGCAAGGTCAAAAAAGGCACATTCGACCTTGCCGATTTTAGCGACCAATTGCGCCAGATGAGCAAGATGGGCGGGATGGACGGACTCATGGGACTGCTGCCCGGCGTCGGCAAGGTCAAGAAGCAGCTCGCCGAGGCAAATATCGACGAGTCGATCCTGTCGCGAAGCGCGGCGATCATCGACTCGATGACCCCGGGGGAACGCCGCAATCCGAAGCTGCTCAACAGTTCACGCAAACGGCGTATAGCCAGTGGCTCTGGCGCCACCGTGCAAGACGTCAACCGTCTGCTCAAGCAGTTCAAGGATATGAGCCGAATGATGAAACGGGCCAGCAAGCTGGGCGAAAAAGGCCTGATGCGTCACGGCATCGATGGCCTGATCCCGCGAGCCTGAACCGCGCCTGAAGCCGGTATGAACGATTAGACCAGTTAACTGACGGAGGACTGACCAGACAATGGCTTTGAAAATTCGCCTCTCCCGCGCGGGAGCCAAGAAGCGCCCCTTTTACCGGATCGTCGTCGCCGATTCCCGTAGACCGCGCGACGGTCGTTTCATCGAGCGACTTGGAACCTACGACCCGATGCTCAAGCGTGACGATCCGAACCGGATCAAGCTCAATGAAGAGCGGATCCGTCACTGGCTCAGCGTGGGCGCCCAACCAACCGACCGGGTTACGAAATTTCTGGGCGCGGCCGAGATCGTCGCTACGCCGAGCTTCAATAATCCGCAAAAGGCCAAGCCCCGGACCAAAACCCAGGAGCGACTGAAGGCAGCAGCGGAAGCAGCCGCGGCCGCGGCAGATGCGCCCGCCGAAACACCCACCGAGGACACACCGGCAGAAGAAGCCACCGCCTCCGTCGAGGAAAAACCCACGTCGGAATCCGTCATGCAAAACACTCCAGTCGAGGACGCGACAGCCGGGGAGCCGCAGGTCGAGCGGGTCGCGCCGCAGGAGGCGACATCCGTCAAAGACGCTCCCGCGAGCGACGAGGGTCCCGAGGAAGAGGCACCCGCCGAAGATACTCCCGCAGCCGACGAGGCCGCCACGGTACAGGCGTCGGCGGAAGAGACGCCCGCGGAAGAACCTCCCACGGAAGAACCTCCTGCAGTGGATGAAGTCAAAGAGGAGAAAAAAGACTAACCGCCGACGCGGTAGTTGCCCGGAGCAATATGATCGAGCAAACGTCCCAAGACCCGAACCGGCTCGTGCAGCTTGGTGTGATCAAGTCAGCGCATGGTGTTCGGGGCCAGGTCAAGGTCCGAAGCTTCACGGCGAAGCCTGACGATCTCACGGCTTATGGACCGCTGTCGGATGACTCAGGGACAAGGCGTTTCGTCATGACGGTTTCCAGTCATTCCCGGGACCTCCTGATCGTGACGATCGACGGCGTAACTGACCGTAATGCAGCGGAGGCTCTGACGGGAACGGGTTTGTATGTCACTCGTGATTTTCTGCCCGAGGTGTCGGCCGACGAATACTACTATGTTGACCTGATTGGACTTCGTGCGGAGCGGCCGGACGGCACCGTGGTGGGACAGATTGCCGCGATCCAGGAATTCGGAGCGGGTGACTTATTGGAGATTGAAGCCGCAGACGGTGGTGATTTGCTGACGATTCGCTTCACGCGAGACACAGTGCCGGTGGTCGATCTCGAAGGCGGGCGGGTCGTTATCGATCCGTCGAGCGGGATCGAGGCGAACGAAAGGCACGAACGGAACGACCGATGAACCAGATGTGGACTGCCAAGGCGATTACGCTGTTTCCCGAGATGTTTCCTGGTCCGCTTAACCAGTCCCTGGCTGGGAGAGCCCTGAGCGATGGCACATGGGCTTTGGAAACGGTGGACATGCGAACCTTTGCGAGCGATAAACATGGCGCTGTCGACGATGCGCCTTTTGGTGGCGGACCCGGCATGGTGATGCGTGCGGATGTTGTTTCGGCGGCAATCCGAAGCGCCAGCGAGCATATGCCGGCGTGTCCGATCATCTATCTCTCGCCCCGCGGCACGCCGTTAACCCAGGAGCGCGTCGGCGAATTGGCAAGCGGCGATGGTGTAATTCTTGTTTGTGGCCGGTTTGAAGGTATCGACGAGCGGGCGCTGCAAGCCCACGAGGTTGAAGAAATCAGCCTGGGGGATTATGTACTTTCCGGCGGTGAGCCGGCGGCCCTCTGCTTGATCGACGCCTGCGTGCGGTTGTTGCCTGGCGTGGTGGGCGAGGCGAGCTCGCTCACTGATGAAAGTTTTGTGGAGGGGCTGCTCGAGTACCCCCATTACACCCGTCCCGAGATTTGGGAGTCCCGCGCAGTGCCCGAAGTCCTGCTGTCGGGCCATCACGAAAAGATCCGCCAGTGGCGCCGGGCCGAGGCGGAACGGCTGACCAAGGAGCGGCGCCCCGATTTGTGGGACCGCCATGCCGCGAAAAAAGACAGAGCGAGGGCAAGGCCATGAACATGATTGAAGAACTTGAATCCGAGCAAATCGCAAAGCTTACCCAGGACAAACCCTTACCCGACTTTGCGCCCGGGGACACGGTTCGCGTACACGTCAAGGTAGTGGAGGGTACGACCGAGCGCATTCAAGCCTACGAAGGCATTTGCATCGCACGGCGCAATCGCGGACTGAATTCGTCCTTTACCGTCCGCAAGATCTCGTATGGCGAGGGCGTGGAACGGGTATTCCCACTCTATTCGCCGAAGATTGAACGGATTGAGCTGGTCCGACGGGGCGATGTGCGCCGCGCAAAGCTCTACTACCTCCGGGGCCGCACGGGCAAGGCCGCCCGCATCCGCGAGAAGCGAGACGACCGCAGAGCCATGGCTGCGGCAACCGAAATGCCCGCCGAATCCGCCGAGGCGGCGGCCGTCGAGAACGAAGCCGGAGAACCGTAAGGCATGCCGGGCTGCCGCGGATGCGCGGTTGCCCGACCAGACCCGTGAAAGGCACCGTGGCATGAATGGCCCCCGCACCCTGTTTGACAAGATATGGGAGCACCATCTCGTCGACGAAAGCGACGACGAGGCCGCCCTGATTTATATCGACCGCCACCTCGTCCATGAGGTGACGAGTCCCCAGGCGTTCGAGGGCTTGCGCAATGCGGGCCATCCGATTCGCCGGCCCGATGCAACCCTCGCCGTCGCCGATCACAATGTGCCCACCACCGACCGATCGAGAGGCATCGCAGAGGAAGACTCCCGGATACAGGTGGAGACGCTCGAGACCAATTGCGTCGAGTTCGGGATCGAGTACTACGCAATGGACGACCCCCGTCAGGGCATCGTCCACATCATCGGGCCGGAACAAGGCATGACCCAGCCGGGCATGACGATCGTCTGCGGCGACAGCCACACGTCGACACACGGGGCATTCGGCGCGCTCGCCTTTGGTATCGGCACGAGCGAGGTCGAGCACGTCTTGGCGACCCAGACGCTCATTCAACGTCGCGCCAAAAACATGCGAATTACCGTGGACGGCAATTTGCCGCTTGGCGTGACGGCAAAGGACATGATTCTCGCGATCATCGGCACAATTGGGACCGCAGGTGGAACCGGTCACGTCATCGAATATGCCGGCGACGCGGTCCGGGCGCTCTCGATGGAGGGCCGCATGACGGTCTGCAATATGTCAATCGAGGCCGGCGCGCGCGCCGGCCTCATCGCACCCGACGAGACGACCTTCGACTACCTCATGGGTCGCCCGATGGCGCCGAAAGCGGGTGCCTGGAAACAGGCGGTCGCCTACTGGCAGACGCTGCCTTCGGACGATGGCGCACGTTACGACACGGAAGTGACGCTCTCCGCTCAAGACATCGTGCCCCAGGTGACCTGGGGAACGAGCCCCGAGGACGTGCTGCCGATTACGGGGCGCGTGCCAGATCCTGCCGACGAACCCGACGACGCTAAACGCCAGGCGATGAAGCGCTCGCTCGACTATATGGGCCTGAAACCCGGTACGCCGCTCAGGGAAATTCCAATCGACCAAGTTTTTATCGGGTCGTGCACGAACGGCCGGATCGAGGATCTCCGCGCCGTCGCAGCGATCTCAAAAGACCACAGCGTGGCAGACGGCGTCGGCGCCATGATCGTACCGGGGTCGGGCTTGGTGAAAGTCCAGGCGGAAGCAGAAGGGCTCGATAAAATCTTCATCGCGGCGGGCTTCGAGTGGCGGGAGCCCGGGTGTTCCATGTGTCTCGCCATGAATGCGGACAAGCTTGAGCCGGGGCAGCGCTGCGCCTCGACATCGAATCGCAATTTCGAGGGCCGCCAGGGGCGTGGCGGACGGACCCACCTCGTCAGCCCCGAGATGGCGGCGGCGGCGGCGCTCGCCGGGCATTTCGTCGACGTTCGCGAACTCGATTAGAGGACAGTACGATGGAAAAATTCATCACATTGACGGGCCCTGCTGCGCCGCTCCCGATGATGAATGTCGATACCGACATGATCATCCCCAAGCAATTTCTCAAGACGATCAAGCGGACGGGGTTGGGAAAACATCTGTTCGACGAGATGCGCTACGCGCCCGACGGCGAGGAGATCGAAAACTTCGTGCTCAACCGAGCGGCATACCGGAGCGCGAAGATCCTCATCGGCGGGGAAAATTTCGGTTGCGGCTCAAGCCGCGAGCACGCCCCTTGGGCGCTCCTCGATTTCGGTATCCGCTGCATCGTCGCGCCGTCGTTCGCCGACATCTTCTACAACAACTGCTTCAAGAACGGAATTCTGCCGGTAGTCCTGCCGCAGGCCGAATTTGACAAGCTGCTGGACGATTCCGAGCGTGGGTCCAACGCAAAATTGACCGTCGACCTGGAGAAGCAAGAGATTACCGGCCCCGACGGCGGCTCTATTTCCTTCGCCATCGAGCCGTTTCGCAAGCATTGTTTGCTCAACGGCCTCGACGACATCGGCTTGACGCTCGAGAAAGCCGAGAAGATCGACGCGTTCGAGGTGCGCCAACGCGAGGCGCTGCCCTGGCTGTCGGCTTGAACCTTCGTCCATGGCCAATATCCAGACAATTCTCATGCTTCCCGGTGACGGGATCGGGCCCGAGGTCTGCGCGCAGACGCGTCGCGTGATCGACTGGTTGAACGAGCGCTCGGATTCGGTGTTCGCCGTTGACGAAGCGCTGGTCGGCGGTGCGGCCTACGAGGAAACCGGCACGCCGCTTCCCGACGCGACACTGAACGCCGCGCTAAACGCTGATGCCGTTCTGCTGGGTGCGGTGGGCGGGCCCGATTGGGAAACGATCGAATTTTCGCTCCGCCCCGAACGGGGACTCCTGGCCCTGCGCAAAGAGTTGGGCCTGTTCGCCAACCTGCGCCCCGCGATCTGCTTCAACGCTCTCGTCGCCGCCTCGTCTCTCAAGCCCGAGCTCGTGAGCGGGCTCGACATCATGATCGTGCGCGAGCTGACAGGCGGGATTTATTTTGGCGAGCCCCGGGGTGTGGAGGAGCTGGCCGACGGGACCAAGCGGGGATTCAACACCCTGGTCTACACGACACCGGAGATCGAACGAATTGCCCGGGTCGGCTTTGATCTCGCGCGCAAGCGGGGCGGCAATCTGTGTTCCGTCGACAAGGCAAACGTGCTCGAATGCACAGGCTTGTGGCGCGACGAGGTCCAGCGAATTGGCGATACCGACTATCTTGACGTCGCGCTCAGTCACCTTTATGTGGACAACGCATCGATGCAACTCGTGCGCGACCCCAAGCAGTTCGACGTCATCGTCACGACCAACATGTTCGGCGATATCCTGTCGGACTGTGCGGCAATGCTGACCGGCTCACTCGGTATGCTGCCCTCGGCCTCCCTCGGCGCAGTGGAGGCTGGCGGCGCGCGCAAGGCGATGTACGAGCCAGTGCACGGCAGTGCGCCCGACATCGCGGGTCAGGGCGTCGCGAACCCGATTGCGACGATCCTGAGCCTGGCCATGATGTTGCGCTATTCCTTTGACCGACCCCACGACGCCGCGCACGTCGAGGCTGCGATAGAGCGGGTGCTTGCCAAGGGCCTGCGCACTGCCGATATCATGCAGGACGGCGCGAAGCGCGTTTCGACCGGCGAGATGGGCGACGCGATCCTGACCGAACTGAGCGAGGCGTCGGCCTGAACCACCGGCGGAAAACGGAATAACCATGGGCTATCGAGTCGCTGTCGCCGGCGCGACAGGCAATGTCGGCCGCGAAATCCTGCAGATTCTCGACGAACGGGAGTTTCCCGCCGACGAGGTGATCGCACTCGCCTCGCGCGAGTCGATCGGCAGGGAGGTCTCGTTCGGCGACGATGCGGTGCTTACCGTCAAGAGCCTAGAGGACTTCGACTTCACCGGCATCGATATCGGGTTGTTCTCTCCGGGCTCCAACATCTCGGCGGTGCATGCGCCCCGGGCCGCGGAAGCCGGTTGTGTCGTAATCGACAACACCTCCCAGTTCCGTATGGACGAGAATATTCCGCTCATTGTGCCCGAGGTCAATCTCGACGCGCTGGGTGGCTTCCGCGAGCGTAACATCATCGCGAATCCCAATTGCTCGACCATGCAGATGGTCGTGGCACTCAAACCGCTCCACGATCTCGCGCGCGTCAAGCGGGTCGTTGTGGCGACCTACCAGTCCGTCTCCGGCCAAGGCCGGGCAGCGATGGACGAACTGTTCGATCACACACGCAAGGTGTTTATGAATGAGCATCCCGAGCCGACGCAGTTTACCAAGTCGATCGAATTCAACGTGATCCCTCATATCGACGTGTTCATGCCGGACGGCTCGACCAAGGAAGAATGGAAGATGGTGGTCGAAACCCAGAAGATTCTCGATCCCGGTATCGCGGTCTCGGCGACCTGTGTACGCGTTCCTGTCTTCATCGGCCATGCCGAGGCGATAAACGTCGAATTTCACGAGGATATCTCGGTGAGCGAAGCGCTCGAGGCTCTCGAGGAGGCCCCTGGAATCGAAGTAGTCGATCAGCACGAGGACGGCGGCTACGTCACGCCAATCGATTGTGTCGGCGAGGACGCGACGTTCGTTTCCCGAATTCGCCAAGACCTCACCGTGCCCTACGGGCTCAGCCTTTGGGTGGTCTCCGATAATCTACGCAAGGGCGCGGCGCTCAACGCCGTGCAAATCGCCGAAGCGCTCGCGCAAGGCTATCTTGACCCCAAGGACTGAGCGTCCGGGAACGAGAGGCGGCACCTGATGGTGAGCGGTCCGGACAAGATTCCGGAGGCGGAAATCGACCGGGCCGAGCAGGAATTCTGGGACGGCACGGCATTCCACCGCGAGGGTAAGCTCGATGAGGCGGTCGCGGCTTATGCCACCGTGCTCCGACTCAATCCCGATCACAAGGAATGCTACAACAACCTCGGAGTCGCCCTGCACGCGCAGGGCAAGTTCCAGGCTGCCGTCGCTGCCTACTGCCGGGCGTTGGCCTTCTCGCCCAATGACGCGGGCACCCACTCGAATATGGGTAACGCCCTTCGCGCATTGGGCCGATTTGCGGAGGCCGAGGCCTGTCATCGCCGGGCCATTGATCTCAATCCCGCGTTCACCGAAGCCGTCTACAATCTCGGTATCGTGCTCAAGGACCAGTGCCGGATCGATCAGGCGGTCGCATGTTTCGGCAAGGTACCGGAAGAAAATCCTGACCACGCCGACGCCCACTGGGATCGGGCGCTCGCCTGGCTGGTGGATGGAGAATTCGAGCATGGCTGGCCGGAATACGAATGGCGTTGGCACCTCAAGGAGGTCACCCCGCGCGACTTCGCCGAACCGCTCTGGACCGGCGAGCATCTCGACGGCCGTACGATCCTCCTTCACGCGGAGCAGGGCATGGGCGATTCGATCCAGTTCGCGCGTTACGTTCCGCTTGTCGCCGCCGCAGGTGGGCAGGTCGTGCTTGAATGTCAGCCCCTGCTATGCCGGTTGTTCGAGACACTCGACGGCGTTGCCGAGATCGTTCCGGCGGGTCAGTCGCTTCCCGCCTTCGATGTGCAAGCTCCCGTGCTCAGTCTGCCGAATATCCTCGGCACCCGGATGGACACGATCCCGGCCGACATTCCCTATCTGGCGGCAAATCAAGACCTCGCCCGGAAGATCCACTCTAATCTCGAGCGGTTTTCCGGCGGTCTCAAGGTCGGGCTCGTCTGGGCCGGCAAGCCCAGCCACAAGAACGACCGTAACCGGAGTATCGGGTTCAAACCCTTCGTCGGTCTCCTGGCGATGAGCCAGATCTCTTTCTTCAGCCTTCAGGTCGGCCCTCGGGCGGAGGATATGCGCGAAGCCGGCTGCGACGGGCTGGCGCATGATCTGTCCGGCGTCATCAAGGATTTTGCCGACAGTGCGGCCATCATCGAGGCACTCGACCTGCTGATCACGGTCGACACCGCGCCTGCTCACCTTGCGGGTGCACTTGGCAAGCCCGTTTGGGTTCTGCTACCACACATTCCCGACTGGCGCTGGCTCCTGGAGCGCGACGACAGCCCCTGGTATCCGTCGATGCGCCTATTCCGCCAGGAGCAACCCGGTCGCTGGGGCAACGCGTTCCGCGGAGTTGTCGCCGCACTCAAGGAAATGACCGCCGCCGGATTGGGCGGAAGCGGTGGGGCTTGAGCAAAGCCGGCTCTTCCCTCGAGGACGCCCGTCGGCACTTTCGCGCTGCCGTCGAACACCATCAGGCCGGCCATGCCGCGAACGCCGCCATGAGCTGCCGGGCGGCCCTTCAAGCCGATCCCGACTTCGCCGACGCCCACCATTTTCTGGGCATCTTGGCCGTACAGACAAAGAAACCCGACTAGGCGGAAATCTGCTTCAGAAAAGCACTCGACCTCAATGAAGCCAGCGCGCCTTTCCATAACAGCCTAGCGAACGTGCTTCGCGTACGCGGCGCCCTGGGCGACGCCGTCGCCGAGTACCGCCGGGCGATCGAGCTCGAACCGGAATACCAGGACGGCATGCGCGGACTGGTGTGGACTCTCCGTCTCATGGCCTGCTACGACGATGCCGCCCTGGTCCAGGAGCGCCTGGTTTCGCTCGAGCCGGACTCGATCGATTCGATCGAGACGCTCGCGATGATACGCCAGGATCAGGGCCGCTCCGATGAAGCCGTGGCGGGGTTCCGGCAGGTTATCGAGCATGACGATTCGCGACCCGCGACTCATATGGGGCTCGGCTTTGCGCTCGAGTCGCTGGGCGATATCGAGGCCGCACTCGAATCCTATCAGACGGCAATTCGCCTTGCGCCCGAGATCGCGCACGCCTGGCACCTGCTGGGCAACTGCTTCCAGGGAGCCGGACGGCTCGTGGAGGCCGCCGCGGCCTATGAGAAGGCTCTGGAACGGAATCCGGATTTGCCCAAGACCCACTACAACATCGGCGTTGCGCACCGCCACCTTGGTGATCTTTCCAGCGCTTTGGCGCATTACCGCCAAGCGCTCGTGCTCGATCCGTCCTACGCCGAGGCTCATAACGGCCTCGGGGTTGCGCTTAAGGACCAGGGCCGCCTCGCGGAGTCGCTGGATCATCTCACTCGCGCGGTCGAGCTGCGCCCCCACTATGTCGACGCACACAGCAGCCAGCTGTTCTTCCGTCACTATGGACCGATCGACGACCCGTCCGCCGCGCTCGCCGAGCATCGCGACTGGGCCGAGCGGCATGCACCCAAGCCCGGCACCGTCCGCCATACCAACGCACCGGACATGGGTCGGCGGCTTCGGATCGGTTATGTCTCCCCCGATCTTCGGCGTCATTCGGTCGCCTTCTTCATCGAAGCCCTGCTGGCCGGACATGATCGATCGGTGGTCGAGGCAGTGGGTTACGCCGATGTCGCCGAGCCCGACCGTGTGACCGAACGACTGAAGGGTCTGTGTGCCGGTTGGCAGGATATTCACGGCCTCGACGATGAAAGCGCCGCAACCCGAATCCGAGAGGACGGCATTGATATCCTGGTCGATCTCGCGGGCCACACGGCGCGCCACCGCCTCCCGCTGTTCGCGCACCGGCCCGCCCCCGTGCAGGTCAGTTATCTCGGTTATCCCGACACCACGGGATTGCCCGCGATCGACTACCGACTAACCGACGGCGTCGCCGACCCGGACGGGGTAAGCGACGTCTGGCATAGCGAGAAGCTGATCCGCCTACCGCACGGATTTCTGTGTTATCGACCGTCCGAAGAGGCCCCTCCGGTCGCCCCCTGCCCCGCGTCCCGGGACCGCCCCGTCACGTTTGGCTCGTTCAACAATCTGGCCAAGGTCGGCCCCTCGGTCATCGACGCCTGGGCTGCCATCCTGCAAGAACTTCCCGACGCGCGGCTGACGATCAAATCCGAAGGGTTGAGCGACGGTGAGGCGCGCGAACGCATTAGCGGTCTGTTTGCCGAGCGTAACGTCGCCCCCGAACGACTTGATCTTCTGGCCTTCGACGATTCCATTGCAGACCATCTCGCCCGCTACAATAAGATCGATGTGGCGCTCGACAGTTTTCCGTACAATGGGACAACAACAACTTGCGAGGCGCTGTGGATGGGCGCACCCGTCGTCAGTTTCGCGGGCGAGCGCCACGTGGGACGCGTCGGCGCGAGTTTGCTCACCCAACTGAGCCTGAACGAGCTGATCGCCAACAACTCCGAGGAGTATGCGGCATTCGCCTATAGACTGGCCCGGAATGCGGAGCGGCGAGCCGAATTGCGCGATTGTCTACGCGACCGGATGGCCGCTTCGCCTCTGACCGATTCCAAGGCGTTCGCTCGCGATGTGGAATCGGCCTACCGGGAAATCTGGCGACGCTGGTGCGAGAGCCGCTAGCGGGCGAGTTCGGCCTCGAACAGGACGCTGGGATCGACGATTTCATTTTGTGCGGCGATGAGGTGGAGCTCCTCAGCGTCGGCGTCGGCCTCGAACGTCGCCCGAATTAGGCCGTAGACGGCGGAAACCGCGTGCGCGACAGCCCGGGGCACCGACCCTGTATCGAGATAGCGTGCCAGGAACATGGCGGCGAAGGCGTCGCCGGTCCCCGAGAGATGGCTTGGCACCGGCAGATGGGGCGTCGAGACCCGCCACGCCCCATCCCCCGATACCGCCAAGGTTTCAACGGTTTTCAGCGCCCCGCCCTCGATTGTATAGGAGGTGCAGATGACGATCGGCGGGCCCTTGTCCCGTAACGCATCGGCAGCCACGAGCGCCTGTGCGAGACTGTCGACCGGTTTGCCCGAGAGGAATTCGAGTTCAAACGGGTTGGGCGTTATGATGTCGGCCAAAGGCAGCAGCCGATCGACGATAATCTCCGGGATCGCCGGCTCCACGTAGAACCCCTGATCCTTCTCTCCCATCACGGGATCCAGGCAGAATAGCGCGTCGCCGTTCAGGCTCCGAACTTTGGCGACGGCCTCGGCGATCACTTCCGCCTGGGGTGCGCCGCCGAGATAGCCCACGAGGACCGCCCGGCAATCCGCGAGCACACCATGTTGTTCGATGCCCAGCAGGATGTCCGCGATTTGAGCGGCATCCGGCGTGAAGCCCCGCCAGGCGGGAAATCCCCGGTGGTTAGACAGTAGCGTCGTGTTGACCGGCCAGACGTCAAGCCCCAAGCGCTGAATAGGGAAAACGGCGGCACTGTTACCGGCGTGCCCGACCGAGACCTGGGATTGGATCGACAAGATGGCCATGGCCTGCCTTCGTACCTGCGAAAACGCCGCCTACGTCCGGATCGGCGAGCCTTGCGACGGGTCGGACGATGGCGATAGTCTAGCCCGCAACCTCATCGGGAGGATAACAAAGGAACGTCCCGCCATGCCACGTCTCGTCCGCCCACGCCGCAGCATGCTCTACATGCCGGGCTCCAACGCCCGCGCGCTTGAAAAAGCCAAGACCCTGCCCGCCGACACTTTGATCTTCGACCTCGAGGATTCGGTGGCACCAGACGCCAAGGACCTCGCCCGCGAACAGGTCTGCGAGGCCGCCAAGACCGGTGGCTACGGCGGCCGTGAGGTGATTATCCGGGTCAACGGGCTGGCGACGCCCTGGGGCCACCAGGACATGGTGTCGGCATCCCGCAGCCGCGCGGACGGCATACTTTTGCCCAAGGTCGAGGGCCCCGGCGTGATCCGCCAGATGCTCAACATCATGGACGTAAACGGCGCGCCAAAGAGCATGCTGATCTGGTGCATGATGGAAACCCCGCTGGGCATCCTGCATGCGGAGCGGATTGCCGAGGCGAGCCCTCGGCTCGGCGGCTTCATCATGGGCACCTCGGACCTCGCCAAAGACCTTCATGCGAGCCACACGCCGATGCGTCTGCCCATGCTGGCAAGCCTCTCCTTGTGCGTTCTTGCGGCTCGCGCGGTCGGGATTTCGATCATTGACGGCGTGCACCTGAATTTGAGCGACGACGAAGGATTCCTGAAATCCTGCCAGTCCGGTGTCGAATGGGGTTTCGACGGGAAGACCCTGATCCATCCTAAACAGATCGGGCCCGCCAATGCCGCCTTTGCACCCACTGAAGACGAAGTGGATTTTTCGCGCCGGATCATCAGAGCGCACGCCGAGGCGGAAACCGCGGGCAAAGGCGTCGTCGTCGTCGACGGTCGGTTGATCGAAAACCTGCATGTCGAAAGCGCCCGGCGGTTGATCGAGTTGGCCGAGGCGATCGACTCGCTCGAGGCGGCCAACGCCGCATGAAGACTGCGTCGGGGCCATTCTTTGAGGATTTTGTCGCCAGTCGGGAGCTGATCCATGCGACCCCGCGAACAATCACCGCAGGCGACGTTGCGCTCTATACGGCGCTGACCGGATCGCGCTTTGCGGTTCATTGCTCGGAACCCTTTGCAAAGGCCATGGGCTATTCGCAGGCGCCTATCGACGACCTGCTGGTCTTCCATATCGTCTTTGGCCGGTCGGTACCCGATGTCTCGGTGAATGCGATAGCCAATCTGGGTTATGCCGGTCTGCGCTTCGGTGTGCCCGTCTATCCCGGCGATACGTTGAGCGCGCGTACCACGGTGCTCGGCGTCAAACAGAACTCGAACGGCAAGACCGGCGTGGTCTACGTTCGGACCAGCGGGGTCAATCAGCGGGCCGAGATGGTGCTCGACTTCTTCCGCTGGGTCATGGTGCCCAAACGCGACAAGACGGTGCCCGCGCCCGAGCCCATCGTTCCTGAACTGCCCGATCATGTGAGCTCGGGGACCCTGATCGTGCCCGAGTCCTTGACCGTCAAATCCTACGACGCCGCGCTCGCCGGCTCACCGCACCTCTGGAACGACTTCGAAGCGGGCGAGAAGATCGATCACGTGGATGGGCTGACCATCGAGGACGCCGAACATATGATGGCCGCGAAGCTCTACCAGAACACCGCCCGTGTTCACTTCAACCAGCATGTCGAGAAAGAAGGTCGCTTCGGCCGGCGCATTGTCTATGGCGGCCACATCATGAGCATCGCCCGGGCGCTCTCGTTCAACGGGCTCGCCAACGCGTTCCGAATCGCGGCGATCAATGGCGGGCGTCATGTGAACCCGAGTTTTGCGGGGGACACCATCTATGCCTGGAGCGAAATCCTGAAGACGGTTCGGATTCCCGGGCGGGACGATGTCGGTGCACTCCGATTACGCCTCGTCGCCGCCAAGGACAGGGCGTGCACCGAATTTCCTTACAAGACCGACGAGAAAACCTATGACGGGTCTGTCGTCCTCGACCTCGACTACTGGGCGTTGATGGCGCGCCGGCCTTGAGAGGTACTCGATCATGACCGACCGGGAGGGCGGTACCCCCCCACGCCGGCTTTATGCGCTGAGCCTGCTGATTGCCACCGGCGTGCTGTTCGGGCTGATGTTTTCCCTGACCCGCCTTGGGACGACAAACGGCGTGCCCTTTCTCGCCTTTGCCTTCTGGCAGAGCCTTGGCGCCGCGATCTGTATTTTCGTCTACTGTGCCGTGCGGCGCCAGCTGCCCCGCTGGACCCTGCGCCACGGCCTGCGCTATCTCGGCGTGGCGGCGACCGGCGGGTTGATCCCGACGGTGATCTTCGCCTTCGTCGCGCCCAAGCTGCCGGCCGGCATCGTGAGCCTGATCATTGCGCTTTCACCAACCATGACGCTGTTCATCGCACTCGGAATTCGTGTGGAGCACTTCAACTCATGGCGGCTCGTGGGCCTCGCGCTGGGCATCGCGGGCGTGCTATTGATCCTGCTGCCCGAGACCAGCCTGCCCGAGCGCGGCATGGCGATCTGGGTCCTGGTCGCACTCGCCGGGACGGTCGGTCTCGGCCTCGGCAATGTCTGCGCGGTGTGGCTCAGACCACCGGGTACTACAGCGGCACAGTTCGCGGGCGCTACCCTGTGTCTCACTGCGATCTTGATCCTTCCCCTCATGCTAGGGGTGCATGGCGGATGGGCGTTCGACGGGGCGTTCGGCACCGGTCACATCGCTCTCATCGCCATCATGCCCCTCATGGGACTGGTCTGGTGCTTTGCTATGGAGATCGCACGGATCGCCGACGCGGTTTACTTGAGCCTGTTCGACTATCTTGCGACGCTGGCGGGTGTGGGCTGGGGGATCCTGATCTTTGCCGAGCGCCACAGCCCGTGGATCTGGGGTGCACTCGTCCTGCTGCTCGCCAGTATCACGCTGGTCACCCGCACCACGCACACGGTGCGCCATCGCAGGGTCGACTAAGTCCCGTCAGGTGCGGCCATTGCGATCACCGCGATCTCGATCACCATTCCCGGATAGGCGAGCTTCGGGAACGGGATGCCCGTGGTCGCGGGACCGGGGTCGGGAAAGAACGAGGAGCGGATTGACAGGTTCTCGTGAAGCGGCTCTTCGTCGCACGCGCCTTCATAGAAGGTGATGACCTTGCAAACATCGACGTAATCCGCCCCCAGTTCGCCCAGAATCGTGCCGATATGGGTCATCGCCGTGCGGGTCTGGGCCGCGAGATCGTCGGGACTGATCGCATGGCCTTTCTGGTCGAGCGAGACCTGGCCGCCCAGGAAAATCATGTCGTGGCATTTGAGGCCGTGCTTGTAGGGCAGGGGTATCGTCCAATCCCACAACGAGTCCGGCCAGACATGGCGCCGTGGCAGCTGCGCACCGTCTTCGCCTCGCATGGCGACGAGTTCGATCTTGATCTCCTGCCCGACGCGCGCGTGACGGGGAATGGGCATCCCGGTCCCGCAGGGTCCGGGCTCGTTGAAGAACGCCCCGCAGGCGAGCGCCGCGGGTTCGAAGTCCGCCTCGGTGCCGTGGCCCACATACCAGCGGTTCAGTTTCACCGCGTCGTCGAATTCCGCTCCGAGGGCGTCCAGGATTTCACCCTGCTGCGTCATGACCCGTTTCGTCTGGCCAACGATATCGCCAGCCAGCACGATCTCGCCGGTCTCGTCCACAGGTGACTGGCCGCTGGTGAAAATCATCTTGGCGCAGCGAACGGCCTGGACGAAGGGCTCGGGCAAGGGCGAAAGGCCGGGCCTTGATTCCACGTGGGTTCGGCCCAGCGCGGCGCCGTCCTCCGTCCGCATGGCGTAGCCCTCGATCTCGACCGCCATGCCCGGATAGGCGAGATAGGGCACGGGCAGCGCCGTGACCGCGCATTTCGTCCCCATCGGCAAGGTGGAGGCGACCTGGCCCAGGAACGCCTGTTCGTCCACCTGTCCGTCGTTCACGTAGAAGCACAGCAGTTTGACAAGATCGGTGAGCTCGGCGCCGAGTTCGTTCAGCACCCGTCCGAACGCCGCCATGGCATTCGGAATCTGGGCGTCGAGATCGCCCGGATTGCAGACCCCGCCCGCGGGTGTGAGATCGACCTGTCCGCCAACCCAGATCATCTGACCCGAGCGCACGCCATGCTTGTGACTGACCGGGATCGGCCAGTTCCAGTGGCCCTCCGGCCAAGCGTGCCGCTTTTTCATCGCTCCCTCGCCGCTCCTTCGATCGGGCACGTCCGCCCAAGGGGCCCCGGTCCAGGGGCCGTGGTCAATCCGGCCTGCCTGGCGCGATCGTGCACGAGCCGACCCGTTACTTCAGGACCTGGCGGGCGTTGATCGGCTGGACCGGCCGGTTGTTGGCGTGGTGCACCGCATGCAGGAACGCGTCCACCTGCTCTTCCGAGACCGAAACCGGGCTCTTCATGACATGCCACCACACGCCTTCGGAACAGGGCGTCGTCGTCAGCGAGCCGTTGAACCGGTAATAAGCCCGATCGTCGGGTAACAGGCTCAACGCACTGAAGGCCGAGCCGAGTGCGTGGGTCTCGCCCGACCCTTCGGGCATTTGGAGCCAGAGCTTGGCCAACTCCTCGTTGGCATCGCCGGGGTCAAGCATGACGCCGATCACCGCAAGAATTCCGCCCCCGTCCGCGTGGACGAAATGGGCTTCCATAGCGTACGATTTCCCTTCGATCGTGTTCTCGCTCGGCGCGTGAAAGTGAACCTGCTTAAGCTCGAAACCATGATCGTTCACGGATATCGAATTTCCCTCAGGGAAGTTGGCCTGAACCGTATGGCCATTGTTCAAAATCTCCGTGGCGTTCGCGCCGTAATTGAACGCGATGGCCGGAAGCTCTGCCTCGACGAATCCCGCGAGATCGATCGGCGACTGGTTTCTGCCGGTCGAACAGACAGCATAATCGGGGTCAAGCTCTCCCCAGCGATCGGGCCCGCCAGCGCCGCTATAACCCCATTGGGCGTTCTCTCCGGCCATACCCGCCGATGCCAGCAGCGGCAAAACCACGAGCGACCAGAACAATATTGACAATCTCATTGATATCCCCCCAAACCGATGTCCCTACGATACAGCCTTGGCAGGCATCATAGCGGGGTCCCGCGATTTCCTGAAGGCCCGGTTCGGCTGGGTCCAGTGGCCTTCGGGTCAGACCTGTCGCTCATTCAACGGATCGTTCCCGTGCAACCGGCCATTGCCGGGGAAAGGGGCAGAAAACGGTCGATATCCGGCTTTGCGGCGCGAAATCGACGACGTCGTGAGCGCAAGCGCGAGGCGCTGCAGGCACGCATCTTGGATAACGCCGCTATAACGCCGATTTGAGCATCGCTCATTTGACCGGACTAAAGGGGCGCGGTCGTCTAGCGGCCATGGATGTGGCGCTTCTGCTGATTTTGCTGGTTCTTGCCATGGTGCTCGGCTTCGCCGCGCACCGGTCGAGCATCTGCACGGTGCTGGCGGTGGCCTAGCTTTTGAGCACCCGGCGTGCCTACATGCTGACGAGCTTCGTCAAGATCGTGCTGTGGATCATGGCCATCACCCTGCCACTGATCTGGCTGTTTCCCTCAGACGCGGCTTTAGGCCCGGTCTGGAAGCTTTCGATCGTTGCGGCGGTGGGCGGTTTCGTCTTCGGGGTGGGCGCAATGCTCAACGGGGGTTGCGCAGTCTCGACCTTGTGGAAGCTTGGTAACGGCCAGCTCCGGATGTTGGCGACCCTGGCGGCATTCGGCGCCGGCGCTTGGTGTTACGCCGTCCTGGTTCGATCGGCAACGCTCGCGCCCCCGAGCCGGCCACGAACCCTTATGCCATGTCTGGACCCTAGGCGATCGCGCTGGTCGCGGGGCTCGGCCTGTGGGTGATCTGGGAATTGCTGCGCCTGTGGCGAACCCGGCAGCGGGGGGCCAGCCTCAAGGCGCTGGTAGCGTCGGATTTTTACCGGCTTTCCTCGGCGGCGGCCCTGCTGGGCCTGAGCAACGGCGTGCTCTACGCGATACACGGCTCATGGGCCTACACCACCGCTTTCACGAGAGGACTCGAAAGCCTGAATGGGACGGCGCCGGGTCCCCCGGCGATCGGATGGGGCCTGTTTGCGGCGGTCCTCGCCGGCATGGCGGTTTCAGCGTTGCAGAAGCGCAGTTTTCGCCTTGACTGGCGCCCGACGCGCGCCTGGGCGGCCAATCTTGGCGGCGGCTTTCTCATGGGGCTTGGCACGGGCCTGGCCGCGGGCGGCAACGACGACTTGCTGTTCCACGGCATTCCTGGTCTTTCGCCCCATGCGCCCCGGTCTACCTCGCGATGATTGTCGGCATCGGCATCGCACTGACGCTGGATAGACTGATCCGGAGTGTCTTCACCCGTGTAGAAATCCGCAACGATATTCCGACGGCAACCGTCGTACGCCGATAACGCGGCGAATACACCGCTGTCATAATCGGTTCATTGACTAGGGCTGTGGACAGGTCATAATTCGCGCCTAGATCGATGGGCGAGAGCCGCCCGTTCGATGGCTAAGGCTTTCCGTCCATGGATCAAAGCAACCGACCGCTATCGCCGCACCTGCAGGTCTATCGGCCGCAGCTCACCTCGATGCTCTCGATCGTTCACCGGCTGACCGGCGTCTTCTTGAGTGCCGGGCTGTTGCTGATTGCCTACTGGCTCGTCTCGGCAGCAGCGGGCGAAGGTTGGTACAGGTGCGCGCAGTGGTTCCTGAGCTCGTGGCTGGGCTATGCCCTGCTCGCGGGTTTCTCCTACGCGCTGTTCTATCACCTGTGCAACGGGATCCGGCATCTGTTTTGGGATCTTGGCCTCGGCTTCGAGCTACGCACGGCCTATGCTTCGGGCTGGCTCGTGGTGCTCGCGTCGATCGGGCTGACCGCCTTGTCCTGGGCGCTGGGCCTGCTGTTTGGTCTCGGGGTATGGTGAGATGAGCCTCGAGACTCCCGCAAAACGCGCTCACGGGCTGGGTTCCGCCAAGGAGGGTGTGCATCACTGGTGGATGCAGCGACTGACCGCGCTGCTGCTGATTCCGCTCTCGCTTTGGTTCGTCGGATCGTTGTGGTACCTGTTTCAGGCGACCCGCGCCGAGCTGATCGACTGGCTCTCGGGTCCGATCTCCTGCAGCCTGATGATCCTGTTGATCCTTGCCGGGGTCTATCATGCCAAGCTCGGCATGCAGGTCGTGATCGAGGATTATGTGCAAAACCGGTTCCTGCACACCTGGTTCCAGGTCGCGGTCACTCTCGGTTGCGCCGTGCTGGCGATCGCCTGCGTCGTTTCCGTGCTCAAGCTGGCTCTGGGAGGCTGAGACGCGAATGCCCGAAGCCTATCCCGTTACCGAACATGAGTACGATGTCGTCGTCGTCGGCGCCGGTGGCGCAGGCTTGCGCGCCACGATGGGCATGGCCCAGGCGGGGCTGTCGACCTGCTGCATCACCAAGGTGTTCCCGACCCGCAGCCATACGGTCGCGGCCCAGGGTGGCATGAATGCGGCGCTCGGCAACATGGAAGACGACGACTGGCGCTTCCACATGTACGACACCGTCAAGGGCTCCGATTGGCTGGGCGATCAGGACGCGATCGAATATATGTGCCGCGCCGCGCCCGAAGCCGTGCTCGAGCTCGAGCATGCGGGTGTACCCTTCTCGCGGACCGAGGACGGGCGGATCTATCAGCGCGCCTTCGGTGGCCAGTCGGTCAATTTTGGGGAGGGCGAGGTTCACCGCACCTGCGCCGCCGCCGACCGGACGGGCCATGCGATCCTGCACACGCTCTATCAGCAATCTCTCAGGTTCGAAGCCAACTTCATGATCGAGTATTTCGCGCTCGATCTGATCATGGACGACGAAGGCGCGTGCCGGGGCGTGATGGCCTGGAACCTCGACGACGGCACGCTGCACCGCTTCCGCGCCCATATGGTCGTGCTGGCGACGGGCGGCTACGGGCGGACCTATTTCAACTGCACCTCGGCCCATACCTGCACGGGCGACGGCAACGCGATGGTCCTGCGCGCGGGCCTGCCCCTCCAGGACATGGAATTCGTCCAGTTCCACCCCACGGGGATCTACGGCGCGGGCTGCCTGATCAGCGAGGCGGCGCGGGGTGAAGGCGGCTATCTGGAGAACTCCGAGGGCGAGGCCTTCATGGAGCGCTACGCCCCGAACGCCAAGGATCTGGCAAGTCGCGACGTGGTCAGCCGGGCGATTACCTTCGAGATCCGCGAGGGGCACGGCGTGGGACCCAACAAGGACCACATGCATCTTCGTCTCGATCATCTTGATGCGGCGCTGATCGAGGAGCGCCTGCCGGGCATCTCGGAGACCGCCCAGATCTTTGCAGGCGTCGATATGGCCACCGAGCCGGTGCCTATCCTGCCCACCGTGCATTACAACATGGGCGGCGTCGCCACCAACTACATGGGCGAGGTGGTTGCACCCAGGGACGGCGACCCCGACGCGGTAGTGCCGGGCCTGATGGCGATCGGCGAGGCGGCGTCCGTGTCGGTCCACGGCGCCAACCGGCTTGGCGCGAATTCGCTGCTCGACATTGTCGTATTCGGGCGAGCCGCCGCGATCCGTGCCGCCGAGCTCATCGCGCCCAAGTCGCCCCATAAACCGCTTACCAGTGACGCGGGCGAGGAGGCGATCGCGAAGCTCGACGCCTTCCGCTACGCAAACGGGGGCCTGCCAACGGCACAGGTTCGCGTCAACATGCAGAAGGTCATGCAGGATTTTGCCGCAGTGTTCCGGACGGGCGAAATTCTCGAGGAGGGCACCCGAAAGATCGCCGAGGTCTGGCAGCAGCTCTACGATCTGGCGGTCACCGACCGCTCGCTGATCTGGAACTCCGACCTCATGGAAACCTATGAACTCGACAACCTGATGCGCCAGGCGGTCGTGACCATGCATTCCGCCTACGAGCGCAAGGAGAGCCGGGGTGCGCACGCACGGGAGGATTATCCCGACCGCGACGACGAAAACTGGATGAAGCACACGCTGACCTGGGTCGACGATGCGGGTCTCGCCACGATCGACTACCGCCCGGTGCATATGCACACGCTCACCAATGAGGTGCAGACGGTGCCGCCCAAGCCGCGGGTCTACTGAACGGGGATCGGACAGATGGTTGAATTCGCGTTGCCCAGGAATTCGAAGATCGGCAAGGGCAAGAGCCATCCGGCGCCCACGGACGCAACGCGCGTGCGCCGAATCCATATCTACCGCTGGAATCTGGACGACGGCCAGAACCCGCGCGTCGATACCTTCGATATTGACCTCGACGATTGCGGTCCGATGGTCCTGGACGCGCTGATCAAGATCAAGGACGAGATCGACAGCACGCTGACCTTCCGTCGCTCCTGCCGGGAAGGCGTTTGCGGCAGCTGCGCTATGAACGTCGATGGCACCAACACGCTGTCTTGCATCAAGCCGATCAACGAAGTGCGGGGCGACGTGAAGATCTACCCCCTGCCCCACCTCAAGGTGGTCAAGGACCTCGTCGCCGATCTGACGGAGTTCTACGCCCAACTCTCGCTGATCAAACCCTGGCTGCAGAGCAAGCAACCGGCGCCGTCCGGCAGGGAACGGCTGCAGACGCCCGAAGACCGCACGAAGCTCGATGGCCTGTACGAATGCGTCCTTTGCGCCTGCTGCTCGACGAGCTGTCCCAGTTACTGGTGGAATTCCGAGCGCTATCTGGGCCCAGCGATTCTCCTTCAGGCCTATCGCTGGCTTGTGGATTCGCGCGACGAAGCGACCGGCGAGCGGCTCGACGAACTGGAGGACCCGTTCCGCCTTTACCGCTGCCACACAATCATGAATTGCGCGAAAACCTGCCCCAAGGGGCTCAACCCGGCCAAGGCGATCGCGGAAATCAAAAAAATGTTGGTCGAGCGCCGCTAAGCCGGCCTTTAAACCATCGGCCGGCCGGAGCGCGTGCGCCGCGCGAGTCGCAGCCGATCACGCGCGAACACGGGGGATAAGACCATGTCCAAGACACTGCATCATTTCGTCAGCGGTCGAGCTGTCCAGGGAACGAGCGGCCGGTTCGGCGACGTCACCAACCCGGCGATGGGCGAGGTAACCGCCAAGGTACCCTTCGCAAGCGCCGCTGAAGTGCGAAGCACCGTGGAAGCCGCGCGCGACGCCCAGCCCGATTGGGCCGCCGTGCCACCGGTACGGCGTGCCAGGGTCATGTTCAAGCTCAAGGCACTGATCGAGGATCATATGGACGAGCTGGCCCAGATCGTGACTGCCGAGCACGGCAAGACGGTCGAAGACTCCAAGGGCTCGATCACACGGGGTCTCGAGGTCGTCGAGTTCGCCTGCGGCATTCCCCATCTGCTGAAGGGTGATTTTTCCGAAAATGTCGGAACGAACGTCGACAGCTTTTCCATGCGCCAGCCGCTGGGTGTGTGCGCCGGGATCACGCCCTTCAATTTCCCGGCGATGATTCCCCTCTGGATGTTTCCGATTGCGGTCGCCTGCGGCAACGCCTTCGTCCTCAAACCCTCCGAGAAGGATCCCTCGCTGCCGCTCAGACTCGCCGAACTCGCTCAGGAGGCGGGTTTGCCCGACGGCGTGCTCAATGTCATGAACGGCGACAAGGAAGCGGTCGATGCGATCCTGACCGACCCTGATATCGCCTCGGTCAGCTTCGTCGGCTCGACTCCGATCGCGGAATACATCTACGCCACGGGAGCGGCGAACGGGAAGCGGGTCCAGGCGTTGGGAGGCGCGAAGAACCACATGATCGTCATGCCCGACGCCGACCTCGACCAGGCGACCGATGCCCTGGTGGGTGCCGCCTACGGCTCGGCGGGCGAGCGCTGCATGGCGGTCTCGGTCCTCGTCGCGGTCGATCCGGTGGGCGACGCCATGATCGAGCGTCTAACGCCACGGATGGAAGCCATCAAGGTCGGCCCCGGCACGGATCCCGAAGCAGAGATGGGCCCACTGGTTACGGCGGCTCACTTGGAGAAGGTGAAAGGTTACGTCGATGCCGGCGTCGCCGATGGCGCGAAACTCGTGGTCGACGGCCGGGACCTGACCCTTCAAGGGTACGAGAACGGTTATTTCATGGGCCCCTGCCTGTTCGACGAGGTCAAACCCGAGATGTCGATCTATAAGGACGAAATTTTTGGCCCGGTTCTCTCGGTGGTCCGCATGCCCGACTACGAGAGCGCGCTTTCCCTCGTCAACGATCACGAGTTCGGCAATGGCACGGCGATCTTCACGCGCGACGGCGATGCCGCGCGCGATTTCGCGTCACGCGCGAAAATCGGCATGGTCGGCGTCAACGTGCCGATCCCGGTGCCCGTCGCCTACCATTCCTTCGGCGGCTGGAAGCGCTCTCTGTTCGGTGATTCCAACATGCACGGGCCGGAGGGAGTACGCTTCTATACCAAGCCCAAGATGGTCACCGCGCGCTGGCCATCGGGAATTCGCACGGGCGCCGAATTCATCATGCCCACGATGAAGTGACGGTCGGACCGGATCCGGCGGCCTCGCTTGCGGAACTACCCGCGAGCGGAGGATGCTATGCGCTGATCTTTGATCTTCCCGCACCCCTCGATCTCGCCGCCGTGGGCCGGTTGGGCACGGTACACCTGAAGGCGAGCGTCCATATCTATGCCGGTAACGCCAACGGCCCCGGAGGATTACGGGGCCGCATTCGGCGCCATCTCTCGCCCGGCAAGAAGCCCCACTGGCATATCGATCACCTCAGCGCTGCCCTGCGGCCCAAAGGGGTGATCGCTGTTCCCGGCGGGAGCGAATGCGGGCTGATCGAAACGCTGGCCGCGGGCCTCGACGCCCGAAGCCCGGTTCCCGGCTTCGGCAGCAGTGATTGCCGGCGATGCGCCGCTCACCTCGTTACGTGTTCCGAGTCCGGACTCGACGGCACAATGAGCTTTCTTGCATCTCTGCCGGGTGCACAAGCCTTCGAGCCTTCGGAGTTCTTGCGGCGATCTGCTAAAGGAGGTAGTTAGCGGGGCGTTGCGCGCCCCGGTTGCGCGCCAAAAAGCTGTCCCCGGGCGAGATATTTTGAACAGCGAGGCATCATGGCACGAAACAAGATCGCGCTGATCGGCGCAGGCATGATTGGAGGCACGCTCGCACATCTGGCGGGGTTGAAGGAACTGGGCGACATTGTGCTGTTCGACATCATCGACGGCGTTCCTCAGGGCAAGGCCCTTGACCTCGCTGAAAGCTCGTCCATCGAATATTTCGACTCGCACCTGACGGGAACCAAATCCTACGCGGCGATCAAGGGTGCCGACGTTGTCGTCGTCACCGCAGGCGTGGCGCGCATACCTGGCATGAGCCGGGATGATTTGCTCGATATCAACTCCAAGGTGATGGCGGCGGTGGGCCAGGGGATCAAGAAATATTGCCCCGAGGCCTTTGTCATCTGTATCACCAACCCGCTCGACGCCATGGTTTGGCTGTTGCGCAAAAAAAGCGGCCTGCCCGCCCATCGGGTCGTCGGCATGGCCGGTGTGCTCGATTCAGCGCGCTTCCGCTTTTTCCTCGCCGAGGAATTCAATGTCTCGGTCGAGGACGTTACCGCCTTCGTCCTCGGGGGCCACGGCGATTCGATGCTACCGCTCCCGCGCTACTCGACGGTCGCGGGTATTCCCCTGCCCGATTTGGTGAAGATGGGCTGGACCACGAACAATCGTATTGACGCCATCGTCCAGCGCACCCGCGACGGCGGCGCGGAGATCGTCGGCCTGCTCAAGACCGGCTCGGCATTCTACGCGCCTGCCTCCGCTGCCATAGCGATGGCTGATTCCTACCTCAAGGACAAAAAGCGCGTGCTGCCGTGTGCGGCCCATCTGAATGGCGAATATGGTGTAAAGGGCCTTTACGTCGGGGTTCCGGTGGTAATCGGCGCCAAGGGCGTCGAGCGAATCGTCGAAATCAAGCTCAACGCCTCGGAACGGGCGGCGTTTCGCAATTCCGTCAAGGCGGTCCGGGGTCTCGTTAACGCCGTGCGCAAGCGCTAGACCCGTCCCTGAAGCCCGGCAATCGAAATTCGGGTAAGCCGCAATCGGCGCGGCTTGGCGCGGCTCGATGCGCATACCCGCGCCTTATGTCGGGGCTCATAATTGAAAACGTAGTGAAAAAATTTAAATACGAGTAAACTTCGTGTGATGCCCGTCACAAACTGGCTCCGAAGCCGGGCAAGGCTGGCCCTATCGCAAGACACCGAGGGTGTTGCATGGACATCTACGAATACCAAGCCAAACAACTTCTCGTCGATTACGGGGTAAAGATTCCGGTTGGCGACATCGCTCACAAGACCCATGAAGCCGAGCGTGTCGCAAAGTGGCTCGACGAAGAGACCATGGTGATCAAGGCACAAATCCATGCCGGCGGACGGGGCAAGGCCGGCGGTGTAAAGTTCGCCCACTCGGTCAGGGAAGCGGTCGAGATGGCCGACGAGATGTTCGACATGAAACTGGTGACTGCTCAAACCGGACCCGAAGGACGGGAGGTTCGCCGGGTCTATATCGAAGCGGGCTGCGATATCGCAAGTCAGCACTACTTCTCCATCCTCAACGATCGGGATAGCAGCGGCATTACGGTCGTCGCGATGAAGGAAGGTGGTGTCGATGTCGAGGAGGTCGCCGCAAAATCGCCCGAGTCGATCCTCACGGTACGGCTCGGCCCGGGCGTTCGGTTGAAACAGCATCACGCCCGCAAGATCGCCTACCATCTCGGTCTTTCCCGCAGGATTGCCCGCCAGGCAGCGGCGCTCTTCCTCTATTGCCACCGCGCCTTCTACGACCTCGACGCCTCGCTGCTTGAGATCAATCCGCTCGTGGTGACCGCAGCCGGCGAAGTCCTTGCGCTCGACGGCAAGATGAGCTTTGACGACAACGCGCTCTATCGTCATCGCGACATCGAGGAGCTGCGCGACGAGGACGAGATCGATTCGCTCGAGAAGGAGGCAACGCGTCACGACCTCAACTATGTCAAGCTCGACGGCAACATCGGCCTGATGGTCAACGGTGCCGGGCTGTCGATGGCGACCATGGATATCCTGCGCCACTATGGCGGCGAGGCGGCCAATTTCCTCGATGTGGCGGGTGCCGCGACGCCCGAGCGCGTCGCCGCCGCGTTCCGGTTGATTTATTCCGATCCAGATGTCGACGGCATTCTGGTGAACATTTTCGGTGGCATGATGCGCTGCAACGCGATCGCGGAGGGGCTCGTGACGGCGGCACACGAGGTCGGACTCGACAAGCCGCTCGTGGCCCGGCTCGAAGGCACCAATGTCGATATCGGTCGGGAAACCCTGAAGGATTCAGGGCTGCCGATCGAGCCCGTGGATACCATGTCGGAGGCCGCACAGCTCATCGTAAGCGCGGTGAGCGGGGCTGGCTGATGGCGATTCTGATCACTCCGGAGAGCAAAGTTATCTGCCAGGGCTTTACGGGCGCGCAGGGAACCTTTCACTCCGAGCAGGCCATTTTGTACGGCACCAATCTGGTCGGCGGCGTGACGCCGGGTATCGGAAAAATCGGCATCATGCCCGGTTACATCCACAAACCCGGCGGGATCGGAGTCGTCTCGCGCTCGGGCACGCTCTGCTACGAGACGACCATGCAGACCATTGCCGCAGGCTTTGGCCAGTCGAGCGTCGTCGGCATCGGCGGCGATCCAGTCAACGGATTGAATTATGTCGAGGTGCTCGAGTTGTTCTTCGCCGACCCGGGTACGGAGGCGGTTGTCATAATCGGAGAGATCGGCGGCACGGCGGAAGTCGACGCCGCCGACTTCGTCAAACATGCGTCACCCGTCAAACCGGTCGCCGCGTTCATTGCCGGCGCCGCGGCACCGCGCGGCAGGCAGATGGGCCATGCGGGCGCGATCGTCTCGAGCGGCAATGAAACGGCCCAAGCCAAGAAGGAGACACTTCGCCAGGCCGGCGTCGAGGTTGCCGATACGATCGTGGAAATTGGCGACGCCCTACACCGGGCTATGGGCCGCCGAGCCGCGTAAGAACGGTCGCCATGGCGAATAATATCCTGATCTCCTTCCTCGGCCCTCACATGCCGGGGTTGATCCCGAATACCACAAAGCAACTATTCGAGCTGGGCGGAATTCTAGGTGAATTTACCTTCGCCGTGCTGGGCGAAGCGGCCGAGCTCACCCTGATTTACGAGATGCCCGACGACGTGACCATCGAGCAGGTCGAGGACAACCTGCGGGCCATGCCCGAATTCGCCGAGGGCGAACTCAAGGTGATCGATTCTCAACTCAAGGCGCGGCGTGGACCGTCGAGCCGGGTGACCCACCGGATCATCCTTTCGGGCAAGGATCAACCGGGCTTCATTGCCAAGTTTACCGAGCTGCTCGATGCTCACGGCGCTCACATCATCCGGGTGAACGCCGGTAAGGTCGAGGGCGCTCGAGGCTACCAGTATATCGCCGTGTTCGCGGTGAGTTTGCGTGACGAGAAGGCACCCGACTGCCTCTCGGCGATCGTCCATACCGCAGGCGAGATCAAACTCGCGTTCCGGTACGAGACGGCGTAACGCCCTTTCGATCGTCCTTTGGGCTGTCTCGCCGGCCCCGCCTTGCATCCCGATCAGCCGGTGGTATAAGAGAGCGGCTTTCACCGCTTCTTGATTAGGCCAACGAGGCACGCCGCCCCGGGCTGTCCGACGCATGAACATTCACGAATACCAGGCGAAGAGCCTGCTCGCCAGCTACGGCGTAACCGTGCCCACTGGCAGGCCGATCCTCGATCCGACCGAAGCCAAAGTCGCCGCGGCCGCGCTCGAGGGCCCGGTATGGGTCGTCAAAGCCCAGATTCACGCCGGCGGACGGGGCAAGGCGGGCGGCATCGAGCTCGCGAAATCGGCCGACGAGGCCGCCACGCTCGCGCGTGAGATGATGGGCCGGGTCCTGATCACTCACCAGACGGGGCCGGCGGGCAAGGAAGTCCGTCGGGTCTATATCGAGCAGGGCAGCGAAATTGCCCGGGAGCTTTACTTGGGCTGCGTGATCGATCGCGCGACCGGCCGGGTGACCCTGATGGTCTCGACCGAGGGTGGTGTGGAGATCGAGGATGTCGCTGCAAAGACACCGGAACGGATCCATAAGGTGGCGATCGACCCGGCGATCGGTCTGCGGCCCTTCCACGCACGCAAACTCTCCTTCGCGCTCGGCCTGGGCGGTACCGCGCTCAAGACTGCCGACGCGTTCATCACCGGTATCTACAATGCCTTCGTCGGACTCGATGCGAGCCTGCTCGAGATCAATCCCCTCGTGGTAACCGGCAGCGGCGCGCTGGTCGCACTCGATGCCAAGATGAATTTCGACGACAACGCGCTCTATCGCCATCCCGAGGTTGCTAATCTACGCGACGAATCGGAAGAGGATCCAATCGAGCGCGAGTCGGCCGAGCATGGGCTCAGCTACGTCAAGCTCGACGGAAATATCGGCTGCATGGTCAATGGCGCGGGGCTTGCCATGGCGACGATGGACATCATCAAGTTTCACGGCGGCGAGCCCGCGAATTTCCTCGATGTGGGGGGCGGCGCGACCCGAGAGCGGGTTGCCGAAGCCTTCAAGCTGATTCTCTCGGACCCCAATGTCGAAGGCATTCTCGTCAACATTTTCGGCGGCATCATGCGCTGCGATGTGATCGCGGATGGGGTGGTCGAGGCCGCGCGTGAAATCTCATTGAACGTGCCCCTCGTCGTCCGGCTCGAGGGAACGAACGTCGAAAAGGGCAAGAAGATCCTGGCCGCGTCTGGCCACGCTATCGTTTCGGCCGACGATCTCGACAGTGCTGCCGAAAAGATCGTCGCTACCGTCGGGGACACTGGCTGATGGCGGTACTCGTCGACAAGACCACGAAGGTGATCTGCCAGGGCTTCACCGGCGTGCAAGGCACCTTTCATTCCGAACAGGCGATCGCCTACGGCACACAGATCGTCGGTGGCGTCACGCCGGGAAAAGGGGGCACGCGCCACCTGGACCGTCCGGTTTTTGACACCGTCGAGGAGGCGGTTAGTGCAACCGAAGCCGACGCCAGCGTGATTTACGTGCCGCCGCCCTTCGCGGCGGACGCCATTCTTGAAACCATAGACGCGGAGCTTCCGCTCGTAGTCTGTATCACCGAGGGCATCCCCATACTCGACATGGTGCGGGTCAAACGTGCGCTCGAAGGGTCACATACCCGACTGGTTGGACCCAACTGTCCGGGCGTGATCACACCCGGCGCGTGCAAGATCGGGATCATGCCGGGGCATATCCATCAGCCGGGCCGGATCGGCATCGTTTCGCGTTCGGGCACGCTCACCTATGAGGCAGTCGCCCAGACGACGACGGCGGGGCTCGGCCAATCGACTTGCATCGGCATCGGCGGCGACCCCGTCAACGGAACCAGTTTCATCGACTGCATCGAGCTGTTTCTGGCCGATCCCGAGACTGCAGCTATCCTGATGATCGGCGAGATCGGGGGCTCGGCAGAGGAAGATGCAGCGGCCTTCGCCAAGTCCGGTCGGACGCGAAAGCCCATGGTCGGCTTGATCGCGGGCATGACCGCGCCTCCCGGCCGGCGCATGGGGCACGCGGGCGCGATCATCGCGGCCGGCAAGGGAGCCGCCGGCGACAAGATCGAGGCGCTTAAAAGCGCCGGTATCGTAGTGGCCGATTCGCCTGCGAGCCTGGGCAGCACCATGGCCACGTTGCTGGCGGGTTAGCGCGCGCCAGGGTCTTTAGGGGTTGGTAAGAAAAACACCATAAATAGCAATTAATTGTGATCTCGTAATTTGTGCAGACGAGATTATCTTTCAGGGGCGGCTGCCGCCCCGACCGGACCGGCGCGCTGCATGTTACGCGTTCGTGACTCCGGCCCGAGTTGATCGAGACGATGGTAGGTAATTTCGACGAGACCTCGTTCCTGTTCGGCGGGAACAGCGCCTTCATCGAGGGGCTATACGCCCAGTATGTCGAGGAACCAAACGCGGTTCCCGCGCAATGGCGCGCATTCTTCGCGTCACTGGGCGACGAAATGGAAACGGTGCTCTCCGAGCTGTATTATCGCCTCCCACCGCTTCCCGGTGCCGAAGACGATGCCGCGCACCCGGTTAACGGCAGGCCCGCTGCCGCGGTTCGGCCGCCTCACGAGACGTTGAGCACCGAGCGGGTCCGGCAGGAGACCCTTTACAGCATCCGCGCGCTGATGATGATACGCGCCTATCGGGTGCGCGGCCATTTGATCGCGACTCTCGACCCGTTGGCGCTCGAGGGCGAGAAGCACCATCCGGAACTCGATCCGGCGAGCTACGGTTTTACTGACGCCGATTACGATCGCCCGATCTTCGTCGACGGCGTTCTGGGACTCGAATTTGCGACCTTGCGCGAACTGCTCGCCATCCTCAAAGACACCTACTGCTCGACCATCGGGGTCGAGTTCATGCACATCCAGTATCCCGACCAGAAAGCCTGGATCCAGCAACGCATCGAGCAGACCCGGAACCGGCCGGACCTGTCCCGCGACGTCAAGGTCGAGATCCTCGAGCAACTCGATGCTGCAGAAGGCTTCGAACGCTTCCTGCAGGTCAAATACCCCGGTCACAAGCGCTTCTCGCTCGAAGGCGCGGAAAGCGTGATCCCGGCGATCGAGGCGATTATCGGCCGGGGTGCGGATCTGGGCATCGAGGAAATCGTCATCGGCATGCCCCATCGTGGCCGGCTCAACGTGCTTACCACGATTCTGGGTAAGTCCTACGCGGCGATGTTTTCGGAGTTCGAAGGCGAATCGGCGTACCCCGACGACGTTCAGGGCTCGGGTGACGTGAAATACCATCTCGGGACCTCCGCTGACCGGGACCTGTCGAACGGCCAGCGCGTTCACCTCTCGCTTACGGCGAACCCATCCCATCTCGAGGCGGTCAACCCGGTCGTCGAAGGTAAGGTCCGGGCCAAGCAGACCCTGCGGGGCGATACCGAGCGCAAGACGGTGATGGCGCTGCTTCTCCATGGCGACGCGGCGTTTTCCGGGCAGGGCATGGTCGCTGAAACGTTCCACCTCTCCGAGCTGCGCGGCTACCGCACCGGCGGCACGATCCATTTAATCGTGAACAACCAGATCGGCTTCACGACAAGCCCCAGACATTCCCGCTCCTCGCCCTACCCCTCGGACGTGGCAAAGATCGTCCAGGCACCGATTCTGCACGTCAACGCGGACGACCCCGAGGCGGTCGTCCATGCCGCGCAGATCGCAACCGAGTTTCGTCAGACCTTCGGCAAGGACGTGGTGATCGACATGTTCTGTTACCGCCGGCACGGCCACAACGAGGGCGATGAGCCGAAATTTACTCAACCCCGCATGTATCGGCGCATCGAGGAGCACCCCACGACCCGCCAGCTCTATACGGAACGTCTGGTCGCAAATGGTGATCTGAAGGTTCGGGACGCTGACCGCATGGTGAACGAATTCCACGCCCGTCTGGAAACCGCGCTGGAGCAATCCAGGCATTACAAGCCGCAAAAGGCGGAATGGCTGGAAGGCGAATGGGCCGGCATCGAGGCCGTGGACGACGAGCCGCAGGGCGAGACCGCCGTCGAGCTTGACCGCTTGAGGGCGGTCGGGCTGGCGATCTCGCTTCCCCCCGGCGATTTCGAGGTTCACCCCAAGATTCTCCGCCAACTCGACGCCAAGCGGGCAATGATCGAGGCGGGCGGGAACATCGACTGGGCGACCGCCGAGGCGTTGGCCTTCGGCACCTTGCTTCTCGAGGGCCACGCCGTGCGTCTATCCGGTCAGGACAGTGCGCGCGGCACCTTCTCCCAGCGCCATTCCGTATTGATCGACCAAGTCACCGAAGAGCGCTATGTGCCCCTCAATCATTTGGGCGATGGCCAAGCTCAGTTCGAGGTTCACGACAGCCTGCTCTCGGAGGTTGCGGTACTCGGCTTCGAGTATGGCTTCGCGTCTGCGGAGCCCAACTCGCTGACCCTCTGGGAAGCCCAGTTCGGCGACTTCGCCAACGGTGCCCAAGTGATCATCGACCAGTTCGTCGCCTCGGGCGAAAGCAAATGGCTGCGGCTTTCGGACCTTGTGATGCTCCTGCCACACGGCTACGAGGGCCAGGGTCCGGAGCACAGCTCCGCACGGCTCGAGCGCTACCTCCAGCTTTGCGCCGAAGGCAACATGGAAGTCGCGAACTGCACCACGCCGGCCAGCTATTTTCACCTGCTGCGCCGCCAGCTCCATCGCTCGATCCGCAAGCCGCTCGTGGTGATGACACCGAAATCCCTACTGCGTCACAACCTGTGCGTCTCATCGCTCTCCGACCTCGGGCCCGGAACGAGCTTTCACCGGGTGTTGCCCGACAGTACCGCGACCGTTCAGGACGACGCGGTGCGCCGGGTCGTGATGTGTTCGGGCAAGGTCTATTATGACTTGCTGCGGAGCCTGTCGGGACGCGAGGACAAGCCGATCGCCATCATCCGGCTCGAGCATATTGCGCCCTTCCCGGCACAACCGCTGGCCCGCGAGCTCGCGCGCTACCCCCGGGCCGAGATTGTCTGGTGCCAGGAGGAGCCCCGCAACATGGGCGCCTGGACCTATATCGCGCCCCGCATCGAGGCGATCTACGACGAAACCGGCCGCACGGGCGAACGGGCGATCTATGTGGGTCGGCCCGAGCAGGCCTCGCCCGCGTCGGGCACGCACCGCATGTTCCAAAATCAGCAGGCGGCCCTGGTCGACGCCGCACTGGCTTTGTAGCGCGCACAATCGATGAGTCGAGGTAACCGGTCGTGACTGACATCAAGGTTCCCCCGCTCGGCGAATCTGTCACCGAGGCGACGGTCGCCCGCTGGCACAAGACGGTCGGCGAGGCGGTTGCGCGCGACGAAATCCTGGTCGAGCTCGAGACCGACAAGATCACTCTCGAGGTCAACGCAACGCAAGCCGGTCGCCTCGACGAGATCACCGCGCCCGAAGGCGAGGATGTCGAGGTCGGGGCCTTGCTCGGCCGGATCGCGGACGGCGAGACCGGAACGGCGCCCGCCGCTTCGCCGCCCCCCGAAGAGGCTCCCGCGGCGGAAATTCCGGTGGAGAAGCCACTGGCCAGGCCCGCGCCGGCGTACGAACCGGTCTCGGAGGCCGTTCCCTTGGCGCCCATACCGGCCTCGCCGGTCCGAAGCGGCGCCGTGCCGGCGCTCTCTCCGGCGGTGCGTAAACTGATTGCCGAGCATCATCTCGATCCCACAACGCTATCGGGCACCGGCAAGAGTGGGCGGATCCTGAAAAGCGACGTTCTTGCCGCACTCGAAGGTGGTACCTCTGCCGCCGGAACCTCGCCGCCCGAGCCTGTCCCGGCTCCAGTCGCCGCGCCCTCTCCGGCGCCCCCTCCGGCACTGGCCCAAGGCGGGTCCCGGCCCAACGCCGCATGGGAGAAGCGGGTGCGTATGACGCGGCTCCGCCAGCGCATCGCCGAGCGCCTCAAGGAGGCCCAGAACAGCGCGGCGATGCTGACCACGTTCAACGAAGTCGACATGACGAACGTCGTCGAGACCCGAGCGCTGTTCCGGGATCGCTTCGAGGACAAGCACGGCATCAAGCTGGGTTTCATGTCGTTCTTCGTCAAAGCGGTGACTGCGGCGCTCAAGGAGGTGCCCGACGTCAATGCTGAGATCGACGGTGACGAGATCGTCTACAAGGCGTACTACCATATCGGCGTCGCCGTGAGCGCACCCCACGGGCTCGTGGTTCCCGTGCTCCGGAATGCAGACCGGCTGAGCCTCGCCGAGATCGAGCTTGCGATCGCCGAACTCGGCGCCAAGGCGCGTGAGGGCAAGCTTTCCATAGAGGACCTTTCGGGCGGCACGTTTACGATCTCGAACGGCGGGATCTTCGGCTCGTTGCTCTCGACCCCGATTCTCAATCCGCCTCAGTCCGGCATCCTCGGCATGCACAAGATCCAGGACCGGCCCGTCGCGATCGATGGCAAGGTCGAAATCCGGCCGATGATGTATCTGGCGATGTCCTACGACCACCGACTGGTCGACGGACGTGAGGCGGTCACCTTCCTGGTGCGCGTCAAGGAATTTGTAGAATATCCCCAGGCTGGGTTGCTCGACCTTTAGGTCGGGTGCGAGCCATCGGATAGAAAGGTCCGGTCATGACTGAGCAAGCCTACGATCTCGTCATCATCGGGAGCGGTCCCGGCGGCTACGTCGCCGCGATTCGCGCTGCCCAATTGGGCCTGCGCACCGCCTGCGTCGAGAAAGACGCGACCCTGGGCGGGACGTGCCTGAACATCGGCTGCATCCCCTCGAAGGCCCTGCTGCACACCAGCGAGCAATATGAGGAAGCCCGCGCGGGCTTCGGCAAGCACGGCATCGTGGTCAAAGACCTTGAGCTCGATCTCGACGCCATGATGGACCACAAGGACGGTGTGGTGGAGGCGCTCACCACGGGCATCGCCGGCCTGTTCAAGAAGAACAAGATCGACCACCTGCGCGGCCTCGGCCGAATCGAAGAGCCTGGCATCGTCAGTGTGATGCCCGAAACCGGCGACGCGATCCGCGTGGTCGCTGCCAATACCCTGATCTCGACGGGCTCTGTAAGCACGCCCCTTCCCGGCGTCAAGATCGACGAGGAGCGCATCATCACCTCGACCGGCGCGCTCGACCTTGCAGCCGTGCCCCCGCGGATGGTCGTGCTCGGCGCGGGCTTTATCGGGCTCGAGCTGGGCTCGGTCTGGCGCCGCCTGGGTACCGAGGTCACGGTCGTCGAAATGCTCGATACCATCGCGCCGGGCATGGACGGCGAGGTCGCCAAGCAGTTCCAGCGGCTGCTCAAACGCCAGGGTATCGCCTTCAAGCTCGGCGCCAAGGCGACCCGGGTGGAACGTCGGGGCGAGATCGTGGCGCTCGCCCTCGAACCCCGGGATGGTGGCGAGACCGAGGAGATGGAAGCCGATATCGTGCTGGTCTCCGTGGGTCGCAAGCCGTTCACGGAAGGGCTCGGCCTCGAAACGGCGGGCGTTGCACTTGATGAGGCCGGCCGGATCGTCGTCGACCAGGCGTTTCGCACCAATGTCGAAGGACTTTATGGCATTGGCGACGTGGTACGCGGACCCATGTTGGCCCACAAGGCGATGGACGAGGGCGCGGCCTGCGCCGAAGTGATCGCCGGCCGGGCAAGCGCCATCAATTACGACGCGATCCCCGGCGTGATCTATACGGCGCCCGAAGTGGCGGCCGTCGGCATGACGGAGGAACAACTCACCGAGGCGGGCATCGCCTATCGCGTCGGCAAGTTCCCCTTCATGGCCGTGGGCCGGGCGCGCTCCCTGTCGAAGACCGACGGCTTCGTGAAGATTCTGGCCGATGCTTCGAGCGACCGGGTGCTCGGCGTTCATATCCTGGGCGCGGACGCCGGCACGTTGATTGCGGAGGCCGTGCTCGCCATGGAACTCGGCGCCTCTGCTGAGGACATCGCGCTGACCTGCCACGCCCATCCCTCGCTTAACGAGGCGATGAAGGAGGCGGCTCTCGCTGCCGGTTCCGATGCGATCCACATCTAGCTGAAAAATTCGAACCGTCTCGCCCCAAGGCGCGGCCCGCCCGGGTCGGTCTAGCCGTGCTCGATGACCACCTTGCCGAAATGGGCGCCGCTCGCAAGATGGCGATAGGCGTCCGGCGCCTCGGCAAAAGCAAAGCGCTTGTCGATCACGGGCACGAGCCCGTTAAGCGCGAACGCCTTTGTCATGTCCGTAAGCTGGCGCCGGCTGCCGACCTCGATCCCTTTCAAGGTGATCACTTTCCATATGAGGCTCAGTGGATCGGTTTTCTGGCCGGCACCGCCGAGCACACCGATAAGGCCGATCCGCGCGTTAAAGGCGGCCGCCGCGACGCTCTGATCGAGCGTCGCGGCACCACCGGTCTCGACGATGATATCGGCACCCCCGGTCAGTCTACGCACGGTCTTGCCCCACTCCGGATCGGTTGCGTAGTTTACGCCGTCGTTGGCGCCGAGCGCCTCGGCGCGCGCGAGCTTGGCATCGCTCGATGACGTGATCACCGCCCGCGCGCCCATCATCCTTGCGATCTGCAATCCGAAGACGGAAACCCCGCCAGTGCCCAGGAGGAGCACCGTATCGCCCGCTTTTACCCGCCCAAACTCGACGATCAGGGACCAGGCCGTGAGCGCCGCACAGGGCAGGCAGGCGGCTTCCGCATAGCTGAGTACATCCGGAATGGTCACCAGCGACGATGACGGAAAGACGCCCAGTTCCGTGAGCGTACCGTCGCAGCCGCCGCCGAGATCAGTACCGAAATAGCGCGGTTGGAGATCACCGTCGAGCCAACCCGTGAAAAAGCTCACCATCACCCGGTCGCCAGGCGCAACGTCGCTTACGCACTCACCGACCGCGATCACCTCACCAGCGCCGTCACTCACCGGGATCCTGTCTTGGGGCCTTGGCGTGCCGTATCCTCCGATCAAGTTGAGGATCATGTGATCCCGGTAGTTCAGCGAGTTGGCATGAAACTTCACCAGCGCCTCTCCGGGACCTGGAACCGGATCGGGCCGCTCGACCATGCGCAGCGTCTCAACGCCGCCTTGCGAGCCGAGTTCGTATGCCTTCATGCCGTCTGTCTCCAGCTGGATGCGTGAGAACGCTTATCATAGCCGAACCGGACCTGTGCGGGTCGGGTTATCGGGCGAGCGATTTGGCAGGGAAACGGCGCGCGGCAGGCATCAGCCCCGCGCTCTTGGATGAGCGGCTCGGTAGACTTCGAGCAGCGATGTGTCGTCGACGTCCGTATAACGCTGGGTGGTCGACAGGCTCGCATGACCCAGAAGGTCCTGGATTGTGCGCAGGTCGCCGCCGCCTGCCAGCAGATGGGTCGCAAAACTGTGACGCAGCGCATGGGGCGTCGCGCTTTCCGGCAGCCCCAGGATTCGGCGCAGATCGCGCATGCGTTTCTGGAAAACTCCCGGATTGAGCCGCCCGCCGCGAACGCCCACGAAGAGCGGCCCGTCGAACGATAGATCGAGCGGGCAGGCGGCGAGATAATCAGCGATGCCTTCCGCGACGATGGGCAGAACCGGTACGGTGCGGTCCTTACCCCCCTTTCCCCGGATGACCATCGACGCGCCGTCCGCCCGCACGGGCGGCGCCTCGGCCAGGCGCAGGCCCAGTGCCTCGCCGATCCGCAAGCCGCAGCCATAGAGCAGCAACAGCACCGCCACGTCGCGCTTGTCGAGCCAGACTACCTCGTCCCCCGCGCGCCCGCTTTGTGGGTGCGAGGCCTTCGCCTTCGCCATCAGGTCTCGCGCCTGGCCCGGCGTTAAGGGTCGCGGTAGCGAACGAGGAATACGGGGGCCACGAAGGCCTTGGATCGCGGCATTCGTGGCCAGGCCCTGCCGCTCGAGATGACGGAAGAAGCTGCGGAGCGAGGAGATACCCCGCGCCATCGAGGTCTTGGCCGTTCCCTCGTTCACGCGCCGCGCGAGCCAGCTGCGAAAATCCGCCGGCTGCAGGACTGCCAAATCCGCGAGCCCCGGCAGGCCACCCCGATGGACAGTGAGAAACTTCAGAAATCCTGCGAGATCTCGCCCGTAGGCATCGACCGTGTGAGCCGACGCCCGCCGCTCCAGCGCGAGCCAGTCGCGCCAGTCCGCAATTGCCGCCTGCAAGGAGGCGTCCGCCGGGAATTCGATGTCGGACCCGTCGCTCTCGCGGGTGGCTTCGGATTCAGGCTCTTGCGCCATGGAGGCGGCCAATTTCCGCTTAGCCCGGGAGAATCGACTGCCCGGTTTTCTCCCAGTCGGCAAGGAACGCGGCCAGGCCCTTGTCGGTCAGCGGATGGGTCGCGAGCTTGCGCATCACGGCGGGGGGCAGGGTCGCCACATCGGCACCCATTTTTGCCGCCTCGATGAGGTGAATGGGATGGCGTATCGAGGCGACAAGCACCTGCGTCGAGATGCTGTCCGGGTAGTTTCGGTAGATCTGGCAGATGTCCGCAATCAGCACCATGCCGTCCTGGCCGATATCGTCGAGCCGGCCCACGAACGGCGAGATGTAGGTCGCACCCGCTTTGGCCGCTAGCAGCGCTTGGGAGGGCGAAAAACAGAGGGTCACATTGACCATCGCGCCGCCCTGAGTGAGCGCCCGGCAAGCTTTCAGTCCATCCCAGGTGAGCGGCACCTTGACCGCGATGTTGTCTGCAATTCCGGCCAGCCGCGTACCTTCCGCGATCATGGCGTCGACCTCCGTCGCGGTGACTTCGGCACTGACCGGTCCCGACACGATCGAGCAGATTTCCTTGACCGTTTCGATGAAATCGCCGCCCGCCTTGCGCACCAGCGAGGGGTTGGTGGTCACCCCGTCGAGCAACCCGGTCGCGGCCAGATCGCGAATGTCGTCGAGGTCGGCGGTGTCGGCAAAGAATTTCATCGGGTGGCGTCCTCGCGCACGATTCGAGGGTGACGGGCGGGCTGCTTGTCGGCAACCCGCATCGTTGGCAGAGTGTAATCGATGTCCGCCGCACCTGCCAACGCCAGCTCCTCGCCCGCGTCCGGGCGGCGCCCTGTTCTGCTGCCCGTGCCGCTCGGCGAAACCTTTGATTACCGCGCTTCTCCAGACATCGATGCCGATCCCGGACGGTTCGTCTCCGTGCCGTTCGGGCGGCGCAACCTGATCGGTGTCGTGTGGGATGCGTCTTCCGTTTCGGGCGACTCGAAGGCCCCGCGGCTCGAAGACCTCAAGGCGATCGAGGCTGTCCTCGACATGCCTCCCATGGGCGAGCCGTTGCGCCGGCTGATAGACTGGATCGCTGCCTATACACTCAATCCCCGGGGTGCGATCTTGCGCATGGCAATGAGCGTTCCCCGGGCCTTCGAGCCACCCAAGCCCGTACTTGTCTACCATCCCGGCAGCCAGGCGCCGACGCGTCTGACTGCGGCGCGCAGGCGAGTCCTGACCTTGCTCGCCGACGGCCCGCCGCTGACGGTCGGGGAGATCACCCGGGAGACGGGCGTCGGCCCGAGCGTGGTTCAGGGCCTCGAAAAATCGGGTGCAATCGAGGCGACGAGCCGGATCGACGAGCCCCGCATCGCCGAACCCGATCCGGGCCGACCAGGTCCGTCCCTGTCACGCGATCAGAAGATCGCCGCGCGGGCCTTGCGCGAGCGCGTTACGGCCCGTGTGTTCAGTACCACGTTGCTCGACGGCGTCACGGGCTCAGGCAAGACCGAGGTCTATTTCGAGGCAGCGGCTGCGGCACTCACAATCGGCCGCCAGGTCCTCGTGCTGCTACCCGAGATCGCGCTGGGCGCGCAGTGGCTCGAGCGCTTCGCGGCCCGATTCGGCGCCCCACCGGCTGAATGGCATTCCGACCTTGCTCCCCGCCAACGCCGCGAGACCTGGCGGGCGGTGGCTTACGGCCGCGCATCGGTTGTGGTGGGTGCCCGCTCGGCACTGTTTCTCCCGTTCCCCGACCTCGGCCTGATCGTCGTCGACGAGGAGCACGACGCCGCATACAAGCAGGAAGACGGCGTGATTTACAATGCCCGAGACATGGCGGTTGTTCGATCTCGGTTGACCGATATTCCCTGTGCTCTGGTTTCGGCGACACCGTCACTGGAAACCGTCGTTAATGCCGAGCAGGGTCGTTACAGCCGGGTCCACTTGCCCGACCGCCATGCGGGCGCCACCCTGCCGGCCATCGAAGCGATCGACATGCGCCGCAGTCGACCGCCCCGGGGGCGCTGGCTCTCTGAGCACCTGACCCGCGCTCTCGCCGCCACATTCACGCAAAACGAGCAGGTGATGCTGTTCTTGAATCGTCGGGGCTATGCACCGCTGACCCTGTGCCGGAGTTGCGGTCACAGGTTGGCGTGCCCGAATTGCTCGGCCTGGCTCGTAGAGCATCGACAGATCGCGCGCCTCCAGTGCCATCATTGCGGATTCGGCCAGCGCCTCCCGGATAATTGCCCGGAATGCAACGCCGCCGACAGCTTCGCGGCCTGCGGTCCGGGCATCGAACGCCTCACGGAAGAAGTGACGATCGCGTTTCCCGACCGACGCACCCTCACGGTCGCGAGCGACACCCTGGCCGGACCCCGCGCGGCCACCGAGATGGTCGAGCAGATCACCAGCCACGCCGTCGACCTGGTCATAGGCACCCAGATCCTTGCGAAAGGGCACCATTTTCCAAAACTCACGCTCGTCGGCGTTGTCGATGCCGACCTCGGCCTGACGGGCGGCGACCTGCGAGCCGCGGAGCGCACTTATCAGCTGCTCCATCAGGTCGCAGGCCGAGCCGGACGGGCCGCCGATCCCGGTCGGGTGCTGCTGCAGACCTATATGCCCGATCACCCGGTGATGCGTGCCCTCGTCTCGGGCGATCGCGACCGGTTTCTCGCAAGCCAGGCTGCCGAGCGATGCGCCCAGGGGTGGCCGCCTTATGGCCGGCTTGCAGCGATCATCGTTTCGGGAACGAACGAAGACTCGGTTCGCCGCGCGGCGTTGAATCTGGGACGCCATGCGCCCCGGGGCAAGGGCGTGGAGGTGCTGGGTCCCGCGCCGGCGCCATTGGCTCTTCTACGGGGCCGCCATCGCCAGCGCCTGCTCGTCAAGACGACGCGCGAAGTGCGCCTCCAGGAGGTGCTGCGCCGCTGGCTCGACGCGGCCTCTCCCGGGCGCGATGTGCGCCTGCGCGTCGATGTCGATCCATACAGTTTTTTATAATGATATCAGTCTTTTGAAGCCTAAACCGGGACCCCGGTTCAAGGCGTCTTGAGTCGGCTTGCAACCCCTCTGGGAGTGTGTTACCAAACGCCTGCCTTCGCGGGCGGGGCGGGCTCGGTTTCAGGTGGGTCGCACCGCTCGTTTTGGTTTCTGAATCAGGGATTTCTTCCGACGATGCGGGGCCCTTCAAGGTGGCTGCGGAAACTGTAGGAGCGGGCGGACTCGCGGGTCGCTATGCGGCCGCGCTGTTCGAACTGGCCGAAGAGAGCCGTGAGCTCGATGTCGTCGAGGGCGATCTCGATCATTTGGCCACGCTGCTTGCCGAAGCCGAAGATCTGAACCGCCTTGTGCGCAGTCCGGTGATTTCCCGCACTGATCAGGGCCGGTCAATGGATGTCATCCTCGAGCGAGCTGGGGCAAGCGATCTGACCCGCCGGTTCATTGGCCTGCTCTCCCAGAAGCGCCGCCTGTTCGCCCTTTCCACCATCGTTCGCGCCTTCCGAGCAAAGCTTGCCGCCCATCGCGGTGAGGTCACCGCCGAAATGGTTTCCGCTCAGCCGCTAAAGGCCACGCAGCTCGAGGCAATCACGAAGGCGATCAAGGACTCTGTGGGTCGAGACGTCAGTGTCGACGTGAAGGTCGATGACGACCTTATCGGCGGTCTCGTCGTGCGCGTCGGATCGCGCATGATGGATGGCTCGATCCGCACGAAACTGCAAAACCTACAGCTTGCGATGAAAGAGGTAGCCTAATGGATATCCAGGCCGCTGAGATTTCCGCCATCCTCAAGGAGCAGATCGCCAATTTTGGCACTGAGGCGGACGTCGCCGAAGTCGGGCAGGTGCTCTCGGTCGGCGACGGCATTGCCCGCGTGTACGGGCTGGATAACGTCCAGGCCGGTGAGATGGTCGAATTCCCGGGCGGGATTCGCGGCATGGCGCTCAATCTCGAGGAAGATAATGTCGGCGTCGTGATCTTCGGCGAAGACCGCGACATCAAGGAAGGCGATACCGTCAAGCGTACCAGTGCAATCGTCGACGTGCCCGTGGGCAAGGGTCTGCTGGGCCGCGTTATCGACCCGCTGGGCGATCCGATCGATGGCAAAGGCCCCGTTGAGTCGGCGGAGCGGCGCCTCGTCGAGGTCAAGGCACCGGGCGTGATTTTGCGGAAATCGGTCCACGAGCCAGTCCAGACCGGGATTAAAGCACTCGACTCGCTGATCCCGATCGGACGCGGGCAACGAGAACTGATCATCGGTGACCGTCAGACCGGCAAGACCGCCGTCGCCATCGACACCATCATCAACCAGAAAGACATCAACGCAGGTGATGACGAGAGCAAGAAGCTCTACTGCATTTACGTCGCAGTGGGCCAGAAGCGTTCGACCGTGGCGCAGATTGTCAAGACGCTCGAGGAAAACGGCGCGCTCGACTACACCGTGATCGTCTCGGCCACCGCGTCCGAGCCGGCACCGCTGCAGTTCCTGGCCCCCTACGCCGGCTGCACCATCGGCGAGTATTTTCGTGACAACGCCATGCACGCGCTGATCATCTACGACGATCTGTCGAAGCAGGCCGTCTCCTACCGTCAGATGTCGCTGCTGCTTCGCCGCCCGCCAGGCCGTGAGGCCTATCCGGGCGACGTCTTCTACCTCCATTCGCGCCTGCTCGAGCGAGCCGCCAAGATGAACGACGATAGCGGAGCCGGCTCGCTCACCGCATTGCCGATTATCGAGACGCAGGCCGGGGACGTTTCCGCCTACATTCCCACCAACGTCATCTCGATTACCGACGGCCAAATTTTCCTGGAGAGCGACCTGTTTTATCAAGGCATTCGGCCGGCGGTGAATGTGGGTCTCTCGGTGAGCCGGGTTGGCTCGGCGGCGCAGACCAAGGCGATGAAGCAAGTCGCCGGCAAGATCAAACTCGAGCTGGCCCAGTACCGCGAGATGGCGGCCTTCGCACAGTTCGGCCAGGATCTCGACGCCGCGACTCAGCGCCTGCTCAATCGCGGCGCACGGCTGACCGAGCTCTTGAAGCAGGATCAATTCAGCCCGCTTCCCATGGAAGAGCAGGTCGCCTCGATGTTCCTTGGCGTGCGCGGCCATCTCGATGGCATCGCGGTGACCGACGTGACCCGCTTTGAGGCTTCGTTTCTCGACGAGATACGCAGCAAGCACGGCGATCTCCTGGCCGACATCCGCGACGCGGGCGCCCTGTCCGACGAGACCGACGCCAAGCTCGAGGACATCGCCTCGGGCTTTGCCAAAGCGTTCGCGTAAGACGTAAACCGGGCGAGAGCGGAATAGCGAGGACGAACCGCGCGGCATGGCCAATCTCAAGGATCTCCGGATCCGCATCAACAGCGTCCGCCAGACGCAGAAGATCACATCGGCGATGAAGATGGTCGCGGCCTCGAAGCTGCGCCGTGCCCAGGAGAATGCCGAAGCTGCCCGGCCCTACGCCGAGCGGATGGAGCGCATGCTCCGCTCGGTCGGCGGCAGCCTCGCCGGCCGCGAGGACGTTTCCCCCATGCTCGTCGGAACGGGCTCGGACGCCACCCACCTGATCATCGTCGCGACCGCCGATCGCGGCCTGTGCGGCGGCTTCAACAGCTCGATCGTACGCGCCGTGCGCATCCGCATCGCCGCGCTTCGCAAGGACGGCAAGTCCGTCAAGCTGTTCTGCGTCGGGCGCAAGGGACGCGACCAGCTGCGCCGGGAATTCGGTGACCTGATCGTCGAGCACGTCGAGGGGTTGGGGCGCGAGCGCTCCCTGATGGCGGACGCCAAGGCGGTCGCCGAGCGGGTGGCCGAGATGTTCGAGGCGGGCGAGTTCGACGTCTGCACCGTTGTCTACAACAGGTTCAAGAACGTGATTTCCCAGATCATCACCTTTCAGCAGCTCATCCCCTTCGCTGCGCCCGAAGCGATCGAGAGCGCGGCGAACGATGCCGGGCCGGATCTGGGCGGTGCGATTTACGAGTTCGAGCCGGAAGAAGCGGACATTCTCGCCGAGCTGCTGCCAAGCAACCTGACGGTTCAGATTCTCCACGCGCTCCTCGAGAACGCGGCAAGCGAGCAGGGTGCGCGCATGAGCGCGATGGACAACGCGACGCGCAACGCCGGCGATATGATCGACAAGTTGAATTTGCAGTACAACCGCACGCGCCAGGCGGCGATTACCACCGAGCTGATCGAGATCATCTCGGGCGCCGAAGCAGTGTAGCGACAGGTTTCAACGGGGCGGTGAGACGAGCCCCAACGGGAGCAGGAAGATGGACAGCATGAACCAGCCGGTCGGCAAGATTACCCAGGTCTTGGGCGCCGTCGTCGACGTCAAGTTCGACGGGGGCCACCTGCCGGGTATTCTCAACGCCTTGCATGTGGAGAACAAGGGCAACCGCCTAGTACTCGAGGTGGCACAGCATCTCGGCGAATCGACGGTGCGCACCATCGCGATGGACGCCACCGAGGGGCTGGTACGCGGCCAGGATGCCGTCGACACGGGCGGGGCCATCACGGTGCCGGTCGGGCCGGAGACGCTTGGCCGGATCATCAATGTGGTCGGCGACGCGGTAGACGAGCGCGGCCCGGTAGAGACCAAGATGAGCTACGAAATCCATCGCCCGGCACCCGCATTCGTCGACCAGTCGACCGAGGCCGAGATGCTGGTCACGGGGATCAAGGTGGTCGACCTGCTGGCACCCTACGCCAAGGGCGGCAAGATCGGCCTGTTCGGCGGCGCCGGGGTTGGCAAGACCGTCATCATCATGGAGCTGATCAACAACATCGCGAAGGCCCATGGCGGTTATTCGGTGTTCGCCGGCGTCGGCGAGCGCACCCGGGAAGGCAATGACCTCTATCACGAGATGATCGAGTCGGGCGTCATCAACCTCGAGAGCGAGGGCTCCAAGGCGGCGCTGGTCTACGGCCAGATGAACGAGCCACCCGGCGCGCGGGCGCGAGTCGGCCTGACCGGGCTCACGCTCGCCGAGTATTTCCGCGACGAGGAGGGCCAGGACGTGCTCCTCTTCATCGATAACATCTTCCGCTTCACCCAAGCGGGCTCGGAGGTCTCGGCGCTGCTGGGCCGCATCCCCTCGGCGGTGGGCTATCAGCCGACGCTGTCCACAGACATGGGCACGCTTCAGGAGCGCATCACGAGCACCAAGAAGGGCTCGATCACCTCGGTGCAGGCGATCTACGTGCCCGCCGATGACCTGACCGACCCCGCGCCGGCGACGTCGTTCTCCCATCTGGATGCGACGACCGTGCTCTCGCGCCAGATCGCCGAGCTCGGCATCTACCCGGCGGTCGATCCGCTCGACTCGACGTCGCGAATCCTCGAACCCAGGGTCGTCGGCGAAGAGCATTACGCTATCGCCCGAGAAGTGCAGCGTATCCTGCAGACTTACAGATCGCTCCAGGACATCATCGCGATCTTGGGCATGGACGAGCTGTCCGAGGAAGACAAGCTAACCGTGGCCCGGGCGCGCAAGATCCAGCGCTTCCTCTCCCAGCCGTTCCACGTCGCCGAGGTCTTCACGGGCACGCCGGGTACGCTGGTCTCGATCGAGGAGACGATCCGGGGCTTCAACGAGATCGTCGATGGCCAGTACGATGATTTGCCGGAAGCCGCATTTTACATGGTGGGCGGCATCGACGAGGCCGTCGAAAAGGCCAAGAAAATGGCGGCGGAGGCGGCATAACGGGCCATGGCTGACGCACCGGACAAACTTGTCTTCGAGCTCGCCTCGCCCGAGCGCCTGATCCTCTCGGCGGAGGTCGAGATGGTCGTCGTGCCCGGCCGCGAGGGCGATTTCGGCGTGTTGCCCCAGCATAGCCCGCTCATCTCGTCGGTTCGCCCCGGCGTTATCGACGTCTACCAGGACGGCAAGATCGAGAGCCGAATTTTCGTCGCCGGCGGCTTTGCCGAGGTCAATTTCGAAGGCTGTACGGTGTTGGCCGAACAGGCGATCGCGCTCGACGAGATCGACCGCGCGGACGCGGAAGACCGGCTGCGCCACGCCGAAATCGACCTCAAGGACGCGGCCGACGACGTCGAGCGGGAACAGGCGGAACACGATATCGAGATCGCCACGCTTCTGCTCGAGGCACTCGGCTAAGCCCCGACTCGCCTTGCCCTGCGGCCCCTGGCCGGCAATCGCACCCCGGATTTTACTTCAACCTTTTGATTTGCCTCTAATATTTTGGGTTTTTCCCGCCGCCGCGGTTTGGTTATAATTATCCGGCATGACCGCTCCGGAGGACCATGGGGCCACGATGTAGGCGTTGTGGGGGCGATGATGGGCCATTGGACACTCGACGATATTCCCTGGGATGAGTTCGATCGATCGAAGATCGATGAGCGGATGATCAACGTCGTCAAGGCGGCGAGCATCGTCGAGCGCCAGAGCGGCGACTATGCGGCCTATTTGCAGGCGGTGTTCCACGACGATCCGGAGTTCTGCGCGGCCGTGACGGTCTGGGCTAGGGAAGAAGTCCAGCACGGCGACGCGCTGCGCCGTTATGCGGAGATCGCCGATCCTGACTTCGATTTCGACGACACCTTCAGGCGCTTTGCCGAGGGTCACACACTGCCGCTCGTTGCAACCGAATCCGTGCGCGGCTCGCGCGCCCGTGAGCTGATCGCGCGCTGCATCGTCGAAGTGGGCACATCGGCCTATTACAGCGCGCTCCGCGACGCCATCGACGAGCCCGTGTTCAAGGCACTCTGCCATCGCATCGCGGGCGACGAGTTCCGCCACTACAAGCTATTCTACGACAACATGAAGCGCTACCAGAGCGCGGAGCGCCTGAGCGTTTTCACGCGCGCCAGAATCGCGCTCTGCCGGTTTTTGGAAGCCGAGGACGACGAGCTCGCCTACGCCTATTACTGCGGCGCCCGACTGAGCGGGCCTTACGATCGCAAGCGGGCGATCCAGGCCTACGGCGGCAACACCCTGCCCCACTATCAATTCCGCCATGTCCAGCGGGGCTTCGGCATGGCGTTGAAATCCATGGGCCTGCGTCCCCAGAGTCCCTTGGGCCGGGTGCTCACCCGCATTGCCTGGTGGTTGTTCAAGACCCGCGTGCGTCAATTCGAACAAGCCGTCGCCTGACATAGAGCCCGGCAATGTGGCCTGCGCAGCCCTAGCCGCCGTCGCCGGCCACCGCCAGGTGGCGAAATTCCGCGATCACCGCCTCGTAGAGCGTCCGCTTGAAGGGCACGATATAGTGTGCGAGCTCGTCGATGGCCGACCAGCGCCAGGCCGAGAATTCCGGGTGCGCCGTCGCGATGTCGATCTCGCGGTCCTCGCCCAAGAAGCGCATGGCAAACCATTTCTGGCGCTGCCCACGGTACCGCCCCTTCCAGACCTTGCCGATCAAGCCATCGGGCAGGTCGTAGCTTAGCCATTCCCGGCTCTCGGCCAGCAGCTCCACATTACGGATACCGGTCTCCTCGGCGAGTTCCCGATAGGCTGTCGAAAGCGGCTCCTCGCCGGGGTCGATACCGCCCTGGGGCATCTGCCAAGCTTCCTGGACGGCGTCGATGCGCTGACCCACGAAGACGTCGCCTTCGCGACTGAACAGCATGACGCCGACGCAGGGCCGGTAGGGCAGTGCCGACGGATCCGGCACGGTCATTCGACCGCCTGTCGGTTCGCAATGGCGCTGACCGGAGCAATGGCGATTCTCCGCACCTCCAGGCCCGAGAGCCATGCGCCGATTCGTTCGATAGTGACCGGATACGGCCGGCCCACGCCGATGGCATAGCCCGAAGCCCGCGCCAGCTGCTCGAGATCTGCCAAGTGACCGTCGATCGCGTCTCGCGACGCCAGATCGTCGAGAAAACTGTCGTTCGCGGCGCTCGCGACGTCGATTTGCCGGGCGAGACTGAACACCCGGCTCTCGGGCGTCGCCCGGCTGTCGAGCACCAACAGGCCCCGGTTTTTGAGCGCGCCCAACACGGGCCGCAGGGCCTCGTCCGAGCGAGCAAACTTTGACCCCATCTGGTCGATGACGCCGACGTATCCGGAATACCTCCCGAGCAGCCACTCGAGGCGTGCCACGTTGTCCGACGGGTTGAGCGAGGTCAGCAGCGTGTGGGGTCCGGGGTCGTCGGTCGGGTAGTTGACCGGTTCCATAGGCAAATCCAGCATCACTTCGTGACCCGCGGCCCGGGCCCGCGTCGTCCATTCGAGCAGGTTGGCGGCATAGGGCGCGAACGACAGGGTCACCGCGCCAGGCAGCTTGATCGCCGCGTGGGTCGCTGCCTGGCTCAAACCCAAGCCGGTGAGAACGATTGCGATTCGCGGCCGCGGGTCGTCGAGCGGAAAGGGCCGGGCATAGACCTGCCAGGCCTCGCGGCCATCCTCGGCAATAATCGGTAGCTCGCCGCTCGGCGTCGCCTCGAGCAGCGCCGCGTCGGGCGACGCCGGCACGGGTCCGCTGACCTGCGGCACCTCCAAAGCGGCCAGCGCCTCGTCGCTCGTCTCGAGCCCACTTGCCTCTCCCCCGCCACCTTCGGCAGCGGCCAGGTGGGCGTTTTCCAGAATTTCGCTGAGCGAGATCTCGACGGACGGTGTGCTGTCGTCGTCGCCCGCTTCAGTTTCGCCGGCCGTCGCCAAATCCCGGCCTTCAACCGATGTCCCCGTCCCCCCGGCGACGTCCTCAACTGGCTCCAATGCCAGAAGGTCGATCGATCCGGGTTCACCCGTCCCGTCTGAGGGATCTTGGAGATCACCTGAGTCCTCAGCTGAACGGTCGGGCGAGTCGGTCTCCGGCGGCATCTCAGTTTCAGTGACGACCGCCGCCGCTTCTTCTGCCTCTGCTTCTGCTTCTGCCTCTGCTTCTGCTTTGGCTTCAGCTTCGGCCTCTGCCGTCCGGGTTTCGGTCTTGGCGAGGCTCGACTCCTCCCCGGCCTTGACGGTATGGACCGGCACGGGTTCGGACGAGCCGAGCCGGGGGCCCTGGTCTTGGGCTTCCACGGCCATCCAGATGAAAACGCCGCCCAGCACGGCGACGACAAGCGCCACCACGATAACGAACGGGTTTACCCCGAGTTTTTCCGGCTGGCCACGCTTGGTCGGTGGGGCCAATTTTCGCTCCGGTTGGCGAACTGCGGCGCGAGACGGCGGCTAGTCCGCCTTGCTCGACAGCAAAGTCAGGCCTCGTAGCAGATCGAGCGCCCGGGTCAGTTGATAATCCTGGAGCGCCTCGTCGCTTCGACCGATGGCCTCGGCCTCGACGTCCTGGTTCATTTCGATTTCGTCTCCGGGATCTTCGTCGTCACCCAGAAGATGGCGCGGCAGATCGGCCTCGCGAGAACGCTGGGCAGCATCGATGGATTCGATCCGAGCCTGATAAACCTCAATATCGGGAACGATGCCCGTAGCCTGTATCAACCGTCCCGACGGCGTGTAGTAACGCGCCGTCGTCAACCGCATCGCCCCCTGATCGGCGAGCGGAATGACGGTCTGTACCGAGGCTTTGCCAAACGACTGGGTGCCAAGGATCAACGCGCGGCGATGGTCCTGCAAAGCGCCCGCCACGATCTCCGAGGCCGACGCCGAACCGCCATTGATCAGCACGACCAACGGCAAGCCTTCTGCGATGTCGCCAGACCGGGCATTGAACCGCTGCACGCTGTCGTCACGCCGGCCCCGGGTCGAGACGATCTCGCCATGATCGAGAAACGCGTCGGACACCGCGATCGCCTGATCGAGCAAACCGCCGGGGTTGTTACGCAGGTCCAGGATCACGCCCTGAAGATCGGGGCCGATCTCTTTTTGAAGGTCTTCCATCGCCTTGATCAGCTGCCGGTCGGTCCCATCGTTGAACTTGGTAACCCGCAAATAGGCGATATCCTCCTCGCGACGGGACCGTACGACATTGACCTGGATGATCTCGCGCACCAGCGTGATCTCGAGCGGCGCCTCTTCGCCCTGACGCAGGACTGTGAGCCGCAGCTCCGTATCGGGATCACCGCGCATCCGGTTGACCGCTTCGTCGAGCGTCAGGCCCATGATCGGCTCGCCGTCGAGATGGCTGATCAGATCGCCTGAGCGAATGCCCGCCCGAGCCGCCGGCGTATCGTCGATCGGGGCCACGACCTTCACAAGGCCGCTTTCCATGGTCACCTCGATGCCGAGCCCGCCGAACTTGCCCCGGGTCTCGATCCGCATATACGAGAAGTCATCGGGATCGAGATATTTGGAATGGGGATCAAGCGACGTCAGCATGCCGTTGATCGCCGCCTCGATAAGATCCTCGTCACTGACGTCGTCAACGTAATCCGTCTTAATCCGCTTGAAGACATCGCCGAACAGCTCGAGCTGCCGATAGGTATCGGAACTATCGGCAACAGCCACCGCCGGTGCGGCGAGGAACGCGACCGCGATGATCGCAGCCGGAAGAACTCTGCGCATTTTATCCACTAGCTTTCCTGTCCGCCGCCGCAAGCCAACGCAACGGGTTGACCGGTTGCCCATTGCGGCGCAGTTCAACATAGAGCCGGGGAGCCTCGTCCTGTTCTCGCTCCATGATACCAACCGGTTCACCAGCCAAGACCCACTGGCCCAGGACGCCATCGATGCGCCCCAATCCGGCTAAAAGACTATGATACCCCTCGCTGTGTTCGATGATCAAGAGTTGCCCGTAACCGCGAAACGGCCCCGCGAACACCACAACGCCATCGAATGGCGCTGTAACCAAGGCATTTGGCCTGGTTTCGATCGTGATTCCACGGCTGGCGACGCCCGCGCTACTGGTCTGGTTATACCGGGTCGCGATCGTTCCGGAGACCGGGAAAACGAGATCACCCTGCGCTTCCGCCATGGAACGCATTTCGTCCGGCCGTGCAATATCGAGCGTTGCAACTGCCATCTGCTCCGGCTCCGCCGCACCCTCTGCGGGCGCGTCCAGCCGCTCCGATGCTTCCCGCGCATGCTCTACGACATCTGCTGCTGCTGCAACGCTCCGGGCTTCGAGCTCTTCCAGTAATTCCCGCAGATCGCCCGCCTCCGCGGCCAGGATTGCTGCTTCTGCTCCTGCAGTTTGACGCGCATCCTCGGTAACGGCGTAGAGTGCATCCTTGCGTGTAATCAGGTCGGCGATAGTTACTCGCTCGCTTTCCAGCTCGACAATTTCCGATCCGAGCGCCGCACGCTCCCGCGCAATTTCGGCACGCAGCGCACCCAGCGTCGCGATATCCTGCTGCAAGGTTCGCGCGCCCGTCTCGAGCGCCGGCACCACGGCACCTAACAGCGCACTCGTTCGCATCGTCTCGGTGAGCGGTACCGGCAGGGCGATGAGCGCTTCCACGGGGCGGCGGCTCAGCATCTGCAAGGCGGCGAGCGTTCGCATCGTCTCGGCCTCGTGAGCCGTCAGCACGGCCTCTTTGGCGGCTTCTTCCGCTGCGAGCGCTTCGAGGGTTCCTTCCAGTTCGTCGATCGATCGTTCGCGGGCCTGCGCTGTCGCCGCCGCGGCAACCAGCTCGATACGCAGGCTGTCGAGCTCGTCGCGAATCGTCTGGGCCTCGCGGCCCAAATCCTCCTCTCGGGCGCGTTCCGATTCGAGCGCGCGCTCGATATCGTCAAGCTGACTCTCGAGAGGCTCGTCTGCGAGACCATTCCCGAAGACTGCGCCTGCGAACAGAGCCGCTGCAAACGCGAGCCCGAAGGCGCCACGTCGGTTAAACCAGGGCCGTTCGCGCTTGGCCCGCATTGTCTTCGGTGGCTGAACCGTCAGCGATCAGGGTCGAGCCTGTCATCTCTGGGGGTTGGGAAAGCCCGAGCAGGCCGAGGATCGTCGGCGCGATATCGCTGAGCCGGCCATCGTGTAGTTCAATGCCGTCACTCATGCCCGCCAGCACCACTGGAACCCGATTCGAGGTATGTGCTGTATGGGGCTGGGCACTTCCGTGATCGCGCATCCGTTCCACATTGCCATGATCGGCGGTGACCAGCATCGCCCCGCCCGCCTGCTCGATCGCCTTGCGCGCTCGGCCCAGGCACCGGTCGACCGTCTCGACGGCCTTGACCGCTGCGTCGAACACGCCCGTATGGCCAACCATGTCCGGGTTCGCATAGTTCAGAACGATCAGATCGAAACGACCCGTGCCGATGGCCTCGATCACCTTGTCGGTGACTTCTTCGGCCGACATCTCGGGCTCGAGATCGTATGTCGCGACCTTTGGCGATGGCACGAGGATCCGTTCCTCGCCCTCGAACACCTGTTCTTTGCCGCCGTTGAAGAAGTAGGTGACATGGGCATATTTCTCGGTCTCGGCGATACGCAGCTGGCGCAGACCCGCCGCTGAGACGACCTCACCAAGCAGCCCGGGAAGGTTTGTCGGGGGAAACAGAGCGGCGACCAGAGAATTCAGCTTCTGACTGTATTCGGTCATGCCCACGGCCGCCGCAAAGTCAACAACCGCTGCTCGCGTGAATCCGTCGAAGGCAGGGTCGAGCAGCGCGGCTAGTGTTTGGCGCACCCGGTCGGCCCGGAAGTTTGCCATCAGGAGCCCGTCGCCATTCGCCATGACGGGCACCTCGCCAACCAGGGTCGGTCGGACGAATTCGTCGCTTTCATCTGCGTTATAAGCGGCCTCTATGGCATTCCGCGCTGTATCGGCCCGCCGCCCCTTGCCCTGGACGTAGGATTCATAGGCCAGCGCTGTCCGCTCCCAGCGCGAATCTCGATCCATGCTGTAGTAGCGACCCGCGACACTTGCAATCGTGACGTCGGCGAGACCGGCGATCGCTGACTCGAAATGCGCCATGAAGTCGAGCGCCGAGCGCGGCGGAGTATCCCGGCCATCGAGAATTGCATGGACTCGCACGCCAACACCGGCCTCCGACAAGATGCGCGTCAGTGCCGCCATATGATCCTGATGGGAATGTACGCCGCCGGGCGAGAGCAGGCCCAAGAGGTGGCACACACCGCTACTCGCCTTCAGCGACGAGACGAACTCACCCAACTTGGGGCTGTGGGCTAGCGATCCGTCGGCGATCGCTACGTCGATCTTCGGGAGGTCCTGAAACACGATCCGCCCGGAACCGATACTCATGTGGCCGACTTCGGAATTTCCCATCTGGCCGGCGGGCAGCCCGACGTCATCCGCCGACGCGTCGAGCAATGCGTGAGGGCTACCTGCGGTCAGGGCGTCCCACACAGGTGTCTTAGCCGCGGCAATCGCGTTGTCGGGAGCCACGTCGCCATGGCCCCAGCCGTCCAGCACACAGAGCAGGACGGGCTTCGGGATTTGGGACTGGGTCATGGCGGACTTATAACGAATTGCACGCTGAAACGAAACGGCTTGAACGTTGTGCTGATCGGAGCGTCATGCCCGGTGATAGGGGTGGCCCACGAGGATCGAAGCGGCCCGGTAGAGTTGTTCGGCAAGCAGAACTCGGACAAGCTGATGGGGCCAGGTCATGGCGCCAAGGGAAAGTACCAGATCGGCGCGCACGCGCGCCGCCTCGCCATGGCCCTCGACGCCGCCGATCAGAAAGGCCAGCGCGCCCACGCCATCGTCGCGCCAGTTGCCAAGTTGTGTGGCAAACGCCTCGCTTGTCAGGACCGTGCCAGTTTCCTCCAACGCCACGACGACGGCGCGCTCCGGCAGGACATCGAGCAGCAACCGAGCCTCGGCATCTCTGAGCTTGGCTCCTGATAAGGCGCGCTTCTCACGGACCTCGATAAAGTCGAGCGGCCAAGGCAGCCTCTTTACGTAACCATCGAACAGGCTCCGCTCGGGTCCTGATCTGGCGCGCCCCACAGCAGCCACCAAGACGCGCACGCCGATGCGGCCTCAGCGTCCGGCGCCCGAGGAGAGCCCGACGGACTCCGCACCCTTTGTCGGGAGCGTGATGGCCCACATTTTCTCCAGGTTATAAAGCGTACGAATTTCCGGGTGAAAGAGGTGAACGATGACGTCACCGCCATCGATCAGGACCCAGTCGCCGGCCTTGAGGCCCTCGACCGGAACTGACCCCATCCCGATCGCCTTGAACCGTCGCATGAGTCGGTCTGCCATGGCGCCGATCTGCCGATCGGAGCGCCCCGACGCGATCACCATATAGTCCGCGATGTCGGATTTTCCCGCTAGGTCGATGGACACGATGTCCTCGCCCTTGGCGTCCTCAAGCTCGGCCAGAACGGCTTGATGCAATTCGAGCACCGATGGTCGACGCTTTTCCTCGACGACTATGATCCGCTCCTCACGGTGTTGCACGCTCCTTCTGCCGTCCGCTAATCCCACGCCCCCGGATATCCGTCGCCGAAGCCGGGCTCAGACGCCCCGCGAAAAATACCCAGGCCGGCGGTCGGCGGTCGGCCAAGGTGGTGGCCTGTTCCGGCTCGATCCGAGAGGATGCGAACCGACGGGCCGCGACGCTCGCGAGAGCCCTTCGAGAATAGGAAGGACGGTCGTAAATCGCAATGGGCAGTGTTTCGAAGATCCGCGGCCAGGCGAACCACTCGGTGATCTGCAGCAGATTGTCGGCGCCCATGATCCAGACAAAACGGTTACCCGGGTAGGCAGCCCGTAGCTTCGGCAATATGAATGCGGTCCGGCTATCGCCCAGACGGCGCTCGATGTCGGTTACGCGAATTCGCGAATCGGTGGCGCGCCGGCGGGCCGCAGCGAGTCGCCGGCCCAGCGGCGCCATATCGAGGGCCGATTTCAACGGATTTTGCGGCGAAACGAGCCACCAGATTCGGTCGAGCCCGAGATCGCGAAGCGCGAGCCGACTGATATGAAGATGACCCGCATGCGAAGGATTGAACGAACCGCCGAGCAGACCGATTCGTAGGCCGTGGGGGCTGGTTGGTAGATGGCTCAGGGACGCACCTGCCCCGTGCCCTGCACGCGGTATTTGTAGGTCGTGAGCTGCTCGGCGCCCACTGGTCCGCGGGCATGCAATTTTCCCGTGGAGATGCCGATCTCGGCTCCCATACCGAATTCGCCACCGTCGGCGAACTGAGTAGAGCAGTTGTGCATGACGATGCCGCTGTCGATCTCGTCGAGAAAATATGCAGCTGCCACGTCGTCTGCCGTGACGATGGTGTCGGTGTGGTGGGAGCCATGCCGGTTGATATGATCGATCGCAGCCTCTATTCCGTCGACGATGCGAACCGATAGAATTGCGTCGAGGTATTCGGTCTCCCAGTCTTCCTCGCGAGCCGCGCCGAGGCGTGAATCGACGCCGCGCGCCACAGCGTCGCCGCGCAGTTCACAGCCCGCCTCGACCAATGGATCGAGGACCGCCACCAGATGATTTACGGCGATCGACCGGTCAATCAACAACGTCTCGGCGGCGCCGCAAATCCCGGTCCGGCGCATCTTGGCATTGAACAGCACGTCGCGCGCCATCTCAGGATCCGCCGCCTCGTGGACATAGACATGGCAGATGCCATCGAGATGCGCGAAAATGGGAATTCGGCTTTCCGCCTTGACCCGCTGGATCAGGCCCTTGCCGCCGCGGGGCACGATCAGATCAACGCAGTCGTCCATGCGCAGTAAAATGCCGACGGCCGCGCGGTCCGTTACGGGGATCAACTCGGCGCAGGCCGACGGCAGATTGGCAGCAGCCAGACCCTGCTGCAGGCAGGCCATGATCGCCCGTGACGAGTGGTAGCTCTCCGAGCCCGCGCGCAAGATCGCCGCATTACCGGCCTTGATCGCGAGAGCCGCGGCGTCCGCGGTCACGTTGGGGCGGGACTCGAAGATAATGCCGATGACGCCAATCGGCACACTGACACGACTGATGGCAAGGCCGTTCGGCCGATCCCAGCTGTCGAGCTCGCGACCGACCGGATCGGCGAGCGTCGCGATCGTCTCCAGTCCAGCAGCCATGGCCTCGATCCGATCCCCGTCGAGTTCCAGGCGCTCGAGCAAGGCAGCGGTCAGCTCACGCTGTTTGGCGGCCTCCATGTCCCGGGAATTGGCCTCGAGGATATCCGTGGCCCGCTCGCGAATTGCTGCGGCAGCGGCGCGCAGGGCGCTGGTCTTCGTCTCGGCCGAGGCATGAGCGATGGTATGCGCGGCCGCCCGGGCGGCAACGCCCAACTCGGCCATCACGGTTTCGATATCGCCGGATTCGGCGGCGCTGAGTGCGACCACGATGCGCTCTCCGTCAGCTCAACACCAGGTCGTCCCGGTGGATAATTTCGTCGCGGCCACGGTAGCCGAGAATCCGCTCTATTTCACGGCTTTTGTGACCCAGGATCCGGACCGCGTCGTCCGACGAATAGGCGCACAATCCGCGTGCGACCTCGTTTCCTTCGGGATCTTCGACGATCACGGAATCGCCCCGCTCGAAGCGGCCCGAGACGGCGACGACGCCGGCGGGCAGCAGGCTACGCCCGTCTTTGAGAGCCGCAAGGGCGCCGCCGTCGATCGTCACCTTGCCGTTCGGCTGCAGGCTGCCGGCAATCCACTGCTTGCGCGCCGCCTTGGGCGATGCCTTGGCGATAAACCAGCTCGCCCGCGCACCAGCCTCGAGTGCGCGCAAGGGCCGCTCCACCGAGCCCTGGCAGATCGCAACGTGACAACCCGCGCCAAGGCAGATCCGGGCCGCCTGCAGCTTGGTCACCATACCGCCCGAGGCGTCCGCCGACATCGACTTGCCGGCCATCGCTTCGATCGCGGGCGTGATGTCGTCGATCACGGGAATATGCCGGGCATCGACAGCGGTCTGGGGATTGGCGGAATAGAGTCCGTCGATATCCGACAGCAAAATCAGGCCGTCGGCGCTCATCATTGCAGCGACCCGCGCCGCCAGACGATCGTTGTCGCCAAAGCGAATCTCTGCCGTCGCCACTGTGTCGTTCTCGTTGATTACGGGTACCGAACCGATCTTGAGCAAGGTGCTGATGGTGCTCCGTGCATTGAGGTATCGGCGCCGAGCTTCCGTGTCGCCGATCGTCAGCAGGATCTGGGCGACATTGACACCGAATCGGGCGAGCGATTCCTGATAGGCGTGAGCGAGACGGATCTGTCCCGCCGCGGCAGCGGCCTGTTTCTCCTCGAGTTTGAGCTTACGGTTGGGCAGACCCAGGTCCCGACGCCCGACTGCGATCGCACCCGATGAGACGAGGATGACCTCCTGGCCCCGCTCACGCAGGTTCGCCACGTCCGCCGCGAGCCCGTCCAGCCAGGTCTCGTGAAGCACGCCGCTTTCGGGGTCGACCAGCAGGCTTGAGCCGACCTTCACGACCAGGGAGGGCAGCCGTTGGAGCGCCGGTATCATCAGATCGCCCCGCTGGTTTGCTCGTCTGCCGCAGTGGAGCGGGTCGCGTCGACCGTCGCAACGGCACGGCGCAGGAGATCGCTGATCCCCTCGCCCGTGACCCCTGAAATCTCCAATACAACGGCATGGCAAGCCACTTCGAGCGCGGTCGCTTTTTTCGCGCGAGTCGCTGCGTCCAGCGCATCGCACTTGTTGAGCACGACGACCTCCGGCCGGGCGGCCAGGTCTTGGCCATAAGCGGCAAGCTCGACGCGGATCGTCTCGTACGCTTCGGCGACGTCGTCGGCTGTGCCGTCGACCAGGTGGATCAGAACCGCGCAGCGCTCCAAATGGGCCAGAAACCTGTCGCCGAGACCGGCGCCGCCATGCGCGCCCTCGATCAGCCCCGGGATGTCCGCCAGAACGAATTCGGCCTCGTCCACGCCCACGACGCCCAGTTGGGGGTGGAGTGTCGTGAACGGGTAATCGGCGATCTTGGGCTTCGCGCGGGACACCCGGGCGAGCAGCGTCGACTTGCCGGCGTTGGGCAGGCCTAGCAGACCGGCATCGGCGACCAGCTTGAGGCGCAATCGCAGCGTCAGCATCTCGCCGGGCCAGCCGGGATCGGCGCGCCGGGGTGCCCGGTTGGTCGCCGACTTGAAATGCAAATTGCCGAAGCCGCCGTCGCCGCCGCGCGCCAGGACGACACGCTGGCCCGGTTCGGTCATATCGGCCAGCAGCGAGCCGTCCATATCGTCGAGAATTTCCGTGCCGACGGGAACTTCGAGCATCCGGTCCGCGCCTGCGGCCCCGGTCCGTTGGCGGCCTTCCCCGGGCCGGCCTGCCTTGGCCTTGAAATGCTGCCGGTAGCGAAAATCGACCAGCGTGTTGAGCCCTTCGACGCAGAGCGCGACGACGTCGCCGCCCTTGCCGCCGTCGCCGCCGTCGGGCCCGCCATATTCGATAAACTTCTCCCGTCTGAACGACAGGCAGCCCGTGCCGCCGTCGCCGCTTTGCACGTGAACCCTGGCTTCATCGAGAAATTGCATCCTTGCGGGGCTCCATCGCCACGCCGGGGATTTCGGCTCGTATGCCAATTTTTCCCCGCTATAAAAAAAGGGGAACGACCGAGCGCTCCCCTTCCGGACGTCTGGCCCGTCGGCGGCGTCAGTTCAACGGCTCGACCGACACGAAGATCTTGCCCGCCGCCTTGTGGGTAAAGCGCACCTGGCCCTCGACGAGCGCAAAGATCGTGTGATCGCGGCCCAAGCCGACATTGTCGCTCGGGTTGAATTTCGTACCCCGCTGGCGAACGATGATGTTGCCCGGCACGACGCTTTCGCCGCCATATTTCTTGATCCCCAGCCGCCGGCCTTCGGAATCGCGGCCGTTGCGTGAGCTTCCGCCGGCTTTTTTGTGCGCCATCAGTCTTGCTCCTTCGAAGTCTTCGCCGCCGGCTTCTTGACCGCGGATTTCTTGGCCGCCGGCTTCTTGGCAGCGGTGGTCTTCTTGGCCGCGCTGGCCTTCTTGGCTGCGGGTTTCTTGGGCTCAGTGGTTTTATCGACCGTGGACCTTTTCGCGGCCGATTTCTTCGCGGCCGCCGGCTTGCCCTCGCTCTTCGCCGCCGCGGCCTTCTTCGCCGCGGGCTTCTTCGCCACGGGCTTGACCTCGTCACCCGGCCCCTCGGCCGTCTTCACCGTCGATTTCCTCGCGGCTGCCTTCCGGGGCGCCGCTTTCTCACCGGGGCCGAGGATCTGGTCGATCTTGAGTACGGTCATTTGCTGCCGGTGACCGCGCATCCGGCGGTGATTCTTGCGTCGCTTCTTCTTGAAGACGAGTACGGTCGGCTGGCGGCCCTGATCGAGCACGGTCGCGGCTACCCGCGCGCCTTCGACGAGCGGCGTGCCAATCGTCGTGGACCCGTTCTTGCCCATGGCGAGGACCTCGGTCAGCTCGACGGACGTGCCCGCCTCGCCGATCAGTTTCTCGACGACGATCACACCCTCGGCGGCGACCCGGTACTGTTTCCCGCCGGTTCGAATCACTGCAAACATTCGCGAACAATCCTTAAAAACAGCGGTCGCAATCGGCCGCGCCGCCGCAGGAGCCGGGACTATAGCGCGCAAGCCGATTCTGTCAATTTTTTTACTTTATGGGGGTTTTTTTCGGCTTTATGGGCACTTTTCCGGGCCTTTTTGCTGCATTCTAGCGTGCTTGCGAAAGGTCCGGGCCGTGGGTAAGGTCGCCCCGTCGATCGCGACGCCTTCGCGGAGGGGTGCCGGAGTGGTCGAACGGGGCGGTCTCGAAAACCGTTGTGCGCTTGCGTACCGTGGGTTCGAATCCCACCCCCTCCGCCATCACCTAAGCCATTGATATCATTGGTATAAATGCAATTCTGCGAGCCCGAATCTGCGCTATTTATCCGGGGGTTACGGGCTTCGGCCAGCGCCCTGCCGAGCGCAGAGACCCGAGCGGTGCGACAACGGACAGCCTGAGATGGCGAAAGTCTCCTAACGCGGTTTCGGTGGTACGACAAGATCGCCCTTCATGCCGCCGCGAAGGCGCGCTCACTCGAGATGGTGTTGCAGTTCCCGGAGGCCGCGGCGCCGGCTATTCCCGGGATTGCGGCGTCTTCATATCGACCGCCGGCAGGCTCGTGTTCCCGGGCAACGGGCGCAATGTAAAGTCCTGGCACTCCTGGTAACGGGGCGTGAAACGGCGATTTACCGGCTGGTTACGGTAGAAGAAATGCGGGCGAGATCGCGGCGGTCTCCTGAAATGGCCTCGGCGCCGGAAGCATTCGCACTCCTCCATCTCGCCGTCGTCGAGGATGCGCTGGACCGATGCCCGGTCCGTAAGTGCGGCGCGGGGTTCAGCCCGGGGCGGAAGGCCGGCCGGCCGGCGCGCCGGTTCGTCCCTCCGTCCCCTCGCAGAGGATCGAACCGTGCTGGTCGTCCCAGCCGGCCGGAAGCCGCACCTCGTTGGCGAGCCGCTTTGCCGTCAGCCCGATGGGATGACGATCGTCGAGTATGCAGCCGACGATCTTCGGGGCGAGGAAGCCGAGCCGCAGGATCCGGCTGAAATATGAGCTCGTGACCCCCGCCTCGGCGGCAAGCTCGCGCATCGTCCTGTCGCCACTGTGCATGACCATTGCCCGGTACCGGTGAGCCTGCGCGAGAAGGCGATGCAGGCTGCGGTCGGGCACGGTCCTGCACTCGTTTTCGGCCCCCTCGACAATGAACCGGATATCCCGGCCGGTGCGCCTGAGCCGGGCGGGGATGGAAAAGGTGAAGGGCGGTCCGTCGCCCCTCAAACGCTGTCCCGGTCCGGGCAAGACCGATCCCTCCTCCAGGAGAGCCCCCAGGGCAGAGGGCAGCAGCTGAAGCTCGACGGTATCCGTCCTCAACTCGACACGGTGGACGATCGCGTTGAGGATGGTGCGCCTTTCCGGAGCCGCCAGGCTCGGCCAGCGCCCGGCCATCTCATTCGCCCTGGCCACGACCTCGGCCGCGCGCCCGGCGTCCTCCCCGAGGCCGTCGACGGCCCCGAATATCTCCGCCCGGCTTGCGAGGAAGCGGCGCAACCGATCTTCGATCAGGCCTTCGAGTTCGCGCGCGGGCACGCGCCGGCCGCGGGATGCGCTCCCGCGCCGCCCTGTGACGAGGCTTTTGGAGACATAGTAGCGGTATCGGGTTCCCTGCTTGTTGGCATGGCTCGGGGTCATTCTCTGGCCCGTATCATCGTAGACCAGACCGGCCAGGAGGCTCGGCTCGGCCGCGTTCGCGCCACTCGTTCGCTCGGCCCGGTTTGTCGCGAGCTTCCGTTGCACCTGTTTCCAGAGCGGCTCGTCGACGATCGCGTCGTGTTCACCGGGATAGCTCTGTTCCTTGTGCACGATTTCGCCGCGGTAGATGCGGTTTTGCAGAAGGTGATAGAGCGCGCCGCGGGCCAGGGGCTTGCCGCCCGTCTCGCGGCCGTAGCGGTCGATCCGAACCTTGCCGGCGACGCCGTCCCTCTCGAGCCTGTCCTGTAACGCGGAGACCGAACCCGTCTCGAGGTAGTGGCGGAAGATGTCCCGGACCGTCCCGGCTTCCTGTTCGTTGACAACCAGCTTTCGGTCCCGAACGTCGTAGCCAAGCGGTGGCAGACCGCCCATCCAGAGGCCCCTCTTCTTCGAAGCCGCTATCTTGTCGCGGATCCGTTCGCTCGTCACCTCACGCTCGAACTGGGCAAACGAGAGCAGCATGTTGAGGGTCAGCCGCCCCATCGAGGTCGTGGTGTTGAACTGTTGGGTGATCGAGACGAAGGAGACCTCCTTCCGGTCGAAAACCTCGACGATCCTGGCGAAGTCGCCGAGGGTGCGCGTCAGGCGATCGACCTTGTAGACGACGACCGCATCGATCCCGCCGGTTTCCATGTCCGCGAGAAGGCGTTTGAGGGCGGGGCGCTCCAGGGTCGCCCCCGAGACCCCGCCGTCATCGTAAATCCCGGGCAGGCAGGTCCAGCCCTCGTGCTTCTGACTCGCAACATAGGCTTCGCAGGCCTCCCGCTGGGCGTCGAGGGAGTTGAAGTCCTGCTCCAGCCCTTCTTCGTGGGACTTGCGGGTGTATATCGCACACCGGACGGTGGGGCGTCCCTTCCGACCCTCCTTCGGGCTAGTCGTCGCCATGATCCGTAACCGGCGCCCCGGCCCGCGCAGGCGATCGTCCGGTGACCCCGAAGAAGCGCGGACCCGACCAATGGGCGCCGGTGATCTCGCGGGCGATGGCCGAGAGCGAGCGCCAGGTCTTGCCGTTCCACTCGAACCCGTCTTCGCTAACCGCCACACTGTGGGTTCGGCCCCCCTGGAGTGACCCCCTAAAAGTGGTCCAGATTTATTGAAGAGTTTGGCGCATTTTGCCCCCTCGAAAGGAGGACGAAATGAGCCGTAAACGCTACACCTCAGAACGGATTATCAGCATGTTGCGCGAAGCCGAGGTGGCTTTGGCGCAGGGCCAGTCGGTTGGTCAAGCTTGTCGCACGCTCGGCGTATCGGAGCAGAGTTACTATCGCTGGCGCAAGGAATATGGCGGCCTTCGTACTGACCAGGCCAAGCGTCTGAAGGACCTGGAGAAGGAGAATGGCCGTCTCCGCAAGGCGATCTCGGATCTGACGTTGGATAAGCTGATCTTGAAAGAGGCGCTTGAGGGAAATTGCTAAGCCCCGCCCGTCGCCGGCAGTGTGTTGATCATCTCCAGGCCGAACTGGGGATCTCCGAGCGACGGGCCTGTGCTGTTGCAGGCCAACATCGCTCAACCCAGCGCAAGAGACCCCGTGGTCGGGATGATGAAGAGGCCCTCACGGCCGCGATCATCCGCTTGGCCAGCCAGTATGGCAGATATGGCGATCGGCGGATCACTGCCTTGCTCAGGACCGAAGGTTGGCACGTGAACGCCAAGCGGGTCCAGCGCATCTGGCGGCGGGAGGGGCTGAAGCTCCCACAGAAGCAACCGAAACGGGGCAGGCTGTGGCTCAACGACGGATCCTGCATCCGTCTGCGGCCGTGCTGGCCCAATCACGTCTGGTCCTATGACTTCGTCATGGATCGAACACACGATGGGAGGACGTTCCGCATGCTCACCGTGATCGATGAGTTCACCAGGCGGTGCATGGCCGTTGTCGTCGAGCGAAGATTGAACTCGGACAATGTCCTCCATTGTCTGACCGAGCTCTTCGTCCAACATGGCCCGCCGGATCATATCCGTTCCGACAACGGCTCAGAGTTTACCGCTCATGCCGTCCGCGACTGGCTCGGCAGGATCGGCGTCAAGACCCTCTATATCGAGCCCGGGTCACCTTGGGAGAACGGATACAACGAGAGCTTCAACTCAAAGCTCCGGGACGAAATCCTGAACACGGAGATCTTCTCTACACTGAAGCAGGCCAAAGTGCTGATCGAACGATGGCGCCATCACTATAATACCATCCGGCCGCATAGCTCGCTCGGATACAGACCGCCGGCCCCAGAAACCATCTTGCCAAACGTTGAGGGGCCAACCTACCCTGTTGAGGGGCTACGGGCGGCCCATCAACTTAACCCGCGCCAAACTCTAACTTAAGCGCTGGACCACTAATCGGGGGCAGGCCAGTGAAGTGACGGGAAGCTAGGTCAGAAGCAATTAGGCGGACTAGCCTGCGTCGGCACGCCCGTGTGCGGAAAAGTCCGTTATCGTCTTTCGTTATTCTGCAGACGCAGCCGCGGGATTTTCGGGATCCAGAGGAACGTTCGATACGCAGCCCCAGAGCTGCTCGAAATATGCCGCCACTCTGAGCAACTCGTGCTCGTCGCATCTCGGCACGACGATCAGCATTGTCACGTAAACCTCCGCGGCTCGCACCGAAATCAGCTTGGTATCAAAATCAAGCCGTCAAGCTCGCGCGCTGCCAGGCCTCGAACGATGTCGCTCGAAGCTCTTTGTACGTAGACCGTTTAAGGAGATGGCGCTGGTGGTAGAAGGCGTTGTAGGTCGCGGGGTGGATGTAGAGAAAGCGTTGCGCCGATCTCGGCGACGTGAACCTCTGTTGATTTTGCTCCCGTCGTCGGACGGACTGAAGGGGATTCTCGGTTCGATTGTTGACCCACCATTAGACCGGCCCTCGCTATCAGAGGACCCCGGCCTCAATGTCCGTTTATGGCTAAAAGGGGACATCAAAGCATGGGCGCCGGCACGTCCGCTTTTGACCCAAAGCGAACATTGATGATTGGCCCGGCCTTGATTGAACGAGCGAATCTTACATTTGGCCTGGGCCTAATTTCGGGAGGCGGTTCACAGCTAATGTCGTCAGGAAGCTCAAGCTAATTTACACTGACAACGCCTACGGCCCACGTCAGGTGACCTTTACTCAAAAATAATTCAAGCTGTTAGACCAAGGCGGCGTTTTTTATTCGCTGCCCACGCGCCGATCAAGCGCTCGGCCACGATGGCAATAAACGCAACACAGAGGCCGGCAACGATACCCCGTTGGCCTGCCCCCGATTAGTGGTCCAGCGCTTAAGTTAGAGTTTGGCGCGGGTTAAGCTGATGGGCCGCCCGTAGCCCCTCAACAGGGTAGGTTGGCCCCTCAACGTTTGGCAAGATGGTTTCTGGGGCCGGCGGTCTGTATCCGAGCGAGCTATGCGGCCGGATGGTATTATAGTGATGGCGCCATCGTTCGATCAGCACTTTGGCCTGCTTCAGTGTAGAGAAGATCTCCGTGTTCAGGATTTCGTCCCGGAGCTTTGAGTTGAAGCTCTCGTTGTATCCGTTCTCCCAAGGTGACCCGGGCTCGATATAGAGGGTCTTGACGCCGATCCTGCCGAGCCAGTCGCGGACGGCATGAGCGGTAAACTCTGAGCCGTTGTCGGAACGGATATGATCCGGCGGGCCATGTTGGACGAAGAGCTCGGTCAGACAATGGAGGACATTGTCCGAGTTCAATCTTCGCTCGACGACAACGGCCATGCACCGCCTGGTGAACTCATCGATCACGGTGAGCATGCGGAACGTCCTCCCATCGTGTGTTCGATCCATGACGAAGTCATAGGACCAGACGTGATTGGGCCAGCACGGCCGCAGACGGATGCAGGATCCGTCGTTGAGCCACAGCCTGCCCCGTTTCGGTTTCTTCTGTGGGAGCTTCAGCCCCTCCCGCCGCCAGATGCGCTGGACCCGCTTGGCGTTCACGTGCCAACCTTCGGTCCTGAGCAAGGCAGTGATCCGCCGATCGCCATATCTGCCATACTGGCTGGCCAAGCGGATGATCGCGGCCGTGAGGGCCTCTTCATCATCCCGACCACGGGGTCTCTTGCGCTGGGTTGAGCGATGTTGGCCTGCAACAGCACAGGCCCGTCGCTCGGAGATCCCCAGTTCGGCCTGGAGATGATCAACACACTGCCGGCGACGGGCGGGGCTTAGCAATTTCCCTCAAGCGCCTCTTTCAAGATCAGCTTATCCAACGTCAGATCCGAGATCGCCTTGCGGAGACGGCCATTCTCCTTCTCCAGGTCCTTCAGACGCTTGGCCTGGTCAGTACGAAGGCCGCCATATTCCTTGCGCCAGCGATAGTAACTCTGCTCCGATACGCCGAGCGTGCGACAAGCTTGACCAACCGACTGGCCCTGCGCCAAAGCCACCTCGGCTTCGCGCAACATGCTGATAATCCGTTCTGAGGTGTAGCGTTTACGGCTCATTTCGTCCTCCTTTCGAGGGGGCAAAATGCGCCAAACTCTTCAATAAATCTGGACCACTTTTAGGGGGTCACTCCAGTTTCGCGTATCCGCAATCGTCGTCTTGCATTGGTCTTCTTCAGACTCTTCGTCGGGTGCAATCAGGTCAGCTGGTTCACCAAGGTCAGGCTGCGCTGTCCAGGCATCGACAATGCTTTGCCGCTTGTTCTTGAAATCATCCAGCTTCGCCGCCGCCTGGGATTCCGTGCTTTGTGTCTCTCTCGTTCGAAGCCGACCAACTGCTCTCCCCGACCGGCGTCCCAAGTCCTCCAGTGGCTTGAGTCCCGTCAACTGCGCTATCGCGTCGGCAAAGGTAGTCTTTTCATCAAAGCGCATATGGGCTGCAATTCCGGGCATCAGCGTCCCCGCTTCGATGGCGAGGTCTGGCAAGCCCAAGTCTTCGAGCCCGGTTACGGTCATGCTGATCTTGCCACGCGCACTGACAGTCAGCGCGCGCTGCACGACGCAAATGCTGTCCGATCCTTCGTCATGGAATGTCAACTTTGCCCAGGTATCGATTTTCGGCTGATCGTTGAGCACTTCGAGATCGACTGCCGATGGGATCGGCACGACGGGTGGAAGCGTCAGTGCAGACTCATCGGCGCCACACTCTTCGTCACCACCTGCCCGATTGACCTGCATCGGCTCGTGCACTTCGTCCGGCATGTGTTGTGAGCGGAGCGCGCGGCCTGTCAGGCACCAGATGATCACGTTTTGGAGAGCCGTCTTGCCCGCCCCGTTGAAGCCGCTGATCAGCGTGACATCACTGTCGACCTCGACGACGAAGGTCTCGGGATCCTCACCGTCCAACCCGCAATGCCTGTGCAGACCGCCGAAACGGTGCGCCTCGACGCGCCGCAGGGCCCATAACTTGGTTTCCGCTCCGCCCGCTGTCTCGGTCGCCTTCTTGGCCGGAGGGTCTTCTTCCAAGGCTTTCAGAATCTCTTCAATTTCGCGTTCTTGCACTGTCTTGGCGCGCGGCCACAAGTCGCGGCGCCGGGCGTAGTACGCGAAAATCCGGCGCGCGTTGTCGCTCTCAAGAACGAACGGCGGGCCACCGTCCAGCATGGCGATCGGCTGCTCGTGCTATAGAGCCGCGACCAAATCCTCCAGGCTGCAGTCGATGAGATTGATCGGCGACATCCCGGCAGCGCCGCCATCTTCGCTATCGGCAACTGACATGGCCGAGCACCTCTTGGTTGTATCGTCCTCTCGCCGCTGGCTCGGATGCAATCATTTCGCACAATCCTGTTCCGAGCCGACGACAACGGCCGCGGCTACTCACCCTCGCGGGCCGACTTCTGCTCGTGTTCAACAATGGTCGCCAGCGAATTCTTCCCGGTAAATGGCTTCTATACGCCCGACCTCGTCGTCGGTCAGGGCAGCGAATTCCCTTTCCCGCCTGCGGCGAGACAGCTTGCCGCCGTTCTGGTGGAGGAACCGGAACAGGAGATCCGACAGCCGATCTGGCATATCGACGATCAGGTTCAGATGGTTCCGAAACGCGTCGTACCGCCTCAGAAATGTTGCTTCTTGCGGCAAGTCCAGTTCGATAGTCCGCTGCACGCTACCGTACAGGAACTCGGTTTGCGATGTAGCATCGAAATACCGGTAGAAATCTCCGGTATCGTTCAACACCCGGACATTGCCGTGTTCCGTCGGTTCCCACTGCACCGCCGGCAGCAGACGCTGCGAGTAGTCTTCGAGCGCTGCGCGGTAGTCGTCAATTCGGTCCAGAATCGCCGCCGATACCGGAAATGCGACCCCCGGCGGGTTGAAACCGCGCTGGGCCAGGACGTGGTGAATCAGGTAGCGGTGCAGCCGGCCGTTCCCGTCCTCGAAAGGATGGATGTAGACAAAGCCGAAGGCCAGCACCGATGCGGCTACAACCGGATCGAGCTGCTGGGAGGCTTCCCGGTCGAAAGCAACCATGCCCTCCATCAGCCGCACCAGATCATCCGGCCGCGCGCTGATGTGGTCGGGGATTGGCATACGCGAGTCGCGGTCATGTTCACCGACAAAGCCTCCCTCGGTCCGCACACCCAGATGGACGAAGCGGGCATCACCGATCACGATGCGTTGCAGACGTAGCAGTTCGTCATGATCGATCGGCTGCTGGCCGGCCTGGCCGATAGCGCGGGCCCATCGCTGGATGCGGTCCTGCGGGGGATGCTCGCCCTCGATGGCGAAACTTGACTTCGAATCCTTGAGGAGCAGGAAAGCGGCCGTGCGCGCCAGCAGATCGCGCGGCACGGCGGCAACGGCTTCCTGCGCGTGCGCCTGCAGGTCCGTGGCGATAAGGCGCTCCAGCGCTTCCGTGCGGAACACCAGCGGACAAAAAACCGGCGTGCCGGGCAGATTGTTCTTGACCCGGTGCCGCGAAGACGTTGCCGCGGGGACCGCATATTGCTGGTCTGGATCGACGATTGACGCGTAGGCCCCGCGATCAGCGTTCGGGAGCTCAAGCCGCGTCTCGGTCAGCCATTCATAGAGGAACCAGACACGCCGGGCGTAGGCGCCCGTGGGCTTGGCCTTGACCAGATCGGCGATGGGGGCGGGGCCGGTCGCGGCAAACAGCCTCTTGACGACGGCCAGGTCCAGCCCTTCATGTTTCAGAGCGAAGGTGAGATGACCTTCCAGGCTTGCGTCCGGCTCGTAGCGCGGCGAATAGATGCGCCAGCCGTCTCGCTCCATGAGCCTGTGCCGTTCACCAATGGCGCTGAGCTTCCGGGGAAGCGGCACCCGCAGATCGTAAGCCCCAATCAGCGCGGCGTAGCCCGCCGGCCTCGCGGTCACGGGAAGGCGCCGTTCCTGAAAAACTCTAATAGGTCCTGAAAAACGATTCTGCGCAGGGGTATCCATGACTTAAGTGTTACCCTTCCTCAGCGGGACGACCGCGCCGCCCGTTCCGTGAAAAACGATACCGGATCATGAAAAACGATAACATATATACGAAATAATAAAAAACGATAATTTCAGGAGTTGATTCGTGTGAATTTATTCTGGTTCGCGCCGCCCGGGCCGCAGATTTGAAGCCTACATTTTCCCCGAGATATAGTAGCGGGTCAGACTGCAACTACCGGATATTGTGGCGCTATGGTCGGGAACCGCCAAGCCGTTACCATCCTCGCACCGCTCCGGCGGCCAGCCGATGAACCGTCCCCGTCCTTCTCGTTGGAACGGGCGCGCCCTTTCGATTGGGCGTTCCCACGAGCGCCCGCTCGTTGCCGTCTTTGTCGACCCATGTGACCCCGTCTTGGGTCAGTCTCCCGACGAGGGCAAAGACCGTGTTCGCCTCTTCGCACCATCTGGCAAATAAGTTCGCGATTATCACCTTGACATAAGGGGCGTGGCTTCCTATATTTAAGGCATAGGAGGTCGAGATGACCAGCTTTTACGAGTTTCAGCAGCAGTTCCCAGACGACGAAGCGTGCTTGAAGCGCATCATGACCGAGCGTTATGGCGGCACAGAACTGGATTGCCCGAAGTGCGGCGTGTTCAGCAAATTCTACCGCATGACGAAAGACCGAGGGTATGTATGCCAGCACTGCGGGCACCATCTGCACCCGACAGTTGGCACGCCGATGGAGCGGACTCACCTGCCTCTGCATAAATGGTTCTACGCAATGCTTCTCTTTTCGACTTCGCGTCATGGTGTGGCTGCGAAGGAATTGGAGCGCCAGTTGGATATTCCCTACAAGACGGCGTGGCGCATGGCGCATGAAATCCGCAAGTACATGGCCGATACGGACGGCGAGACGCCGCTGGGCGGGATCGTCGAGGTCGATGAGACCTACGTTGGCGGGAAGCGGCCGGGCGGGAAGCGCGGACGCGGGGCTCCCGGCAAGACGGTCGTGTTCGGGATGTTGGAACGCGACGGCGATGTGATGACGAAGGTTGTTCCGGACGTTCGCAAAAAGACGCTGCATCCGATCATCAAAGAGAACGTCGAGAAGGGCAGCACGGTCAACAGCGACGAGCTGGCGTCCTACAACGGTCTGTACAAGGCCGGTTTCGAGCATGAGACGGTCAACCACGGAGCCGGGGAATATGTAGACGGAGATTGCCACGTCAACGGCCTTGAGGGCTTTTGGGCGCGCTTGAAGCTGTCGATCCGTGGGACCCATGTTCACGTGTCGAAGAAGCACCTTCAGACTTACGTGAAGGAGTTTGAGTACCGATACAACCGGCGGAAGCAACCCGAGCGGATTTTCGGCGATCTGGTGGCGAGCCTCTAACCACCATCGCGTTAAGCAAGGCATCAAAGCGCGCCTGTGCGATCGCGGGCGGATAGCTGCCAGTCATGATTCCCCCATGTCGGAAAGCACCCTTTTGACTCCATACAACCTGACACGAGGGAGCAGCCTGCTTACACTATTATAGAGTCGCGGGTAAACTCGCTCATCATTGACCAATGGTAAATTGAACCCCATAGCCTTAAGTTCTTTTGTCGGTATTCTTATAGTCGCTCCGTTTTCTATGTGATTAATTCGCGTTCTGCCACTCAGCTCTGCGTTTATACGACCTTGCAGGTTTTCCAAGTCGTCGACCACCTGCTTGTTAATTTGTTGATCTCTGGCAAGCCGCTCCCCCTCCTCCCTCGCCCGCCTATCCTGCTTTCGCGCTTCACGTCTACTAGGCATTTGCCATGCCCTGTGCACCGCAGGCCACCCAAAATAAGCGAGTCCCCCTAGCCCAAGCACCGTCAGCGCAGAATAGAATGAGTGTGGGCTTATGATGTCGCCCAGCATGGCTATCGTCTTGTCAGGAGGAAGCGTAACAAGCTCCCGCCCAAAACCCACAATCCAGGCGCCACTGATTGTGGCGCCTCCGACTCGGCGTTTCGTGTCCATCCCGTCACACGATGCCCACCGGTGCTTCTTATGTCAAAGTGATAATCGCGAAGAAGATAATCAAATTCTTCGGTGCATGGCCGTTGTCGTCGAGCGAAGATTGAACTCGGACAATGTCCTCCATTGTCTGACCGAGCTCTTCGTCCAACATGGCCCGCCGGATCATATCCGTTCCGACAACGGCTCAGAGTTTACCGCTCATGCCGTCCGCGACTGGCTCGGCAGGATCGGCGTCAAGACCCTCTATATCGAGCCCGGGTCACCTTGGGAGAACGGATACAACGAGAGCTTCAACTCAAAGCTCCGGGACGAAATCCTGAACACGGAGATCTTCTCTACACTGAAGCAGGCCAAAGTGCTGATCGAACGATGGCGCCATCACTATAATACCATCCGGCCGCATAGCTCGCTCGGATACAGACCGCCGGCCCCAGAAACCATCTTGCCAAACGTTGAGGGGCCAACCTACCCTGTTGAGGGGCTACGGGCGGCCCATCAACTTAACCCGCGCCAAACTCTAACTTAAGCGCTGGACCACTAATCGGGGGCAGGCCAGTTTCTAGGAGAGTGTGACGCAATGAACGAGACTGCCGAGGTTGTCGAGCTTCACGACGAGGGGCCGAAGAAGGCGCTCTACGAGGTCGGCGAAATCCCGCCGCTGGGCCATGTGCCCGAACGGATGTACGCCTGGGCGATCCGGCGCGAACGCCACGGCGAGCCCGAAGCGGCGATGCAGGTCGAGGTGGTCGACACGCCGTCGATCGACGCCGACGAGGTGTTGATCATGGTGATGGCGGCCGGTGTGAACTACAACGGCGTGTGGGCCTCGCTCGGCAAACCGATCTCGCCCTTCGACGTGCACAAGGCGGACTATCACGTGGCGGGCTCGGACGCGTCCGGCATCGTCTGGGCGGTCGGCCGGCGGGTCAGCCGCTGGACGGTGGGCGACGAGGTCGTGGTCCACTGCAACCAGGACGACGGCGACGACGAGGAATGCAACGGCGGCGACCCCATGCTCTCGCCCTCCCAGCGGATCTGGGGCTACGAGACGCCGGACGGCTCGTTCGCGCAGTTCGCCCGGGTCCAGTCGCGCCAGCTCATGCCCCGGCCGCGCCACCTGACCTGGGAGGAAAGCGGCTGCTACGTGCTCACCCTGGCAACCTCCTATCGCATGCTTTACGGCCACCGTCCCCATACCCTCAAACCCGGTCAGAACGTGCTGGTCTGGGGGGCGGCCGGGGGCATCGGCTCGATGGCGGTCCAGCTGGTCGCGACCGGCGGGGCCAACGCCATCGCGATGATCTCCGACGACGCGAAGGAAGACTTCGTCCTCTCGCTGGGCGCCAAGGCGACGATCAACCGCTCCAAGTTCGACTGCTGGGGCCGCATGCCTGACGTGACCGACGCGGACGCCTACGGCGCCTGGACCAAGGCGCTGCGCGAATTCGGCCGGGCGATCTGGGCAATCACGGGCAAGGGCGTCGACGTCGACATGGTCTTCGAGCATCCGGGCGAACAGACCTTCCCGGTCAGCTGCATCGTCGTCAAGCGCGGCGGCATCGTGGTGTTCTGCGCCGGCACCACGGGCTACAACCTGACCATGGACGCGCGCTTCGTCTGGATGCGCCAGAAGCGAATCCAGGGCAGCCACTTTGCGAACCTGTTGCAGGCGAGCCAGGCCAACCGGCTGATGATCGACCGGCGGATCGACCCCTGCATGTCCGAGGTGTTTTCCTGGAACGATATTCCCCGGGCGCATACCAAGATGATGAACAACGAGCACCTGCCCGGAAACATGGCCGTGCTCGTGCAGGCCAGACGCCCGGGCATGCGCACCCTCGAGGACGCCCGCGAGGCTTAAAGCGGGCCGCGCGCCCCTGTTTCGGAAGAGAACCAGCGATGACCGCTGCCGATCTGCTGACCGACGCCCGTGCGGCGCTCGATGCCGCCGAGAAGGTGGCCGCGGCCGCACGCGCCGCGGTGACGGAGCGGGTCGCGGGCAACGGCCAGATCGACGCGGCCAGGCTCGAAGCCGAACAGTTCGCCGCCCATGGGCTCGCCTGGCTCGCGACCTACGTCGAGACGCTTCGCCAGACGCTCGTCTGGGCGGAGCGGCTGGAAGCCGCTGGCCGGTTCGCCGGGCTTGAACAGGCCATCCTGCGGGCGGGTTTCGGCGAGTATCTGAGCCAGATTACGGGCGGCATCGCGATGAGCCAGGTGGAGATGGCGCGACCCGCCGAGATCGGCCTCTCCGACGACGACCTGGCGCCACTCGACGCCGAACCGGTGCGCCGGTTGCGCGGCTCGGGCTGTGCGGACGAGACGCTGAAGGCGATTGCGGCAGCGATCGGGGACGGCCATCACTACGGCGAGAGCGGCCTGTTCGACGACCTGCTCGAAGCGATGCGCGAGCAGATGCACCGCTTCGCCGAAGAGCGCATCCGCCCGAGCGCACAGGGCTGGCACCGGGCGGACGTGCTGATCCCGCTGGACGTGATCGAGGAGATGGCCGCGCTCGGCGTGTTCGGCGTCACGATCCCCGAGGATCATGGCGGGCTGGGCCTGGGCAAGCTCGCGATCTGCGTGGTGACCGAGGAGCTGTCGCGCGGCTGGCTCTCGGTCGGCTCAATCGGCACCCGGGCGGAAATCGCGGGCGAGCTGATCGCGCTGGCCGGCACGAACGCCCAGAAGGAGACGTGGTTACCGGGAATCGCCGCAGGAACCATCCTGCCAACCGCGGTGTTCACCGAACCCGGCACCGGATCGGACCTCGGTAGCCTGAAGACCCGGGCGGTCAAGGACGGCACGGTCTACCGGATCACCGGAAACAAGACCTGGACGACCCACGGCGCGCGGAGCGATCTGATGACCCTGCTGGCGCGCACCGACGACTCCGAGACGGGTTATCGGGGCCTCTCGATGTTCCTCGCCGTCAAGCCCCGGGGCACCGACGACGAACCGTTCCCGGCGCCGGGCATGAGCGGCACGGAAATTCCCGTGCTCGGCTATCGCGGCATGAAGGAATACGAAATCGGCTTCGACGGCTTCGAGGTGGCGGCGGACGGCCTGCTGGGCGAGGCGGAAGGCGCGGGTTTCAAGCAGCTCATGCAGACCTTCGAGGCGGCGCGCATCCAGACCGCGGCGCGCGCCGTGGGCGTTGCCCAGAGCGCGCTTGAGCTCGGCCTGGCCTACGCCAGTGAGCGGATCCAGTTCGGCAAGGCGATCTTCGAATTTCCCCGGGTCTGGCGCAAGCTCGCCTGGATGACCGTCGAGACCATGATGGCGCGCCAGCTGACTTATTTCGCGGCGCGCGAAAAGGATGCAGGGAGGCGCTCGGACATGGCGGCGGGCATGGCCAAGCTGCTGGCCGCGCGGGTTGCCTGGGCCGGCGCCGACGCCGCGCTGCAGATCCACGGCGGCAACGGCTATGCCGAAGAGTTCGAGATCAGCCGCGTCTTGTGCGACGCGCGGATCCTCAACGTCTTCGAGGGCGCGGCGGAAATCCAGGCCCAGATCATCGCGCGCCGCCTGCTCGACGGCGCGAACTGAGGATGGTCGCGGATGAGCGGCGTGCTGGATATCGTCATCTACGTCGTGATGGCGGGCGTATTCGTGGTGTTGGCCGCGGGCGTCGTTTCGATGATTCGGGGCGGCAAGAAGAGCAACGTCCTGATGCGCTGGCGGATCGGCCTACAGGCGCTTGCCATCATCCTGCTGCTGATCCTGGTCTTCGTCGTGAGGGATTGAGGCAACCACGGCGTCAGTCGTGTGTCCCGGTTCAGCGACCGTCCGCCTACCGCCAGCGCCGAACATGAATGAAATCGAATGACTCGTGCGCTCATGGCCCAAGGTGGACGTCGTAAGCACTAACGCCTCGTCAGGTGGATGAGCATTCACTGTAGCGTCAGCATGAAACTTTGAAGCGCGATAACCCGACGCTCTCGCGGCGTGCCCGCGCGGTGTCGGGGTCGAACCTAGAGCGACGACTCCGGCTCCTCGATGACCGCGCCCTCTTCGGACTTGGTCTCGCGAGCCGACCCGGCGCTCGCTTGCGGAGAGCGCCCGAAGCACTCGCCGTTTTCCAGATGGCGTTCGGCGGCCCAGATGTAGATCGGGCCGTGCAGCGGGAGCGCGTGCGGCCTGCCCGGCTGGTTCAACCAACGGATCGCCGGCGCCCATACCTCCATCGACGGCTTGGCGGCGATCGCACAGGCGGCGGACGTGCCGGCGGGCAGGTTGCCCAGAAGCGGGTCGCCCCCCACGTTGGCCCCGGTCATCCGGGGGGATTCGCAGGCGGCGAGCCCGATCAAGGCCAGCGCGCCCAGTAGGGCTGCAATTCTCGACGTCATGAGCCTCTCCTCGTGGCCGGTGCCAATTGCGTTTTAACATTCCTCGGGTCATGCGCAATGTTTTCCCGAGCCCGCCCGTCGCGCCATCGACCAACCGAATCCGAGACGCGGCGCGCGGGCTTGCGCCCGCGTTGACAGCATGCGGGACGCGACTTATGTTGCGCCTGCGAAATAGCCCTCCGGGACGGAACGCGACAATCCGTAACCGGGCGGGGGTGAAGCGCCGAGTTTTCAAGAACCCTATCATTCGGGACTAGATGCGCCATGAAGGTTCTCATCGCTGTCAAGCGGGTGATCGATTACAACGTCAAGGTCCGAGTCAAGGCCGACCAGACGGGCGTGGAACTTGCGAACGTCAAGATGTCGATGAACCCGTTCGACGAGATCTGCGTCGAGGAAGCCGTGCGCATGAAGGAAGCGGGCACGGCGGACGAGGTCGTCGCGGTTTCGATCGGCCCCGATCAATGCAAGGAGACGATCCGCACCGCGCTCGCGATGGGCGCGGACCGGGGCATTCACGTGGCCGCCGAACAAGACGTCGAGCCGCTGGCGGTTGCCAAGCTGCTCAAGGCACTAGCCGACGCCGAGCAGCCCGGCCTTATCCTCTTGGGCAAGCAGGCGATCGACGACGATTCGAGCCAGACCGGACAAATGCTGGCGTCGCTCCTGGGCTGGCCCCAGGGCACGTTCGTCTCGAAGCTCGCACTGGCCGACGGCGGGGTGAACGCTACCCGGGAGGTCGACGGCGGACTCGAAACCGTGGCGCTCACGCTGCCCGCAGTGATCACGACGGACCTGCGGCTCAACGAGCCGCGCTACGCCTCACTGCCCAATATCATGAAGGCCAAGAAGAAGCCGATGGACGAGACTACGCCCGAGGCGCTGGGCGTCGACGTCACCCCCCGGCTCGCGGTTCTCAAGGTCGAGGACCCGCCGACACGCGACGCCGGCGTGAAGGTCGCCGACGTGGCGGAGCTCGTGGAAAAACTGCGTAACGAAGCGAAGGTGATCTGATGGGCGTTCTGGTCATCGCGGAACACGAAAACGCAGGCCTCAACGCGGCGGCGCTCCACGCGGTCACCGCGGCGGGCGCGCTGGGCGGCGACATAACGGTTTTGGTGGCCGGCAACGGCTCCGGCGCAGTCGCCGACGAGGCCGCCACGGTCGCGGGCGTCTCAGCGGTCCTGCATGCCGACGACGCGGCGTTCGAGCACGGCCTGGCCGAAAACCTGGCCCCGCTCATCGCCCGGCTCGCACCCGATTACTCCCATACGCTCGCGACCCATACGACCTTCGGGCGGAACGTCATGCCCCGGACCGCGGCACTGCTCGACGTGCAGCAGATCTCGGACATCACCGAGGTTCTCTCAGCGGACAGCTTCGTGCGCCCGATCTATGCGGGCAACGCCATGGCGACGGTGCAGACGAGCGATGCGGTCAAGCTGATTACGGTGCGTGCGACGGCCTTCGAGCCCGCAGCGATGGGCGGCGGATCGGCAGCCGTCAGCGCCATCGAGGGGGTCGGCGATTCGGGGCTTTCGAGCTTCGTCGGCCAGGAGTTGAGCCGGAGCGAGCGGCCGGAGCTGACCAGTGCGCGGATCGTGATATCCGGCGGGCGGGGCATGCAGAGCGGTGATAACTTCGCCATGCTCGAGGCCGTCGCCGACCAGCTCGGCGCCGCGGTCGGCGCCTCGCGCGCCGCCGTCGATGCCGGCTTCGTGCCGAACGACTATCAGGTCGGCCAGACCGGCAAGGTCGTCGCCCCGGACTGCTATATCGCGGTGGGTATCTCGGGCGCGATCCAGCATCTCGCAGGTATGAAGGACAGCAAGGTGATCGTCGCGATCAACAAGGACGAGGACGCCCCGATCTTTCAGGTTGCGGATTACGGCCTGGTGGCCGATCTTTTCCAGGCGGTGCCCGCGCTCTCCGAGGAACTCAAGAAGCTCGGCTGAGCCGGATTGCCAAGGGAGACGGAAGCGTGACAATCAAGAAGGTGGGCGTGATCGGCGCTGGACAGATGGGCAACGGCATCGCCCATGTCTTTGCGCTCGCCGGCTTCGACGTGGTTCTCCAGGACATCTCGAAGGAGCAACTCGCCCTGGCGGGCAAGACGATCGAGCATAATCTGGGGCGCCAGCGCGCGAAAGGCACGATCACGGCGGCGCAGAAGAAGAAAGCGCTCGCACGGATCCAGATCACCGGCAAGATCACCGACCTGATCAAGTCGGACCTGATCATCGAATCGACGACCGAGGACGAGGCGCTCAAGAAGGACATCTTCAGCAAGCTCGCGGGCAAGTTGAAGCCCGACGCCCTGCTCGCGACCAACACCTCGTCGATCTCGGTGACCCGGCTCGCCGCCTCGACCGACCGGCCCGAGCAGTTCATCGGCATGCACTTCATGAATCCCGTGCCGCTGATGGAGCTGGTCGAGCTCGTGCGCGGCGTCGTGACCGACGAGGCGACCTACGAGACGGCAAAGGGGGTCGTCCGGAAACTCGGCAAAACGCCGGCGCCGGCCGAGGATTTTCCCGCCTTCATCGTCAACCGGATCCTGCTGCCGATGATCAACGAGGCGGTCTACGCCCTCTATGAGGGCGTCGGCACGGTCGACTCGATCGACACGGCGATGAAGCTGGGCGCCCATCACCCGATGGGACCGCTCGAGCTCGCCGACTTCATCGGGCTCGATACCTGCCTCGCCGTGATGCAGGTGCTCTACGAAGGACTCGCCGATTCGAAATACCGGCCCTGCCCGCTGCTCGTCAAATATGTCGAGGCGGGTTGGCTCGGACGCAAGGCCGGACGCGGATTCTACGATTACGCGGGCGAGACCCCGATCCCGACCCGATGATCGGGCGCGGAGCGCCGCGCTCCGGCCCGAACCTTGATCCCCCGTCAGAAACCGTCATATTGGGCGGAGCCTGGAACGGCTCCGGGAATCCGATGCACTTTCGTCACGATCCCTTTGCTATGGGAGGCGCGTCATGAGCGCCAAGAATTCCGGGAAGGCCCCCGTCGGCTCCCGCGACCTGCTGCGCGGGCGGTTCGCCGGCGGGCTGGCCGATATCATGGAGCAGATCAACGCCTCGATCGACGTGGATGCGCGGCTCTACGCCGTCGATATCGAGGGCTCGAAGGCGCATGTCCGGATGCTGGTCGCTCAGGGCATCGTCGCGTCACAGGACGGCGAGACGATCCTGGACGGCCTCGACGCCGTGCGGGCGGAGATCGAGGGCGGCGTCTTCGAATTCTCCACGGCGCTCGAGGACATTCACATGAATATCGAGGCCCGCCTCGCCGAGCTGATCGGCACGCCGGCGGGCCGGCTGCACACCGCGCGCTCGCGGAACGATCAGGTGGCGACCGATTTCAGGCTCTGGGTCCGCGACGCCCTCGATTCGCTCGACGGCGACCTCGCGGCCCTTCAGGGGACCCTGATCGAGACGGCCGAGACCCATGTGGAAACCGTCATGCCGGGCTTCACCCACCTCCAGTCGGCCCAGCCGGTCACGCTCGGTCATCATTTGCTCGCCTATGTGGAAATGCTGGGGCGCGACCGGGGGCGCTTCGCGGACGCGCGGATACGGCTGAACGAATGCCCGCTTGGCGCCGGCGCGCTTGCTGGTACGTCGTTTCCCATCGACCGGACGGCGACCGCGGCAGCGCTCGGCTTCGACCGGCCGACGGCGAACTCGCTCGATTCGGTCTCGGACCGGGATTTCGCGCTCGAAGCCATGGCGGGAGCCGCGATCTGCGCGGTCCACCTCTCGCGGTTCGCCGAAGAGCTCGTCGTCTGGTCGAGCGCCGAGTTTGCCTATATCCGGCTGTCCGACGGGTTTACCACCAGCAGCTCGATCATGCCCCAGAAACGCAACCCCGACGCCGCCGAGCTGGTGCGCGGCAAGACCGGCCGGATCGTCGGCGACCTGGCCGCGCTTCTGATCACACTGAAGGGCCTCGCGTTGTCCTACGCCAAGGACATGCAGGAAGACAAAGAGCCGGCGTTCGACGCGCTGGACCAGCTCAGCGTTTGCCTGAAGGCGTGCGCCGGGATGGTCGCCGCCATGACGGTCGATGACACCCGGATGAGCGAGCGGGCTGGAGACGGTTTCTCGACGGCGACGGATCTCGCCGATTGGCTGGTCCAGGCGCTCGACATGCCGTTTCGCGAAGCCCATGGCGTGGTTGGGCGGATTGTTCGGCTTGCCGAGGACGCAGGCGTCGGACTCGAGGCAATGGAGCTGGCGACGATGCAGTCGGTCGAGCCGGGGATCACCGCCGCGGTGTTCGACGTGCTGACGCCGCCGCGTTCGGTCGCCAGCCGGACGAGCCAGGGCGGCACGGCACCGGCACGGGTGCGTGAGGCGCTCGCAGCGGCCCGCGCGCGCTATCTCTGATGGGCATTCTGGCGTTCTTCCTCAAGCGACCCATGTTGCTGGTCGGGATCGCCCTGGCGGTGGCCGTGCTGCTGTTCGCTACCGGCTGCGGCCGGAAGGGCAAGCTCGAGGTGCCGGCGGGCTATGAAGGCGAGCAACCACCCGAGGAGCGGCCCAGCCCGAGCTTCTGATGGATTATTTTAAATACCAGTCCGAGGCAGGCGGCGCCGACGAGCTGTTCGCCGACAGCGTGCCGATCAGCGCGATTGCGGACACCGCCGGCACGCCGTTCTACTGCTACTCCCACACCGCCATGGCGAGCGCTTACCGCGCGTTTGCCGGGGCCTTCGCGGAACTCGGGGCGACCATCTGCTACGCCGTGAAAGCCAACGCCAACCTCGCAGTGATCCGGACCTTCGCCGAGCTTGGCGCGGGTGCGGACGTGGTCTCCGAGGGCGAGCTCCGGCGCGCCCTGGCGGCGGGCGTCGCACCCGACAAGATCATTTTCTCGGGCGTCGGAAAAAGCGCCGACGAGATGGACGCTGCGCTCGACGCGGGGATTGTCCAATTCAACGTCGAATCCGAGCCGGAACTGCAGCTGCTCAATGCGGTCGCGGACTCGAAGGGGGTCGTGGCCCCGGTCGCGCTCAGGGTCAACCCCGACGTCGCCGCCGAGACCCACGACAAGGTCTCGACCGGGCGCGCGCACGACAAGTTCGGCATCCCGCTGGACCGCGCCGCAACGCTCTACCGCGAGGCCGCCCGCCTGCCCGCGATCGAGCCGGTGGGCCTCGCCGTCCATATCGGCTCCCAGATCACTCAGCTCGGCCCATTCGAGCAGGCGATTGCGCGGCTCGTGACCCTGGCGGGAGAGCTCATGGCCAACGGACTCGCCGTTGCGCGACTCGATCTGGGCGGCGGGCTGGGCATTCGCTATGCCGATGAGACGCCCCCGGATCCGGCCGATTACGCCAACCTGATCGGCCGCCTGGCGGGTCCGCTTGGGGTCGAGATCGCGATCGAGCCCGGCCGCGCTCTGGTCGGGCCAGCGGGCGTGCTGGTCACGCGGGTGCTGTTCGTCAAGAAGACCGGCGAGCGGACCTTCGTCATCGTCGATGGCGCCATGAACGACCTGCTGCGCCCGGCGCTCTACGGCGCTCGTCATCCGGTCTGGCCGGTCCGTCGGCCCGCCTCGGACGCGCCGGCCGCCGAGATCGACCTGGTCGGCCCGGTTTGCGAGACGGGGGATACCTTCGCGCGCGACCTACCGCTGGCCCTGCCGGACGCCGGCGATCTGCTGGCGCTCGGTGCCGCAGGCGCCTACGGTGCAGTGATGGCTTCTAGCTATAACGGCCGGCCTCTGGTCCCCGAGGTTCTGGTCCGGGACGGCGCGTTCGCCGTGGTGCGCGCCCGCCCGAACCCGGACGAGATGCTGGCGGGCGAGCGCTTCGCCCCCTGGCAGGTCTGATCGGGGCCCGGCATCGGGACGGCGCCGCCTTACACGCTACCGCCGCCCAGCGTCGTTTCGACGATCTTGCAAATCTGGGCCAGGCTGAACGGCTTGGCGACGACCTCATGGACCAGGGCCTCCAAGTTGTGGGCGCGCTGGCGCTCCGCAGCGAAGCCGGTCATCAATATAATAGCGAGGCCGGGATAATCCTTCGACACCTTGAGCGCCAGCGCGATCCCGTCGAGCCGGGGCATGACGATGTCGGTGAGCAGCAGGTCGTAGCCCGCCTCGTCTTTTTCGAGCGCCTCGAGCGCCGCGATACCATCTTCGACGGCGGTCACGTCGTGGTTGGCCGATTCCAGCGCGCGGCTTACGAACTCACGCACCGACGCCTCGTCTTCGGCGATCAGGATTCGGGCCATCGCGGCACTTATTCGTCGATCACGAAAGAGACCGAGAGGCTTTCGGCACCTTCTGGCGGGTCCTTCAACCGGGTCGAGAATCGGGCGGTTTCGCCAGGGAGCAATTCGCTCTTGCCTGCCGGAATCGCCCAGACACCGACTTCCGCACCATTGGCATCGGACAGCGATACACGGATAAACGGAACGCTGCGGATCTCGCCGGAGTTGTTCACGACCTGGCCCTCGACGGTCAGGACGAGCACAGAATCCTCGACCACGCTGGTCGACTGGACATCGACCAGATCGAGGCCGAAGTCTTTGGCCTCGATGCCAAGACCCAGCACGTCGTAGAGTCGCGCCGAGGGCGGCCAGGCATCGACAATCACCTTGCGCGCGCCGAGCCCGCCACCAATGACGAGGGCAACGAAAAGGGCGAGCGCGGCCCAGCCGATGCGGTTGAACCGGCGCCGCCGGGCGCGAAGAGCCGGTAGGTTCGAACCCGGCGGAACAGGCCGGATTTCGGGTTCCAGAACGGGAATTTCCAAGCGTTTGGGCATGTCATCGGGAGGCGTCTGATGCCAGCTGTGACCGCAACTCTTGCAGCGCACCGTTCGCCCACCCAGTCCCAGAACCGACGGTTCGATCGAATAGCGGGTGGCGCAGGAAGGACAGGTCAGAATCATCGCTGCATCACATTGCTCGGACGCGCCCGTTATAGGCGTTTGACCATGAAACGGCAAGCAGCCCCCGGCGCGCGTTTGGTGGCGCTGGACGAAGTCCGGGGCGCTGTTTATTCTGCCAACGCGTCGGCCCGCGCGGGCCCCGGAAGAAGGTAGAAGGTGCGGCGTGATTCGCTTCGAAAACGTCGGGTTGCGCTACGGCATCGGCCCAGAGGTCCTGCGCGACATCCAGTTCGAATTGGAGCCCGGCACGTTCCACTTCCTCGTGGGCCCCAGCGGCGCGGGCAAGAGCTCGCTCTTGAGCCTGATGTTTCTCGCCCAGCGTCCGACGCGCGGCCTGATCAGCATGTTCGACCGGGATATCGCGACCATGCCGCGCCGCGATCTCCCGGCACTTCGCCAGCGTATCGGCGTCGTCTTCCAGGACTACCGCCTTCTGGATCATCTGACGGCACTTGAAAACGTCGCGCTTCCGTTGCACGTGGCGGGGGCAAAACCGGAGCAGGTGCGCGATCATGTCGCGGAGCTGCTCTCGTGGGTCGGACTGGCCGAGCATCTCGACGCCCGGCCCGAGACGCTCTCGGGCGGCCAGAAGCAGCGGGTCGCGATCGCCCGGGCGGTAATCGGACGGCCCAGCCTGCTGTTCGCAGACGAGCCGACGGGCAACCTGGACGCCGATCTCGGCATGCGCCTGATGTATCTGTTCGAGGAGTTGAACAAGATCGGTACGACAGTCGTCATCGCGACCCACAATGAGAGCCTGGTCGCCCGCCTCAACCACTCGGTCATGCGGCTCGAGGACGGCAAACTGATCGTCGGGGGATCGCGTCAGGCTGCGGCGCTCTAACATGAACGCCGGCTCCTCGACCGTCCCCCTCCGGCGCGACCCGTCGAGCCGATTCCTGCCCTGGATTACCGCATTCATGGTCTATCTCGCGGTTTTGTCCGTCGCGGGGATCATCCTGATCGAGGGCGCAGCCAGCCGCTGGGAGCAGGGCGGCGTCGATCGTCTGACCGTGCAATACGTCCCGCCGCTCGACGCGGCCCTGGAGACCGAAGAGGCGGTCGCCCAGCTGGTCGAGCTGCTCGAGGCGACACCTGGCGTCGCGACGGCCCGCGTGTTGCCGGAATCCGAGCTGATAGGCCTGCTCGAGCCATGGCTGGGCGATGGCTCGATCGCCGCGGGCCTGCCCCTGCCCCGGCTCATCGACGTCGTTCCCGAGGCGGACACCGCGCTCGATCTGGGCGGACTCGCCGAGCGCGTGGCCGCAGCCGTGCCCGGCGCCCGGCTCGACGATCCGCGAGACTGGCTCGACGCACTGGCGGATCTCGCCCGTTCGGCCCAGGCGGTCGCCGGCGCCATCGTACTGCTCATCGTGATCGCGGCGATCGCCACGGTCGTCGTCACCACCCAAATGGGCCTAGCCGTGCACCGGGAGATCATCGAGGTGCTTCACCTGATCGGCGCCAAGGACGGTTACGTCGCCCGGCAGTTCGAACGGCACGCGCTGTTGCTCGGCCTGCGCGGCGGTGTGTTGGGACTGGGGTTGGCGATCGCGACCCTGTTCGGCATCGCCGGTGCTGCCGCCGAGATCGAGGCGCCGCTCCTGCCGGCCTTCGCTCTCGAGGGCTGGGGCTGGGGAATTCTGGGTGCGTTGCCCGTGGTGGTGGCCCTCGTCGTCATGGCAACCGCCCGGATCACCGTGCTCAAGGCTCTGGCCCGCATGCCGTAACGATGGCGCGCAAGGCGCGATATCACTTCAGGTTTCGGGGCGGCTCCGGCCGCCGAGGGCGGTCATTGCCTCTCGTCTCGCTTCTGCTCGGCGCCACGGCACTGGGCTGGATCGGCGGATTCTTCTGGTATGTGGGACAGATCCCGGCCGAGGACGAACCGATCGCGAGCGCGGCCGAGACCACCGATGGGATCGTCGTGCTGACGGGCGGCAGCGAACGGGTCGCGGCGGGCCTTGCGTTGCTGCGTGAGGGCGCCGCAAAACGGCTGCTGCTAACCGGCGTACATGCCGAATCGAGCCTTGCCGACATTCTCAGCGGCGTGGACGGCGGGGCGCGTGATATGGCATGTTGCATCGATCTCGGGCGGGCCGCCCAAGACACACCGGGGAACGCCCGGGAAACCGCACATTGGATAAGGGAACAGGGCTACGGGAGCCTCCGTCTGGTGACTGGGAATTATCACATGCCACGAAGCATAGCTGAATTTCACAGCGCCATGCCTGACGTCGAGATTGTCGCGCACCCGGTGTTTCCGGACGGGTTCAGGCTCGGCGAGTGGTGGCAGCGCACCGCGTCGGCCAGCCTGATCGCAAGCGAATACAACAAATTTCTATGGGGCCAATTTCTGGCGTTTTTCACAAGACCCGCGCCATGATGCGCTGGTTCGACAACCGGGTCGGTTCGGCCCTGTTCACGTTCTGGTTCTATATTTGGTCGATCTTCATCGCGACGGCGATGATCCCGACCCTACTGCTGCCGCGGCAAATCCTGTGCGCGGGTGTGCGGCTCTGGGTGCGCGGCAACGCCTTCCTGTTGCGCCATCTGGCGGGCGTAAAACTCGAAATCCGGGGCCGCGAATATATGCCACAGGGCCCCGCCATCGTCGCCTCGAAGCACCAATCCGAATGGGAGGCGAACGTCTACAACGAAATCCTCCACGACCCCTCCTACATCATCAAACGGGAGCTCGCGTTCATTCCGCTGTATGGCATTTACGCGATCAAGATGGGGATGATCTTCATCGACCGGGCGGGTCACGCGAAAACCCTGAAGCAGATGATCAAGCAAAGCCGGCACAGGCTTGCGCGTGGTCAGCCGCTGGTCATTTTTCCCGAAGGTACCCGGGTCGACGCGGGCAAGCGACGGCCCTATCTGATCGGGGTCGCGGCGCTCTACGCCCAGCTCGACCAGCCGGTCATCCCGGTCGTACACTGCTCGGGTCTGCACTGGCCGAAGAAGACCTACCGCAAATTTCCGGGCACCATCGTGCTCCAGTTCCTGCCGCCCATACCGCCCGGGCTCAAACGTCGGGAGTTCATGGAGCGCCTCGAAACCACCATGGAAACCGCTTGGGAAGTGCTCTACGCGGAGCGAAGTGGCCAACCTATTGAAGATATACGAGAAAAATTGAAGAAATCGCTGGGCGACTGGCAGCGCGAGTTTGGAACATCAGAAGAACATTGACGTTGGAGGGACATCCTCCTAGACTGCTCGGCCCTCTTCGGTGGGCCGATTGCGGTCCCCGGCGAGCCACCCGTCGCCCACGTTCCCGAGCGGAGACCGCCTGATGACGAGCGCCGCGCCCATATCGCTGCAGATCTGGGATATGAAGTACCGGCTTAAGGCGCCAAACGGGGACCCGATCGACCGGACCATCGAAGACAGTTGGCGCCGGGTGGCACGAGCGCTGGCGGCGCCGGAGGCCAAGCCCGCAGCCTGGGAGGAGCGTTTCTACGAGGCGCTCGAGGGGTTCCGATTCCTGCCCGCGGGCCGCATCTTCGCAGGCGCCGGCGCCGGGCGCCAGGTGACGCTGTTCAACTGCTTCGTCATGGGCACCATCCCCGACGACATGAGCGGCATCTTCGACAATTTGAAAGAAGCGGCGCTGACCATGCAGCAGGGCGGCGGTATCGGCTATGACTTCTCCACACTTCGGCCCAAGGGCGCGCCGGTCAAGGGGGTCGGCGCCGACGCCTCGGGCCCGCTCTCGTTCATGGATGTGTGGGATGCCATGTGCCGCACGATCATGAGCGCGGGCTACCGGCGCGGCGCGATGATGGCGACCATGCGATGCGACCACCCGGATATCGAAGCCTTCATCGAAGCCAAGCGCGAGCCCGGGCGCTTGCGCATGTTCAACCTTTCAGTGCTCGTCACCGACGCCTTCATGCGAGCGGTCAAGGAGGATCGGTCCTGGGAGCTGGTGTTCGACGGCACCGTATACAAGAGCCTCGCGGCCCGGGAGCTGTGGAATGCGATCATGCGCTCGACTTACGCCTATGCCGAGCCGGGCGTGATCTTCATCGACCGCATCAATCGGCGGAACAACCTGTCTTATTGCGAGACAATCGACGCCACGAATCCCTGCGGGGAGCAACCCCTGCCGCCCTACGGCGCGTGCCTGCTGGGATCGATCAACCTGGCCCGCCTAGTGCGCGATCCGTTCGAGGCCGACGCCAGGCTCGACCTCGATGCCCTCGATTCCCTGGTCGGCACGGCCGTGCGCATGCTCGACAATGCAATCGACATCTCCTCGTTCCCGCTCGAGGCACAGCGCCGGGAGGTGCAGGCGAAACGCCGTATGGGGTTGGGGGTGACCGGGCTCGCCGACGCGTTGATCCAGTGCGGCGCACGGTACGGTAGCGCGGCCTCGGTTCTCCTGGTCGAGGAGTGGATGCGCCGTCTGAGCCGTTCGGCCTACCTCGCATCGACTGCGCTTGCGGCGGAGAAGGGCTGTTTTCCGCTGTTCGAGGCGGAGCCCTATCTCGCGGGCGAGACCATCGAGGGACTCGACGCGGACGTGCGCGCGGCAATCGGCGAACACGGCATCCGAAATGCGTTGCTCACCTCGATAGCCCCCACCGGGACGATTTCGCTGCTCGCCGACAATGTCTCCTCCGGCCTGGAGCCGGTGTTCAGCTTCGAGCATACGCGCAACGTTCTGATGCCCGACGGCAGCCGCAAGGCCGAGCTTGTCCAGGATGACGCCTACCGCCTTTTCCGGCGCCTCAAGGGTGAGCAGGCGCCGCTCACGGATGCGTTCGTCGATGCCCAGATGCTTCGTCCTCACGATCATCTCGTGATGCAGGCAGCGGTCCAGAACTACATCGATTCGTCGATCTCCAAGACGATCAACTGCCCCGAAGGCATCGGCTTCGACGAATTCAAGGACATCTACGTCGAGGCCTACGAAACCGGCTGCAAGGGCTGCACGACCTATCGGCCCAACGCGATCACCGGCGCCGTGCTCGAGGTCGACAAGCACGCCGAAACCCCGGCCGGCGAAACCCTGACGGAATCCGCAGAGAGCTCCGGCGGCGGCAGCCCCGCCCACTTGCCAGCGGCCCGGCCCGATGGCGACGTCCAGGCGGAGCTGCCCCTGGGAAGCCCGCCGGCGCGACCCCAGGACGCATTCGAGGCCGGTGGCGTGGTCTATATGGCTCAACCGCTCAACCGCCCCGAGGAGTTGCCCGGCACGACCTACAAGATTCGCTGGCCCGAATCGGATCACGCGATGTACATCACGATCAACGACATCATCCAGGACGGTCGGCGTCGCCCGTTCGAGGTGTTCATCAACTCCAAGAACATGGAGCATTACGCCTGGACGGTCGCGCTGACGCGAATGATCAGCGCGGTGTTCAGACGGGGTGGCGATGTCTCCTTCGTCGTCGAGGAACTCAAGGCGGTCTTCGATCCCCGCGGCGGGCAGTGGGTCGGCGGGCGCTACGTGCCATCGATTCTGGCGGCGATCGGCGAGGCCATCGAGCGCCACATGATCGGTATCGGCTTCCTTCCCGCACCGCTCCGACGGGACGCGCTCGCAGCGGGCGGGGAAGACCGCGAGCCCAGCTCCCGGTCGGACAGTCCGATGCGGGCCTGCCCGCGTTGCGGTCAGCGCAGCCTGGTTCACCAGGAAGGCTGCGACATGTGTACCTCCTGCACCTATTCGAAATGTGCGTGAACGGCATTTTTTGAACTTTATTTTTCCGATGACGCCACGATCACAATTTGCGGAGCCGCGGGTCGGGGGTACTCGTCGCACGCTCATTGATATGCTAACGTCTCCGGCGGTCGGTTCCTGTCATCCACAACTCGCGGTTCGTCGGGTGCGGTGCGGAGATCGGTGGCGGGCGCGAAACGGCGGCGACGAGCCGGGGACGGTCGGTCGAGCCGCATCGCGTCAACGCGATGCGAATTATTCACGAGAAAGGGTCATGAAGACGCACCCATGATCAGACGCCGTCCCGCGCAATGACGCAGGGGCACTTGATCCGCGTCAATTTTCGAATACATAAGTTCAACCAAGATCGGACGCTGCCACCGGCTTTGCCATCACACCCCGTAGCGGCAAATGCCAGGTCGTCCGGTTCGCCCCACTGTCAGGGAACCCGTCGATGCTCAGAGCCCCGGCGCTCACAGATCAGCAGATCAGCGACTTCCAGCGGGATGGATTCGTGCTCGTTCGCGGCGCCCTGGATGGGGCAGCGATGGCGCAGATCGTGGACTGGACCGACGAGCTCGCCCGCCGCCCGGAAGAGACCGGCCAGCACTGGGTCTATCGTGAAGCCAGCCAGATCGATCCTGCCGAGTCATTGATCTGCCGGATTGAGAATATCTCGCCATTTCATACGGGATTTGCCGAACTGTCGCGCGCGCTCGAGGCCCCCGCCGCACAATTGCTGGGTGAACAAGCGATTCTGTTCAAGGAAAAGACCAATTTTAAGATGCCCGGCGGAGGCAGCTTCGAGCCTCACCAGGATTCTCAAGCCGGATGGTGGACCTATGCCGACTACTTCGTCATGGTCACGGTCTGCATCGATGAGGCGACGGTCGAAAACGGCTGCCTGAAGCTGGCGCCCGGGCCCCATAAGCACGGCCTCTACCGGGAGTGGGAGCCGCTCACGTCCGCGGACATGAAGGACATGGAGTTCGTCGCGACACCGACCAAGCCGGGCGACCTTATCTTTTTCGATTCCTATACGCCCCACGGATCGGATCCGAATCGTAGCGCGACGACCCGGCGGCTTTATTTCGTTACCTACAACCGCAAATCGGTGGGCAACCAGATGGCCCGCTATTATGCGGACAAACACGAAACCTACCCGCCCGACATCGACCGCCGCACGGATCGGGAATACACCTACAGGGTTTAGCCCTCGCGCCCCGACCGGTCATCGCCTGCGCAGGAGTTCGTGCAGGCGGGCATCGGAAATGCCAAGCTCGTCGAGATGGCGCACCGTGCTCTCGAGGTATTCGAATCCCGTGCCCCCCTCGCCTTTGCCTCGACGAAGCATTTCGAGGACGGCCTCGTTCGTGAGTTTCCCGGCATATTGGGGACCCGACCGATCGACAATGTAGCCTTGGGCGATGAGCGGACCGCCCGGCGTTCGCAGCCTGAGGGAGCGGCGACGATAGACGTCATAAATATTCTCGCGGCGGTCGAGGTAGTCGAGCACGGCAGCGGCATTCCAGCCCGGAACCCGGAACGCCCGGCCCCGGCAGGCCCCGCCGCGATCGAGCCCGAGAACCAGGCCCGACCGCTCCGGTGTGCCGCGATAATGAATCGAGTAGACGCAAAACGCCCGGTGGTAGCCCCTGAGCAGGGCATGGCGGGTCTCACGGTGGGAAAACCCCGGATTCCACATGATCGAGCCGTAAGCGAAAATCCAGAGGTCCGACTTCGCTGAATCCATGGGCAAATTTTTTGGCAGAAATCAGGGTGAGAACGGCGGCGCAATAATCCCCCACTGAAGCGGCCGGTTGATCCGGCTGTGGCGGACCAAAATGGGACCGTCTATAGCCTTCTGTCAGGGTTGCTCTGACTGGAAGGCGGGGGGATGTATCGGGTGGATTTGTACGCGCGGGTTCGGCGGGCGTGTCGTGTCGAGGGAATGAGCACCCGCGAGGCCTCGCGGGTGTTCGGGCTGGACCGCAAGACGGTCCGCAAGATGCTGTCGTTCTCGGTGCCGCCGGGGTCTCGCCGCGGCAAGCCGCCACGGCGGCCGAAGCGGGGTCCGTTCACGGGGATCATCGATCGGATTCTGGAAGACGATCGGACCAGCCACCACAAGCAACGGCCCACGGCGAAGCGGATCTTCGACCGTCTCCGGGACGAGTACGGCTTTACGGGCGGCTACACCATCGTGAAGGACTATGTCCGTGAGCGGCGGCTTCGGTCGCGCGAGATGTTCGTGCCGCTCGTCCATTCCCCCGGCCCCGCCCAGGCGGACTTCGGCGAGGCGATGGCGGTGATCGGCGGCGTGGCGTGCAAGGTCCACTTCCTTGCCTTCGATCTTCCCCACAGTGATGCCTGCTTCGTGAAGGCCTACCCGGCGGAGACGACCGAGGCGTTCTGCGCTGGCCACAACGCGGCGGTTGCGTTCTTCGGCGGCGTCCCCCGATCCATCCTGTACGACAACACCAAGCTGGCAGTCGCCCGGATACTGGGCGATGGCAAGCGGCAGCGAACGCGCGTCTTCACGGACCTTCAATCCCCCTATCTGTTCGAGGACAGGTTCGGCCGGCCGGGCAAGGGCAACGACAAAGGCAAGGTCGAGGGACTGGTCGGCTTCATCCGGCGGACCTTCCGGGTCCCCGTCCCGCGGGCCGAGAGCTTCGAGGCGCTGAACGATGCTCTCGCGGGACAGTGCCGCCGGCGCCAGGCGGCGCGGCTGCGGGGTCACAAGGAGACCATCGGCGAGCGCCTCGCACGGGACCGGGAAGCCTTCTTGCCTCTCCCCCCGGCACCATACGATGCCTGCGACAAGCGCACTGGACGGGTGAGCTCGCTGTCGCTGGTGCGCTGCCGGGGCAACGACTACTCGGTGCCCGTGGCCTATGGCCACCGCGAGGTGCTGATCCGGTGCTCCGTCGACGAGGTCGTTATCTCTTGCGGCGCGGAGGTGATTGCCCGGCACCGCCGGTCCTACGACAGCGAGGACCTGATCTTCGACCCGCTGCATTACCTACCCTTGATCGAGCAGAAGATCGGCGCCCTCGACCAGGCCGCGCCGTTGGCGGGCTGGGACCTGCCCGAGGCCTTCATCACTCTGCGACGCCTGCTCGAAGCCCGCATGGGCAAGGCGGGCAAGCGCGAGTCCGTCCAGGTGCGCCGTCTGCTGGAGAGCTTCCGGCTCGAGGAGGTCGAGGGTGCGGTCGGCGACGCGCTCAGGCTCGGCGCCATCGGCTTCGATGCGGTGAAGCACCTGGTACTGTGCCGCATCGAGCGGCGGCCGCCCCGGCTCAACCTCGAGGTCTATCCGTACCTGCCGCGCGCCCGGGTCGCGACGACGTCTGCCAAGTCGTACATGAGCCTGCTGTCGGGGCTCGGCGCATGACCGACACACCACGGCTGCTGCTCGTCCACCACCTCAAGAGGCTGAAGCTGCCGACGGTCCTGAGGGAGTACGACAAGATCGCCCGGCAGTGCGCCTCGGAAGGCGTCGACCACGTTCGCTATCTTCTGCGTCTGGCCGAGCTCGAGCTGATCGACCGCGAGCGCCGCATGGTCGAGCGGCGCATCAAGGCGGCGCGCTTCCCCGTGATCAAGAGCCTCGATAGCTTCGATTTCAAGGTCATCCCCTCGCTCAACAAGACGTTGGTCCTGGAGCTCGCCCGCTGCGCGTACATCGAGCGCCGCGAGAACCTCATCGCGCTCGGCAACAGCGGCACCGGCAAGACCCACATCGCCCTCGGTCTCGGCTTGGCGGCCTGCCAGAAGGGCCTCTCGGTCGGCTTCATCACCGCCGCCGCGCTGGTCCACGAGCTCATCGAGGCCCGCGATGACAAGCAGCTGCTGAGGTTCCAGAAGAAGCTCGCCACCTACAAGCTTCTGATCGTCGACGAACTCGGCTTCGTGCCGCTGTCCAAGACCGGTGCCGAGCTCCTGTTCGAGGTGTTCAGCCAGCGCTACGAGCGCGGCTCGACCCTGGTCACCACCAATCTGCCGTTCGACGAATGGACCGAGGTGTTCGGCTCCGAGCGGCTTACCGGCGCTCTCCTCGACCGCCGCACCCACCACGTCAACATCCTCGAGATGAATGGCGAGAGCTACAGGCTCAACCAGAGCCGCAGGCGTCAAACCCCGACGGCGAACTGAACCGACCACCCAACCCACGCTTGACCCCATGGGCCCACAGGTCCCTCCCGCGCGCGCCGCCGCGTCGGCCTGTTGAGGGCACGCCGCGTCGCACGCGGGGCCCGCCCATGGACTACGGGGACAAGCCCGCAGCCGCCAAGCGGTCCCTTCTTACACCGCCACGGTGGTCCCTTCTTGCTCCGCCATTGACATCAGGGTGTTTCAAACACGCTTGCCGAATCCGGCAGGTCTGTTTACCATTTTTTTTGCGTTTGCGCCGAACTTTGCGGTTATGAGTATGAAGCGGAGGAATTGGGCGGCTGTTGCTGCCGGCCTGGCCGTTGCTCTGCTCGGTGGGTACACGGCATTCTGGTTCATCGGCGCGGGTGAAATTCGCGACCGGATGGATGAGTGGGTCGCCGGGCAGCGCGCCAAGGGATACGAGGTCAGTTACACCGAATCGGACGTATCGGGGTTCCCGCTGCGCTTCGAAACCCGCATCGTGCAACCTCGCGTAACCAGCGTGCTCGACGGTTGGCACTGGTCCGGCGACTCCCTGAGGCTTTGGGCCCGCCCCTGGAACTTTCATGCCGTGGACTTCGACCTTGCGGGCCGACACGACGTCAGCCTGTTTACCGAGGCCGGATGGTTTGATTTCACCTGCCTGATCGAGGGTGCGAGCGGCGCGTTCGTGCTGGGTGCCGATGGAGACGTGCGCGAGTTTGCCGTCGAGGTTACCAACCTCGACTATAGCCGGCCCGATACCGGGTCCGGTGGCGGTGTCGGCTATCTCTGGGCCACGGGCGACCTGCCGGTCATCGGGTCAACGGATTACACGACCCCAAGCGCCAATCTGTCGATCGTATTCGACAATCTGATCCTGCCCGCGGAAACCAGCTGGGTGCTTCATCGCCATCCGATGTCCCTGACCCTCGAAGCGACCATGACGGGCCCGTTGCCGAGCCGCGGCGAACCCGCCGATTCGCTCGCCGTCTGGCGCGACGCCGGTGGGGTTGTCCAGATCAGCCAGCTCGATATGCGCTGGGGACCGATCGGGCTCTCCTCCAACGGCACGTTGGCACTCGATTCACAGATGCGCCCACTGGGTGCATTTACGGCCGACATCATCGGCCACGGCGACGTCATCGATCTGCTGGCGGCCAACAAGTTCGTGCCGCTGGGCGATGCGACATTCTACAAGCTCGGCTTCGACCTCCTCGCCCGGTCGCGCGAGGAGGGCGGCCCGCCGGTCCTGACCGTGCCGATAACGGTTCAGGACGGCGATCTGCGGTTGGGCCCGATCAAGATCGACGAGGTTTCGCCCATCGTGCCGCCGGACGCGTCGATAACCTTCGGCAACACGTCCTGAGGCCGCGGCAAACGCCGTCGAGGCGATAACGCCGGTCAAAAGCAACCGTTCGATCGCCACGGAGTCTGTCGCGGCATACGCGGCTGTCCGCGAAACGCGGGCGCGCGCCATCGGGACGATGACGCGCTAGGCCTGCCCGGCCTTAATCACGCCCTTGCGGATCGCCCGGGTTCGCGTGAAAACCTCTTCGAGCAGTTCCGCGTCGCCCCGCCGGATCGCCCGTTGCAGGGCCGTGAGATCCTCGGTAAAGCGACCCAGCATCTCGAGCACGGCTTCGCGATTGTTCATGAAGATATCGCGCCACATCACCGGATCACTGGCCGCGATCCGGGTAAAGTCGCGAAACCCTCCGGCTGCGTACTTGAAGACCTCGGCCTTCGTCGTCGCCTCCAGGTCAGCGACTGTGTCGACAATGTTGTATGCGATGAGATGGGGCAGATGGGACGTGATGGCGAGGATGACATCGTGATGGGCGGCGTCCATGAGTTCAATTTTGGCGCCGGCGCGGCGCCAGAATGCCGCAACCGTCTCGACCGCGGTCTCGTTGGCCCCGGGTGGCGGGGTGAGTATGCACCAGCGTTCCTCGAAGAGCTCGGCGAAGCCGGCTTGCGGCCCGGAATATTCCGTTCCCGCCACCGGGTGAGCCGGTACAAGATGAACGCCCTTTGGGATATGGGGCGCGAGGTCGCGGATCACGGCAACCTTCACCGAGCCGACATCGCTGACGATCGCGCCGGGCATGAGACGGGAGCCAATCGCCTGACCCAGGGCGGCGTTGGCGCCCACGGGCGCGCAGAGAACGACGAAATCGGCGTCTTCGACGGCCTCGCCGGGGTCGGTCTCGATGCGATCGACGAGGCCCAGCTCGAGGGCCTTGGCGCGTGTCGCATCGGAGCGCGCAACGCCGACGATTTCGCCCGCCAGACCTTCTCGGCGAGCGACATGGGCGATCGAGGAGCCGATCAGCCCGATGCCGATCAGACAGAGCCGCTCAAACATCGCCGGCGCCTCCGTGGCCGGGGTCCATGAACGCGGTTAGGGCGTCTACCAAAGCGCGCATTTCGTCCTCGCATCCGATGGTCGCGCGCAGGCAATTGGGCAGGCCGTAACTCGCGATGTCGCGCAAGATGATTCCCCGGCTCTGCAGAAATGCGTCGGCATCGGCGGCGCGCCGCTCCGGCTCGTCGGGAAATTCGATGACGACGAAGTTGCAGACGCTGGGCGGCACCGTGAGCCCGATCGCGGTCAAGGCGTCGGTCAGCCAGCCGCGCCAGTGCGTGTTCTCGCGCCGGGCCGCCTCCAGAAAATCGACATCCTGGAGCGCCGCCAGACCGGCTGCCTGAGCCGGCGCGGTGACGTTGAATGGGCCGCGAATCCGGTGCAGCACGCTGGCCACCGCAAGCGGGCAATAGGCCCATCCAAGACGCAGCGCCGCCAGCCCGTAGATCTTCGAAAAAGTCCGGGTCACTACAACGTTTTCGCCGCCGTCGACTAGTTCGACGCCGGCGCTGTAATCCGGCGCCTCGACATATTCGGCATAGGCCGAGTCGATCACCAGCAGCGCCTCTTCCGGCAGGCCCGCCCGCAGACGCGCGAGCTCTGTCGCCGGAAGGTAGGTGCCCGTCGGGTTGTTCGGGTTGGCGAGAAAGACGAGCCGGGTGCGCGCGCTCGCGCAGCCTAGCAGCGCGTCGACTTCGGCGATCAAGCCCGCTTCTGGGGCAACCACGGGCGTTGCCCCCACGCTGCGGGCCGCAATCGGGTACATCAGGAACCCGTGGGTGCTGTAGAGCACTTCGTCGCCCGGTCCGGCGTAGGCCAGGGCCAGCAGTTCGAGCAACTCGTCCGAGCCGTTGCCGCACAGGATCTGCTCTTTCGGCAAGCCATGAAATGCGGCGAGACCTTCGCGCAGGGCTACGCTGCCGCCATCGGGGTAGCGATGAAGGGACGCACCGACCCCATGATAAGCCTCGACCGCCCGCGGACTCGTGCCGGTCGCCGATTCGTTCGAGGCGAGCTTTATGGCCTCGGACACCCCTGCAACCGACGATTTGCCCCCAACATAGGGTGCGATCTCCAGGATGCCCGGCCGGGGCTTCGGCGCACTCATGACACGGCCTCTCGCGCATCGGTCCAAGCGAGCGGCTGGGGCGCGGCCCCAAGCCAAGCGATACGGCGAGCGGGTGCCAAGGCGTCAAGTTGCGGGTCCCCGGGCGCAACGAAGCCAGCGATTTCGATCAGCCGCTGAACGCCGTCCCCGTCAGCGCTCAATTCCGTCGCCAGGCAAATCCAGGCACCCGCCGGATCGTCGAACGCGTCCTCGTTCTCGACGACGACGAAGGTCGCGTCGTCGCCGCTCGGCTCCGGCTCGGCAAGCGCCAGAGCGAGGGCACAGGGCCCGTCACCGACCGGCTGAGGAGCCAGAAACGGCAGCCGGGCGACAATGCGCGGAGCCTCTTCGCCGGAGCGTGCAAGAGCCGCCCACCAGGAGCCCGTTTCGGCCGCACGCGGATCGGGTACCAGGCCAACACTCGCGTTGCCCGCAATCAGCGCATCGATCACGGCCTCGCCCGACGCCATCTCGGTGAGCGGTGTGCAGGAGCCGAAGTAATCCCGTATCATGTCACGATAGATCGTTGCCGATACGCCCGCAGGCGGTGGCGCGGCCGCGACGGCTTGGGGACCCTCGACGGCGAGCGTGCCGGCGATGATTTCGCGCCAGATGCGGAGCACGGCGCCGCGCGGAAAGGTTCCCGTGTGACGCGCTATCAGACGGCGCATGATACGGGCCTCGCGGCCGGCGCGCAGATAACCGCGGCCCCCGCCGTCACGGCGCTTGACCGCGCCGATCTCCTCGGCAAGCTCGGCGCGGCGTATCAAGAGATCGTGAATAGCGTCGTCGAGCTTGTCGATATCACGGCGCAGCGTTTCAAGGGAATTGTCCGACGCTGCCATTTCGACCGGTCTGCGGGGTTCAAAAGTTGGATAGTCATAATCCGGTAAGGGTTTTAAATCAAAGAAAACATTGATAGAACAGCCGGCCACAGGCAAATGCGAACCGAAAACCACGCGAGGCAAACAAGAGCCGTCTCATGTCAAACCCGAGCCAACCGGAACGGCACCTGACCGCGGGAGCGGGACGAGACTCTCTGCCATTTCGAACCATCCGGCTCGGCGAGGCGGAGCCCCTGCGCCTCGACAGCGGGGCAACACTGGGACCCTTTACGGTCGCCTACGAGTCCTACGGCGAACTCAACGCGGAGAAAACCAACGCCATCCTCGTGTGTCACGCGCTCACGGGCGATCAGTATCTGCTCGATCCGCCGGCGGAAATCACCAGTCGACCGGGCTGGTGGACCGAGGTCGTCGGGCCGGGCAAGCCGCTCGATACCGACCGTTTCTTCGTGATCTCGGCGAACGTGCTCGGCGGCTGCATGGGCACGACCGGCCCCTCCGACATCGACCCGGACACGAATCACGCCTACGGCCTCGGTTTCCCGGTGATCACAGTCCGCGACATGGTGCGCACCCAGGCGTTGCTGCTCGACGCCCTGGGCATCGACCAGCTGTTCTGCGTGACCGGCGGCTCGATGGGGGGCATGCAGGTTCTCGAATGGATGGTGTGCTATCCCGAGCGGGTTTTTTCGGCCGTGCCAATCGCGACCGCCGCGACACATTCCGCCCAGAACATCGCGTTCAACGAAGTCGGCCGCCAGGCCATCATGGCGGACCCGGACTGGCACGGTGGGGATTATCTGCGCCACGGCACCCGGCCGGTGCGCGGCCTCGCAGTCGCACGCATGGCGGCCCACGTCACCTACGTGTCGGAAGCCGCGCTGCAGCGCAAGTTCGGCCGTGCGCTCCAGGACCGCAGCGCGCCGACCTTCGGGTTCGACGCGGATTTCCAGGTTGAGAGCTATCTGCGCCACCAGGGCGCGACCTTTACCGACCGATTTGACGCGAATTCGTACCTCTACATCACCCGGGCGATGGATTATTTTGACCTGCCCAGGGAATATGGCGGCACGCTGGTCGACGCTTTCCGGTATGTAACGGCCCGGGTCTGCGTCTTCTCATTCACCAGCGACTGGCTCTATCCAACACCCGAAAACCGGGACATCGTACGCGCGCTGAACGCCGTCGCCGCGAATGTGAGCTTCGTCGAGATCGAGACCGACAAGGGACACGACGCCTTCCTGCTCGACGAACCCGAATTCCATCGCACGCTCTCGGGCTTCCTGCAAGGCGCCGCCCGGCATCGCGGATTGGCATGAGCGCGCCCGCACACGCGGCGTTTCGCGTCGACCTTCAGGTCATCGCCGACATGGTGACACCCGGCAAGCGAGTTCTCGACCTCGGCTGCGGCGACGGGACGCTGCTCGAATATCTGGTCACCGAAAAGCAGGTCGACGGGCGCGGCGTCGAGCTCAGCCAGGACGGGGTTAACGCCTGCGTCAGCCGTGGCCTGTCGGTCGTGCAGGGCGACGTCGACACGGACCTCGGTGACTACCCGGACGACTCGTTCGACTATGTGATCCTGAGCCAGACCCTGCAGGCGGCCCGTCGACCCAGAGAGGTCTTGATCGAATTGCTGCGGATCGGCCATAGCGCGATCGTCTCGTTTCCCAATCTGGGCTACTGGCGGGCGCGGCTTCATCTGCTGTGGTTCGGCCGCACACCGGTGACCGAATCGCTGCCGAATCCCTGGTGGGAGAGCCCCAACATCCATCCCTGCTCGATCCGCGATTTCCTTGAGTTGTGCGACGAGCTCCACATTGCAATCGAACGGGCGCTGACCGTCAATCGCCGGGGTCAGGTCAGCCGATTTCGGGGCGGCGCGCGATTTGCAAATCTAACGGGCGAGCAGGGCGTCTTCCTACTCGGTAACCCTCAACGCACGGGCAGACGAGGCGAATCGACTGTCGGCGCCGGGGCATAGAGTCGCCGGCGCAGGCTCTCGGTCGGGCCTGCTGCGCGGACGCCGTAGATTTGCTTGGTCGCTTCGAGAACGATCACCCCGCCGAAGGGACGCCCCCACCGCGCGCCCAGACGCTCCCAGGCGCCCGCGGTGCGGAGCAGCATCGTGGAATGGGCAGGCGGCACGAACAGCGCAGTGCTCGCCTGAGACGGCGCGAATAGATTGTCGCGCAGCAGGGCGCTGAGCTGAGCGGGCGAGAACGGGCGCCCGGCCCCGAACGGTGTCCGCTCGACCCGCGCCCACAGCCCGGTCCGGTTCGGAACAACGCAGAGTAGCCGGCCGCGATCGCCCAAAATCCGCCAAATTTCGCGCAGCATGGGGCGCACCGGCGCGCCGTGCTCGAGCGCGTGAACCAGAAGAATACGCTCGACGGCGCCGTCGGGAAGCGGCAAATCGGCTTCGTCAGCGAGCGCCGCGCGGCGCGGCGCATCGGACGGCCAAGGGCGCACGCCGTGGTCGGCAGGCATGAACGCGATGACGCGCTCCGCCTCGCCGATGAAAGGCCGGAGATAGGGCGTGGCGTGCCCGATGCCGGCGAGCGAGAGGCCCTTTAGATCGGGCCACACCGCGCGGATGCGCCGCCACACCATGCGCCGGGCAACATGGCCGAGCCGGCTGTCGTAAAACGCGTCGCAATCGACGATATCGGGTCGCATGGAGGCGATTCTAGCACAGTTCGCGCGACCCGCCGCCGGATGACGCCGGGCAGCCCCGGTGCTAGTCTGCCGCCCACGACGAGGCCCTGCTGCCTCGCACGAGGGAAAAGTCGCCATGAAACTGTTCTACTCGCCGACGTCGCCCTATGTCCGGAAAGTGCTCGCCTGCGCCATCGAGACCGGCTTGCGCGAGACGATTGAGCTTATCGATTGCAACCCAAACGAACCGGACAGCACGATCGGCCAGACCAACCCGATCGGCAAGATCCCCGCGCTGATTGCCGCCGACGGGGCGGCGCTTTTTGACAGCCGGGTGATCTGCGAACATCTCGACGGCCTGCATGACGGCGCGAAGCTGTTTCCCAGTGCCGGAGCGGAGCGCTGGCAGGCTCTGCGCTGGATGGCACTGGGCGACGGAATTCTCGACGCGGCGGTTTTAAGGATGTACGAGCGGCGCCGGGCCGAAAGCGAGCGCTCGCGCGCCTGGGACGCGCGCCAGAAGGACAAGGTGGTCCGCATTCTGGATTATCTCGAAGCGACCGAAACCGCGCAGTTCGGCGTACCGATGAATGTCGGGCTGATCACCCTCGCCTGCGCACTCGGGTATCTCGACTTCCGCTTTGCGGACGAGGATTGGCGGCCCGCGCACGGCACGCTCGCGGCGTGGTACGCGGCGATTGCTCAGCAGCCCTTGATCGCCGAGACCGCGCCGTTCGAGCCGAGTTGATCAGCCGGGCCGGCTCGCCAGCAACTGGGCGTCGACCTCGACCTGATAGCCGTCAGCCAGACTGTTGGTCTGGTTGAACATGCCGACGACCGCCATCAACTCGCCCAACATCTCATCGTCCATGCCGAGCTTGCGGGCGCCGGCGGTGTGCGAATTGACGCAGTATTCGCAGCCGTTGGTGGCGCTGACCGCGATCGCGATCATTTCCTTGGTCAAGGGATCGAGCCGACCCGCGGCCATGACGCCCTTGAGCGCCGACCAGACGCGCTCGAGCTGAGGCGGGTGGCTCGCCAGGGTTTTCCAGAAGTTGGGCACGAAGTCGATCCCCTTGACGCGCATGATGTCGTCATAGACCGCTTTGACGGGCGCGTTCGCCTCGTCGTACTCGACCATTCTGACCGTGGGCATGACCCCTCCTCGCTTGGTTCCGCCGCGGAGCCGTCCAGAGGATACTTCAGCCTTTCTTCGCCGATCCACCGTGACCGGCGTTCAACCGCCAGGGCGGCGCCCCCGCCTGACTCGCGGCCGACGCTCGCGAGCTGCCGGCGCTAATACATGTGGTGGCCGCCATTGATCGACAGGGTCGAGCCGGTTACGAAGCCCGCCTCGTCCGCCACCAGAAAAACGACTCCCCGGGCGATATCTTCGGGCTGACCGAGCCGACCGACGGGGATCCTGGCGATGATCTTGTCGAGCACCTCCTGGGGCACGGCGCGCACCATGTCGGTATCAACATAGCCCGGCGCGATCGCATTGACCGTAATCCCCTTGGGGGCGGCCTCCTGGGCCAGCGCCTTGGTAAAGCCGTGGATGCCCGACTTGGCCGCCGCATAGTTGACTTGGCCGTACTGGCCCGCCTGGCCGTTGATCGACCCCACATTGACGATGCGCCCGAAGCCGCGATCGCGCATGCCGGGCATGACCTGACGGCACATGTTGTAGCAGGACGACAGGTTCGTCTCGATGACCGCCGACCACTGCTCGGGCGCCATCTTGTGGATCGTCGCATCGCGCGTGATACCGGCGTTGTTCACGAGCACGTCGACCGGGCCGAGATCGGCTTTGACGCGCGCGACGCCATCCGCGCAGGCGTCAAAGTCCGCCACGTCCCATTTACAGACTGCGACCCCGGTCTCGGCAGCGAACCTTTCCGCCGCCTCGTCATTCGCATGATAATTCGCCGCCACCGCGTAGCCCGCGCCTTTCAGCGTCACGGCCACGGCCGCGCCGATGCCTCGGGTTCCGCCCGTTACGATTACTACGCGTGCCATGTTCGCCTTGTCCCTACATCTCGATAAAAAAATCGTCCCCGCGCCCCGCCAGGCCCTTACCTGTCAACGGCCGGTCCGATCACCAATAGCGATCGATGCTGCGATGCGCACCAGACCGCTACTCGCCCGATCGGAAGAATGCATCGATCCGGCTTGACGCAGCGTCGCGCGCGGTTGGGTTATGCGCGGGTTGCGCCGAAAACTCAAGCCTTTCGTTGGCTCCGTCGGCGCGGTGTTTTCACAGTCGCCGCGGAGTTCCCTGCCGCGGCTTTGCGAGGGATATTTTTTTAACCCAGGGCGGGGCAGGCGGACGCCCCCAGCCATTCGGCCAGCAAGTTCCACACGCGGTCCGGCGCCTTTGCGCTGACGACCATGCCGATATGGCCCAGATCGACCGAGATCAATTCGGCCCCCGGAATTTTTTCCGCCAGCGCCGTCGCTCCGGCCGGTGGAACGATCCGATCCCGGCGCGGCACAATCAGCAGCGCCGGACATTCAAGCGCGGCGGGGTCAACCCGCCGGCCAGTGACCCGCCATTCGCCCCGCGCCGCCTTGTTCTCGACGTACCAGCCGAACAGGAACTCGCGTGCCACCGGACCGGTCAACGCGATGCCGTCATTGAGCCAATCCTCCAGGGCGACGAAATCCTCCGCAGCCTGGGACACCGGATCAAGCGCCGCGAAGCTGCGGAACTTGGTGGGCACCAGAGCGGGATCGAGACCGACCAGAAGGGTCTGAATCCAGTCGACCGGCAGTTCGCCCATCTGATCGATCGCGAATGCAAGCGGGCCGGCGATGCCTTCGAGGCCTTCGATCACGGGCTTGGGGTTGGCGTGATAATCCCACGGCGTGGCGAGCAGCGCGAGGCGCGCGATGTCCTTAGGCCGGCGCAACGACAGGGCGAGGGCGAGCTGCCCGCCCATACAGTAGCCGACCACGGGTACCGGCCCGGTCCCCAGACCCAGACCCGCGTCAAGCGCGTGCTCAAGCCGGGTCGCGACGTAGTCGGTGAATGAAAAGCCCTTCTCGTCAGCACCCGGCGCACCCCATTCGAGAAGCATCGGGCGCAGGCCCCGGCCGGCCAGATTGCGCAACAGGGAGCGGCGCGCCGAGAGATCGAGCACGTAGCCCCGGTTGACCAGGGAGGGCACGAAGAGGACAGGCGCGCCGTTCGCCGCTTCGGGGTGGGTCGCGCCGTAATCGAGCAGGCGGCTCGACCCCTCGCGCCAGATCTCGGGCGGCTCGTCGAGTACGCGGCGATAGGGGTGGGTGCGGTAGCGCTCGATACCGTCGAGCATGGCCTCGAGCCGGGCTCGGGCCTCGGCGCCGAGCGCGAGCGCCAGGCCGTCAGGGCTCGCGTTTTCGAGAGCGGGATTTAGGTTTTGGGCGGCCGTCGCGAGCGCGGGCCTCCAAGGCAGCAATCCGGTCCTCGCAAGCTGCAAGGCGGCGGGCGAGCTCAGCCACATCATCATCGCGCAAGCGAGGTGAACCGGGAGAGGCCGCGGACCCTCGCGCGGCGGCATCGGTGTGGTCGGCGGCGACTGCGCCATCGGGCCCTTTCTGCGCCGCAAGCCAGGGCGCCATGGTCTGGGCAAGCACGGGGTCGGCTATCGCGAGGGCCGCCTGGCGTTCCCACAAATCGAGAAAGCGCCGGGCCAGGGCCTCGAAATCCAGCGGTTCCGACATGGCGCGTAGTATAGGCGGCGGCGCGCCGCCTGGCTATCGACGCGGCCACCGGCGAGTCTCCTATCTGGCATTGCAACATGGGATTTGCGCGATGCAGCAATTCCTGACAGTATTCGCCGGATAACGAGATGGACGGAGCACGATGGAACAATCCTCCGGACCCCAGAGCGACCCGATTACCATCAAGAAGTACGCCAACCGGCGGCTCTACAACACCGCCACCAGCAGCTATGTGACGCTCGATCATCTGTGCCGGATGGTCAAGGAGGGCACCGACTTCCAGGTGTTCGACGCCAAGACCGGTGAGGATATAACGCGCTCGGTGCTGACCCAGATCATCGTCGAGGAAGAAGCGAAGGGCGAAAATCTTCTACCCATCAGCTTCCTGCGTCAGCTCATCCGGTTCTACGACGACAGCCTGCGCGCTTTCGTTCCCCGCTATCTTGAAATCAGCATGGAAAACTTCGCCCGAAATCAAGAGCAGATGCGGGGCACCATGGAGAACGCCTTCGGCGGGCTCTTCCCGTTCAATCGATTCGACGAAATGGGCCGCCAGAACATGGCGCTGATCCAGCGCGCCTTTTCAATGTTCACCCCGCCCGCAGGCGCCGGCGCGACCGATCGGTCGGACAATGGCGGCGACGGCGCTCAGGCGGCGAACGCGGCTGACGCGCAAACACTGGGCGACGACGACATCGACGACCTAAAGACCAAGCTCGACGCCATGCAGCGGCAGCTTGACGAGCTCGCCCGCAAGAGCGGCTCGACCGACTGACTTCCAGAATTGAGCGAAGGTACTAGGACGCGGCGGGAACCGGCGCCGTCTTCCGGGGATTGAGCGGCGTAACCGTGGCCAACGGCCGGGAGAGCCAGGGCCGTTCGACCGTCGGGCGTCCGAAATAGTAACCCTGCAGGAAGTGTACGCCGTGGCCGACCAACAGGTTGGCGACTTCATCGGTCTCGACGCATTCCACAACCGTCTGCAGGCCGAGTCCGTCGGCAAAGGACTGCAGGGTCCGCACGAACAGGCGGGAATCCGCCCGCTCGGCGAGCGGCTTGACGAAGGAGCCGTCGATCTTGACGATGTCGACCGACATCTCCTGCAGGTGCCGGAACGAGGTGTAGCCGGCGCCGAAATCGTCGAGTGCAACCCGGCAACCCAGGTCGCGAACAGTGGCGACGAACCGCGCCGCTTCCTTGACGTCCTCGAGAACCGCCGTCTCGGTGATTTCGATCATGAGGCGGGTGGCTACGTCGCGGCGATCCTTGAGAAGGTTCGTAAACAGCCGGAGCCAGGCCGGGTCGGTCGTCGAGAGCACCGACATATTGAGCGCGAGATCGACCTCGGGATACTCGATCAGCTCCTGGACGACCATCTTGAGCACGCGCCGGTCGATGGGGCGGGCCAGCCCCATCTGCTCGACGATCGGCAAGAACATGCCAGCCGCGATCATCTGACCTTCCTCGTCGATCAGGCGAAGCAGGCATTCGTAGAACATGGGCTCGGCCGTCTCGGCATCAACGATCGGCTGGAAGGCGAGATCGAGCTTGTCGTTCTTGAGCGCAGTCTGAACAGTCTCGGCCGTCTTGATATGAACCCGCAGATCGCGCGACTCTTCCTCGGAGAGTTTGTAGACCGAGAAACAGTTGTGCCCGGCCCGGCGCGACTGTTCGAGCGCCACTTCGGCCTTGGCCATCGCGTCGTAGGCTTCGCGTACGGTGTCGGGATGGGTGACGATGCCGATTGAGACCGTAAGGGGCGGGTGGGCCTGGCCGCCTTCCCAAACCGTTTGTTGGACCCCGTTGAGGACCTTCTCGGCGATGTTCGCGACGTTCGTTGCGCTCGACCCGTTCAGCACCACACCGAACTGATCGTTGCCGACGCGGCCGATGACATCGCTCGCCCGCAGGCACTGGTCGAGTGCGCGGCTGGTCGCGACGATCGCCCGGTCGGCGACATCGTGACCGTGGGTGTAGTTGATAAGAGTCAGATTATCGATCGCGATCAGGAGATAGGCGCCCGGCACGTCGTAACGCGTGGAGTAGGCCAGGGCGCTCTGCAGTGCCTCGCGCAACCGCGCCCGATTGTACTGCCCGGTCAATTCGTCGTAGTTGACCAGACGGACCAGACGGTTCTCGCTTTGCTTGCGCACCCCGATGCCGCGCACGGTGCCGATGACCCGAACCGGTTTGCCCGACTCTTCGAATTTGGGCATGCCGCGATCATGAACCCAGCCGTACTCGCCGTCTTTGCGCTGGGCCCGGTATTCGCATTCAAAGCGGCGCTCGCTGCGCAGCTGGCGTTCCTGCAGATCGGCCAATACCGCACGATCTTCCCGGTGGAAGCGCGCGAAGTAAGCATCGCGCAGACCGATGTCGTCGACGTTGTTGATGCCGAGGACCTCGACCGCATTCTCGGACCAGGTGATCTTACCGCTGGGAATATCCCAATCGTAGACCGCGTCGCCTGACGCGGCGATCGCGAATCGGAGGCGCTCCAGTTCTCTTTCGGGGGAGTGCATCGATTGGATCCTTCCTGGCTCCCTTGGAGGTGGCCGATCCGACCCGCAACCGGCGAACGCCGTGCCTCGAACGGGAGAATCTCAACTACAGCTCGACCACCTATAATTTTAGGGAGTTAAGAAAGGCTGAATGCAAGGCAGACTGCGCGTTCCAGGATATCGCGCCCATCCCGGTGTCAGGAGATAGGTTAACACCCGAAAGCCCTGATTCGCCTAGCCGATCTCGTCTAGGACTTCGCCCAGAATCCCGAAAACTTCGTCGATCTGGGACTTGGAAATAATCAGCGGGGGCGAGAGGGCGACAGTGTCGCCGGTCGTGCGCACCAGGAGACCCTTCTCGTAGGCGCGGGTGAAGACGTCGACGGCACGCGCAGTGGGCTTGCCCGGGATCGGCTCGAGCTCGACGGCGCCGATCAGGCCGATATTGCGGAGATCAATGACGTGAGGCTTGCCCCGCAGGCTATGAACCCCATCGGCCCAGTAATCGGCAAGCTCCGCCGCCCGGGTCAGCAGGCCTTCCTCCTCGTAAAGGTCGAGGGTCGCCAACGCCGCGGCGCAGGCGAGCGGGTGGCCAGAATAGGTATAGCCGTGGAACAGCTCGACCATACCTTCGGGCGCGGAGTTGACGACGGTGTCGTAGACGTGGCGACGGGCAAAGACCGCGCCCATCGGAACCGTGCCGCTGGTCAGGCCCTTCGCCGAGGTCATGAGATCGGGGATCGTCTTGAAGTATTCCGCCGCGAACGGCGCGCCGAGCCGCCCGAAGCCGGTGATCACCTCGTCGAATATAAGCAGAATGCCGTGCTTGTCGCAAATCTCGCGCAAGCGCTCGAGATAGCCGACCGGCGGGACGAGCACGCCGGTCGAGCAGGCGACGGGCTCGACGATCACGGCGGCGATCGTTGAGGCGTCGTGCAGGGCGACGAGATCCTCGAGCGCGTCAGCCAGACGAGCACCCCACGCGGGCTGGCCCCGGCTGTAGGCCATCTCGGCCGCATTATAGGTGTGCGGCAGATGATCGACACCCGGCAACAGGGTGCCCCAATGCTTGCGGTTGGCGACCATGCCGCCGACCGACGTGCCGCCGAACCCGACACCGTGGTAACCCCGCACCCGGCCGATCAGGCGCTGGCGATGAGCCTCGCCGTTGGCCCGGTGGTAGGCCAGAGCAATCTTCAGCGCGGTATCGACCGATTCGGAGCCGGAGTTCGTGTAGAACACGTAATCGAGGTCACCGGGCAGCAGCATGGCGAGGCGCGACGCGAGTTCGAAATTTCCGGGATGGCTCATCTGGAAGGCCGGCGCATAGTCCATCTGCGCCGCCTGAGCCTGAATCGCTTCGACGATCCTGGCGCGGCAATGGCCCGCGTTCGAGCACCACAGGCCCGCCATGCCGTCAAGGACCTGGCGACCGTCATGGGTCGTGAAATGCATGTCCTTGGCGGAGACGAAGAGCCTGGGCGCCGCCTTGAACTGACGGTTCGTCGTGAACGGCATCCAGTAGGATTCGAGATCGTTTCGGTCGAGCTGAAGCGGCGTCGCGCTGGTCATCGCTTTGGTCTCCGTCTTTCCAGAGTCGAGCAATCGTCAAATTTTTGCGAACCTTAGCAGATGCCCGCAGTTTCGCAATCGCTTCGGCCCGAGGGGCAAACCCCCGCGTTTTCCCCATCGGCATAGTAAAATTCCCGCTAAGGTTAATATTTGTGGTTAACATATTAAGCATAAATCCATATTTATTTGCAATTTTATATAAATTCAATTATAGTCTGACTACTTGGAGAGTTCCGGCTTTGAATCGAGTCGGCTAGATCAGGAACGAAACAAACAGGGTGAGGCCGTCCGAATGATTTCGGTCGCAGCAACAATTCCCTCCGCATATTCGGCTCCGCCCGGATCCCAACCGGGTGGGGCCGATCTGTCTTCGAGCCAGACCGTTTCAGTCAGCCCGACGAAGGCGATCGGCGGCCGGACAGAGGACCGCGCGGACGGGCAGCCGCTCGAAGACCGGTTCATCCGGCTCGCGGCATCCGCGGAGGCGAAGCGCGAGGGGGACTCGTCGCGCCGCCCAGCCGCAGCCCGGGAGCAGAGCCAGAGCGATCCGCTGGCGGCCTTCTTTTCCACCCCGTTCATGACCCAACTGATCTCCCAGGCGATCCGCGGGATGGACCGCCCGGAATTTGATCTGGTCCCCGAGGCCGGCATCGCCGCCTATCAGCAAGCGTCCGAGCGCGGCGCCCGCTACTATTACGGCCTCCTCGATCCATTCGACGTCACCTACTGACGCCATCTTCCGACCAGAGGAATTGACCTCGCGCGGCGGGCGGATCACACTCCCCGCCGCACGTGCCGGACCGACCTGTCGGATGGCGGGTTTCGCCGACGCGCGCACACAGCGAGGTGGCTGGCCTTGACCGAGCCAAGGACGGTTGTTGATCTGGTCGAAAGGATCGCCGGGACGGCGGGCACGCGACCCGCCCTCGAAGCCCCGGGCCGTTCTCCGCTCGGCTATTCCGATCTCGCGACCCTGCTGGCGCGAACCGGCGAGCAGCTGCGCGGCGCGGGGTTCGACCGGTCGGCTCGTCTGGCGCTGGTCCTTCCCAACGGCCCCGAACTCGCCGCCGCCGTCTATGGCGTCGCCGCCTTTGCCGCCGCCGCCCCCCTCAACCCGGCCTACCGACGCGAAGAGTTCGATTTCTTTCTCGACGACCTCGACGCCGACGCCCTGGTGGTAATGGCCGGTGACGCGGGCCCGGCCGGCGACGCCGCACGCGCCCGGGATATTCCCGTCATTGAGCTTCGTCCCGATACCGATCTGGGCGCCGGTGGGTTTAGGCTCGATCTGCCAAATGCAACCGCGAGCACACCGTTCGAGGCGCCTCAGGCATCGGATACGGCGATCCTTTTGCACACCTCGGGCACCACGTCGCGGTCCAAGCTGGTGCCGTTGAGCCAGGCGAACATCTGCGCATCCGCCCACAACGTCCGCACCTCGCTGGCCCTTACCGAGGCCGATCGCTGCCTCAACATCATGCCGCTGTTTCATATCCACGGCCTGATTGCCGGTGTGCTCGCCTCGTTCGCGGCAGGCGCGACAGTCGTGTGTCCGCCGGGCTTCAATGCGCTCAAGATTTTCACCTGGCTGTCCGAAGCACAGCCCAGCTGGATTACCGCGGTGCCAACCATGCATCAGGCGATCCTCGCCCGCGCCGCACGCAATCCCGACGCGCTCGCGGCCATCCGCCTGCGGCTGCTTCGCTCGTCTTCGGCAGCACTGCCCGCGCCGGTCATGGCGGAGCTCGAAGCCGTCTTCGATGCGCCCGTGATCGAGTCTTACGGCATGACGGAAGCCGCCCACCAGATGACCAGCAACCCCCTGCCGCCGGCAACGCGAAAGCCCGGCAGCGTCGGCCTTCCCGCAGGCCCCGAGGTCGCCATCATGGATGCGGCGGGCCGCCCCCTGGCCGCCGGCGAGACCGGCGAGATCGTGATTCGGGGGGCCAACGTGACTGTGGGCTACGATCACAACCCCGAGGCCAATGATGCGGCGTTTACCCGGGGCTGGTTCCGAACCGGGGATCTCGGCGCCTTCGAGTCCGGCGGATACCTTTCGATCTCGGGCCGCTTAAAGGAGATCATCAACCGCGGCGGCGAGAAGATTTCGCCCCGGGAAGTCGACGAGGTGCTGACCGAGCACCCGGCGATTGCCCAGGCCGTCGCCTTTGCTGTACCTCATACGGCGCTCGGTCAGGATATCGCCGCGGCAATCGTCCTACGGGAGGGCGCCGATGCGAGCGAGCAGGATATCCGCGGCTTCGCCGCCGAGCGGCTTGCCGACTTCAAGGTGCCGCGGCGGATTCTGATTCTCGACGCGATTCCGACGGGCGCTACCGGTAAACTGCAACGGATCGGCCTTGCCAAGAAACTGGGATTGACAGAATGAAGCCACATCGCATCCGCAAACTCCTTGTCGCCAACCGGAGCGAGATCGCGATTCGCGTATTCCGCGCCGCAACCGAACTCGGCATTCGCACGGTCGCCGTGTATGCCCATGACGACCGCTTCGCACTGCACCGGTTCAAGGCCGACGAAAGCTATGAGATCGGGTCGGACCAGGACCCAATTCACGCCTATCTCGACATCGGCGAGATGCTCCGGGTCGCGGCGGACGCTGGCGCGGATGCGATTCATCCGGGCTATGGTTTCCTGTCGGAAAATCCTGATTTCGCCGATGCCTGCGAAGCGGCGGGTATCCGCTTCATTGGACCCGACGGTGATCTCCTGCGGAGGCTGGGCGACAAGGTCGAGGCCCGCGCGTTGGCGCAGACCGCGGACGTTCCGGTGTTGCCGGCGAGCGGCGAAGTTCCCGCCGACGAGGCAGACGCGGCGGCGCTGGCGGACACCATCGGCTATCCGCTGATGGTAAAGGCGAGCTGGGGCGGTGGCGGGCGTGGCATGAGGATCGTGCGCGAGCCGGGTGCGCTCGCCGGCGAGCTCGATGCCGCGCGACGCGAAGCGCGGGCCGCCTTCGGCCGGGACGACGTGTTCTATGAAAAACTGGTCGAGCGGGCGCGCCATGTCGAGGTGCAGATTTTGGGCGACGGGTCGAGCCAAATTGTCCATCTATTCGAACGCGATTGCACGATCCAGCGGCGCCACCAGAAGGTGATCGAGACCGCCCCGGCGACAGCCCTGGCCGATGAAACCCGGGCCGCGCTGTGCACCGCCGCGGTGCGCCTGGCCAAGACCGCCGGCTACCGCAACGCCGGCACCGTGGAGTTTCTCGTCGACGCGGATACGGACGCCTACTTCTTCATCGAGGTCAACCCGCGGATCCAGGTCGAGCATACGGTGACCGAAGTGATCACCGGTGTCGATTTGGTCAAGGCGCAGATCCGCATCGCGCAAGGTGCCACGATCGGCGAGGCCGACAGCGGCGTACCCGACCAGACGGATATTGTGGCCAAGGGCTACGCCATCCAGTGCCGAGTCACGACCGAGGATCCGGAAAACCAGTTCATTCCGGATTACGGCCGAATCACGGCCTATCGGGGTGCGACCGGCTTCGGCATCCGGCTCGATGGCGGGACAGCGTTCTCTGGCGCGCTGATTACCGCCCATTTCGACTCACTCCTCGAAAAGGTCACCGCCTGGGCACCGACCCGCGAGGAGGCCATCGCGCGGATGGACCGGGCGCTTCGGGAATTCCGTATCCGGGGCATTAAGACCAACCTGCCGTTCCTCGAATCCGTGATCGGCCATGAGCACGTCCGCTCCGGCGAGTTCACGACCCGCTTTATCGACGATACGCCTGAGCTGTTTCATTTCCCACCCCGGCGGGACCAGGCGACCCGGCTTCTCACCTTTCTCGGCGAGGTCCTGGTCAACGGTAACCCCGAAGTCGGCGGGGCTGCACGGCCGGATTATCTGGTGATTGCCGAACCGCCGACGTGCGCGCGCCTCGAGGGAGACGGCAGCCGCGACGTCTTCAAGCGGTTGGGCGCAGACAATTTCGCTGACTGGATCCGCGATCAAGAGCGGCTGCTGCTGACCGATACGACCTTTCGGGATGCGCACCAGTCGCTGCTGGCGACCCGAGTTCGCTCCTACGACCTCACCGTAGCCGCCACGGCGTACGAGAACGGACTCAAGCAGCTGTTTTCGATGGAAGTGTGGGGCGGCGCGACGTTCGATGTGGCGATGCGCTTCCTCAAGGAAGACCCCTGGGAACGCCTGGCGGATTTACGCGAGCGGATACCCAGCATCCTGTTCCAGATGCTGCTCCGGGGGTCCAACGCGGTCGGCTACGCGAATTACCCGGACAATGTGGTGCGCTTCTTCATCGCGCAGGCGGCGGACGCCGGCATCGACCTCTTCCGCATCTTCGATTCGCTCAACTGGGTCGAGAACATGCGGGTTGCAATCGATGCGGTCCGCGAAGCCGGCATGCTGTGCGAAGCAGCGATCTGCTATACCGGCGACATCACCGACCCCTCGCGGACCAAGTACGATTTGAAGTACTACGTCGCACTCGCCAAGCAACTCGAAGCGGCAGGCGCCCAGATCCTCGCAATCAAGGACATGGCCGGGTTGTGCAAACCGGAAGCCGTCCGCAGACTGGTAAGTACGCTCAAGCAGGAAATCGGCCTGCCGATCCACTTCCATACCCAGGACACGAGCGGAATTTCCGCGGCCAGTGTTCTTTCGGCCGCCGAGGCGGGCGTCGATATCGCCGACGGCGCGATGGGACCGTTGAGCGGCCTCACTTCGCAGCCCAATTTAGGATCGATCGTCGAGGCGCTGCGCGGCACCGGGCGTGACTCCGGCGTGCCGCGGGAGTCGATCGCGACAGTGGAACGGTATTGGGATGTTGTGCGGCGCTACTACGCGCCTTTCGAGAGCGACATGCGGGCGGGCACCGCCGACGTCTACGCCAACGAAATACCCGGCGGGCAGTACACGAACCTGCAGCAGCAGGCGCGCGGCATGGGGCTGGAATCGCGCTGGGACGAGGTCATCCGGGCTTACGCCGACGTCAACCGCATGTTCGGCGACATCATCAAGGTGACGCCGACATCGAAAGTCGTGGGCGATATGGCGCTGTTCATGGTCTCTCACAATCTAACCCCGGACGACGTTCTCGACCCCAGCCGCGAGGTGGCGTTTCCCGATTCCGTCGTCGCACTGTTCCGGGGCGATCTGGGCCAACCCCACGGCGGCTTCCCGGCAGCCTTGCAAAGGACGGTGTTGCGCGGCGAAGCGCCGCTGACTGAACGGCCCGGCGCACGATTGGCTTCGGCCGATCTCGAGGCGGTGCGCGAGGAGGTCGGCCACAAGCTACGCCGGGAAATCAGCGACCGTGACCTAGCCGCCTACCTGATGTATCCCCAGGTCTTCGTCGACTACGCCAACCACCGGCGGCGTTATTCCAACATGGCGCTGCTGGCAACGCCGCTGTTCTTCTACGGCCCCCGGAGCGGCGAGGAATTCAATGTCGACATCGGGCCCGGGCGCCGCCTGATCGTGCGTTACCTCGCAATGGGCGAAGCGGACGCCCGCGGGCGGCGGACGATCTTCTTCGAGCTGAACGGCCAACCCCGGACCGTGACGGTGATCGATGCGCTGCTCGGCGGTGCCGATCGGGGCCGGCGCAAGGTGAGCGACGGGGCCGCCGGCGAGGTCGGGGCGCCGATGCAGGGCCGGGTCGTCAGCCTGGCGGTGGAGCCGGGCGAGTCGGTCGTCGCGGGCGACCCGCTCGTGGTGATCGAAGCCATGAAAATGGAAAGCACCGTCTATGCGGAGGTCGCCGGTATGGTCAAAGAGGTGTTCGTGGAGCCCGGCGCGGAAATCGAGGCGAAGGACCTGCTGGTTATTCTGGCGACGGACGACGACGCGGACGGAGCGCTGGCCTCGTGAAGATCGCCGTCTACGGCGCCGGTGCGATTGGCGGGATGGTCGGCGCCCGCCTGCTCGAAAGCGGCCAGGATGTCAGCCTCATCGCACGAGGGCCGCATCTGGCCGCGATCAAGGCCGACGGGCTGACCGTGATCGAAAACGGCAAACAACGGGTGGTCCGGGCGCCGGCGACCGACGACCCGGCCGACCTCGGGCCGCAAGACTGTGTGCTGCTGGCCCTGAAGACAACCGCCGTTGCCGATGCGAGCGTGGCGATGGCTCCGTTGATGGGACCCGAGACGTTCGTGCTCACCGCGCAGAACGGCGTTCCGTGGTGGTATTTCTACCGGACCGGCGATGAATGGGAGGGAACGCGCCTGACCTCGGTCGACGCGGACGGGCGGCTGTGGGACCTGATCGGACCCCAGCGGGCGGTTGGCTGTGTGCTTTATCAGGCGGCGGAGATCAAGGCACCGGGCGTTGTCGAGGTGATCGAGCATACGGCCGGCAACCGCTTTCCGATCGGCGAGCCGGACGGTTCGCGCTCCGAACGCGTCCAGGCTCTCCAGTCGGCGCTCGTCGGCGCGGGTTTCAAGTCGCCCCTCCGGCCGGACATTCGCACCGAGATCTGGGTCAAGCTATGGGGCAACCTGTCGCTCAATCCCATCACGGCGTTGACCGGCGCGACGCTCGGCATCGCCGCGAGCGATGCCGGCTTGCGGAACGTCGCGGTCGGCATGATGCGCGAGGGCGAATCGGTGGCCAACGCCTTGGGCGTGACCATGCCGATCTCCATGGACCGCCGGCTCGCGGCCGCGGAAGGCGTGGGAAACTTCCGGACGTCGATGCTCCAAGACCTTGAATCCGGTCGGCCCCTGGAGCTCGACGCGCTCACCGGCTCGATCATCGAACTGGGCCGGCTGGTCGGCGTCCCCACACCGCTGACCGACGCGATCTACGCGCTGACCAAGCACCGCGCAATCGAGTCGGGCTGTCTGCCGAGTTAAACCGCCTGGCTTACGGCATCTTCGCCGCGATCACGTCGACCTCGACGAGCAGGCCTTCTTCAGCCAATTCGACGACCACACCGGTCATGGCGGGCTTGAGATCGCCGACGAACTCCCGACGAATCCCAGCGTAGTCCGGAAAATCCGCACGCCGGGCAAGGTAACTCGTGACCTTGACGATATCGGCGATCGAAAAACCGCCGCTCTCGAGCACGGTCCCGATGTTCTCCCAGACCTGACGGGTCTGGGCCTCGATGCCCTCGAGAATGGTGCTGTCGCGCGTTTCGCCGATCTGGCCCGAGACGTACATCAGCGCGGCGCCCGGTGGGATCACAAGACCGTGGCTATAGTTGCCGCCGTAGGGTTCCATGATGGTGCCGGGGTTGAAGCGTTCGAACATCGGTGTCTCCTCCTGTCAGTAGCCCAGCGCGCAGCCGTCCTTGCGGGGATCGGAGCCCCCAATCAGGACACCACGCTCCCAGTCGATCAGAATAGCCTGACCGCCGCCCAATGGGCCAGCTGCCCGCACCACGCTGTGGCCCAATGCCGCGAGCGTCTTCGCTGTTGTCTCGGGCACGCCGGTCTCGAGCTCGTAGCTCTGCTCCATGCAAAACCCCCGAGGCAAATCGAGAGCGGCCTGGGGGTCCATCCCGAAATCGATCAGGTTGGTCAAAACGTGGACGTTGCCGGCAGGCTGGAAATGCCCGCCCATGACCCCGAACGGCATGACCGTCCGGCCATCCTTAACCAGCATGCCCGGGATGATCGTGTGCAGCGGGCGCTTGCCCGCGACGAGACAGTTGGGATGACCGGCCGCTAGGGTAAAGCCCGCACCGCGATTTTGGAGCATGACGCCGGCGTTGGGCGCATAAATGCCGCTTCCGAACGCGTGAAACAGGCTGTTGATGAAGGAAACCGCGTTCCGCTCGGAATCGACCGCGCAGAGATAGACAGTATCGCGGTGCGGGGTCGTGCCCGCCGTTGGAAGCGTCCCGATCCGCTGGTCGGATGCAATCAGACTGCGCAGCTGGTCAGCGTAGGCGATGGAGAGCAAGGTCTCGACAGGGACCGCCGCCGCGTCGGGATCGGCAATCAGGCCGTCGCGATCGCGGTAGGCGAGGCGAGCCGCCTCGCCGGCCAGATGGAAGCGTTCGGGCCCGAGCGGATCAAGCCCGCCGAGCTCGAATCCGGCCAAGAGATTGAGCATCAGGAGAACGACGAGACCTTGACCGTTCGGTGGGCATTCGACGATCTCGTAACCGCGATAATGCGTCCGGATGGGTGTCACGTAGGCGCCGCTGGCCGCCTCGAAATCGTCCAGGCTTTGGACCCCGCCTTCCGCTCTGAGCGCCGAGACGATGTCGGCGGCAACAGGGCCGCTGTAGAATCCAGCCGGTCCGTCCTCAGCGATCCGTGCCAAGGTCGCCGCAAGAGCAGGTTGGCGGTGGACCGTGCCCGCCGCGGGTGCTCGTCCGCCGGGCAGGAAAGTTTTCGCCGCCGCCGGTCGGCGCGCGAGCTTGTCCATGGCCGTCGCCCAGTCTTGTGCGACCCGGGGATGGACGGGAACTCCGTCTTCAGCCATCCGGATCGCCGGAGCAAGAAGCCGGTCCAGACCGAGCCGGCCGTGATCCCCGGCCAACCGTGCCCAAGCCTCGACCGCGCCCGGCACGGTGACCGCATGGGGGCTTTCAAGATCGATCACCGCATGCCCCGCGGCCACCAGACCGTCGGCATCCGCCGCCGCGGGGGCCCGGCCCGAACCGTTGTAGGTGACGATGTCTGGACCGCCGCCGGGACTGAACAGCGCGAAGCAATCGCCACCGATGCCGGTCATGTGAGGCTCGACAACCGCCAGCACCGCAGCGGCGGCAATTGCAGCGTCAATTGCGTTGCCGCCCGCGCGCAGGGTCTCGAGGCCGGTCAGGCTCGCCGCCGGGTGAGATGTTGCCACCATGCCGTCCCGGCCAAAAACCGGTGAGCGGCCGCCCGCCTGAAAATCGCGCATGGGTTCTCCGTGAAACCGGTTGGGCGCAGTATGCGCCCCGTGCCGTGGTACTGCCAAGCGGAGAGGATGAAATCAGTATTTGGCAGGATGAATCCATGGCTTTAGTCTTCGCGATTATCACTTTGACATAAGAAGCACCGGTGGGCATCGTGTGACGGGATGGACACGAAACGCCGAGTCGGAGGCGCCACAATCAGTGGCGCCTGGATTGTGGGTTTTGGGCGGGAGCTTGTTACGCTTCCTCCTGACAAGACGATAGCCATGCTGGGCGACATCATAAGCCCACACTCATTCTATTCTGCGCTGACGGTGCTTGGGCTAGGGGGACTCGCTTATTTTGGGTGGCCTGCGGTGCACAGGGCATGGCAAATGCCTAGTAGACGTGAAGCGCGAAAGCAGGATAGGCGGGCGAGGGAGGAGGGGGAGCGGCTTGCCAGAGATCAACAAATTAACAAGCAGGTGGTCGACGACTTGGAAAACCTGCAAGGTCGTATAAACGCAGAGCTGAGTGGCAGAACGCGAATTAATCACATAGAAAACGGAGCGACTATAAGAATACCGACAAAAGAACTTAAGGCTATGGGGTTCAATTTACCATTGGTCAATGATGAGCGAGTTTACCCGCGACTCTATAATAGTGTAAGCAGGCTGCTCCCTCGTGTCAGGTTGTATGGAGTCAAAAGGGTGCTTTCCGACATGGGGGAATCATGACTGGCAGCTATCCGCCCGCGATCGCACAGGCGCGCTTTGATGCCTTGCTTAACGCGATGGTGGTTAGAGGCTCGCCACCAGATCGCCGAAAATCCGCTCGGGTTGCTTCCGCCGGTTGTATCGGTACTCAAACTCCTTCACGTAAGTCTGAAGGTGCTTCTTCGACACGTGAACATGGGTCCCACGGATCGACAGCTTCAAGCGCGCCCAAAAGCCCTCAAGGCCGTTGACGTGGCAATCTCCGTCTACATATTCCCCGGCTCCGTGGTTGACCGTCTCATGCTCGAAACCGGCCTTGTACAGACCGTTGTAGGACGCCAGCTCGTCGCTGTTGACCGTGCTGCCCTTCTCGACGTTCTCTTTGATGATCGGATGCAGCGTCTTTTTGCGAACGTCCGGAACAACCTTCGTCATCACATCGCCGTCGCGTTCCAACATCCCGAACACGACCGTCTTGCCGGGAGCCCCGCGTCCGCGCTTCCCGCCCGGCCGCTTCCCGCCAACGTAGGTCTCATCGACCTCGACGATCCCGCCCAGCGGCGTCTCGCCGTCCGTATCGGCCATGTACTTGCGGATTTCATGCGCCATGCGCCACGCCGTCTTGTAGGGAATATCCAACTGGCGCTCCAATTCCTTCGCAGCCACACCATGACGCGAAGTCGAAAAGAGAAGCATTGCGTAGAACCATTTATGCAGAGGCAGGTGAGTCCGCTCCATCGGCGTGCCAACTGTCGGGTGCAGATGGTGCCCGCAGTGCTGGCATACATACCCTCGGTCTTTCGTCATGCGGTAGAATTTGCTGAACACGCCGCACTTCGGGCAATCCAGTTCTGTGCCGCCATAACGCTCGGTCATGATGCGCTTCAAGCACGCTTCGTCGTCTGGGAACTGCTGCTGAAACTCGCAAAAGCTGGTCATCTCGACCTCCTATGCCTTAAATATAGGAAGCCACGCCCCTTATGTCAAGGTGATAATCGCGTTCATGAAAGGCAGGGCCTACAATCCGCTTTTCCGTAAACCGTTTCTGCTTCATCGCGAGTTCTCCTGTCTCCAGTCTCCGCAGCAAATCTCTCAACCGCAATGGCCCGGATCATGGGGAGAAGGTCACTCTGACGTCGCCCCCAAAATCCGGACCAGGTGGTTTTTCAGCTATGCGGCCTGAGCGATGGTCATGTCTCTCCTGGCCTGTGCTGGCATCCGGTAGCCGATGCTCGAATGGCGCCGTCGTTGGTTATAGAAGATCTCGATGTACTCGAATAGCTCAGCGGCCTCGGCTTTCTGCGCCGCCCTCGCCGCGGCCAAGCTCGCGGCCTCAAGCTCGAGCCGCCAGGTCTTCAACTGCGTTGGCGTGACGCCGAGCTCGGCAGCCACACTGCTATGCGTCGCACCCGGCTCCGACAGCCGGGCAACCGACTGTTCCTTGTATTCCGGCGAAAATCGCCGCCTCGTCTGCTTTGTCATCTCGTCCCTCCAGGTCGGCATTCAATTTACCGCCTGGTCCGGGATCCGGGAGCAATGTCAGTTTATTCCTGGGCCGGCGGCGTCTACTTCCAGCCCCACCTCAAGCATGACAAGCAATGTCAGCTGGTGATCACCGGTGCCGACGAGATCGGCAACAAGGACATTGTTGGCTTGAGCGACGGCTACCGCGAAAGCGAGCAAAGCTGCTTCGAGTTGCTCTTCGATCTCAAACGCCGCGGCCCGCAACCGCCGTTCCTCAATGCGTTTCTCCATCTGGCCGCGCAGGCAGCAGAGGCGCTCGTAAAGCGCCTGGCCATCGCCGACGAGGTTGGTGACCCCGAAGCGCGGACCGGCGCCCTTGTCCGGTTCCTTTCGAACAACCGGTTCAAGAACAAAAAGGAGCACGCCGGGCCCTTTTCGTGAGCTTTCCGCGCCAGGCCGGGTCGCCTGAGTATCGGGCGATCCGTTTCCCCGAGACCGGCCGGGTTTTAAAAAACATCGAAAAACCACTGGACCTGGCGCCGCGATAGAGCGTCACTGTGCTTGCACGGTGACGAACCGGATTCCTTCGACCGCCGGCCCGGGCCTGACATCCAGACAGTCCGGGCTTTGGGCGGTGACAGCGCCTGCATCGGGCAGGCGCGCGCAACGGAAGGAACCCGCCATGGCGAATTCAACCGAAACCCGAACGCCCTCCTCCCCTCGCAGCGGCGCCGAACCGGATCGATCGATCCGGCTTCCCGGCCGCAAACGCGGCGCCATGATCGCGGAACTGCCGGAAGCGACAGGATGGCCGCCGCACCCGGTGCGGAGCGCGATCGGCGGAACCCTGAGAAAGAAGAGGGGCCTTGCCGTTATCCCGGAGAAGGACGATCGACGTGGCCGCATCTGTCGCGTGCGGAATGGCCAGACGAGTCATATCGACGATCCCCGGGGTCCGGGAGCGGGCGCGGCGACAACCTACCCGCCCGTCCGCCGCACCCTGGAGCGAGGGCGTCCCTCATGACCGTTCTCTCCAGATCTCTCGATGTGGCTGCTCAACTCCGGGCGCTGGAGCCCATGGACGGCGCGGGTCTGCGTGCCGAGTGGCGAAGGCTCTATCGCTCGACACCCCCGAAGCGGGTCTCCCGCGAGCTTCTGGTCCTGGGCGTTGCCTGGAAAATCCAGGAGCGGGCCCATGGAGGGTTCAGCACCGCCACGAAACGCAGGCTCGCGGCCCTCACGCGATCCCTCGCGCAGGACGGTGACATCGCGCGCGCGCGCGTTACCCGGCCAAAGCCGGGCAGCAGGCTGATCCGGGAATGGGGGGGCCGGACCCACAGTGTGGCGGTTAGCGAAGACGGGTTCGAGTGGAACGGCAAGACCTGGCGCTCGCTCTCGGCCATCGCCCGCGAGATCACCGGCGCCCATTGGTCGGGTCCGCGCTTCTTCGGGGTCACCGGACGATCGCCTGCGCGGGCCGGGGCGCCGGTTACGGATCATGGCGACGACTAGCCCGAAGGAGGGCCGGAAGGGACGCCCCGCCGTCCGGTGTGCGATATACACGCGCAAGTCCCACGAAGAAGGGCTGGAGCAGGACTTCAACTCCCTCGACGCCCAGCGGGAGGCCTGCGAAGCCTATGTTGCGAGTCAGAAGCACGAGGGCTGGACCTGCCTGCCCGGGATTTACGATGACGGCGGGGTCTCGGGGGCGACCCTGGAGCGCCCCGCCCTCAAACGCCTTCTCGCGGACATGGAAACCGGCGGGATCGATGCGGTCGTCGTCTACAAGGTCGATCGCCTGACGCGCACCCTCGGCGACTTCGCCAGGATCGTCGAGGTCTTCGACCGGAAGGAGGTCTCCTTCGTCTCGATCACCCAACAGTTCAACACCACGACCTCGATGGGGCGGCTGACCCTCAACATGCTGCTCTCGTTTGCCCAGTTCGAGCGCGAGGTGACGAGCGAACGGATCCGCGACAAGATAGCGGCTTCGAAGAAGAGGGGCCTCTGGATGGGCGGTCTGCCGCCGCTTGGCTACGACGTTCGGGACCGAAAGCTGGTGGTCAACGAACAGGAAGCCGGGACGGTCCGGGACATCTTCCGCCAGTACCTCGAGACGGGTTCGGTCTGCGCGTTGCAGGACAGGCTCGAGAGGGACGGCGTCGCCGGCAAGGTTCGGATCGACCGCTACGGCCGCGAGACGGGCGGCAAGCCCCTGGCCCGCGGCGCGCTCTATCACCTTCTGCAAAACCGCATCTACCGCGGCGAGATCGTGCACAAGGAACAGAGCTATCCCGGTGAACACGACGCGATCGTCGACGAGCCTCTCTGGAAGCAGGTGCAACGGAAGCTCGCGACAAACCGGACCGAGCGAACGAGCGGCACGAACGCGGCCGAGCCGAGCCACCTGGCCGGTCTGGTCTACGATGATACGGGCCAGAGAATGACCCCGAGCCATGCCAACAAGCAGGGAACCCGATACCGCTACTATGTCTCCAAAAGCCTCGTCACAGGGCGGCGCGGGAGCGCATCCCGCGGCCGGCGCGTGCCCGCGCGTGAACTCGAAGGCCTGATCGAAGATCGGTTGCGCCGCTTCCTCGCAAGCCGGGCGGAGATATTCGGGGCTGTCGACGGCCTCGGGGAGGATGCCGGGCGTGCGGCCGAGGTCGTGGCCAGGGCGAATGAGATGGCCGGGCGCTGGCCGAGCCTGGCGGCTCCGGAAAGGCGCACCATCCTCAACGCGATCGTCCACCGTGTCGAGTTGAGGACGGATACCGTCGAGCTTCAGCTGCTGCCCTCTGCTCTGGGGGCTCTCCTGGAGGAGGGATCGGCCCGGTCCGGACCGGGACAGCGGGCGAAGGGCGACGGACCGCCCTTCACCTTTTCCATCCCCGCCCGGCTCAGGCGCACCGGCCGGGATATCCGGTTCATTGTCGAGGGGGCCGAAGATGAGCTCAGGACCGTGCCCGACCGCAGCCTGCATCGCCTTCTCGCGCAGGCTCACCGGTATCGGGCAATGGTCATGCACAGTGGCGACAGGACGATGCGCGAGCTTGCCGCCGAGGCGGGGGTCACGAGTTCATATTTCAGCCGGATCCTGCGGCTCGGCTTCCTCGCCCCGAAGATCGTCGGTTGCATACTCGACGACCGTCATCCCATCGGGCTGACGGCAAAGCGGCTCGCCAACGAGGTGCGGCTTCCGGCCGGCTGGGACGACCAGCACGGTTCGATCCTCTGCGAGCGGACGGAGGGACGAACCGGCGCGCCGGCCGGTCGGCCTTCCGCCCCGGGTTGAACCCCGCGCCGCACTTACGGACCGGGAACCGGTCCAGCGCATCCTCGACGACGGCGAGGTGGAGGAGTGCGAATGCTTCCGGCGCCGAGGCCATTCCAGGACGCGACCGCCGCGATCTCAAGGCCGCAAGCGGCTACTGAAATCAGCGCCCCGGGTCCACAATTCGAGCTCTTCAATCGCGCCAGCTTTTGCCGGTTTTCAGGAGCCCTCGAGCGCCCGCATTTCTTCTACCGTAACCAGCCGGTAAATCCCCGTTTCACGCCCCGTTACCAGGAGTGCCAGGACTTTGCGTTGCGCCCGTTGCCCGCTCTCCGCCTCGAACCGTCGCGTGCAACCTGTTTGTTGTGTTCCCTCTATCGCAGCTGGTCGCACTTCATTTCCGCACTGCCATGACTTGCGATGCCCTGCAATCGGGGGAAATGACCGTCGCCCAACCTGGCCGGGGAACACTTCCATGGGGCAATGAATACGCCGGCGCCTCCACCGTCGATGAAGAAACAGGCCGGACCGTACGCCCCTGAACACGAGCCTGCGGGCGGCATGAAAGACGATCTTGTCGTACCACCGAAACCGCGTTAGGAGACTTTCGCCATCTCAGGCTGTCCGTTGTCGCACCGCCCGGGTCTCTGCGCTCGGCAGGGCGCTGAGCGAAGCTCGTAACCCCCGGATAAATAGCGGAGATTCGGGCTCGTAGAATTGGCAATAATACCAATGATATAAGTGGCTTAGAAGGTGGCGGTGGGCGCAGTCTGGAGCGAACCCGTCTCTGCGGTCAATTCCCTGTTTAACAGGGAAAATACAGGGAAATTTTTGTTTTGCGGGGGTTCGAGGGACTTCCTCTATTCGGAGAGTGGCGGAAATGCTGGCTTATTCGGCCAAATTCCCTACTCCAGTTAACAGGGAATTAATTCGACCGATCAGGGAATTTATTGGGGCGAGCAGGGAATTGGCATCGGCTATCAGGGAGCGAGGTCATGGCCTCATCCTGCGGAAAGCAGAGGTTCTGATCTCGCAAGGTCAGACGACGAGATCGGCCCTCACTGAACGGTCCGATTTGAATGTCGGGGCATCGCCGGTTGCCCCTCCAAGCTGGCTGGCCGGCGGAGCGTAGCGGAGCCGGGCGACCAGCTCGGCGTGACGATCGTCTGTGGAGCCGGTGGCCTCACTCAACCCCGAGAGCCGGCCCGGACCGCTGCACCGCGCCATTAGTTCGTCGAGCCGCGCGACGGCCGAACAGCCATCTTCCTGGTAGTCCGGACCGGAATAGGTCCCTACGGCACGCCGGGCCACCCGCGGTGAGGTGCCTCCGCCGATGCGCAATCCTTTCCGTTATTTCAACAGTTCGCCCCAGGTGATCCGCCTCGCGGTGATGATGGGCGCTGTCAATTCCATGGCTCTATACGAATCGGGTCGCAAAACATAAGGAGATTGCGCGTCGAGCAAATTCGGGGCACGCTCGGCTGGTCTGGGAGGTTCCATATGGGGAATCTCGTTTCACTTTTGCTCCGGGTTTTAACCGGCGTTTTCCGACTTTTCGACGATTTCTCTGGATTCGCAGGAGAACGATTTGAGCGTTAATTCCGAAGCCGCGAAGAGGCCCGCCACCCGTTGGGACGTAGTGGCGCTGGCGGTGATGGCTGGGGTGATGGTCGGGCTCACGGTGGGCAAGGTGCCGCCCGCGCTGGGCATGATCGGCGCCGACCTTGGGCTGGACAAGGTGACCGCCGGCTGGATCGCCTCGATCTTCTTTGTCTTTGGCGCGGGCTTCGCTGTGATAGCGGGTATGCTGGGCAGCCGGACCGGCGCGCGGGCGATGGTGACCGGGGGCCTGCTCGCCATGGTGATCGGCGCGCTCATCGGCGCCTTCGCGGCATCCGCCGGCCTGCTGCTGGCGAGCCGCGTGATCGAGGGCATCGGCTTCGCGACCGTGGCGGTGGCCGCGCCCAAGATCATCTTCGACGCGAGCCGGCCCGCCGATAGGGACCTGGCGCTGGGCATCTGGAGCAGCTTCGTACCCACGGGTATGGCGCTCGCCATGGTGGCAACGCCCCTGCTGTTGGATTCCGTGGGATGGCGCGGTATCTGGCTGATCGCCGCCGGGGTGGTCCTGTTCTTCATCCTGCTCGTGGGTTTCGGCACCAGCCCGCGGCGCTGGCCCGACCAGCCCCGGGCCGACCCGAACACGCCGCTCGACTGGGCGGGCGCGCGCGAAACCCTGGCCCGGTCCGTGCTCTGGTTCTATGCCGGCGCGTTCATGCTGTACTCGGTTACGTGGTTCGCCGTCGCGGCGTGGCTGCCCACCTTCCTGGTCGAGACGCAAGGGCGGAGCGCCATGGCCGCCGGGCTGTTCACGGCGCTGGTCGTGGCTGTGAACATAGGTGGGAACCTGTCGGGCGCCTGGCTATTGTTCAAGGGCGTACCCCGCTGGAGCCTGATCGCGACGGCCAACGCGACCATGGGGGTGACCGCCGCCCTCATCCTGGGACCGTTCGCGCCCGAGGTGGCCAAGATCCCGCTCGCCATCGTGTTCAGCCTGGTGAGCGGGGTTTTGCCAGCCGCCGTGACTGCAGGCGCGGCGGCGCACGCGCCCAAGCCCCATCTGGTCGCCATGGCGAGCGGCTTCGCGATCCAGGGCTGTGCGATCGGCATGCTGATCGGCCCGCCGCTCATTGCCATCGTAGTCGCCGTCGCCGGGAGCTGGGAGCAGGCCTGGTGGGCGATGCTGATTTGCCCCGCGCTCGGGCTCGCGATCGCAGCGCGGGTGTGGGGGATGGAGCGGGGCGATAATTAAGTCTGATTAGACTGTGAACGGCGGAGCATATGGGACGGAATTGTCATGTACAGACAGTCGGCGCTACCACCGTCCATAACTTCGATGGCAAGTTCGGCATTTTACAGACAGTCGGCGCTACCACCGTCCATAGCGGTTCACTGTTCAATAACCGCTGAACCTGTGTCGTTCGGCGCGGAATGTCGACACCTGTGAGCCGTGAGAAATCAACAAGTTAACGCGCCGATCGGCGTTGATCCTGCTGAGTTGGACGCGATTTTCTTGGACACAGAATTGGCTTAAGGGCACCTCGAAAAATCCCTTCCGCCTTCCGTGATTGGATAGAATCCGGGATCAGCGACGTGGGGATTGGAAGAATCGGCCATGGTCCAAAGGGGCATTGTCAGACTAACTGGATGGGACCAGTGGAACCAACGATCGAGGGCTCTCAGACTGCAAGTTGGCGCCACTCGGCCAAGGCGGCCGAGCGATTGAGTTTGAATCTCCCGCGGTTGTAAAGATGACGGTCCTGGTTGAAATGATTGTGGATCGAGGCGTGGGCGGCGGCAAACTTCTGCAGGATCTTGATGTCTCTGAACCTGGATCGCGGTAGGGAAGCGGGTTGCCCCGCTCCCCCCGCACAGTTCCGTGCGAGCGCGTTTAACGCACACGGCTCCTCCCTTGGGTCGAGTTGACGGCCAGTCGTCGGCTCGGCCACGGGTGCCGGGTTTCCAGCTTGGGCCAGTATTTTGCTGTAACTCGCTCCATTCTAAGCCCGGCTGTAGCGGTCCTTCTGTGATCTGCGGCGTAGTCTCTTGAGCCACAGTCTTGTCAGTCGGTGTGCGAAGCGTCTCAGGGATCGGTGGCTGGTCGGGACGGCAAAGTAGTTCAGCCATCGGTTGAGAACTTGTCCCAGCCATTTTCCGGTTTCTTCAACGCCGTGGTGCATCCGCCTGCGAAGCTCCTCCTTGATTCGCTTCAGGGTGCGTGTCATCCGCTTCGCGACCGGTTTGCGCCCCAGTTGGAACCGCCCTTTCCTGTCCTTCTCGCAGTAGTGCGTGAAACCCAGAAAGTCGAACGTCTCCGGTTTTCCCAACCCTCGGTGCTGACGGTTCTTACGTGCGAACCGCCCGAACTCGATAAGCCGGGTCTTGTCGGGGTGCAAGTCCAGTTCGAAGCATCCGAGCCGCTCCTTCAGGTGTTTCAGGAACCGCTCCGCGTCCTGCTTGTGCTGAAAACCCACCACGATGTCATCGGCGTACCGCACGATAACTGTGTCGCCTTTGGCCTCGTGGGTGCGCCACTTCTTCCGGAACCAGAGATCGAGAACGTAATGCAGGTAGACGTTCGCCAGAATCGGTGAAACGACCGAGCCTTGGGGCGTCCCCCGCATGTTGTCCCGCCACTCTCCATCTTCCATGACGCCAGCGTTCAACCACTTGGTGATCAGCCTGATGACCCGCTTGTCTCCGATCCGATGCTCAAGAAACCGGACCAGCCGGTCCCGCGAGATGTTATCGAAGAAGCCCCGGATATCCGCGGCAACTATCCAATTGATCTTGCGCTGTTCGATCCCGACCGCGAGCGCGTCAAGCGCATCGTGCGCCCCCCGCCCGGGCCGGAACCCGTAGCTGAACCCTAGAAACTCCGCCTCATAGATCGGCGTCAGGATCATCTCCGTCACAGCCTTCTGGACGATCTTGTCCTCTATGGCCGCAACGCCGAGCGGTCGTGTGCCGCCATCTGGCTTGGCTATGTTCACCCGCCGCGATGGCATCGCCCGGTACGCTCCCGAGTGCACGCGGTCATGCAGGTCAGCCAACCGGCCTTCCAGCCCATCCTCGTACACCCACCACGTCATGCCATCCGCACCGGCTGCCGCGTTCTTCTTGAGTGCGAAGAACGCCCAGCGCAGCGCATCGACCGTAACATGGTGGAGAAGCGTCGTAAGACGCTCCCGGGGTTCCCGTTTTACAAATTGCCGTATCCGGTCAGTCGCCTGTGACACGCTTTCCCAGTCCTGCGTCTGGCGCATGCTTTGACCTTCCGGATTCCCCTCGGGCCCGGTCCTTCGCTCCATCGGCTCCGCCAGAACAAATGCCCCTTTGTTCGCCGGCTTCACAGCTACTATGACCGAGTCTGACTTCTGCATGCCGTTCATCATCGGTTACGGAATCCTCCTTTCCTTTGCGGCCCCACTACGACTGTGGGACGGCGTGCAGATCTCCCAGGTCCCGGTGGAAAGCGTACCTACGTGCGTGTGGGTTCTCCGACTCCGCGGGGCCCTCTCCCCCCTCACCATGGCGGTGGGAGCGGTGTTGCCTTCGACACGATGGAAATCCTCGGCACCCCGAATCACAGATATTTTCGAAGCTCAATAGCCCTCGCCCATATGCACCCCTGTCAACGCTTAACCTCCATCCTCGCGAATGACGGCCCATGACTCGGGGCGGAAGTGGCTGGTTACACCTTCCTTCCCGCCGGACTCGCACCGGCTACTTTCCGCCAGTTAGCCTGGCGCTCCCATCGCTCCCTCTCGTCGGCGGAACGGTTGGTGTGAATTCTCGGCTCGATTGTTGAGCCACCGACCGCAACGCTGACGATCCTCGACCCCAATCTCTTTCATCGCGGCACCGTACGAACGGAGCCGGTCCGTCACGATGACTTCTGGCCGGCCGTAGCGCTTCATGGCACGCTTCAGGAACTTCAGAGCAGCCCTGCGATCCCGGCGCTTTGTGGCGAAGACTTCGAGCACCTCGCCTTCGTGATCCACAGCACGCCACAGATAGTGCATCTCTCCGTTGATCCGCACGAATACCTCGTCCAGGTGCCAGCGCCATTGCGAAAACAACCGATGATTAACCCGCCGCTTCCTGATCTCTGCCGCGAACATCGGACCGAACCGGTTCCACCAGAAACCCACCGTCTCGTGGCAGATGTCGATGCCACGCTCGAACAGGAGATCCTCGACTTGCCGTAGCGACAGCGGATACCGGATGTACAACATCACCGCGAGGCGAATGACCTCGGGAGAACTATTGAAATAACGGAAGGAATTTCGCATCGCTTGAGGCTATTGAACTCCCCTTACAGGCTCAAGCACATTTACTCTGACAAAGCCACCGAGACTCAGACCCAAGAACCGCATGAACGAAAGACGATCCCGAAGCTGGTATTCCACCTGCTCGTCCGACAGGTTGTAAAGCTCGCAGAGAACGATCGCCTTGAACATCACAACAGCGTCCCAAGGCTTCCGGCCCGCCGGCGACTTCCGCTCCTCAGGCCGCCGGCGCCACACAGTCTCCAGACGCGGACGAAAGGCTGCCCACAGAACCACCTCGTCGATCCTCGCCAACGGATCGTTCTTGGCATCCAGGCCCGCATACCGCTTCGCAATGTCGAAAAAACCCATTTGGACCATGGCCGATTCTCCCAATCCCCACGTCGCTGATCACGGATTCTATCCAATCACGGAAGGCAAAAGGGATTTTTCGAGGGGCCCCAAAAACTATTACGCCACAAACATCGTATTTTGAAGAGATAATGAGAGAATCAAGCTGCCATCATTTCTTTATAGCGCGCATCGAGGATGCGAGCATCGATCTGGCGGGCTTCCGCGCTGCATGCCGGTCGTCTTGTTCACGTGGCATGTCAGTGAATATCCGGTTTTTCACGGGCGCAAGCGGGTGCGCCCGGTGGGTACGAAGGTCATCATTCGATGGTTTGTTAAACAAAGTGTCCACGGGCTGGTGGCCTTTGTCTTCGAGAATCAGATTGAGCGGCATCCGGAAATGTACCGTGCATGAGAACGATGGGGGTATCTGCGGAATTCGCGTTCGGCTAGGCTTTAACCGGCTCATCGCTCGCGGCGGGACGACTGTGCGCGATCTGCGTATCGAGGGATCGCGCCCATATCCCGGATCGGATCGGTTGGGCATCAAGTGTCGACGCAGGACAGCTCTCCATCGGCGCGCACCCAGAGCATCAAGACGAGCCCGACGAGGAAGAGAAGCAGAACCGGCGTGATGCCGATGCGCTGGCTGCCGGTTATATCAGTCATCAAGGCGATAAGGAACGGGGCGAGGAAAGAGGTAGCCTTGCCCGCCAGTGCGTAGATGCCGAACGCTTCGGCCATCCGTTCCTCGTTAGCCTGCCGCGTGAGCATGGTTCGCGACGCGGCCTGAAGCGAGCCCCCTGTCGCACCGATGATGGCCCCGCAGATATAGAAGACGATGGTTGGGAGGCTCGAGGGCGCATCCGGCGAGCCGACGCCGATGAACAGAACCTCGTCTGGGCTGGTCGTGATTATGATCGCGGAGACAATCATCAGCGCCAGGATCGTGACGGTGATCACGGGTTTTGGACCCAGTCGCTCATCCACTCGTCCGCCGAACCAGGCGCCGGCCGCGCCGGCGAGGGCACCGACGATCCCGAACACGCCAAGCTGAAAGGTTTCCCACCCCAGCACCCCGGCGGCGTAGATGCCGCCGAAGATATAGAGCCCGCTCAACGCGTCTCGATAGAACATCGAGGACATGAGATAGGCAAGGAAGCTGCCCTTCGAAGGCAGAGTGACAAGTGTGTTCTTCAGGTCCCTCAATCCCGCGAAGACGGCGCTTGAGGCGATCACCCTGCGTTTCGCGTCCGGGGTCCAGAGGAAGAACGGGATTATAAAGACGATGTACCAGATCGCCGACATCGGTCCTGTGGCACGGGCGCCCTCGCCGCGCACGGGATCGAGTCCGAAGATCGGATTAAGGCCGATGAGGGTTTTTTCCGACCCCGGCATCGGCGCCATCAGGCCGAGCACGATAACGAGGCTCGCGAGCCCGCCCCAGTATCCCATCGCCCAGCCGGAGCCGGAGATGCGGCCGATTTCACTCCTGGTTCCAAGCTCCGGCAATAGAGAGTTGGTAAAGACACCCGTGAACTCCGCCCCGATCAGGGCGACGATGAGGAAGGCCAGGATCGGCATTGGATCGGTCAGCCCCGGCGCCGCGCCCCAGAGCCCGGCAGCGCCAACAACGTAGAGGGCGGAGAAGATGAGGATCCATGGCTTGCGCGGTCCATTCGCGTCCGCCACGGCGCCTAGCACCGGGGCCGCCAACGCGATGACGATCGAGCCGATGGAGATCGCGTAGCCCCACGCGGCTTGGCCTTGGGCGGGGTCGACGGCGACTTGGGAGACGAAATAGGGGGCGAAAGTGAAAGTCAGGATGAGGGTGTGGAAGGGCTGGTTTGCCCAGTCGAAAAACATCCATCCCCATAGAGCCTTACGCCTGCTTGCCATGCCGCTCACCTTTGCTCAAGGTTATAGCCGCGTTCGAAAATTCGAACTTGGCGCTGTTGATGAAATCCTGACAAACGTGCGCCCGGATGCGCCTGAATTAGAACCAATCCGCTTTCGAAATGATTACGGATTTCTGCAGCACTTAAAGGGGGAGCCTCTAGGTAAAGCATATTATTCAATCATAACAAATAGATAAATGGCAAATAGGTTTTCAAATACTGGAATTGTCCATGAGCCCGGTTTGGGCCGATGTTCGCCGCCTAGTGAGGTGGCCTCGGTATGTCGGACGGCTTGGCGGCTTGATTAGGGTGTATTCCGGTTGTCGTTCATGCCGCCAGTATCTCCTTGAGTCTGGATTGTTTTCTTGAGCAGATCGGGATTTTGCATCTCGGTTCTGGCCTCGATCTCGGGCTTGAGGCGCATCTGGTCCGTCTCGTAGTCCTCTCGGGGGTGGAAGAAGTAGGGCTCGACACTCTCCAGACCCCGCACGTGGACGCGGTAATCCGCCAGGATCCTTTGGCAGATTGCGTCTTCCTCGGGGTTTCCGCACACGTAGGCACCCACCTCGTCGGCGACGAAATAGGGCAGCACGTCGAACCCGACAAAGCGCAGCGCGCCGTTGTTTATCGGCCAGAGCAGATGGCTCATATAGCCGCCTCGGCCGCGACACTCGTAATACTCGGGCTCGGTGGCCGTGGTGATCGAAACCGTCGCACGTTTGCTCCTGAACCCGCCCTCCTCGTAGGTCCCGGGAATCTCATAGGCGAGGCCGTAGGTCATCACCCGGTCGATCCAACCCTTCAGGATACCCGGCATGCCGAACCACCAGAGCGGAAACTGCAGGATCAGGAGATCGCACCACAACAGCTTCTCGTGCTCGGCCACGACGTCCGGGTGCTTCGTGCCGGTTGTCTCGGCATGACCCTGCGCCGCCATGTATTCGAAGCGCTCGGGGTCGGGCAGGGTCTCGAACTCCCACGGTCCGCCGACAGGATTGAAACCGTTGGCGTAGAGATCGTTGACGCGAACGTCATGGCCCTGCTCGCGAAGCGCGTCTTCCGCAACCCCGACCATGGCGTGGTTGAACGATTTCCCGTTGGGTTCCGGGTGAGCGACGACGATCAGAACCTTCATGAATATCTCCCTGCCAAGGCGGCCTGCCGGTCAGCTGTCATTTCACGGGTCGGCAT